>JAJPHF010000101.1 GCA_021325365.1 Pseudomonadota bacterium
CAGACGAGCTTCACTGTGCGGCAGGCGGTGGCGGGGCAGGCGGCGACGGTGCCGCTGACGGTGACGGATAGCTGCGGGGACTGGCCGACGCTGGTGGGCGGGGGGCCAAACGCCTTTCCCACCGCCACGCCGGACACCGGCGGCGCCTCGCCGACGCCCACGGCCACGCCGAGCGTCGCGGCGACGCCCACGCGCACGGCGACCATCACGCGGACGCCGACGGCGACGCGGACCGCGACGCCCACGCGGCCGACGAGCCTCCGCGCCAGCCAGGGGTCGCTGCTGGCCGGTGGGGCGCAGGGCGCGTCCTGGAGCGACGTCGCCAGCCCGACGCTGTTCGACTGGATCGGGCTGTTCCGGCCCGGCGCGGCCGACCGCGACTATGTGGCCTCGCCGCGCTTTACCGGCGCGACGGCCCCGAACGGCGCGACGACGCTGGTCATCCCGCCGGCAGCCGCCGCTGGCGCGTACGAGCTGCGGTTGTTCTCCGACAAGAGCACCACGCGCCTGGCCATCAGCAACGGCTTCACGGTCAGTCGTCCCACGGCGACGGCGATCCCCACGCCCACCCCCGGCACGCCGCCGCCGCTCGTGGTCGCGCCGGCCGCGGCCGTTGGCACGGGCGGCCAGCATACCTCGCTGCAGATCGACCGCAACCGCGATGCGAGCACGCTCGGGGCGCTCGACGTGCCGGTGGTGAGCTATTACGACCCAGCCACCGGCACGTTGCGCGTGCTGCGGTGCGGCAGCAAGGACTGCTCAACCGGCAACACCACGCAGGCCATCGGCCCCGGCGGGCACTACTCGTCGCTCCAGCTGGACAATCGCGTCGACCCGAGCTTCGTGCCGCCGCCGGGCACGCCGCCGAACCGGCTCAACCATCCCGTGGTCAGCTACCACGATCCGCTTGCCCAGACGCTCAAGGTCGTGCGCTGCAACGACCTCGCGTGCGCCGGCCGGACGGTCGCCACGCTCGACTCGGGCGGCGTCGGGCAGTTCACTTCGCTGGCCCTCGATGCGAGCGGCAACCCGGTGGTGAGCTACTACGACGCGGCAAACGGCGACCTGAAAGTACTGCACTGCGCCAACCCGGACTGCACGGGCGGCGGCCACTCCATCGTGCCGGTGGATACGGCGGGCAACGTGGGGCAGTACACCTCGCTGGCGCTGGACGACAGCGGCCGTCCGGTGGTCAGCTACTACGACGTGAGCAACCAGGCGCTGAAGCTGCTGCACTGCGGCAACGCGAACTGCACCGCCGGCAACTCGGTCGTCCCGGTGGATGCCATCGGCAACGTAGGGCAGCACACCTCGCTCGCGCTCGACGTGCTCGGCAATCCGGTCATCAGCTACTACGACGCGACCAACCAGCGGCTGAAGGTGGCGCACTGTGGCGACCCGCTCTGCGCGGACTTGGCGTCGATCGCCGCGCCGGACGCGGGGGGCAACGTCGGGCAGTTCACCGCGCTGCGACTGGACCAGCTTGGCCGGCCGGTGATCAGCTACTACGACGCGGCGCTCGGGCGCCTGAAGGTCCTGCGCTGTGGCGACGTAGCGTGTCTCGCCGGCAACTCGATCACCGTGGCCGCCGCTGGCAATGTCGGCCAGTTCGCCGCGCTCGCGCTGGACACGACGGACAACCCGGCGCTCAGCTACCACGACGCGAGCGTGGGCGGCGCGCTGAAGGTGCAGCGGTGCAGCAGCGCCACCTGCGCCACGACGCCGGACGCGGTGGGCGATGTCGGCCAGTACACCGCGCTGGCGGTCGCCGGTGGCAATCCCACCGTCAGCTACTACGACGCAACGCTCCACCGGCTGGGCGTGCTGCGCTGTGGCAACGCGGACTGCTCGGCGCCGCTCGGCCCCGCGGCGCCCACGCCGTGCCCGAGCGGCTACAACTGCCTCAACCGGCTGCCAGATTACGCTCACGCAGACTCGGGGCGGGGTAGCGCGCTGACGCTCGACAGCGGCGGCGTCCCGGTAGTCAGCTACGTGGGCGCGAGTAGCGCCGGGAGCAACGGGGATTTATCGATTCTCCACTGTGGCGACATCGCCTGTCGAAGCGGCAACGTCATCACCAACCCCGACAGCAGCGGGCGCGTGGGGCCGCACACCGCCATCACGCTGGACGGCGCCGGCAATCCCGTCGTCAGCTACTACGACGCGGTCAACGGCGACCTGAAGGTGCTGCACTGCGTCAACGACCAGTGCGGTGGCGGCGTCTCCTTCGCGCCAACCTGCCCGGTCACGAACAACTGCATCGCGACGGTGGACACGGCGGGCAACGTCGGGCAATACAACTCGCTCCGGCTAGACAGCCGCGGCTGGCCGGTGGTCAGCTACTACGACGCGACGAACGGCGACCTGAAAGTGCTGCGCTGTGGCGATCCGTACTGCGGCAGCGGCAACATCATCGCCACGCCCGACAGCGCCGGCAACGTGGGGCAGTACACGTCGCTGGCGCTCGACGCGAGCGACCGGCCCGTCGTCAGCTACTACGACGTGACCAATGGCCACCTGAAAGTGCTGCACTGCGTCACCGTCGATTGCAGCGGCTCCGGCCACTCCATCGCCACACCCGACACAAGCGGCAACGTCGGGCAGTACACCTCCCTGGTGCTGGACGGCGCCGGGAACCCAGTGGTGAGCTACTACGACGTGGCGAACGGCGACCTCAAGGTGCTGCGCTGCGGCGATCCGAACTGCAGCGCGGGCAACGTCGTGGTGGCGGCCGACACGATCGGCAACGTGGGACGCTATACCGCCGTGGCGCTGAGCGGCGGCAACCCGGTGGTCGGCTACTACGACGTGACGAACGGCGACGTGAAGGTGCTGCGCTGCCTGAGCCCAAGCTGCAACTAGAGCAGCTTGCGCGCCAGGTGAGCAGCCAGCGTCCGGTAGGGGCAGGTTTAACGCCCGCCCGCTGTCCGGCGCCGTAGGGGCGGGTCTCGTGCCCGCCCGCGGCCCGCAGGCCGCCACCCCCGGTCGGCCGCCCGTTCAGCCTGGTTGCAAACTGCTGTAGTCAAATGGCTGGAGCGGGGGTAGGGGAGCCAATATCCCCCTCCTCCCCCTCCCAGGTCCCGGCCTACGGTAGGTCGTCGTCGGCGCGCGTCGTGAGGGCGGCGAGCGCCGCCGCGACGGCGCCGCCGACGGCCGCGTTGTGCTCCAGGAGGGCGGCGTTCGCGGCGAGCGTGCGGCCGCCCGAGTGGGCGTGCAGGTCGGCCAGCAGGAAGGGGGTCAGGGCGGGGCCGCGCACCCCAGCGGCGGCCGCTCGTGCCTCGGCCGCGTGCAGCACGCCCGCGACCTCGGCCGCGTCGAGCGCCGCCGCCGCGGGCACCGGCACCGCCAGCACCAGCCCGCCGCCCAGCCCCAGCGCCCACTGCGCTGCCGCGATCGTCGCGGCCTCGGCGGGCGTGTCCACGCGCGCGCTCAGCCGCAAGCCGCTCGTGCGCGTGTAGAAGGCGGGCAGCTCGTCGGTGCCGTAGCCGAGCACCGGCACGCCGAGCGACTCCAGCAGCTCCAGCGTGCGCGCGAGGTCGAGCAGCGACTTCGCGCCGCTGCAGACGACCAGGCAGGGCGTGCGGGCCAGCGCGCCCAGGTCGGCGGAGACGTCGAACGTCGCCTCGGCGCCGGGGTGGACGCCGCCCAGCCCGCCCGTGGCGAACACGCGGATGCCCAGGCGGCCGGCGACGGCAAGCGTGCCGGCGACGGTCGTAGCGCCATTGCCGCCGCGCGCCACGGCGACCGGCAGGTCGCGCCAGCTCAGCTTGGCGATGTCAGGATCGCGCGCGATGAGCTCTAGCTCGGCCGCGCCCAGCCCCACGCGCACCCGCCCGTCGAGCACGGCGATCGTCGCCGGCACGGCGCCCGCCGCGCGCACGGCGGCCTCCATCGCCTGCGCCACGGCCAGGTTGTCGGGCCAGGGCAGGCCGTGGGCGATAGCCGTGGACTCCAGGGCCACGATGGCCGCGCCGCTTTCGAGCGCCGCTGCGACCTCGGGGGCGAGGAGGAAGTGACCTAACCGCCCCGGCCCCGGCGACGCTTGCAGGGTTCCGCGTCGCACCCTCCGAAGCAAGGGGGGCGCTGGTGGCTGGCTGCGCCGGTCCTCCCCCCTTCCCGCATCGGGAGGGGGGGCCGGGGGGGTAGGTCCGCTCATCGCGGGAACGCCTCGCGCAGGCCGCCGTCAACGGTGAGGATGCAGCCCGTGGTCTTGGCCGAGCGGTCGGAGGCGAAGTACAGCGCCGCCTCGGCCACGTCCTCCGCGTAGATCGGGGCGCCCAGCAGGTTGCGCTGGCGGTAGTAGACGGGCAGCGCCTCGACGGGGATGCCGTACTGCGCCGCGCGGCCGGCGCGCATCGCGGGCGACCAGAGGTTCGTGTCCTGGAAGATGGCGTCGGGATTGATGACGTTCACGCGCACGCCGAGTGGCCCGCCCTCAATGGCCAGCACGCGGGCGAGCTGCAATTCGGCGGCCTTCGCAGCGCTGTAAGCGGCGAAGCTGCCGCCGGGCGCGAGCGTGTTCTTCGTGGCGACGAACACCACGTTGCCGCCGCGCCCCTGGGCCTGGAACAGCCGCAGGGCAGCGCGCGCGATCAGGAAGTGGCCGGTGGCGTTCACGGCGAGGCTCTGCTGCCAGGTGGCCAGATCGGTGTCCACGATGGGCGCGCAGGGGGCGATGCCGGCGTTGGACACGACCACGTCTAGCCCGCCGTAGGCCAGCAGCGTCGCCTCGATGCCCGCCGCCACCGAGGCCTCAGCAGTTACGTCGAGATGCAGGCCGACTGCCCGCCCGGCGCCGTGGCGCTGGACCAGCTCGGTCGCCACCGCCTCGGCCGCCGCCGCGTCGAGGTCGGTCACGACAACGTGCGCGCCGGCGGCGGCGAAGCGCCGGGCGATGGCGCGGCCCAGCCCGCTGCCGCCGCCCGTGACGAGCGCGACCCGCCGCGCCAGCTCGCCCTCGGGCGGCGCAAGTGTCAGCTTGTACAGCTCCAGCGGCCAGAACTCGACGTCGAAGGCGTCGGGGCGCTCCAGCGAGGCGTAGGCGTCGAGCGCCTCGGCGGCGCGCATCACGCCGATCGCGTGGTGGTAGATGTCGGCGGTGATGCCGGCGGCGCGCGCGTCCTTGCCGATGGTCACCATGCCCACGCCCGGCAGCAGCACCACGCGCGGCCGGGGCGCCGCCGCCTCGGCGAGCACGGCCGGGGGCACCCGCCCGCCCGCCGCCTCCGCCAGGCCGCCGCCACGGCCGCCGGCCTCGACGTAGCCCGTGTACTCGGCGGCGTAGGCGTCCCAGGCGCGGCGCAGCGCCGCCGCAGCCGCCGCGGGGTCGCCGGGCGTCTCCCACGGCACGTACAGCGGCCGCAGTTTGGTGTGCAGCATGTGGTCGGGCGTGGCCGGCCCCACCGCGGCCAGCGCCTCGGCCTTGGCGCTGCCGACGAACTCCAACACGTCGTCCGCGTCGTCGAAGCGCAACACTCGGTACAGGGGTCGGGGGTCGGGGGTCGGGGGTCGGGAGGTCGCCCCCCCTGGCCCCTGGCCCCGAGCCTCCGCCTCCCGCTCCGGTCCCTGGCCCCTGGCCCCTGGCCCCTGCGCTAGCGGCGCCGTGGCGAGCTGGCGGAGCGTGGGGGCGAGCGCGACGTACACGCGGCGGCGCTCGGCGGGCGGAAGGGCCGGCACGCGCGTCGCGCCGAACGGCTCGGCCGTGCGCGCCCGGTCGCGCAGGAACTGCTCGGCGCGGCTGCAGACGGCGATGGTCGCCTCGTAGGCCGCCCGCGCCGTCTCGCCCCACGTCGTCAGGCCGTGCTTCTCCATGACGACGTACTGGGCGTCGGGCTGGGCCGCGAGCGCCGCGTCGATCGCTTTGGCGAGGTCGAAGCCGGGGCGCACGTAGGGGATGAAACAGGCCGCCCCCTCGAACGCCTCCTCGGTCCACTGGCGGCCGTGCGGCGTATTGGTGATAGCCAGGATGGCGTCGGCGTGCGTGTGGACGACGTAGCGCGCCGGCAGCCAGGAGTGGAGCAGCGTCTCGATCGATGGCCGCGCGGCGCCCGACTCGACGGCGCAGAGGGCGAGGTAGGCCAGCATGTCGTCGTCGGGGAGGGTGGCGCGGGCGCGGAGGCGCTGCACCGCGTCGAGGCCCAGGCCGGGGAAGTCGCGCGGCTGCACGCTCTTGAGGTCGGAGCCGCTGCCCTTCACGCGCAGCACCGGCACGTCCTCGTCGAGCGCCGTGTGCTCGGTGCGCTTCACCGACGTGTTGCCGCCGCCCCAGAGCACGAGTGCCGGCTCCTGGCCGACGAGGCGCGAGACGTAGAGCAAGCCATCCAGGTCGGGCAGGGCGGCGGCGTCGGCGTCGGACCAGCGGCTGTCCATCGCGCTTCATCTCCCGCGTGTCGTCTTGGCCCGCGCCGTCAGGGCTGGGCAGCGGGTCGGTTATGCTGGCTGGTCGGTCAGGGGCCGCAGGTTATCGCCGGCTTCGGTAATCTCGCTCAGCGGCTCATCTTGGCCGCGACAATAGTAGATCGCGGGCTGATCCAGCCGTACGATATAGTAGCCTCCCCAATCGGGGTCGGGGCCAACCACTGTGCCATTGGGAGTGGTAAGCTGCAGGCCAGTCGGGGTGCCTACCAGGCGAACCCGATCGCCCGCGGACCAGGACCGAGGCTTGACGCGTGCCATGTCTCCCTCTCCCCTTACCTCAGGCGCCGCCAGTGCCCCTCGTATCCCGCTACCGGGCGGCCTGTCTCCGGGTCGAGATCGCGGTATTCGCCCGTGCGCGGATTGATCTCGTGCCAGGTGCGCGGTCCGGCACGATGCGTCGAGCGCGGGTCGGGCGCGTATTCTAGCCGTGTATCCGGATCGTACCAGACCCGGCGCCCGACCTCACGCCGCTGACTCATCCGCCACCGCCAGCGGCGGCCCCGCGCAAATGGAGGCGGCGTGGGCATGTATGAGCTGCTATCCTACGCGGCCGTCTTGGTGTGGTGGAGTTTCAGCGGCTACGCCTTGGCTCTCTTATGCTGGGCGGTCGGTCAGGGGCAGCAGGTTGTCGTCGGCCTCCCGGATAACGGGTAGCGGCTCGGTGGTGCCGTCGGCGCGGTAGTACGTCGCCGGCTCGTCGAGACGCACGAAGTAGTAGCCGGGGTTGTCGGGGTCCGGCTGCTCCACCGTCCCGGTGTCGGCAGCGAGTGTATAGGATGCCCCGCGCCCTCGCAGGCGGACTCGTGCGCCGGGCGCGGGCGCCCAGGGTTGGCGGGGCTCCCTCGTATGCTTTCGCGTGCTGGTTGCCATTTTGCTCTCCGATCAGCTGAGGGGGCGCCAGCGCCCTTCGCTCCCGGCGATAGGCTGGCCCGTCGTGCGATCGACGTCGCGGTACTCGCCGGTGCGCGGATTGATCTCGTGCCAGGTAGCTCGGCGCGGATTCGGGTCCGCATCATATTCGTACCCAGTGTCCGGATCGTACCAGACTCGATGCTTGATCTGCTTGGCGTGGCTGGCGCGCAATCGCCAGCGGCGGTCCCGCGCGAAGGGGGGCGGACTCGGTATGGGCGCGCTCCGTCCCGGGGCGCGGAATCTGGACTCGCCGGGCGCGGCCCCGCCGGAGTAAACCGGACGGCAGGAGCCGCCCCGAGTAGGGACCGAGGAGCGTTATGCGTCTCACATGGATAGGCTGCGTGGCCGGTGCAGACATCGCGCTCCTCTACGTGCTAGTGCTATTAACAGTTCCGAGCGCGGCAGTAGATTTCTCGGAATGGGGGATAGCGTTCTCGCTGGCTGGCCTGCTGCTATTAGGCGCCAGCATCCTGGCCCGAATAGAATCGCGGAGGCGAGATAGCGAAGCCGAGCGACTGGCGTGGCAATTGCGAGGCCGGATGGCCCTGGGAGTCTTTGGTCTCATCCTCGCCTCGTACCTGCTGAGCATGCAAGTGAACGTGGCGCGGGTCCGACAGCCGGATCTCTTGGGTACTATCAGTCGCGGCGTGCTGGCTATCGTTGGCTTGTGGACAGCCGCAGAGTCCTTGTTGTTCTCCTTGCCTTCAATGCGTAGTTCTAGAAGCACTCAGGGGTAGCGGATGGATCAGCCGACCGTGCTCGTGACGCGCCGTATCCCCGAGGCAGGGCTGGAGCTGCTGCGCGGAGCGGCGGCCGTGCGGCTCTGGGACTCCGACCAGCCAATGCCGCGCGCCGAGCTGTTGCGTCAGGTCGCCGACGCGGATGGGCTGCTCTGCCTGCTCACCGACCGCGTGGATGGCGAGCTGCTGGCGGCCGCGCCGCGGCTGCGCGCGGTGGCGAACATGGCGGTCGGTTACGACAATCTGGACCTGGCTGCGCTAGCGGCGCGCGGCGTGGTGGCGACGAACACGCCCGGCGTGCTCACCGAGACGACCGCCGACCTGGCGTTCGCCCTGCTGCTCGCCGTGGCGCGGCGCCTGCCCGAGGGCGCGCGCTACGTGCGCGCCGGCCAGTGGACGACCTGGGACCCGCTGCTGCTGCTCGGCCGCGACGTGTACGGCGCCACGCTCGGCATCGCGGGCCTGGGCCGCATCGGCGCGGCCGTGGCGCGGCGCGCGGCCGGCTTCGGCATGACGATTCTCTACACGGCGCGCGGCCGGCAGGAGGCGGCCGAGGCGGCCACCGGCGCGCGGCGCGTGGCGTTCCCCGAACTGCTGGCCGTGAGCGACTTCGTGAGCGTCCACCTGCCGCTCACGCCCGAGACGCACCACCTGTTCGACGCGGCGGCGCTGCGCCGGATGCGGCCGACCGCGTATCTCGTGAACACGGCGCGCGGCCCGGTCGTCGACCCCGACGCGCTCTACCGCGCGCTGGCGGAGGGCTGGATCGCGGGCGCTGGCCTCGACGTCACGGAGCCCGAGCCGCTGCCCGCCGACCACCCGCTGCTGACGCTGCCCAACTGCCTCGTGGTGCCGCACGTCGGCAGCGCGAGCGTGGCGACGCGCGATCGCATGGCGACGCTCGCCGCCGAGAACGTGCTCGCCGTCCTCCAGGACCGCCCGCCGCTCACGCCGATCCCGCCTCCCTGAGCCCCGGTACGCGGGCTCTCCAGACGGGGAAGCCTGCTGCCGCCGACGCTAGCCGCGCGCCGGGGCGGCGCCGGTCGCGGCGACCGTGGGGGGCGCCGGGGCGGCGGCTGTCAGGCGCGCGAGGTCGAGGGTGGTGGGCATGTTGGGGCCCCAGTCGGTCTCCTCGATCCGATTGAGGGCCTGGAGCCGTTGCAGGATCGTCGTCGCCTGCTGGGCGCCGTCGAGCGCCTCCGCCGCGAGCGGGCGCAGGGCGTCCGGCAGCGTCGGATGCACGGCCAGCAGCTCCGTCCAGCCCAGCGTCAGGGCCAGCTTGTTTCCCAGCTCGTGCTCGATCGTGCGCGCCGCCAGCAGGATGCCCTCCAGCCGCGCGCGCGTCACCCGCTCGGCCTCCAGCGCGCGCCGCTCCGCGAACAGCGCGGCCACCCACAGCGCCGTCATCGCCGCGCCGATCATGAAGATGTTAAGGTACACCAGCCGCTCGGCGAGCGTGCCCGCGGAGAACGGGCCGATGCCGCTCGCAGTGGCTTCCAGCGCCATCAGCACCACGAGCAGCGCCGCGGTCGCCGCCTCGCGCGGCCCGCAGCGCACGCCGAGCCAGATCAGCGCCGGGAAGATGGCGAACAGCAGCGCGGGATGGTACAGGCCATAGGCCGCCCAGCGGCCGAACGCGATCTGGCTGACCAGGACCAGCACGACGCCCAGCGCCGCGGCCAGGACGAGCTGGCGGCGCTGCCCCGGATGCGGCGGGTGGGCTAGCCAGGTCAGCAGCGCGGGCGCGACCAGCACCTGGCCGATGACGTTGGCGAGCCACCAGGAGGCCCACGTCGCGCCGTACTGGCTAGCCGGGACCGCCCCGGCCAGCCAGAGGGCCGTGACGCCGACGGTGGCGCTGAGCGGCGCGCAAGCCGCCGCCACGACCAGCGTGAGGCCGACCACGTCGCGCAGCCGCTCCAGACGCGGCGAGAAGTCGAGGCGCCCGCGCAGGAGAGCCACGCCGACGAGCATGTCGGCCGTGTTGCCGCACGCCATGGTGAGCGAGACGAGCGGCGGCGTCGGGGTGGAGATGGTCAGCAGCAGCTCGCCCAGGAAGACGCCGGGCCAGACGCGGTAGCCCAGCCACAGGCCGGCGGCCAGCGCCAGCCCCTCGGGCGGGTAGACGAGCGCCACGACGTTGACGAGGCTGGACAACAGGACGAACAGCTTGCCGATCGCGGCGTAGCCGACCGCCACGAGCAAGATCTGTCCGAGGAGGCGCCAGTGCTGCTGCTTCACGCTCGACCCCCGTCTCCGCGCTGGCCGGCCCGCGCGCTATGGCGGGCCTTTCCATTGTTTATTACCGACCCGGAGGCGGTATCCGCAATTATCGACGCGGCGGCGGTGTCCGCCTAGGGGCCGCGGCGCCGGAGCGGTCCCCGCGCCGCGTACTGCTACAATCAGGCACGGCGCGCGCCCGACGGTTCGGCTGGGCGACGCGGCGGGCGGCCGGCCCCAGGCTCGGCCGCCGGGAGGGAGGGCAATGAGCGAGCCGCATCCCGGCGCGGCGGCCGGTGCCGCGCCGGCCGTCGAGAGCGTCATGGAGGGGCAGGACTTCTACAACGAGCACTCGCAGCCCCAGCACAGCGCCAGCGACTTCGGCCTGCCGCTGCTCGCGCGCGCCGTCGCGGCGCTGGCGCTGCCAGGGCCGGGCGAGCCGGTCGTGGTCGCCGACTACGGCGCCTCTGAGGGCCGCAACTCGCAGGCGCCGATGCGGGCGGTCATCGCGGCCGTGCGCGAGCGGGTGCCCGGCGCGGCGCTCGCCATCACGCACACGGACCTGCCCGACAACGACTTCAACTCGCTGTTCCGGCTGCTGGCCGAATCGCCAGACAGCTACCTGCGCGGGGCCGAGGAGGTCTACGCCTTCGCGGCGGGCAAGTCGTTTTACGAGCAAATTTTCCCCGCGGGCCAGGTCAGCCTCGGCTACTCGTCGATCACGGTCCACTGGCTGAGCGCCGTGCCCTGCCCGATCCCCGGCCAGATCTGGTCGCCGCGGGCCACGGGCGCCGTGCGCGCGGCCTTCGCCCAGCGCGCGCGGGATGACTGGGCGCGCTTCCTGACCTGCCGGGCGGGCGAGCTGCGGCCGGGCGGGCAGCTTGTGGTCGTCGCCAGCGGCGCGGACGACGCGGGCAACAGCGGCGCCGAGAGCCTGATGGACTTGGCGAACGAGGTGCTCCAGGAGATGGTCGCGGACGGCACCCTCACGGCAGCCGAGTACGCGCAGATGGTGGTGCCGACCTACTACCGCACGCTGGCCGAGTGGACGGCGCCGTTCGCGGCGGGGGGCACCATCGGCGCGGCGCTGGAGCTGGTGGAGAGCGCGCCCGCCGTGCTGCCGGACGCGTTCTGGCCGCGCTACGAGCAGACGCACGACGCCCAGGCCTTCGCGGCCGCTTACACCGGCTTCTTGCGCGGCTTCAGCGAGCCGTCGCTCTTCGGCCGCCTCGACGCCGCGCGCCGCGCCAGCGCGGGCCACACGTTCTACCAGCGCGTGCAGGCGCGCATCGCCGCCGACCCGGCGCGCGCCGTCTGCCACTGGCAGCTCTACCTGCTCCGCATCGCCCGCCGCGCCGCCGGCTAGCCCCGCCGCCATGCGGCCAGCACGCCGAACGCCAGCGCACCCGCCAGGAGCAGCCCGGCGGGCCCGGCCCGGGTCTTGGCGGTTGCCTACTCGCTTGTTGCTCCTGCTACGCCCATCCCGTATGCTCTGAATGCGGGGGGGCGCTTTCAGGCGCCTGTCGTTTATGGTATTCGCCCCGTGGGGAAGCTCCGCAGCCACGTGTCTGCGCCGGAGAGGGACTGGGATGGCTAAGGTGAAGCAGGCCGACCTGACTAAGCACCATCCCAAAGCCGCGGATGCCAGCGCTGAGAAGGTGCGTCGGCTGGCGGGCATTGTGCGGCTGACACGTCCGGTGCCCTCGGTCCAGTTCCTCGAGAAGCTGGGCGACGACCAACCCGCGCGCCGTGCCCGCGACTGAACGCGCCTTCGCCGAGGCGCCGCCCGCCCATCTCTATCTCGATACGAACATCCTCGTCGCTCATTTCGTGAGCAACCACGTTCACCACGAGCAAGCGCGGGACTTCTTGCTTCCGCTGTTCGCGAGCGGCCTCACGACGCTCTACGTGTCCCCTCTGACCTGGGTTGAGTTGACGCACGTGGTCTGCCAGGCCGAGTTCCGACAGGCGTTGCCCGAGCAGTGGCAGCGCGAGGCGCGGCTAGCTCGGTGGGATCGCGCCGACGTTCGCCGGGCGTATCTCCGCAGCTTCTGGGTCGCGCTGGAGCAGCTACTGAATCAGTTCGGCTGGACGGAGATTGCGCTCACCGAAGGGATGCGTGCCCGCGCGCTGACCCACGTCAGCGACTACGGACTGGCGCCGGAAGACGCGCTGCACCTGGCCGCTGCACAGGAGACCGGGGTATTCGACCTGGCGTCCTTCGACGCCGCGTTCCGTCGCGTGGACGGCCTGTCTCTCTGGAACGACCATCTGTATGGCGCTAGCTGAGCGGAAGCGCGGTTAGCGCCCGCGCCCAGGGGGCGCGGGCGGCTTCGCGGGCGGGCTCAGCTTGTCGGCGGGAGGCGGGGCGGGCGGTGCCTTGGCGGGCGCCGCGGGCGGCTGGACGCGCGGCACGCCGGGGCCGGGGCTCTGGCTGAAGTTCACGACGAGGTTCCCGACCGCACCGCCAAAGCCGCCGACCTGCACGCGGTACGTCGTGCCGGGCGTCGCCGCGAAGGTAAGCTGCGACTGCGTGCCCTGCGCGTCGTCGTTGCAGGCCACACGGCTCAGGCTGCCCAGCGCGTTGCCCGTGTACACGGCGAGCACGGTGTCGAAGTCGCTGCCGAAGGTGTCGATCGTCACCTGCGCCGGGATCGGCGTGGTGTACGTATACCAGACGGTGGCGCCCAGGGTGCCGCCAGTAGTCGGCGCGCACGCGGCGTCCACGACGAGCGGCTCGCCGGGCTCGGTCGTCGCCGCGACGGTCGATGCGGTGAACTGGCCGGGGGCGGCGGCCTGGGCGTTGGCGAAGTTGTCGTTGGGCGGCGGCGTCGCCGGCTGGAAGTGGACCTGCAAGGTACCGAACGCGCCGTTGAAGCCACCCACCTGTACGTAGTAGGTCTTGCCGCCCGTGGCGAGGAACGTGACCCGCGACTGGGGCGTGCCGTTGGCGTCGTCGTTGCAGGCAACCTGATTAGGCTGGTTGAAGAAGCTGCTGAGCAGGCTGGCCGGCGGGGCGCCCGTGTTGTTGGCGTACACCGCCAGCACCGTGTCGAAATTGCTGCCAAAGGTGTCAATGCTGACCGGCACGGTCGTCGCGGGCGTGAAGGTGTACCAGACGGTGTTGCCGATGGGCACAGCGCAGAGGATCGGCGCGGTGGGCTCGCCGGGCTCGAGGCTGGCCGTCGTCGTGTCGACCGGGCCGAAATTGCTCGGCAGCGTCGTCACCGCCTGGGCGTTGGCGAAGGCGTCGTTGGGCGGGGGCGGCGGGCCGAAGGCGAAGTGTACGGTCAGGCTGCCGAACGCCCCTTGCACGCCGCCGATCTGCACGCGATAGGTCGTCCCCGCCGTCACGTCCGCAACCACGCGCGACTGCAACGTGTTGGCCGTCCCTGGCTGGGTCGCGTCGTCGTTGCAGGCGACCTGGCTGAGGGCGCCGAGCGCGCTGCCGGTATAGACGACGATGGCCGTATCGTAGCTGCTACCGAACGTGTCCACCACGAGCGCGCCGCTGCTCGTCGGCGTGAAGCTGTACCAGACGGTGTTGGTCAGCACCAGGCTGCTGGTGCCGGCGCAGGTGAGCGCGGTGCTGCCGAGCGCGTGCGGCTCGCCGGGCTCGACGGTTGCGCTGTCGGTGGCTGCCGTAAAGGTCGCCGGCAGCGACGCGGGCGCCACGACCGTTGCAGCCGCAAAGTTGTCGTTCGCGGGCGGCGGGCTGGTGACGGCAGCGTGCAGGACGAGGTTGCCCGAGGCGCCCTGGTAGCCGCCGACCTGGATGCGGTAGGTGGTGCCGGCGACCGCGTTGAAGGTTACGCGCGACTGGTCGGCGTTGCCGGTGCCGGATTGGAGCGTGTCGTCGTTGCAGGCGACGGGGGTCAGGCTCGCGAGCGCGCTGCCAATGTAGACCGCGAGCACCGTGTTGTAGTCGCTGCCGAAGGTGTCGACGGCCACGTAGCCCGTCGTCAGGGGCGTGAGGGTGTACCAGACGGTGTTGTCGATCGTGACCGATCGGCCGTCGCAGGTGAAGCTGATGGGCTCGCCGGGCTCGACGCTGGCGCTGTCCGTGACCGCCGACAGCTGGGCCGGCAGCGTGCCGATGGGCGCGGCGTTGGCGAAATCGTCGTTGGGCGGCGGGGGCAGGCCGGGGCTAAAGTGGACCGTGAGGTTACCGGAGGCGTTGGCGAAGCCGCCGACCTGGACGTAGTAGGTCGTGCCGGCGCGCGCCACGAACGAGACGCGCGACTGGAGGGTGCCGCCGGTGTCGTCGTTGCAGCGGACGAGGGAGAGGTTGGCGAGCGCCGAGCCAGTGTACACGGCGACCATCGTGTCGAAGCTGCTGCCCAGCGTGTCGACGGCGACGGCGGCCGTGGTGGCGGGCGTGAGCGTGTACCAGACGGTCGCGCCGATCGGGCGGGGCCGGCCGTCGCAGATCGGCAGCGTGGGCTCGCCGGGCTCGGTGCTGGCGCTGTCGGTGACGGCGGTCCGCGTGGCGGGGACCGTGACCGGAATGGCGTGAGCGAAGGCGTCGTTGGGCGGGGGCGGCGGCGCGGCGCGGACGTTGACGACGAGGTTGCCGGAGGACCCGCCATTGCCGCCGACCTGCACGTAGTAGGTCGTCCCGGGCGTGATGGCGAAGACGACGCGCGACTGCGGGCCGCTCGTGTCGTCGTTGCAGGCGACGAGGGAGAGGCTGCCCAGCGTCGTGCCCGTGTAGACGGCGAGCACGGTGTCGAAGTCGCTGCCGAAGGTGTCCACGCTGACCCCGCCGGTTGGACTGCCGCTCACGGCAAACCAGACGGTCTTGCCGGTGAAGGTGTTCGGGCCGCAGGGGGTCAGCGGCTCGCCGCCCTCGGTGGTGGCGCCGCTGGTGTTCTGCTGGAAGCGCGCCGGGAGCGAGGTGACCGGCGTCGCGCCGGCGAACTGGTCGTTGCTCGGACCGACGCCCTTGGGCCGCGGCGTCGGCGCGGGGGTGGGCGTCAGCAAGTCGGCGATCTGCTGTAGGAGCGCGTTTTCCTGCTGGGTGAGCCGCGATAGCTCGTTCTGCGCGGCGATCACGCCGAGCCGCGCCTGCTCGGCCGCCTGCTGGGCCTGTTGCTGCTGCTGGCGGTGGCGCTCCTGCTGCTGCTCCTGCACGGTCTGCCCGGCGGGGGACGCGGCCGTCTGATCGACCTGCAGGCCGGCCACGGGCGCGGGCAGCGAGGGCGGCAGGCCCGGCACGATGGAGGTGCCCTCGCCGGGGCGCAGGGTCACTTGCGAGGCGTTCTGGTCCTTGCCGACGACGACGACGAGGCCCTCGGTGCCATCGGGCACGTTCGTAACGCGGGTCGAGCCGTCGGCGGCGACCTCGACGCGCGGCTCGGTGCCGCGCACGAACGCGGTGGCGGAGGGGGTGTCGATCTCGAAGCTGGCGGCCGGATCGGTGAGGTGAACGACGCGGCTCACCGTCGTGCCGGCGGCCTGGAACAGCCGCGTGACGACGTTGCCGCCATCGCTGCGCGCCAGCCGCTCGACGCGGATGCCCGTCTCGGGCCCGAGGTCGACGCTGGTGCCCTCGAAGTAGACGAGCCGCGCGCTGGCGTCGCTGCCGGTGCGCACGCGGTCGCCCGTCTGCACCGTCTGCTGCGTCGGTACGCTCTGCCAGGCCCCGCTGTCGCCGGCCGCCCACTGCACCTCGGGGCGGCGCGTCTCCAGCGTCGCCTGGTCGTCGGTCTGCTGGGGCGCGGCGCCGCGCGGCGCCGGCGGGCCGCCGAGAAGGGCTGCCGGCTCGCCCGCGGGCACGGCGAGTGTGCTGGTAGGCAGTGCGGCGTCCGGGGCCGCGGCGCGCGCGCTCAGGATGCCCAGGAGCGGGCGCGCGGCCGGCGGGAAGCCGGGCGCCGTGTCCCGGGCGGGCGCGTCGAGCGCGGAGCCGCCGGCTGGCGCCTCACGGGCGGGCGCGGCGGCCGCGGCCAGGGGCAGCAAGGCGGCGAGCAACCCCGCCAGGAGCGCGAGCGCCCAGCCGACCGGGTACCGACCGGGGCGTGAGGGCTGCCGGGTAATCATGGTCGTCCAGCCCTGGGCCGTGGCCCGAGCGCCTGGGACGGCTTGCCCGGTCCGCCCGGCGGCGCTCTCTGCCAGGTTAAACGGCACCGTACCGCGAACGTTACATGGCCGCGCCGGGGCGTGGACCGCGGAGCGCGGGAGTTGCGCCCGCGCGTGTGGGAGGCGGCTGGCGACCGTGCGGGCGGCCGGCGGCGTGATGCAGCACGCCCAACACCCTGCGGGGCCGGCGAATAGCCGGCCCCGGCGGGGAGCGCGCATACAGAGGGTTGGCGCGCGGTGCGGCGGCCTGGTAAGGTAACTGTGTCCGAGGGGGAGTATCCCGCACGGCGCCATCGTCAAGACGGCCCACGGGCCCGGTGGCGTCCACCCACGGGTGGGGAGAGACCTTCGGCTGAGCTTTCAGCCGGAGGTTTTTTGTATGCCTGTCGCGCCGTGGGTGTGGGGCGCGTTCGTCGCCTTCGTCGTGGGCCTGCTCGCCCTCGATCTTCTCGTCTTCCACCGCCGGCCCCACGCGCCATCGCTCCGCGAGGCCGCCGCCTGGAGCATCGTCTGGGTGTCGCTAGGCCTCGCCTTCGCGGGCGTGCTGTGGGTCTGGCAGGGGGGCGCCGCCGCCGGCGAGTACCTGGCCGGCTACGTCATCGAAGAGAGCCTGTCGGTCGACAACCTCTTCGTCTTCGCGCTGATCTTCGCCTACTTCGGCGTGCCCGCCGCCTACCAGCACCGCGTGCTGTTCTGGGGCATCCTCGGCGCCATCGTCTTCCGCGCCCTCTTCATCGCGGCCGGCGCGGCGCTCCTGGGCACGTTCCACTGGATCGTCTATTTGTTCGGCGCCTTCCTCGTGCTGACGGGCATCAAGGTGGCCCGCCAGCAGGACGAGGCCGTTCACCCCGAGCGCAACCCCGCGCTGCGGCTGCTGGGGCGGCTGCTGCCGCTGACCCCGGCATACCACGGCGCGCGGCTGCTCGTGCGCCAGGACGGCCGCTGGTGGGCCACGCCGCTCCTGGCTGTCCTGGTCGTGGTCGAGACGACCGACGTGCTCTTCGCCGTCGACTCGATCCCCGCGATCTTCGCCGTCACGCGCGACCCGTTCCTGGTGTTCACCTCCAACGCCTTCGCCATCCTGGGTCTGCGGTCGCTGTACTTCCTGCTGGCCGGTCTGATGAGCCGCTTCGTGTACCTGAAGGTGGGGCTCGGCGCGCTGCTCGTCTTCGTCGGCGCCAAGATGCTGCTCAGCGACCTCTACCACGTGCCCATCTGGGCGTCGCTGCTCGTAATCGCCGCGATCCTGGCGACCGCGCTCCTCGCCTCGCTGCTAGTGGGGCGCGGCCGCGAGGCGGGACCGGCGGAGGCAGCGGCGCTGCCGATCCCCCAGCCCGTCCCTCCCGTCGGAAGCGACCCTCCCCGGCCCGCCAGCCCTGAGGGGAGCCCGCAGCCGGCTCGATCCGGCCGAGAAGCGCCATAGCTCACAGTAAGGAGGAGAGCCATGCACTGCCCCGCCTGCCAGACCACGCTCCAGATGACCGAGCGTCAGGGCGTGGAGATCGACTACTGCCCCACCTGCCGCGGCGTCTGGCTCGACCGCGGCGAGCTGGACAAGATCATCGACCGCGTCGCCGCGGCCGCGCCGGCGGCCCCCGCCGCCCGCCGAGACTACTCGGACGAGCGCCGCCGCCACGACGCTGCCGACGACTACGCGCGTCGCGGCGATCGCTACTACGAACGCGCCGACGACTATCGCAAGCGCAAGCGCCGCGGCCTGCTCGGCGAGCTGTTCGACTTCGACTGACGGCGGCTCACGAAGTGGGTATCGGCCCTCTCGGAGCGGTCACTATTGCGGTTGCGGCTGTAACACCGGGCAACCCTGGTCGTTTGATCTGCAAGAGGCCACAATGCCGGCATAGGGGCCGCACCGGCGCGATGGAAGTCTCGCAACACGCCCGGGACATGCTGGACGAGCGCCAGCTCCCGGAGGACTGGATGTGGCGTACAATTCAGCACCCGGACCGCCGTCGGCACGACGTTGCCGGGGATGGCAACATGCACTACTACAAGCGTTTCGGCGAGGCCGGCGGGCGCGTGCTGCACGTGATCGTGAACGAGCACCGGACGCCGGCTCGGATCGTCTCTGTGTTCTTCGACCGGCGCGCGAGGGGGCGGATGTGAGGTTGCGCATCGACTCCGAGAGCGACGCGCTCTACTTCCGTCTAAGCGATGCGCCCATCGTCGAGTCTGAAGAGCTGCGCCCAGGTCTGATTGCCGACTACGACGAGGCCGGCCACCTCGTGGGGCTGGAAGTGCTCAACGCCAGCAAGCAGGCCGGCCTCGAGCACCTCGGCCGGCTCGAAGTGGCGGAGGCCTAAACCGGGGCCGGCCGCACTCGACCCTGTGTGCTCACCGCCGCAGCAGGCTACTGAATGACCTCAGTGGCCTGGAGCAGCACATCCTGGGGGATGTTGAGCCCAAGCGCCTGGGCGGTCTTAAGATTGACCACGAAGTCGAACTTGCTCGGCTGCTCCACCGGGAGGTCGGCCGGCTTAGCGCCCTTGAGGATTCGATCTACGTAAGCCGCGGCCCGTCGCTGCAGGTCAGCAATATTTGGCCCATAGGACATCAGGGCGCCGACACTTACTAGGTCGCTACTCTGAGCCATGATCGGCAGCCCGTTTCGCATCCCTAACGCCGCGATGCGTCGTCCGCTAGCGCGAATTAGGGAGCTGGACACCACGATCAGGCCGTCCGCGTGCCCATTTCTCGCGGCTTCGAAGGCTGCCTCCAGCGCGCCGATCTCTCGCAGCCGCAAAGGCTGAAGCTGAATGCCCAAGGCCACGGCCGCGGTCTGCATTTCGCGCCACTGCGCCTCGTTCCCTTGATTGGCTGCATCCCAGAGTACCGCGATGTGGGTGCGCCCGGCCAGGGACTCGGTGAGTAACTCCAGCCGCTTGCCGGCTAACTGGGAGCCATCAGGCTCAGGCCCGTGACATTGCCACCCGGCCGCGAGAGGCTCGCTACATGCCCATACCGGACCGGATCATCGCTAATGGCCATAACGATGGGGATAGTACCGGTCGCTTCTCGCGTAGACTGGATCGCATCCGCGTAAGCGACGACAACATCGACGTTCATACGGACGAGGTCGTCGGCGAGGTCGCGGTACTTCTCGGGCCTGCCCTCCGCAGAGCGATACTCGATCAGAACATCGCGGCCTACTTCATAACCCTGCTCTTGCAGCCCTTGCCGGAAAGGATTCACATTGTCCGATGGAGGCGAGCACCCAAAGAGGGGAGGACCCGGCGAGAGGACCTCGATCCGCGGCACTCGCGCTGGTGGTTGCCCCGGCAGCCGTCCACACCCCGCCAGCAGCCCGAGGCCAGCTATTCCCGCGCCCTGTACGAACTGGCGGCGGCTGAGGCTGCTCCGGCTGCGTGGTAGATCTGACATCGCGGCCCTCGCGTGCTTGCGGCTCCGCTCCACGAGTGGCCCCAGTATAGCAGCGGCTGAGCGCGCGTGTTGTCGTGCTCCTGACAGGCACCCGCTTATGGCTCCAGTGCTTGACCGTAAGCGAACCGAACTTCGGACAGTGTGTGGCCAGGCAGATGCCCAGCGCCGAGAAGCCAGTTTTGGCAATCCACCCAGCGCCACAACATGGATTGCGATGCGTAGGCAGATTCCAGGGCTATCCAATCGAGCATCATCGCCCCGCGCAGCCGCAGGAGTGGGAAAGCCTTCTGAGGTAACGTCAGGAGTCCCGCGTGAGTTCTTCCCTGCTGCCGCCAGGCGGCATGGCGTCGATTGAACTCACGGCTGTTCGTGGTCAGGAGCGCCCAGCCCTGCCGCGTGGCAAATCCGAGCTGTGTGTCGTCGTCCGCGCCGCGCATGCCCTGATCGAGCACGTGCGTCGCCGAGAAGCCCCGGGCCTGCAGATAGGCCACGAGTTGATAGTCGACGCAGTCGTCGATATAGACGGGCGGAGCCGCCATCAATCAAGATCAGCGTCGTTTGCTCGGATGTACTCATCGATCTCGGAGCGATGGTCCGCGTAGTAGGCCAAGGCTGCCTTGATGGCCTCCGGGCTGAGGTGTGGGTACGCTTTGAGCATGCGGCTGATATCCGGCTCGTAATGCCAGGCTACCACGATCGCCCGGACAGGGACACGGGTTCCCTCGACGATCGGCTCCCCGCTGAGGATACGAGGATTCCGCACGATGCGCGCAGAAACGGCCGCTACGTCTCGTGCCATGTAGCTCTCCTGACTTACTCGCCTGATCGCGAAGGTGGCGGGCGCCGTACCAATCGAGTCTACAACCGACGACTATTCTAGTTGTCCCGACGTGGCGCCTTATCTCAACCATAGCGGCGGGGTTCATGAGGCGCAATAATGGCTGGCCGGGCTGGCCGGGGCGCGTGCTATAACCTCGGCGACGGCTCGGGGCGGCCGCCGCCGACACGGGCACGGTCAATCTGCGCCAGGAACGTCGTGTGCCCCGCTGGCTCCCCCTCCGCTGGCTCCTGCCGCCCGCGCTGGCGGCGCTCCTCGTCCTCGCCAACACCGATCTCCCCTGGGCGATCTACCGCGCCGCCCGGCCGCTCCTCGGCCCCGCTCCCGTCGTCCACACCCCCGCGCCTTACGTCGAGAACCTGCGCGGCGAAGCCGCCGTGCCCGCGGCGTTGGCCGACGGGCTGCGCGTCTTGTCGGCGCCGGACGGCGCGGCCGACGTGCGCGCCATGCTGCCGCCCGGCGCCGCGGTCGACGTGGTCGAGGGCCCTGTGGAGGCGGTAAGCGGCGCCTGGTATCAGGTGCGCGCCGGCGACGCGGCCGGCTGGGTGGCCGCGCCCTACCTCGACGCTGTCGCCCCGCCCGCCGCGCCGACGCGCTGGCAAGACGCGCTGGTGGCGCCCGGCCCTTTGCCGTACACCCCCGTACGGCCGCTGCCCCCGCCGGCGGCACCCGCCACGCGGTTTGGGCTGGTCGAGGCCTTCCACCTGACCGACCGCGACGCGCCGCCGCCGCTCGGCGCCGGCTACGAGCGCCTCGTCTTCTGGTGGCGCGCGCTCCAGGCGCGGCCGGGTGGCGCGCTCAACCCCCACTACCTGCCGCACGCCCTGCTCGCCGAAGAGCGCCGCCAGGGCAAGCAGCTCGTCGGCGTGCTCCTCAACACGCCCGCCTGGGCGGCCGCGCAGCCGAGCGACCGCGGGCAGGCCGTGCCGCGCAACCTCGACCTGCCCTGGGACGCCCCCGACAACTACTGGGGCCGCTTCGTGGAGGCGATGGCGCGCGAGTACGCCGGCGAGATCGACGACTGGACGATCTGGAACGAGCCCGACATCCAGCCCGACGACCCGAACGGCGCCTACTACGCTTGGGCCGGCAGGGTGGAGGAGTACTATCAGCTGCTGCGTGTGGCCTACCTGTCCGTCAAGCGCGGCAACCCCGAGGCGCGCGTCCATCTCGCGGGGCTGACCTACTGGGTGGACCGCCGTCGTGGCCAGCCGCAGTATTTCGAGCGCCTGCTGGACCTGATGGCCGCCGACCCGACCGCACCGGCGAACGACTACTACTTCGACGTGGCCACCCTCCACCTGTACACCGACCCGCGCGCGCTGTACGACGTGCCACGGCTGTACCGCGCGCTGATGCAGGCGCGCGGCTTCGACAAGCCGATCTGGATCGACGAGACGAACGTCGTGCCCTGGGACGACCCGACGAACCGCGGCACCGGCTACGACACGCCGACGGACATGCGCTGCACGCTGGTCGATCAGGCGGGCTACGTGCTGCAAGCGTTCGGGCTGGGCCTGGCCGGCGGCGCCGAGCGCGTCGCCTTCTACAAGGCGCAGGACAGCCCCGGCGCGGACCAGAACGGGGAGGTAGACGCCGTCGAGCGGGCGGCGCTGGTGCGCGAGGACGGCTCGCCCCGCCCGGCCTACGTCGCCTACCAGACGGCGGTGCGCTACCTGGGCGACGCCGAGACGGCGCGCTACTTCCCCGGGGCGAGCGTCGAGAGCGTGGTCGCGGCGCGGCCGGACGGCGCGCGCACGACGGTGCTCTGGAACCGCGCGCCCGAGCCGGTCGTGGCGCGGCTGCCGGCGGCCGGCGCGAAGGCCGACCTGATCGATGCCGCCGGGCGCGTCCATCGCCTGGTGGCTGCGCCGGACGGCGCCTACGCCGTCGAGCTACCCGGCGCCACCTGCGCCACCGATCCCGACAACCCCAAGCGCTACCTCGTGGGCGGCGAGACGTACCTCGTCGTCGAGCACGGCGTCCCGGCCGACGCGGCGCCCGTCCCGGCGCACCCCGAGCCCGCGCCCTGATCGCTGGCCGGGGGACGGGCGGCAGAGTATGATTGGCAGCGCGTGAGGGGGGAGGACCTAACCCCCCGGCCCCCCTTCCCTCCGAAGGAAGGGGAGTGTCTAGCTACGGGCGAGGTGGCCGGATGATGACGATGCAGCTTGAAGGACGCCAGGTAGTCCGAGGCCAGCGTATCGCTCGGCCGAAGCTTGAGCGGGCGAAGCGGCTGCGTCGCGAGATGACTCCCGAAGAGCGACGGCTGTGGGAGCGGCTGCGACGAAGCCAGCTGCATGGGCTACACTTCCGTCGCCAGCAGGTAATCGACGGCTTCACCGTAGACTTCTATTGCGCCACCGCGGGCCTCATCGTCGAGGTCGACGATCCTGTACACGAGACCCAGCCCGCTTACGATGGCGAGCGAGACGAGATCTTGATGGTGCGAGGCCTACGCATCCTCCGGGTGCCGAACGAGGATGTGCGACAGCGACTCGACGCCGTGCTCGCCCGTATCGTGGCTCACGCCACACAGCCCGATTTCGACGGCTAAACCTTTGAAACCACACCCCCCTTCCTTCGAGGGGAAGGGGGGCCGGGGGGGTTAGGTCCATGCGACGACCGTGCGTGCCCTGGCCCGACGACGCGCGCATCGCGGTCAACTTCTACCTGGTGCTGGAGGCGTGGGCGGGGCCGCAGGCCCAGGCCGGCATCCGCGTGACGCCCGACTTCCCGCGCGAGGCGACCGAGGCGGGCCAGCGCGACTGGGCCACCGAGTCGTGGCAGAGCTACGGCGGCCAGGCGGGGTTCTACCGCCTGATGGACGTGCTGAACGAGTACGGCGTGAAGGGCTCGGCGTCGATCAGCGCCCTGGCCGTCGAGACCTGGCCCGACCTGGTGCGCGAGTTCGTCGCCACGGGCCACGAGCCGGCCGGCCACGCCTACAGCCAGGAGACGCGGCTGTATCGCCTGAGCCGCGATGAGGAGCGCGCGAACATTCGCCGCTGCGTGGAGGTGTTCACCCGCCTTCTCGGCGAGCGGCCGGTCGGCTGGGGCAGCCCCGGTGGCCAGCGCAGCGACCACACCCCCACGCTGCTGCTGGAGGAGGGCTTCCTGTGGGAGCAGGACTTCCGCGACGACGACGTGCCGTACATTGCCGCCGAGCAGGACGGCCGGCGGCTGGTGGCGATGCCCAACACCTTCGAGATCAACGACGCGGTGCTGATGGGCCGCTACGGCAACCCGCCCGGCGCGTACGTCGAGACGTTCCGCTACTCGTTCGACCGTCTCTATAAGGAAGGCGAGCGGGCGCCGAAGCTGCTCACCGCACTCGTCCACGCCACGCACTACGGCCGGCCGTTCGGCGCCCACGCGCTGGAGCAGTGCATCCAGTACGCCCGGCAGTTCCCGCGCGTCTGGATCGCCCGCCGCCGCGACGTGGCCCAATGGTACCTCGATCACATTGGCCAATGATGCGGCGCGCCTCTCGGGGGTCCAGGGGGTGTCCCCCTGGCGGGGGGCTTGGGGGGTGTGCCCCCAACCCCTCTTTAGGAGTTGAATGTCATGCATGACACCCCACTGCAGATCGACCCCACGCTGGTGCGTGACCTGGTGGGCCAGGGCCGCGTGTACGATCTGTCGCAGCCGATCGCGCCCGGTATGCCGGTGCTCGCCATGCACCCGCAGTATCACTTCAGCCTCGTGCGGCGCCACGGCGACGCCGCGCGGCCCGGCAACGCCAGCAGCGCCAACGAGCTGCTGGTGATGTGCGCCCACACGGGTACGCACCTGGACGCGCTGGCGCACTACGCGCGCGACGGCAAGCTCTACGGCGGCGCCGACGCGCTGGCGGCCCAGCAGGGCACGGCGGGCTTCCGCGAGGGCGGCATCGAGGAGACCCCGCCCATCGTCCAGCGCGGCGTGCTGCTCGACGTGGCCGGCACGCTGGGCGTGGACGTGCTCGGCGACCAGCAGCCCGTGGGCGGCGAGCTGCTGGCGGCGGCCGAGCGGCGCGCGGGCGTCACGGTCGGGCCGGGCGACGCCGTGCTCATCCGCACCGGCTGGGCGCGGCGCTGGGCCGAGGCGGCGCGCTTCGTGGACGACGAGGCCGGCAATCCGGGCGTGGACGGCGACGGCGCGCGCTGGCTGATCGCCCGCGGCGTGCGCCTGACGGGCGACGATACCGCCTTCTACGAGGTGCACCCGCGGGTGGGCGACGACAACGTCCACGCGCTGCTCATCGCCGACCACGGCGTGCAGATCCTGGAGAACCTGAACCTGGAGCGCCTCGCGGCCGACGGCGTGAGCCAGTTCCTGTTCGTCGTCTTGCCGCTGCCGCTCGTGGGCGCCACCGGCTCGCCCGTGCGCCCCATCGCCATCGTCTGAGGCCGCGGGATGGGGCTGCCGTCACGCTTTGCGGGGCGCCCGCGTATCGCGGGGCCGGGCACCGGGCTAGCCACCGCCATCGCTCTGGCGCTCGCGTTCGTGCTAAGCTGCGCGCCCGCGGCGGGGCCGCCAGCCGCGCCTCCGGCCGCGCCGCCGGACGCGGCCGCGCCGGGCGGCGACTGGCAGGCGGCCTGGAATGCACTCGTCGAGGCGGCTCGCCGCGAGGGCAAGGTGGTCGTGAAAGGCCCCCCGACGGCGGCCGTGCGCACGGCGCTGCCGGCGGCCTTCCGCGAGCGCTTCGGCGTCGACCTGGAGTACATTGGCGGCCCCAGCGGCGACGCGGCGATCCAACTGGCCAGCGAGCGCCAGGCGGGCATCTACTCGACCGACGTGATCCTCGCCGGCGCCGACACGATGTACGGCCCCATCTTCGAGGGCGGCATGCTCGACCCGCTGCGGCCGGCGCTGATCCATCCTGACGCGCTCGACGCCGCGCACTGGCCCGGCGGCCAGCTCTGGTTCATGGACCCCGACCGCCAGTACGTGCTGCGGCTCAACAACTCGCTGACGCAGATGATCTACGTGAACACCGACCAGGTGCGCCCTGAGGCGATCCGCAACTGGTACGACCTGCTGCGGCCGGCGTACCAGGGCCGTATCGCTACCTTCGACCCGTCGATCTCGGGGGCCGGCCTGGCGACCGCCAGCTATCTCTACAAGACGCTCGGCGAGGACTACGTGCGGCGGCTGTACGTGGACCAGCAGCCGATGTTCTCGCGCGACCACCGCCAGACGGCCGACTGGCTGGCGCGCGGCCAGTATCCGATCGCCGTCGCGCTGCGCGAGGTCGAGTTCGCGCAGATCAAGCGCGACGGCTTCCCGGTCGCGCCCGTGCCGCAGCCGTCCGACGCCCCGGGCCACGTCAGCGCCGGCTTCGGGCTGCTCGGCCTGCTGAACAACGCACCCCACCCACACGCGGCGCAGCTGTTCGTAAACTGGATCGCCGGCCCCGACGGCATGCTGGTCTGGAGCAAGGCCCAGGGCATCGTGCCCGTCCGCGACGACGTCGACGCCTCCTACGCGCGGGACCAGGTGCCCGACCCCGCCGTGACCAACTACTTCGACTCCTTTGAGTGGAGCTTCGTCCTCACCGAGCGCGCGCAGATCATGCGGGAGCTGCGCTCCCTGATTCGCTAGTCTTGCGTGGCCCATGCCCACGCCTCCGGACGAGTCGTAGGGGCGGCTCTCGTGACCGCCAGTAGGCGCATAGTCGCGTAGGGGCGGCTCTCGCGACCGCTTTGCCCGACTGCACACCGCTCTGGTCCCGCGTGGCCCTCGCCGGGCGGCCAACGCGCGCGTCGCCGCTCGGGATGCGCGCCGCCGACGACGCGGCAAGGGCGCACCCGCCTCCATCGGGTGCGCCCTAGATTAAATGTACCGACCTGCCGGCTTAGCCGCCCGGCAGCTCTCCGCTAGCCGCGGCAGAGGTCATCCGGCGTTGCCACCGTCGCCACCGTTGCCCCCGTTTCCACCATGACCACCGTTACCCCCATTGCCGCCGTTGCCGCCGTTGCCCCCGTGACCGCCGTTCCCCCCGTTGCCGCCATTGCCGCCGCGCCCGCCAGCGCCGCCGTTCCCGCCGTTCCCCCCGTTGCCGCCGCTGCCGCCAGCGCCCCCATTGCCGCCGTTCCCGCCATTCCCGCCGTTGCCGCCGGTAATGGCCGCATCGCCGCCGGCTCCCCCGTCGCCGCCGTCGAGGCACGTCCCCGGCTGGCCGGGCTGGCCGGGCTGGCCCGGCTGGCCGCCCAGTCCGGCCCGCCCCGGCTGGCCGGGCTGACCCGGCTGGCCCGGCTGGCCCGGCTGACAGCCGCTCCCGCCGTTGCCGCCATTCCCGCCGTTCCCGCCATCTCCCCCTTGCGCCAAGACGACGGGGTGGCCGTGCGCCACCGGCACGGCGTGCCCCACGCCGGTTGCCAGCCCGAGAGCGACGAACAGGGCAGTTGCCACGGCTATCCCTCGCGTCCGCTCCGTGTCTGCTTGGAACCGCATAACCTTGCTCCTTTATGGGACTCGTTCCGCCAGGCCCCGCGCCTGGCCGCGCGCCCCGCTACCGTCGGAGTTGCGTTAGGCCCGCGCGCTGGTCCATGCCGAGTACTGTCGCCGCCGTCGCCACCGGTTGTCCAGAGGGCTATACGCTACGCCTACGCGCTACGGCAACCATGCCCCGAGGGGGCGCCCGACTGGCCGGGCACCCCCTCCGTAGAAGAGCAGTTATGTAGCCTCAGGCGGGTACAGTGTCTCGGCCCTCAAGAGGGCAGGCTACGAGGCGTCGCCACCGTTGCCGCCGTTGCCACCAATCGCGCCGGGTCCGGTCGCGTTGCCACCATTGCCGCCGTTGCCGCCCTGAGCATCCGGCCCGGTCGCGTTGCCACCGTTGCCGCCGTTGCCACCCTGGGCATTCAGGCCAGTCGCGTTGCCGCCGTTGCCGCCGTTCCCGCCGATCGCGCCGGGCCCGGTGGCGTTCCCACCGTTGCCACCATTGCCGCCGATCGCGCCCGGCCCGGTGGCGTTGCCACCATTGCCGCCGTTGCCGCCCTGAGCATCCGGCCCGGTCGCGTTGCCACCGTTGCCGCCGTTGCCACCCTGAGCATTCGGCCCGGTGGCGTTGCCGCCGTTGCCACCATTGCCGCCGATCGCGCCGGGGCCGTGAGCATTACCGCCGTTGCCGCCGTTCCCGCCGATCGCACCCGGGCCGTGGGCGTTGCCGCCGTTGCCACCATTGCCGCCAATGGCGCCGGGGCCGTGGGCGTTGCCGCCGTTGCCACCATTGCCGCCGACCGCACCCGGTCCGTGGGCGTTCCCACCATTGCCGCCGTTCCCGCCGATCGCGCCGTGGCCATGAGCGTTGCCGCCGTTGCCACCATTGCCGCCGATCGCGCCGGGGCCGTGAGCGTTGCCGCCATTGCCACCATTGCCGCCGATCGCGCCGGGGCCGTGAGCATTACCGCCGTTGCCGCCGTTCCCGCCGACCGCCGCGATCGGCGCCGCGTGGGCACTACTAACCGCCGGGCCGAGACCTGCCAGCACCAGACTCAGAGCCGCCACCGCGCTGAACGCCACCTGCTTCGTGAACTTGGGAGCCATCGCTATCCTCCTTATCGCGCTGTTGCCGGTCCGCCATCGGGCTCGGCTGTGTGCGCCTTACATGGACAGCATAGGGGCTCGGCTCATTCCGCACGGTGACTGCGGTCACACTTAGCGTGCAAATTCGGTCACGCTGTGAACGTCTTGGCACAGCGCGGTCGGCGCCGCGGCGCCCGACCGCGCTGTGCCGCCCGGCGGACGCCGCCGCCGTGCTGAGCGGGGCCGCTTCGGCGCGTGTGGCGCAGTTCCCCGTGCGCCGGTGAGGGTGTTCACAGCGGGCGCGCGGCGCGAGCGCGTAGGGTGGTTGCATGAAGCAAACACACTGCGTCAACTGTGGTCTGGCCACCCGCCGGCTCTCGCGCGGGCGCTGCCTGGCCTGCTACGTGTACCTCGCCCGCCGCGGGCGCGAGCGGCCGCTCGTCCCGCGGGGTAGCACGACATGCGCCTGTGGCTACGCGGGCCCCATCCCCCACCGTGGGCGCTGCCCCGCCTGCTACCTGCGCCCCGAGGCCTGACGCGCCCGGCGGACCGCCGTCCACCCGGACGGCGCTCCACCCGAAGCCTCCTCGCGTCCAACGTGACCATCCGGATGTGGCCGGCCTGCTCCACCTCCGCTGCCCTTGACAGGCGACATGGCGGCTTGCTTTGATTGAGCACTTCGCGGCCGCGCCGGGAGCGACGCGGCGCTGGGACCAGGCCGCGGGGGGCCGAAAGGAGCGGAGATGGAGACGCGCACACGCGGCGCGGGATGGGCGCGGTGGGTGGCGCCCTGGGCTCTCGGGTTCCTCGTCGCCTGCACCGCCGTGGCGCCGCGCCAGGCGGCGCCGAGCGCGCCCCCGCCGGGCGCCACGGCCCCGGCTGCTGCCACGCCGGCCGCTACCGCCCCGGCCGCGGCGGCCGCCGCGCGCCCCGCGCTCGCCACGTCGCCGGTCGTGGACCTCAAGGTGAACGCGCTGCCCATCGCGGCCTGGGCGCCGTACTACATCGCCCAGGAGCGGGGCTATTTCCGGGACGTCGGCCTGAACGTCGAGTTCGCGGTCACGAGCAATACCGTCGAGGCGCTCCCGTCGCTCGCCCAGGGCCAGATCCAGGTGGGCAACTGCGCGAGCGCCGTCGCCTGCTTCAATGCGCTCAACCGCGGCACGGACATGAAAATCGTCGCGGACATGCAGTCGGCCGGCAAGACGGCGAAGTCGGACGGCAACGTGGCGCTGGTGGTACGCAAGGATCTGTGGGACAACGGGACGGTTCGCACGCCGCAGGACCTGGTCGGCCGCTCCATCTACAACGTCGCGGGGCCGGGCAGCGCGTCGTACATCCAGGCCGCTCGCTGGCTGTTGAGCAACGGCGTGGACCCGCATAGCATCGACTGGCCGCTCATGCCGTTCCCAGACCAGCTCGCCGCGATGCTGAACAAGGGCATCGAGGTCAGCATCGAGACCGAGCCGCTCGTAACCGCGGGCGTGGAGCGGGGCGCGTTTGAGATCATGGCGACCCAGGAGGCGATGTACCCGACGACCCAGGTGCTGTACGTGATGTACTGGGGCGGCATCGACCGCCTCGGCCAGCAGGTGGGCGAGCGGTTCATGGTGGCCCACCTGCGCGCGGTGCGGGCGTACATCGACGCCTTCGAGTACGGCGTCGATCAGGACGCGATCATCAAGATCCTGACCGACAACACGACGATCAAAGACCCGGCCGTCTGGAAGCAGATCAAGTATTCCTGGGTGGACCCGAACGGCGTCGTGAACCGGGCGGCGCTGGAAGCCGATGCCGAGCTGCTGCGCCAGCTCGGCCTCCTGCAGACCGCGGTGGACCTCGCCCCGGCGTTCGACGATCACTACCGCGAGTTCGCGGTCCGCTACCTGGGTGAGTATCAACCGCCCGCAGGCGCCCCAGCTAGCAGGTGATGCCGACACCGGCGACGCCGCTCCCTTACTCCCTCTCCCCCTGCGAGAGGGGCGGGGTGAGGGCGCGCCTCCGTCGGCGAACCCCCGGGCCGGACCCGGTACGAGTCCCGCGCCCGGCGTCGGGGCGCCGGCCCGATCGCGCGGCAGACCTCGCGAGCCGGCGGCTCAGGCGGGGTGGCGCCCCACGTAGAACCCCTCGTCGTCGGGCGGCAGGTCGTAGCCCGAGGCCTGGAGGCCCTGGCGCAGCGCCCGCATCTGGTTGGGCAGCAGCCGCATCTGCGGCATCGGCAGCAGCCCCCCGTTGAACCCGTGCAGCCAGTTCAGGTACTTCCAGCCGTTGCGGTGGATCAGGTTCGC
>JAJPHF010000102.1 GCA_021325365.1 Pseudomonadota bacterium
AAGCCGCGGCGGCTGAAGCTGCTGGGCGAGGAGCTGGTGCTCTACCGGGGCGAGGACGGCCAGCCGGCGCTGATGGAGCTGCGCTGCGCCCACCGCAACGTGGCGCTGGATTACGGCCGCGTGGAGGGCGACTGCATCCGCTGCCCGTATCACGGCTGGCTGTACGATCGCACCGGCCAGTGCGTCGAGCAGCCGGCCGAGCCGGAGGAGAGCACGTTCAAGAACCGCGTGCGGCTGAACGCCTACCCGACGCGGGAGTTCGGCGGGCTGGTGTACGGCTATCTCGGCCCGGCGCCGGCGCCGCTGCTGCCGCGCTACGACGTGGTCGCGTTCGAGGACGGCGTCAAGACGATCCAGATCCAGCCCGTGTACGCCAACTGGCTGCAGCACGTCGAGAACATCGTGGACATCAGCCACCTGGCCTGGCTGCACGGCGCCCGGCTGCACCGCTACGGCGGCAAGAAGTTGGCGTATCACTGGGAGCGCACGCGCTGGGGCCTGAACAACGTGATGCAGATCGCGGGGATCGACCAGACGCACGTCTCGTGCTACGCCTTCCCGACGGTCAATCGCTTCACGCTGCCGCCGGTGGACGGCAGCCGCGAGCTGGTGCAGGCGCTCATCTACCGCGTGCCGGTGGACGACGTGTCGTCGCGGCTGTACATGATCCGCTGCTACCGGGACGACACGCGCGCGCTGAAGCTGCTGGGCGAGCGCCCGACCCGGCCCGGGGTGTACGAGCCGAACCCGACCGACTGGTGGGGCATCGACATGATCGACCAGGACCGCATGGCCGTCGAGCAGCAGGGCGAGATGACCGACCGCCAGAGGGAGCACCTGAGCGCGTCCGACGAGGGGGTGGTGCTGGTGCGGCAGATGCTGCGGGACGCGCTGGCGGCCGTGGCGGCCGGCCAGGACCCGCTAGGCGTGGTCCGCGATCCGGCCGAGGACGCGGTCATCGCGCTGGGCGCGGTGGCCGACATGTACGACATGCCCGGCCCGCGGCTGGTGGCCGCGGGCGCGCGCTAGCGTCCGCCCGCGCGGATGCCCAGGCGTCCAGCAGAGGCGGCCCTCCACACACCGGAGGGCCGCCCCGCGTATCTTGTAGCCGACGACAGGAGCTAGCCGTGCACATCGACGTCCACGCGCACTACTTCCATCCCGAGTACATCGCGGCGCTCGGGCGGCTCGTGAACCCGGCGGCGGCCGCGCACACGGCGCGCGCGCCCGGCCTGCAGCTCACGCCGGAGGACATCATCGGCCTGATGGACGCGAGCGGCGTGGACCTGCAAGTGCTCTCGCCGTCGGCGTCGCAGCCCTATGCCGCCGACGAGGCGAACGCCGTCGCGGCGGCGCGGCTGTGCAACGACATCTACGCGGACCTGGCGCGGCGCTACCCGGGCCGCTTCGCCGCGTTCGGGTCGGTGCCGCTGCCGCACGTGGACGCCGCCATCGCGGAGGCCGGGCGCTGCCTGGACACGCTGGGCTTTCTCGGCATCAACACGGGGTGCTCGGTGGCCGGCCGCGCGCTGGACGATCCGAGCTTCGAGCCGTTCTGGGCGGAGCTGGACCGCCGCGGCAGCGTGCTGTTCCTACACCCGATGGGCGTGGGCGGGCCGTGCATGGACAAGTTTAACCTGCCGTTCATGGTCGGGGCGCCGTTCGAGGACACGGTGGCGGCGCTGCGCCTGGTGCTGGGCGGGGTGACGCGGCGCCACCCGAACATCCGCGTGATCGTGCCGCACCTGGGCGGCACGCTGCCGTTCCTGATGGCCCGCATCGACGGGGCGCCCGACCGCGGCGGGGCGCCGCGCGCGCCCGAGGCGCAGATCGAGGGGCCGATCACGCCGCACCTGCGCCGCTTCTGGTACGACACGGTGAACCACGACCCGCACGCGCTCCGCTGCGCGCTCGCGGCGTTCGGGCCGGAGCGACTGCTGCTCGGCAGCGACTTTCCGTACGCGGTCGGCAGCTACTACACGCACTGCGTCACCTACGTCGCGGAGGCGGGGCTATCCGCGGCCGAGCTGGAAGCCGTGCTCGGCGGCAACGCGCAGGCGCTGCTCGGGCTCGGGGCGCCAACCACGCCCGCCTGAGTTCCCTGTGATCCATATCGTCGAGTTCGAGTTCGACGCGGACAACTTCGCCCACTGTGCCGCGCACGGGGTCTATCCGGCGGACCTTTACGACGCGCTTGAGAGCGGTGACTGGGTAGTTATTCCCAACAAGCGGGCGATGGCTGGCAGCCACCTGTTCATCGGGCGGGCGCGTAGCGGCCGCATCATCACCGCACCGATTAGGGAGACTGCCCATGCTGGTATCTGGCGTCCGTTCAGCGCCTGGCCGGCCAAGCCATCCGAGGCGCGGCACCTGCGATGAGGTAGAAAGTAGAGAGGAGTACAAATGGGCGAGCTTACCCCAGAGGAGCTGGCCGCGTTAGAGGACCCAGAGAGCTGGGATTGGGAGCATGCCCAGCGCGGTACGCCGGTCCCGCAAGCCGGCGTCAGCTACCGTGTCCGCTTCGACGGAGACGAAGTGCATGCGATTGGCGACGCGGCGCGTGCGCAGGGCGTCTCCGACATCGAGTTCATTCGCCGCGCCGCGTTGTCAGCCGCCAAGAAACTCCGGCAGGCTGCTCGTTAGGCAATGCCCTGCTGGTAGCGTGTGGCCGCGCGGGCTATTGCAGGTCGAGGGTGCCTGGCGGGAACAGCGACTCGACGGCCGGCGCGCCGGGGAGGATACGCTGGTCGACGGCGAAGCCGATGATGGTGTCGAGCGCGCGGCGGTTGGCGGCCAGCCCGGCCGGCAGGAGGTCGTCGCCCACGACCTCGCGGCGGCGCAGGAGCGCGGCGTCGTCGGGGCCGGCGGGGCCGTCCCGCTCCAGCCGCTGCAGGTACGCGCGCCGCGCCTGCTCGAACGCGTCGAAGAGGACCGTGCCCACCCAAGGATGCTCGGCCAGCACCGTGTCTTTGACGACGATCACGTTCTGGAACGGGTAGATGCCGGTGCGGCGGCACCACGCGGCGGCGGCCGCCTCGGGCTCGGGGATGACGGGCCGCGTGAGCGCGGGATCGACTTGCCCGATGCCGGCGTTCGCCGTGAAGCCGACTTCGAGGTCGCCGCGCAGGAACAGCTCGCGCAGCGTGGTGCCGGCGGGCGCGGCGACGACGTTCGGCGGCGCCTGGTACTGGACGACGTGCTCCTCGTCGTCGGTCAGCCAGGTGACACGCTCGAGGGCCACGCCGTACTCCGCGCGCAGGATGCCGCGCGCCCACGTCGGCGGCGTGACCGTGTAGGCGCGGACGCCGACGCGTCGCCCCTCCAGGTCGCGCGGCCCCTGGACGGCGGAATCGGCGCGGCAGAGCAGCCAGTGGTGGAAGAAGCCGTGGCGCAGGAAGATCGGCAGGGCGGTGAACGGCCGCCCGACCGACCGCGCCAGCAGGTAGGTGACGATCGGCAGCTCGCAGACGTCGAAGGCTAGCTCGCGCACCATCTGGCGGTAGGCGCCGATCATGGACGGGACCTTGGCGTACTCCAGGCGGAGGCCGCCCGTGGGCACGGCGCCGTCCAGCAAGGGCCGCGTAGGGCCTGCCTCGCCAACCGCGGCCCGCAACGTTAGCGGCTGCATCTCATTGGCCATCGCCCGCTCCTTCCGCGCTCTCGCCAGCCACACGAGCCCCGTGGCCGGGCCGCGGGGGCCTCGATGGGTATACTGCACTCGCCTCCCCACCCGCCACACGACGCGGCGAGCGGCCAGGCCGCCCGGCCGATCTGCCGTGCGGCTGCTCGCTCCCGCGGCGCCCATCCGCGCGCCTGCCTCTCGGCTCCCACGAGGCCGCTCCGCGGTTCGCTCTCCTTCCCCGACCGCCAAAATCTGCCAAGCATGTTGGGGGATGTCGCCTTGCGCGCGGGAGGGACCCGGGAGTACAGTAGGAGCGGCGGGGGGCGTCCGCTGATCGGGCACGCCGCCTGTGTAGTGTGGGAGTCGACGGTCGCTATGGACGGAGACCTAGCTGGCGAGCGTAACGGCGCCAGCTTCGGATACTATCGGGTGCAGGCTGCCGAGGGCCCCCGGGGGTTGCGCATGGCGTGACCTGCCGGGCTGGCACTCCGCGCTAGTACCCACTGCGGCTACGACCGACAGTGGGTTTCTTGTGTCTGGTGTGGCAGCCGACCGGGGCGTTTCGAGCGAAAGGAGGCCGTGATGGACGACTGCAACAGTCCCAAACCCTACTCGATCCATCATTGCCGAGGAACGCACCGGCTGCTAGAGTAAGTCCCCCCGCGTGGGCGTGATGCGCCGGCCTCCTCGGCTGTTCGGGGAGGCTTTGCTGTTCCCCCGGAGGCGCATCATGACCCTGCTGCTCGAAATCCTGGCCACCGAGCTGCTCGCGACCGCCGTGCGCGAGGCGGGCAGCTACACGATCCGCCGGGCGCTTGCCGGCCCGGCCGCGACCGCGTCGCCACCGGTCGCTCCGGTTCAGGCGCCGGCAACGCTTCGGCTAGCTCCCGACGGCGATCCGGTGGTGCGCTCGCACACCCACGGGCGGGTACGGCTGGAGGTGCCGGGGCTCCGCCGCGACGCGGCGCGGGCGGCGGCCGTCGAGCGGCGCCTGCAGGCGCTCGCGGGCGTGACGCGGGCGCAGGCGAACTCGAGAACTAGCACCGTACTGGTCCACTACGATCCCCGCCGGACGACGGTAGCGGCGATCCGGGCCGCCGCGGCGTGCCGGACGGACGTGCCGGCAAGCGCCGAGCCGGAGCCGCGGGGCCGGTGGGGTCGGCCGATTTCCATTCAGGAGGGGAGGACCAATGAGTTCCGGCGACTCTCGCTTGCCGTCTGAGCCGCCGAGTCCCACGGACTCACCTACCGGACGGCCCATCGCGCTCGCTGAGCGCGATTCGACGCTGCACGCGCACGCTCCCGGGAGCAGCCCCGACTGCTGACCTGGGGGGCCTCCCTGGGAGCGTGCGCCACCCGAGCACACGCTCCAGAAGGGAGACTCCCATGGGCACGCATCTCGGTACCCCAGTGCGCGCGGAGCGCTCGGCGGTGCTCGACCCCGCGCACCGCGGCGACCTCCTGGGCGCCCTCGGCACCATCCGCCAGCACGACACGGCGCCGCGCCGGACCTGGCGGGCACGACTGCTCACGCTACTCGCCATCATGGGGCCTGGGCTGGTCGTCATGGTCGGCGACAACGACGCCGGCGGCGTCGCGACGTATGCGCAGGCCGGCCAGAACTACGGCACCAGCCTGCTCTGGACGCTGCTGCTTCTGATTCCCGTCTTGATTGTGAACCAGGAGATGGTCGTGCGGCTGGGCGCCGTCACCGGCGTGGGCCACGCCCGCCTCATCTTCGAGCGCTTTGGGCGCTTCTGGGGCTGGTTCTCGGTCGGCGACCTGCTGCTGCTGAACTTCCTGACCCTGGTCACGGAGTTCATCGGCGTCAGCCTCGCGCTCGGGTATTTCGGCATCAGCCCGACGCTCTCGGTCCCACTGGCGGCGCTCGGGCTGATCGCCGTCACGCTCACCGGCAGCTTTCGCCGCTGGGAGCGGTTCATGTTCGTGTTCATCGTGTTCAACTTCCTGGCGATCCCGCTGGTGCTGATGACGCGGCCGGCGCCTGGCCCGGTCCTGCGCGATCTGTTCATCCCGCGGGTCGAGGGGGGCCTCGACTCTACCGCGCTGCTGCTCATCATCAGCATCGTGGGCACGACCGTGGCCCCCTGGCAGTTGTTCTTCCAGCAGTCGAACATCGTGGACAAGCGCATCCTGCCGCGCTGGATCCAGTACGAGCGGCTGGATACGGTTCTCGGAGCCGTCGTCACGGAAGTCGGGGCCGCGGCCCTGCTGATTGCCGCCGCGGCCGCCTTTGCCGGCACCCCGCTGGCCGGACAGTTCACGGACGCGGGCGCGGTGGCCAGCGGCCTGGCCGAGTACGTCGGCCCGAGCGCGGGCGCGCTCTTCGCCCTCGTCTTGCTGGAAGGCGCGATCATCGGCGGCGTCGCGGTGAGCCTGGCGACCGCCTACGCCTTCGGCGACGTCTTCGCGATCAAGCACTCGCTGCACCGCAGCGCTACGGATGCGAAAGCGTTCTACGGGCTGTTCGCGGTGCAGGTGGTGGCAGCCGCCGGGGTGGTCCTGATCCCGAACGCCCCGCTAGGGCTGATCACCCTGGCGGTGCAGGCGCTCGCCGGCGTGCTGCTGCCCAGCGCGACCGTGTTCCTGGTGCTGCTGTGCAATGACCGGGCGATCCTCGGGCCGTGGGTCAACCCGCGCTGGCTGAACGTGGTGGCGAGCATCATCGTCGGGGTGCTGCTGCTGCTGTCGCTGGTCCTGATGGCCACCACGCTACTGCCTGATCTGGACCCCATGCTAGTGACTGGGGCGCTGGGGGCGCTCCTGTTCGGAGGCCTGGTCGTGCTGGGCCTCCTGCAACTCCCGACGCGAGCGGAGCGTGCCGCGCCGGCAGCCGGGGCGGCCTACGACTCCACGACCTGGCAGATGCCGCCATTGGAGACGTTGCCGAAGCCGGTCTGGTCCGTGGGCCGGAAAGTTGCGTTGCTCACGCTGCGCGGCTATCTCCTGGTCGCCATCATCCTGGTGGTCGTAAAGGTGGTCCAGCTGGCGCTCGGGCAGTAGCGCGCGTTTCATGAGACTCCCGCTGGTCTCCAAGGCTGGCGTGTCGGTTTGGCCGTGCCAAACCGACACGCCAGCCTTGACCGGATGCGTAGAGCCAGGCGGGCCGCCGGGCGGCAGGGGACGAGCCCCTGCCCTACGACTGGCGGGGCCTGGAAGCGAGCGGTTCGCTGCCCCCGCCGGCGGCCGGGGGCAAGTCCTTGCCTTAGGACAGCGCCAACACCTCGTGGCGCAACACGCCGGGGTGGTCGGCGGGCGTACTGGACATCTCCTGCCTGCCGTGCGACACCGCCAACGCATAGTGGCGCAAGAGCCACGAAAACGACTGTAGGAGTCTTCGGCGAGGGCTTGGGGCGGGAATGGCTGCCGGGCGCGGCGGGGCCCGCCTACAATCTACTTTACGCGGGAGCGCGCGTTACTTTGCCTGGGAGCGCGCGTTACTTTGCGTGGGAGCGCGCGTTACTTTGCCTGGGAGCGCGCGCCGCGCGGGAGCGTGCGCGCCACGCTCGGGAGGCCTTCTGGACGAGCGTTATCGGCGCGTTGCGCCGCCGGTTGACCCTGACGCCCCGACCGAGCTTGTGCCGCTGCCGGGGGACGCCGAGCCGTGGGCCGACGACTACGCGGCGGAGGCGCCGCCCTCGCCGCATGGCGGGGGCGGCGCCTGGCTGTCCGGCTTCCTGCTCGGGCTGCTGGGGCTCGGCGCCCTGGCGGCAGCGCTCGTCGTCGGGCTGCTGCTGCTCTCGGGCGCGCCGCCGCGTGCCGTCCTGCTGGTGGGGGTGGACGAGCGCCCCGACGAGCAGGCGCTGGGCATCGCCGGCCACACCGACACGATTGCCACGCTCGTGCTCGAGCCGCCCGGCGGCGCGACGCTGATCTCGTTCCCGCGGGACCTGTGGGTGACGATCCCGGGGTACGGCGAGCAGCGCCTGAACGTGGCGTATCCGCTCGGGGCGCAGTCGGGCCGGCCGGGGGACGGCGCGAAGCTGCTGGAACGGACGATCACCGCGGCGTTCGGCCTGCCGGTGGACCGCTGGGCGCGCGTGGACTTCCGGGGGTTCGCCGCCCTCGTGGACGCGCTCGGCGGCGTGGACATCGACGTGCCGCGCACGCTGGTGGACGACACGTACCCGACCGAGGACTACGGGACGCGCCGGCTGGTGATCCCCGCCGGGCGCCAGCACATGGACGGCGAGACGGCGCTGGCCTACGTCCGCACGCGCAAGGCCGACAGCGACTTCGGCCGCGTGGGACGGCAGCAGCAGCTCCTCGCGGCGCTTCGCGACCAGGCGGTCACCCCAGCCGGGCTGCTGCGCCTGCCGCGCGCGCTGCTCACGCTGCCCGGCGCGGTAAGCAGCGACCTGTCGCACCGTGAGACGCTGGCGTTGCTGCGCACGCTAGCCACGCTGCGGCGCGACCGGCTGCACCCCCTTGTCATCGGCCCCGATCTGGCGCCGCCTGCCCGCACGGCCGGGGGGGCGGACGTGCTCATGCCACGCACCGAGGCCATCCGCCAGGTCATCGCCAACGCGCTGGCAGGCCGCTGACGCCCGCTCAGTAGCGCAAGCGCACCCGCTTGCCGCACTCCAGGCAGCGAAAATAGCCGCGCCGCTCGCCCGGCACGAACCGCAGCTCCGGGTTCTCGGGATCGACGATCTCCTGCTCCAGCTCGAGCGGCTCGTCGCAGTCGGGACAGCGGGGCGGCGGCGGCTCGCCGCGGCGGGTCTTGAGGTAGAGGACCACGCCGCCGACGCCCACCACGAGCGCGATGAGAAAGGCCGGGTCGGTCAGGTTCACCGCGATTCCCGCTACCCAGGTCGTGGAGTCGAGGGGTGACCGTTCTATTATGCGCGCTCGGGGCGGCGATCATGGGTGGGCGGCGCGCACCCCGCGCCGCCTGCTACACTGGGGGCTGTCGCGGCGCCGCCGCCCGGCGCCCGGCGAGGCGGCCGGCGGAGCGCGCGACGGACCGCGCCGGGCACCGCCGGACGCCGAAAGGATGAGGGGTTGCGAGACTGGCGGGCCGTAGCCGGCCTCTTCTTCCTCACCTGTTCGCTGGAGGCGCTGGCGCAGGGCCACCTAAACGCCTTCACGCCGATCTACCTGCGCCAATTCGGCCTCTCGACCGAAGAGATCGCGCAGTGGGCGGGCTTACTCACCATGTTCACCATGCTGATTGCCTTCCCGCTGGCGCCGCTGTGGGGCGCGCTGGCCGAGCGCTACGCGCGGAAGCCGGTCGTGGTGCGCAGCCAGCTCATCGAGGCGGTCGCCTACGGCATCCTGGCGTGGGCGCCGGACCTGCACTGGGTGATCTTCGCGCGCTTGCTGCTCGGCCTGACGTTCGGCAACGTCGCGGTGATCATCGCCACCCAGACGCTGCTCACGCCCAACCGCTACATGGCCAACGCCATCTCTACAGTACAGGCGGCCATCAACATCGCGTCGAGCGCCGGCCCGCCGCTGGGGGCCTTCCTGCTGCCACACGTCGGCGCGCGGGGCCTGTTCGCGTTCGACGCGCTGGTGTGCCTGGCGGCGGGGCTGCTGAACACCGCGTTCATGCCCGAGCCCGACACGCCGCGCTCCGACGCGCCGGTGCTCGCAATGGCGGGGCGCACGATCGCGACGGTGTGGCAGCGGCCGCTGCTGCGCTGGAACTTCATCGGGTGGTTCCTGACGCGGGGCGCGCTGCAGATCCTGTCCGTGTACATCCCCGTGCAGATCGTCCACATCAGCGCGGACCCCGCGCCAGCGATCGGGCTGGTCATGGGGGTGTACGGGGCGATCATGGCGGTGGGCACCTGGGCGGCGGGCTTCCTGGTGGGGCGGACCGGGCCGACGCGGCTGTTCCTGCTGTCGATGGCGGGCGCGGCCATCGGCTCGTTCGGCGTGGCGCTGGCGCCGGAGCTGACGCCGCTGGCGGTGTGCGCGTGGCTCACGGCGATCCCCGGCGCGCTGTCACACACCTGCCTGTACACGCACCTGGCCCACCACCTGAAGCCGACCGACCGCACGCCGGTGATGAGCCTGACGCCGTTCCCGCGCAACATGGCGATGTTCGTCATCCCCGGCATCGCCGCCGGAGTGGCCGCGCTCGGCCCGGCCGCGGCGCTGGCGCTGGCCGCCACGGCCTACGCGCTCGCTACCGGCGTCGGCTGGCGCATGGCCGCCGCGACCGAGGTCGAGGAGAGTGTGATCGTCGCGGAGGGGTGATGACGCGCTAGGCCGCGACGTCCAGCTGGCGGCGCACGCGCGGCAAGACCTCGCGCTGGTAGAAACGGAAGAAGCCCTCTTGATCGGGCCCGGCCTGGCCGACGTAGACGTGGTCGAAGCCCGCCCGGGCCATCTCCTGGAGCTTGGCTACGTGGCGCTCGGGATCGGCGCTGCAGACGAGCGCCTCGGCCACGTCGTCCTCGGTCACGAGCTGGCTCGCCTGCTCGAAGTGGCGCGGCAGCGGCAGCTCCTGGCCGAGCTGGCCCGGCACCGCGGCGTTAGGCCACCAGTGGAGGGCCAAGCGGCGAGCCTCTGCATCGGTCGGCCCCCAGCAGACGTGTACCTGACCGTAGCGCGGCTTGCTATCGCCGCCCGCCGCCTGGAAGGCGTGGACGATCTTCGCGCTCGACACGACCGAGATGAGGCCATCGCCGATGCGGCCCGCCAGCGCGGCGCTCAGCGGCCCGGCCGCCGCCACGTAGATGGGGGGCAGCGGGTCGGGCAGGTCGTAGACGCGGGCGTGGTTCACCGTGTAGTGGCGGCCGCGGTGGGACTGCTCGCCGCCCTGCCAGAGCAGCCGCAGCACGCCGACCGCCTCCTCCAGCATCTCGCGACGCTCGGGCGCGGCCGGCCACCGCGCGCCCAGGATGTGCTCGTTCAGGTTCTCGCCGGTGCCGACGCCGAGGAAGAAGCGCCCCGGCATCATCGCGCCGACGGTGGCGGCCATCTGCGCCAGGAGCGCCGGGTGGTAGCGCATCGTCGGGCAGGTCACGCCGGTGCCGACGCGCAGGCGCTCGGTGGCTTGCGCGATGGCGCCGAGCACACTCCAGGCGAATGGGCTGTGGCCCTGGCGGTCGATCCAGGGATGGTAATGGTCGGAGATGAGCGCGAAGGTGAAGCCGACCTCCTCCGCCCGCCGCGCCAGGTGGACCAGGTCGTTGGGGCCGTGCTCCTCGCTGGACAGGGAGTAGCCGATCTCGATCATACACTCCTCACTACCTCGCCGTGTGGGCGCCGCGCGGCGCGGTGTGGAACTGCGTGTCGTCGGCGCCTCCACCGCCGCTGAGGTCGTGCGTGGGCAGCAGAGGGCCGTCGGCCGGCTCGCCCGCCCGGTACTGGCGGCACAGGCCGCTCTTGAGGCTGATGTACTGCGTCGTGTCGGGGACCGGGTCGCCGCCGAGGATGACGTCGCGCTGGGCTTCCTGCCACTGAGCGGGGCTCAGGTTGTCCTTGATCGCGCTGGGCAGCTCGTCGTAGGCGATGTCGACGTGCGGCATAGGATAGCTCCTCCCGTCGGGCCTATTCGGGTGGCAGGGGACGGGCGTCGCCCGCGGCGCTGCGCTCGCGGCCGATGCCGAGGTTTTGCACTTCCCAGGCGAGCGCCTGCCCCTCATCGGCGGAGACCGGCTGGCGCCAGGTGACGAGCTGCGCCCAGGCGCGCTCGGGCGTCTCGCGGCGACAGACGTAGGTGTGATCGGTCGGGCGGTGCTCGTCACCGGTGGCGACGAAGGGGCCGCGCTCGGGGTTGTCGAGGTCGAAGTACTCCTGGCCGCGCTCGAAGCGGGCGCCCTGCCAGATGGGGACCTGCTTGAGCACCTCGTCGCTCATCCATGCAGCGAGGTCAGGTAGCCGGTCGCGGCACTCGTAGGCGGATGCGCAGTCGCGTAGGTCGTCCTGCTGGTGACGCATGGTCGTGCCTCCCGTGACATTCACGACAAGTCTCGCAGAGGGCGTACCACTCGGCCGCTCGCCAGGCCGGCACACGCTCTGCGGTATCGGTAGATTGCAGCCGTTTGCACCCAGACTGAGCGGTCAGTCGATCGGGGGCCTGCGGCCTGCGGGCCGCGGGCGGGCGTAAAACCCGCCCCTACGAGACGCTGGCTGCTCACTGGCGCGCGAGCGGCTCTAGGGCGGAGGTGAGCGACGATGTACCTGCAATTCGGCATGACGGTGGTCGGCAGCGACGGCAACGCGGCGGGGACCCTCGACCACGTGCTCGTAGCAGCCAGCCGGCGGGAGGTGACGCACGTGGTCGTGCGGTCGCCCGAGGTGAGCGAGGACGTGCTGCTCCCGCTGAACCTCGTGCAGGGCAACGCGGGCGACGCCTTGCTGCTACAGGTGCCCAGCGCGGCACTCGGCCAGATGGCGCGCTACTACGAGGGGCGCACGAGCAGCCCGCCGGCGGGCCGCGTGGACACGGCGATCGTGGGCGAGCCGGCGGAGCGGCGGCAGAGCTTCGAGGACGCGCTGGGCGTGCCGGCCGACGCGCTGCAATACGGCCCGGAGACGCGGGTGGCGACGCGCGACGGGGCGACGGGGCGGCTGGTCGGGCTGGGCGCGGGACTGTACGTGAACCGGCTGTCGGAGCTGCGCGCGGGCGGCCTGGGCGACCAGGAGGTAAGCGTGCCCGAGCCGTGGATCGGCGCGCTGGAGGCGGATGCGATCATCGTCACGGCGGCTGCTAGCGAGCTGGGCCATCTGGTCGGCGTGCCGGCGAACGCGGCCTCCGGGGACGCGGGCGGCGCCGCGGCCGGCTAGCCTGACACCTCAGCGGCGGGCGGCGGTGACGCCGCGCCCGGGCAGGGATTCGGCGAGCACGGCGACCACGTCGTCGAGCGTGGTGCCGCGCGTGCGGACCTCGGGGGTCTCCTCGCCGAGCGGCGTCTGCTCGACGAAGCGGAACATCGCGGCCGCACCTTGCAGGATGAGCGGCGTCAGACCGACGTGCTCGAAGGTGGCCGCGATCTCCTCCATCTCGCCCACCCAGCGATACGCCTTCGGCGGCATCCCGGGCACCTGGCGCTCGATCCACGGCAGCAGCGTGGGCTGGCTCTCGCGCAGCTCGGCGCGCAAGGCGGCGCCCAGGCCCATTGCCTCGCCGGCGGTGAGCAGCTCGGTGGCGAGCGCGTTCAGGCCCTTGGTGAGGGCGGCGTAGCACATCTTGAGGCCGGAGGCCTGGCCGATCTCGGGACCGATGGGGCGGATGGTGAGGCCGTGCTCGCCCAGCTCCAGCGCCTCGGCCGCGTGGGCGCCCGACACGTAGATGCGGTTGCGGCTGTCGCCGGGATGTGGCGGGTTGCCGATGATCCCGGCATCGACGAAGCGGGCGCCCGCCGCGGTCACGACGTCGGCGATCTCGCGCACGGTCTGAGGCGCGATGGCGTTGCACTCCACGAACAGCACGTCGGCCTCGGTGGCGCGCAGCGCGGCGGCCACGCGGTCGCCGAGCGCGCGGGCGGCGTGCGGCGCGAGGACCGAGAGGACGGCGTCGGCCTCGCGCACAAGCGTCTCGTAGTCCGGCACGTCCTCGATACCGGCCTCGGCGGCCAGCGCGGCGGTACGCGGGCTGCGGTCGCGCAGGCAGGTGATGACCCGCAAGCCGCTCAACCGCAGGACGTTGCCGATGGAGTGGCCCATGTCGCCGGGCGTGAGGATCGCCACCGTCTGGATCGCCATACGTCTGCTCCTCCGCGGCCACGGGCGCCACTCGGCCGCACGCGCCGATTCGTCGGTCCTGTGCCCAGTCTAGCCAATCGGGCGTGGCTTCTCAAGCGGCGTGCAGGGCGCGGGGGCGGGGCGGCGGCCGGGCGGATAAGCCAAGCCCCCGCTGTATCGCGAGGGCTCAGCGGCCGGGTGCGCGGGGACGCTACTCGAGTGGGCGCACGGCGGCGTAGAAGCGCTCGGACCAGTAGGCGGAGTTCAGGCGCGTGATCGCCACGCCCGTGCTCTCGTCTACCGCATGGATGAACTGGCCGTCGCCGAGGTAGATGCCGTCGTGGGAGAGGCCCGGGGTGTAGGTGTCGGAGAAAAACAGGATGTCGCCCGGGCGCAGCTGGTCGATGGGAATACGCCGGCCGCTCGCCAGCTGGTCTTCCATCGTGCGCGGCATGTTGAAGCCGATAGTGTTGAAGACCCAGTACACGAAGCCGCTGCAGTCGAAGCCGGTGGAGGGCGAGACGCCGGCCCAGGTGTAGTGGGCGCCGAGCTGGGACTGTGCCACGCTGATGATGCGCGCGCCGTTGGGGCTCGCCGGCACGCTGGGGAACACGCGGCCCGCCACGGACGAGCCGCTCCCGTTCGCGCCGCCGGTCGTGCTCGCCGGCACCGGGCCGGAGGCGGTGCCGGGCGCGCCCGTGCTGGAGGACGCGACGAGGGGCAAGACGCCGCGAGCGTTGGCCGTGGCGGCCGTCGCTTGCTGCTGGCCGCTCGCGCTACCGGCGCCGCCGGTGACGGTGGATGGGCCGGAGGCGCTCGACGCGGCCCCGGAGACTGCCGACTGGCTGGACGCGCTCGGGACGGTGGCAGCCAGCACTGACGGGCTGGACGCCGTGGGAGCGCTGGCGCCATTTGCCGCGCCCGGCCCGCCGGGCGGACTCGCGGACGCCGCGGTGGTCGAGCCGCTGGACTGGGGCGAGGGGCCAAGCAGCGAGCTGGGACCGGTGTTGTTCGCAAACGCCGGGGGAAGAGACGAGCTGGAGACGGTGACCGCTGGTGGAAGCGGACCGCGGGCGTCGGGCGCGTAGATGACCCGGACGCCATTGCTCGGATCAGGGGTGGGGGCTACCTGCGCGGGGCTGGCGCCGCTCGCGCGGGCCGCGAGCAGCGCGAACGTCTGGCCCACGGACTCGCTGGACGCGAGGTTAGTGGACTCGGGACTCGCCGGAGTAGCGCCGAGGGCCTCGGCGCGCCGTAAAACGCGACTGTCACTTGCCGCCTGACTCGGCGGGGGGCTGAGCGTCGATCCAACGCTGAGAAGGGCGAGCGCGATTCCCATCGTCGTCCATCGAGCGCGTCCCACCAATAGTCGGTCCTCCCTGGATGCCGGGGTCAAGCGGCCGGCGAAAACCGGCCACGGGCGGAAGGGTACCAGAGCCGGAGAGGCCAATCAAGGTGGGCGGCGTTACAAATGCGTGACACATCCGGACGATCTGGTAGGATATGCTGCCGGCGCCTTGACGCGGCGCGGCATGTGGGGGCGGGCCGGGCGGCAGATGAGGCAGGATGATGCGACGCGGGACGGCGGGGCCTGGGTAGCGGTCGGCACGGCCCGCGACCAGCTCGAGGCCGAGATGTGGCGCGAGCGGCTGGACAGCCTGGCGATTCCGGCGCTGGTGGCCCCGGCGGACGCGTCCACGTATCTGGGCGTCTCGCCGGTGCCGTGCCGCGTGCTGGTGCCCGCGGCGCTGCGGGCCGCGGCGGAGCAGGTGCTGGGAGGCGAGACGTAGGGCACCGGGTTACTCGACGCGGGTGCCGTTGGGGATGGCCGGATCGACGCTGAGCAGGCTGAAGGCCGCACCCGGCGCCCGGCCGCCGGCGGCGAGCAGCATCCCCTGAGACTCCACGCCGCGGATGCGGGCCGGCTCGAGGTTGGCGACGACGACGATCTTGCGGCCGACAAGCTGGTCAGGCTGGAGAAAAGCGGCGATGCCGGCGACGAGCTGGCGTCGCTCGCTGCCGAGGTCGACTTGCAGGCGCAGCAGGCGATCGGCGCCCTCGACGCGCTCGGCGGCGACGATCTCGGCCACGCGCAGGTCGGCCTGGCGAAACGTCGCCAGATCGATGGTCGCGGGGCGCTCGGCGGCCGCGCTCGGCGGCGGAGGTTGGCTGGGCTGCTCGCTCACGGTCCTTCCTTTGACGCGAGGCGGCAGGGGACGCGTCCCGGTCCTACCTTGCGGTCCTCGGATTGGGCAGCACCCACGACTCGGCCGGACGGCAGGGGACGCGCCCCTGCGCTACGCAGTCGTCGCCGGCCCCGGACCGCCGGGCGGCGGGCGGGCGGGGCCGAGCGCGGGCGCTGCGGCCCCGGCGCGGCGTGATCTGGCCATGCGGGCCTCGCCACTCGGGCTAGCCATTATACAGGTCGCGGTAGAGCAGGTAGTTCGTGTAGACGCGCCGCACGTACAGGAACGTCTCGGCGTAGGGGATCTGCTCGGCGTAGAGGTCGGGATCGGCGCCGCCCGGCTCGCGCAGCCAGCGCTCGGCGTTGCCGGGGCCGGCGTTGTAGCCGGCCAGCGCCGCGGGCACGCCGCCGCGGAACTGCCGCAGCGTCTGCCCGAGATAGTAGGCGCCCAGCTCGATGCTAAGGGCCGGGCGGAACAGGTCGTCGTCGTCGAGCGGGCCGATGCCGAGGGCGCTGGCGATGGAGCGGGCGGTGGCGGGCATGACCTGAGCCAGCCCGCGCGCGCGGGCCGGCGACTGAGCGCGCGGCTGGAAGCTGCTCTCCTGGCGCAGCAGCGCGAGGAAGAGGAACGGGTCCACGTTGAAGCGCGCGGCCTGCGTGGTGATGAGGTCCGCGTAGGGCGCCGGGTAGAGCAGCGCGCGGACGGCGCGGGGGAGGTCGTAGAGCGACGCCGCGCCGCTGGCAGTCCGCAGGCGCTCGCCGGTGAGCATCGCCGCGTTGTCCGCGCCGAGGTCGCGGAGGGCCACGCCGAGCGTATAGAGGCGCGCGGGGTCGCCGGCGAAGCGGTCGCGCAGGTCGTCGAACTCCCAGCCGGCCTCGGCGCGCAGCCCGAGCGCCCAGAGCGCGGCGCCGCGCCGCCAGCCGACGTCGGCGGCCAGCTCGCGCGCCAGGGTGGGGGCGTCCGTGCCAGCCGCGGCGAGCCAGGCGGTCAGGGCGTCGTCGGCGGGTGGCGGGGCCAGCCGCGCCGGGTCGAGCGCGGCCGGGGCGGTGTCGGCGGCGCCGGCGAGGAGCGCCTTCGCCCGCAGGCCGTAGTAGTCGTCGGGGCCGGCGGCGGCGGCGTCTTGCCAGCGCGCGCGGGCCTCGTCCTGACGACCGACGAGCGCGAGCGTCTTGCCGCTCCAGAAGAGGATGGCGGCGCGCGGGTTGAGCGCCGGGCCGAGCTGGGCATCGCTCACGGCGCGCGCGGCGGCCTGAGGCGCCGCGGCGGTCCAGGCGGCCAGGGCGTCGTCGTAGCGATTGTCGCGGCGCAGCGCGAAGCCGGCGCGGAAGAGCGCGAGCTGGCCCGCGGGGGCGTCCGGATAGGCGGCCGCGAGCGCGGTGTAGCGGTCGGCGGCGTCGGCGTAGCGCTCGGCGTCCTCGACCAGGCGCGCCGCGTGGTAGAGGGCATCGGGCGCGAGCGAGCTATTGGGATAGGTGGCCGCCATGTCGTCGAAGGCGGCGCGGGCGGCGCTGTCCTGACCCTGCCGCTGCAGGGCGAGGGCGCGGTAGTAGCTGGCGCCGGCCAGCTCGTCGGCGCTGCCGCCCGCGGCGAGCTGCGCCTCGAAGCCGCCGATGGCGCGGGCGAACGCGCCGCGGTAGAAGCGTACGAGGCCGGCCTGGTAGTCGCTGATCTGGTCGGCCTGGTCGAGGTCGTTCAGAGCGTCGAGGGCGTTGGCCGCGCGCTCGCTGGCCGGATACTCGGCGACGAGCGTGCGGAAGTGGGCCACGGCGCCCGGCAGGTCGCCCTGCTGCCGGGCCAGACTGCCCAGCTGCCACTGTACCTCGGCGCGGTAGCTCTCGGTGTGGGCGAGCGGCCAGATCTGCTCCCAGCGCGCCTGGGCGCCCGCGAGATCGCCGCTGGCGGCGGCGGCCCTCGCCAGACGCTCGAGCGCCTCGATCTGTAGGCGGCGCGAGCCGGACGCGGCCAGCGCCTGCCGCGTCTCCGCCGCATCGCGCTCGTCGTCGCCGAGCGCGCCGTACCACTGCGCGAGCTGCCAGTGAACGTAGGGCGCGAGGAGATCGCTGAGGCCCAGATAGCCCTGGAGGCGCGCGATGGCGGCGCGGGTATCCCCCTGCTTCTGCTCGGCCAGGGCGAGGAGGTAGGTGGCGGGCACCCGCTCGGCGCGGTCCGAGTAGGCGGCGAGCAGGGCTTGGAGCTGCGTGACGGCTTCGCCGGCGTCGCCGTCGTCGAGCGCCAGGCGCGCTAGCTCGAGGCGCGCGGCGGCCGCCACGCCGGCGTCGCGGCCGGTAAGGACGTTCAGCATCTGGCGGGCGGCGGTGGACTCGCCGTTGCGGACGAGGCGGCGCGCGGCGTCGAGGTCGATGGGCGCGAGCTGAGGTAGCTGACGGGTGCCGATGGCGAGATCCGCGCCCGTCGCGACGGCGCCGGCCGCGAGCTGGGGATAGCGGCCTACCACCTCCGCGGCCAACCCGGCCGACGGCACGAGGAACGTCGCCGGGGCGCAGGCCTGCGCGGTCAACGCCCCCGCCAGAATCGCCAGCGCCAGCCCGCGCATGCGCCGTGTCCCCCCTGCTCTCCCGTGCAACACCGAGCCCCCGGCCAAACGACAGAGGCCCGCCTGAGCAAGCGCCCGATCCTGCCGGTGGTGCGCCCGGCGCGTCCCTCCGCCAGCGTCGCGAACCCGCGCCCCTGCCTGCTCGGCGAGCCCCGACCGGGCGCACGCGGCCCGGCCCTGGGCTTAGCCTAGCAGGGCCCCGCGAGCCGTCGCAAGAGAATGCTCGGGCGTTGGACAAGACGCCGTGGCGCCCGCCGCCGCGGGGCGTTAGCTCGCGATGGGCGCGGCGTTGGGGGTGGGCACGACGAGCAGGTCGTCGGGGTAGACGCAGCGCACGCTGGAGCGGCCGGGGACGAGGCCCACGTCGAGGCCGTAGAGGTGGAGCGAGACCGTCGGCTGGGGGCCGGGGCTGAGCACGCGGTGGATGTCGCTGGGCGGGACGATAGGCGACACCTCGCCGGCGCACACCTGGCGCGTGTCGGCGACACGCAGGCCCGGCGAGGCGTTCGGCCGGTCGCACCAGGCGAAGCGCGTCTCCAGCTCGCGGCCACGGTAGACGCCGGCCAGGCCCCAGGCGTGATGGTCGTGGACGGGCGTGGCGCAGCAGGGGCGCCAGACCAGCGCCACGAGCGAGAAGCGCCCCGCCGGGTCGCCGTAGAGCGTGTGCTGGACATAGGAGGTGGCGGGGGGGCAGCACTGTTCGGGCGGGAGCAGGTTCGGCTCCGCCAACACCCGCTCGAACTCGGGCGTGAGCGCGGCGAGCAGCGCCGGCTGCGTTAAGTCTCGTCCGATCAGCCGGTCGACGGTCTGCACGAACTCCTGTAGCGGCGGCGTCAGCGCCATCATGCCCCCAGCGTGCTTACGTGATTCCGGATGTCCGACCCAGCGGCGTCAACCGGGCACCAGCCGGATGCCGTCGGCCGCGCCCATCGAAGCGACTAGCGCCTCCAGGACGCGCTTGCGCGAGTTCTGCAACTGCTCGGTAACGACGCGGCGCGCTAGCTCGGCGTCGCCCTTGAGGAGCGCGTCCACTAGCTCCTGGTGCTCGGCGGCCATCTCCTCGGCGCTGTCGCGCAGGTCGAGGCCCAGGTGGAGGATGCGCTCCATGTCCTCCAGCAGCTTGGCGACGAAGGCGGCGAGCCGGCGATTGCCGGACGCCTCGGCCACGGCGACGTGGAACTCGCGGTTGGCGCGCAGGAAGCGCGCGTAGCTGGCGCGGTCGCGGTAGGTGTAGCGCACGCCGACCAGCGCCTTGAGCTGGCAGAGGCCGTCCTCGGTAATGTGCTCGGCGGCTAGCTCGGCCGCGGCCGTCTCCAGCAGCAGGCGGAGCTGGAAGACCTCCTGCACGTCGCGCAGCGTGACGGGCGCCACGAGGTAGCCGCGGCGGGGCAGCACCTGGACGAGCCCCTCCTGGCGAAGCAGGTTGAGCGCCTCGCGGACCGGCGTCTTGCTCGTGCCGTAGCGAGCCGCTAGCTCGGCCTCGAAGATCTGGGCGCCCGGCGCGAGGGTGCAGGTGAGGATGTCCTGCTTGAGCGCCTCGTAGGCCCGCCGCGCCAGCGAGCCGGCCGCTCCGCGCGCCATTCGCGTATCTCCCGGCACATCGCTGATATATCAGACATATGTTACCGCGGCGGGCGTCTGGGCGCAAGGCAGATTGTGATCGTTTGCGGTTGAGTCAACCCGGCAGGGCGCGGCCAGCGCCGTGCCGGCGGCATGCCAATCCGGCGGGGCGCGGCAAGCGGCGCTGCTACTGCGCGGTTGCGCCGCTGCGGGCGTTTACACCAGCCACGGCAAGGTAGTAGCCAAGCCGGCTCACCATAACGGCGGAGTAGGGCGGCGACATAGGGAGTAGGGCGGCGACATAGAATGATGGGCCCCGCCGGGGCCGAACGGGAGGGTAGATGGAAGAGAGACCATCGATGCAGCGATCCGGCGCCATATACACGCTCGACAACGCCTGGCAGCACGCGCGCGAGCGGCTGGCGCTGCTGGAGGCAGCGGCCGATCCCGGCACCATCCGCCATCTGGAGGCACTGGGCGTGGCGCCGGGCTGGCGCTGCTGGGAGGCCGGGGGCGGCGGCGGCTCGATCGCGGCCTGGCTCTGCGGGCGCACCGGCCCGGCCGGCCGTGTCGTCGCCACGGACCTCGATACGCGTTTCCTCGACGCGCTGGACTATCCAAACATCGACGTGCGTCGGCACGATATCGTCGCCGAGACGCCGCCGGGGAGCGCGTTTGACCTCATCCACGCCCGCGCGCTGCTCGTGCACCTGCCGGCGCGCGAGGCGGTGCTCGATCGCATGGTCGCGGCGCTGCGGCCGGGCGGCCGGCTGCTGCTGGAGGAGCCGGACTACGTCTCCAAGATTCCCGACCCGGGCAACGATCCCCGAGCGAACGAGGTGTTCGCGCGCGTCCGCGCGGCTGAGGCGCGGTGGATGGCCGAGGCCGGCATCGACGAGGCGTACGGCCGGCACCTGTACGCGGCGCTGCGGCGTCGCGGGCTGGAGGAGGTCGCGGCGGAAGGGCGCGTGCCCGTCGCCCGCGGCGGCACGCCGCTGGCGCGCTTCTACCGCCTGACGGCCGAGCAATCGCGCGAGCGCTACCTGGGCGCCGGGCTGACGGCAGCAGACTTCGATGCGTACCTGGCGCTGCACGACGACCCCGACTTTGTCTGGATCCAGGGGACGATCTTCGCGGCGTGGGGACGAAAGCCGGGCGGGTGAGCGCGGGCGCTTACAGCGGTTTGCAGCGAGACTGAGCGGTCAGCTGACATCGGGGCGGCGGCAGTGGCGCTTGCCGTATGCCGCGCCCCAAGCCCCCGCGGCGCCGGCCCTCCCGGTGGCTCCGGCGCCGGCACGGCGGCAGTGGCGCTTGCAGTATTCCGCGCCACAGGCCGCGGGCGGCCACGAGAGCCGCCCCTACGACACGCGGGCCGCTCACCTGGCGCGCAAACGGCTCTAGAGCGTAAGGCCCGGGACCAGCCGTGCGCCGCCAGCGGCGGCCTGCCAGTCGCGCTCGGGCCGTCGCTCGACGCCGAGCCGTGCGTATTACTCCCAGTGGAAGGTGAGGGCGGCGGCGAGGGGGGCGGCGACGGACCAGGCGAGGAGGAGCAGGGCCGAGCCGGGGGGCACGTCGGCTGGCTGGGCGAGCGCGCCGCGCAGGGTATCGGCGAGGGCGGCGGCCGGCAGCAGGTGGCCGATGGCGGCCATCCAGGCGGGCAGGGCGCTGAGCGGCAGGAACAGCCCGCCGAGCAGCAGAAGCACCAGGAACAGCCCGTTGGCGCCCGCCAGGGTGGCCTCGGGGCGCAGCGTGCCGGCCATCAGCAGCCCCAGGCCGGCGAAGGCCGCCGTGCCGAGCAGCAGCGCCAGCAGCGCCAGCGCCGGCTCGCCCTGCGGCCGCCAGCCGTAGGCGACGATCGCGAGGCCGACCAACACCACGACCTGCACCACTTCGAGGATGACGACGGAGAGCAGCTTCGCCAGCACCAGGCCAGCGCGCGGCAGCGGCGTGGCGCCGAGCCGCTTGAGCACGCCGTCGCCGCGCTCGTAGGCGGTGGCAATGCCGAGGTTCGCGAGGCCGGTGGCGATGACGGCGAGGGCGAGCGTGCCGGGCAGCAGGAAGTCGATAGGGTGTGCAATGGGCACCGGCAGCGCGCCCACGGACATGAAGAAGGCGAGCAGGACCACTGGGATCACGAGCGTGACGAGCACACTCTCGCCGCGGCGCAAGCTGAGCAGCACTTCGGCCCAGGTCTGCGCGGCGAGCATGCGGGGCAGCGACGCCGCGCCCCCGGTTGCGCCAGCGGGCGCGAGGTCGTGGGCGCTGAGCCCGCCCCGGGCGCCGAGCGCCGCGCGACTCATGATCTCACCACCCCGTTCGGAGCGGACCGATACGTCGCTCATCGTAGCTCCCGTCCCGTGAGCCGCAGGAAGACGTCTTCGAGCGACTCCTCGCCCACGCGCACCTCGCTTGGCAGCACGTCGCGCTCGCGCAGCCAGGCAGCCAGCTCGACGAGCAGATCGCTCGCCGCCCGCGTCTGTAGCGCATACACGCCGGGCTGCGTCTCACGCGCCTCCATGACTGAGGGGAGGGCGGCGAGCGCGCGCACGTCGAGGCCCGGCGCGGCGCGCAGGCGCACCTGGGTCGCGTCGCCGCGCGTTAGCTCGGCGGGCGTGCCGAGGGCGATGAGCTGGCCGTGGTCGACGATCGCGACGCGGTCGGCCAGCCGCGCGGCCTCCTCCAGGTAGTGGGTCGTCAGCAGCACCGTCGTCCCGGCCGTCTTGAGCTGGCGAATGAGGTCCCAGGTGGCGGCGCGCGCCTGCGGGTCCATGCCGGCGCTCGGCTCGTCGAGGAAGAGCAGCTCGGGACGGCCGACCAGGGCCAGCGCGAGAGCCAGCCGCTGCCGCTGGCCGCCCGACAGGCGCCGATAGCGCGTGCGGGCGGCGTCTTCCAGGCCGACGAGCGCGAGCAGCGCGTCGGGGTCGGCGGGGGCGGTGTAGTAGCTGGCGAAGAGGTGGAGCGCCTCGCGCGGCGTGATCGCGCGGTAGAGGCCGGTCTCCTGGAGCATGACGCCGATGCGAGCCCGTAGCGCGGCGCCCTGCCGCTGCGGATCGAGGCCGAGCACGCGCACCGTGCCGGCGTCGGGCGCGCGGTAGCCTTCCAGAATCTCCAGGGTGGTCGTCTTGCCCGCGCCGTTGGGGCCGAGCAGGGCGAACGTCTCGCCGCGCGCCACGCGGAAGCTGATGCCGTCCACGGCGCGGCGGCTGCCATAGGTCTTGACGAGGCCGTCGACGGCCACGGCGGCACCGTCCGCGCGCTCGTCGAGCAGCGCGGCGCCGCCCCGTGCGGCGGCCGACTCACGCATCGGCGCGCTCAGCGGAACATTCCCGTCAGGCCGGCGGGCAGGCGCCCGCGGCCGATCTGCTTCATCATCTGCTGCATCTGCTTGTGCTGGTTTAGGAGCTGGTTGATGTCCGCCGCGGTGGTGCCGCTGCCGCGCGCGATGCGCCGCTTGCGACTGCCGCCGATGATCTCGGGGTGGTCGCGCTCGTAGGGCGTCATCGACTGGATGATCGCTTCGACGCGCTTCAGGTCCTTCTCCGCGAGGGCGGGCATGTTGTCGCCTTTCATCATGCGCGACAGGCCCGGAATCATGTCAAGGATTTGCTCCAGCGGCCCCATGTTGCGGAGCGACTGAATCTGGCCCAGGTAGTCGTTCAGGGTGAAGGTGCCGGTGCGCATCTTCTTCTGCAGGACCTCGGCCTGCGACTGGTCGAAGTTCTGCTGCGCCTTCTCGATAAGCGTCAGAACGTCGCCCATGCCGAGGATGCGGGTCGCCAGACGGTCGGGGTAGTAGGGCTCCAGGGCGTCGAGCTTCTCGCCCATGCCGATGAACTTGATGGGCACGCCGGTGACCTCGCGGATGGAGAGCGCGGCACCGCCGCGGGCGTCGCCGTCCATCTTGGTCAAGATCATGCCCGTGAGGGGAACCTTCTGGTTGAACTCGTCGGCGACCCGCACGGCGTCCTGGCCGGTCATGGCGTCGGCCACGAGGACGATCTCGTGCGGCTGCACCTTGCCCTTGATCTGCTGCAGCTCGGCCATCAGGTCGTCGGCGATGTGGAGGCGGCCCGCGGTGTCGAGGATGACCACGTTCTGGTTCATCGAGCGGGCGTGCTCAACAGCCGCGCGGGCAAGGTCAGGCGGCTTGAGCCGCGGGTCGGCGAAGACCGGCACGTCGATCTGCTTGCCGAGCGTTTGGAGCTGGTCCACAGCGGCGGGGCGGTAGGGGTCGGCCGCGACAAGCAGCGGCCGCTGGCCCTGCTTGCGCAGGTTGAGCGCGAGCTTCGCCGCCGTGGTGGTCTTGCCCGAGCCTTGCAGGCCGACGAGCATAACGACGGTCGGCGGCGTGGAGGCGATGTTGATCTTGCCCGGCTCGTTGCCGAGCAGCGTCAGCAGCTCGTCGTGGACGATCTTGACGACTTGCTGGGCGGGCGTCAGGCTCTCCAGCACGTCTACGCCGACGGCGCGCTCGCGCACGCGCGCGACGAACTGCTTGACGACCTTGAAGCTGACGTCGGCCTCGAGGAGCGCCATGCGCACCTCTTTCATGGCCGCGTCGACGTCTTGCTCGGTCAGCTTGCCCTTGCGGCCCAGCCGGCCGAAGACCTCCTGGAGCTTGTCGGAGAGGCTTTCAAACATTGTTGTCTATTCCCCATGCACCGGGCACGAATGCCGCGCCGGGCGGCAGGGGGCGAGCCCCTGCGCTACGTTTCCTTACCTAATGTTTGTGTACCGAGCGGGCGACCGGCCAGCGCCAGGTAACAGGGGACGAGCCCTTGCCCTACGTTGCTTGGCCGCTCTCGGCAGCACCGCGCGGGCATGGCGGGTCAGCCGCCGGCGGCCTGGCCGGCGGTTCCCTCGGTGAGCGCGTCGACGAAGGCGCTCGGGTCGAACTCGCTCAGATCGTCGATCTTCTCGCCGGTGCCGATGAAGCGCACCGGCACGTGCAGCTCGCGGGTAATGGCGAACACCACGCCGCCCTTCGCGGTGCCGTCGAGCTTGGAGATGACCAGCCCGTCCAGGCCGATCGCCTCGCCGAACTGGCGCGCTTGCAGCACGGCGTTCTGGCCGGTCGTCGCATCCAGGACGAGGATCACGCTGACCGCGTCGACGCCCTGCTTGTCGATGACGCGCCGAATCTTCTTCAGCTCTTCCATCAGGTTGAACTTCGTGTGCAGGCGGCCGGCGGTGTCGATGATCACCACGTCGGCGCCGCGCGCTTTGGCGGCGGCCAGGGCATCGTAGACCACGGAGCCCGGGTCGGCATTCGGCTGGTGGGCGACAACGGGCAGGTTGGCGCGCTCGCCCCAGATCTTGAGCTGGTCGATGGCCGCGGCGCGGAAGGTGTCGGCGGCAGCCAGGATCACGCGGTGGCCCTGGTCGCGCCAGTAGGCGCCGAGCTTGGCGATGCTCGTCGTCTTGCCGACGCCGTTCACGCCGATCACCAGCACGGCGTTCAGGGTGGGCGAGGGGAGCAGCGGCTTGTCCGACACGTCCTCGGCAAGCAGCGCCTCCAGCTCCTCGCGCAGGATCTCGTACAGCTCGTCGCCGTTCTTCGCCTCACCTAGCTCGACCGACTCGCGCAGGCGGCTCAGCAGCTCCTCGGTCGTCGCCACGCCGACGTCGGCCTGGAGGAGGATCATCTCGACCTCTTCCCACAGGTCTTCGTCGATGACGCGGGCCTCGCGGAAGGCCTCGCGGATCTTCTCGAAGAACGTCTCGCGGGTCTTCTCAGTGCCGCGGTTCAGCCCGAACAAGCGCTTCAGCACGATGTCACAGAGCCTTTCTGACGAGCGAGGAGGTGGACCCCCTCCCCCCACCCCCTCCCCCCACAGGGGGCGGGGGGCTTCCCGGCGGCGCCGGCCCCGGCGTCCTCCCCCCTTCCCTTGTGGGAGCGAGGAGGGTAGGGGGGAGAGGGGTTTCGTGTCGCTTTAGTCTACCACTTCGGCCGACGGGGCCGCCGGGAGGTCGGCGAGGCGCAGCGAGACGGCCTGCGAGATGGCATTGTCCACCATCGTGATGCCATAGAGGACGTTGGCTGTCTCCATCGTGCCGCGGTTGTGGGTGATAACCAGGAACTGCGTGTGGGCGGCCTGGGCGCGGAGGAGCTGGGCGAAGCGCTGGACATTCGCCTCGTCGAGCGCGGCGTCGACCTCGTCGAGGACGCAGAAGGGGCTTGGGTGGACGCGCAGCAGGGCGAACAGCAGGGCCACAGCGGTCAGCGCGCGCTCGCCGCCGGAGAGCGTGTGGAGGCTGTGAGCGCGCTTACCGGGCGGCTGGGCGATGACATCCACGCCGGCGGACAGCGTGTCCTCGTCCGCGGTCAACTCCAGGCGGGCCGTGCCGCCGCCGAACAGCGTGCGGAAACACTCGCCGAACGCCGCGTCCACAGCGGCGAACGCCTCCTCGAAGCGCTTGCGCATGCGGGCCTGTAGCTCGGCGCCGGCGCTCCGGAGGGCGGCGCTGGCGGCCTCCAGGTCGGCCGTCTGGCGCTCGGCGAACTCCTGGCGCTCGACGGCCGCGCGGTAGTCGTCGAGCGCCGAGGCGTCGACCGCGCCCACCGCGCGCAGCTCGCGCTGGCAGGCCGTCAGCCGGCGCCGGAGGGCGTCGAGGTCGACGGGGGCTTCCCTCACCCCCGGCCCCTCTCCCCCTGGGAGAGGGGCGTGCGGCCCCCGCTCCCCGTGGGCGGGGGCGGGAGGTGAGGGCCGCTCCCGAGCACTGGCGGCGGGCGACGGGGGAGCGGCGCCGTCGGCGAGGGCGAGCTGAACTGGGACGTCGGCGCCGTCGACAGCGCCGATCTCGGCGAGGAGGGCGGCTTGCTCGCGGCGGAGGGCGGCGAGGGCGTCGGCGGCGCGCTCGGCGGCGACGGTGGCCGCGGCGCGGGCCTCGTCGGCGGCGCGTAGCTCGCGCTGCAGGCGGCGCACCGTCTCGTCCAGCCGCGCGCGCTCGCTCGCGGCGGCGGCCGCCGCGTCCTGGAGCGAGCGCTGCTCGGCCTGCAAGGGGCCTAGCTCCTGGCTCGCGGCGGCAAGCCGGCGGTCGGCGCGCGCGCCCTGAGCGGCCAGGTCGGCAGCGGCGCGGGCGGCCTCGGCGGCCTGGGCGAGCAGGGCTTGCCGCTCGGCGGCGAGGCGCTCGACCTCGGCGGCCGCGCGCGCCGCCACGTCGCGGGCGGCGCGGGCGTTGGCGGTCGCGACGGTCACGGCGGCATCGGCGGCCGCCTGCTCGGCGGTCGCGGCCTGGACGGCCTGCTCGGCCTCGGCCAGCGCCGTCTCGGCCGCGCGCAGGGCAGCCTGGCAGGCGGCCTGCTCGGACAGCGCGGCCGTGCGCGCCGCCTCGGCCTGGGCCGCCTCGGCGGCGACGGCCTCCTGCGCGCGCGCCTCGCGGCCGACCTCGGCCTCCAGGCGGGCAAGCTCACGGCGCGCGGCCTCGGCCTCGTGGACGGCCAGGCGGCGGGCGTGCTCGGCGTCGCGGGCGGCCGCATCCGCCGCCGCCAGCGCCTCGCGGGCCGCCGCCTCGGCGGTGGCCGCCGCGCGCCCGGCCTGGTCCGCCGTCGCGAGTGTCGCCGCGGCGGCACGATGGGCGGCCTCGGCCGCGGCCAGCTCGTCCTGAAGCGCCTGGGCCTCACGCTGGTACGCCAGCAGGTGGGCGTCGCGGCCGTCGCGGCCCGCGGCCCACTCGCCGGCCGAGCGCACCACGGCGCCGTCGCGCGTGACGATCTGGAACGCGGCGCCGGGCTCGGGCACGGCCAACAACCGCTCGTGGGCGGCCACGGCCTGCGGCAGCGTCTCCACCACGAGAGTCGTGCCGAGGTAGCGAGCGCAGAGGCCGTGGTGAGCGGGGTCCGTGTCCACCAGGTCCAGCGCGAGGCGCCAGCCGGGGAGGTCGGCGAGCGCGGCGGCGACCCATGCACGGAAGCGGGCCGCATCCCGCTCGCGCTGGCCGTCGCCGCCCTCGACGGTGGCGAACACCACGCGCGGCGCGTCGCGCTCGACCACGAGCTGGAGGCCGGCGAGGGCGCGCTCGGCCGCGGGGACCACGACGTGGCGCGCGGCAGCGTCGAGCGCGGCGGCGATGGCAGTCTGGTGCTCGGCCGCCACGCGGAGCAGCGTCCCGAGCAGCTGGTGTGCGCCGGCCGCGTGCAGCTCGGCCGTGGCGACCAGCTCCGGCGCGGCGGCCAGCACGCGGTCGAGCGCGGCGCGGCGGGCCTGCACGGCTTCGACGGCCGCGCGGGCGGTGTCGGCTTCGCGGCGGGCCGCCGCTACCGCCGCCGCGGCCGCCTGCCGCGCCGCGCTCGCCCGGCCGAGCGCCGCGGCGCGGCCGTCGCGCGCGGCCGCCGCGGCGGCGTGCGCCGTCTCGCGCTCGCGGACGACAGACTCGGCCGCCGCGAGGGCGGTGGCCGCCTGCGCGCGGCGGTCGCGGAGGGCCGCGAGGGCCGCGGCGCTGGCCTCGTGCCGTGCCGCGCCCCGCGCGACGGCCTGCTCGAGCCGCTGGCACTCGGCGGCGGCGCGCTGGGCGGCCTGTGCCGCCGCCTCGCGCGCGCGCCGCGCCGCCACGACGGGCGCGATCGCCTCGCGCGCCGCCGCGCGGCCGGCACGGGCCGCGGTCGTCGCCCGCGTCAAGACCGCCTCGGCCTCGCTCGCGGCCGCGGCCAGCGCGGCCGCCTCGCCGCTCGCCGCCTCGGCGCGCTGAGCGAGCGCGTCGGCCGCCGCGCGGCGCTCCGCGGCACGCGCCTCGGCGGCGGTCAGGCGCTCGCGGCCGACGGCCTGCTCGCGCAGCAGCCGCTCGCGCTCCGCGCGGAGGCGGCCTACCTGGTCGCGGAGCGCGGCCAGGCGCACCTCGCGGGGGCGGCGCGCCGCCTCGTCGGCGGCGCGCGCCGTCTCGACACGCGCCAGCTCCTGCTCCAGGGCGGTGCGCTGGGCGGTGGCGGCGGCGAGGGCCGCGGCGGTACTCGCCGCCTGCGCCTCCGCCTGCGCCAGGGCGGCACCGTAGTAGGCGGCGGCGAGCCCGGCGGCCTCGGCACAGACGCGCGCGCGGCGCTCGGCGCGGCGAGCGGCGTGGCGCAGGCGCTCGACCTCCGGCGCCAGCGCGGCGGTCAGGTCGCGGGCACGCTCCAGGTTGGCGGCTGTGGCGGCCAGCTTCTGCTCGGTCTCGGCGAGACGCAGGGCGTGGCGGCGCACGTCGGCGGCGTCTTCGAGCAGCACGCGGCGGTCCTCGGGGCGCTGGAGGACTAGCTGCTCGATCGTGCCCTGGCCGACGACGCAGTAGGAGTCGGGGCCGAGGCCGGCGCCCAGCAGCCACTCGGTCACGTCGCGCAGGCGCACGCGGTTGCCGTTCAGCAGGTACTCGCCCTCACCGGAGCGGTAGAGCCGCCGCGCGATGGCGACCTCGGCGAGGGGCAGGGGGATGCGCTCGTCGGCGTTGTCGAGCAGCAGGGTCACCTCGGCCATGCCGACGGCCTGGCGCTTACCGCCGCCGGCGAAGATGACGTCTTCGCCGCGCCGGCCACGCAGGGCGCGCACGCTCTGCTCGCCCAGCGCCCAGCGCACGGCGTCGGCCACGTTGCTCTTGCCAGAGCCGTTGGGGCCGACGATGGCGGTGATGCCCGGCTCGAAGACGAGGCGCGTGCGCTGGGGAAAGCTTTTGAAGCCGACTAGCTCGAGCTGTTTCAGGTACATGGGCAGCCGTCAGCCGTCAGCCATCAGTCGTCAGCGGGTTCTGGCGCGTCGGCAGTCGTGCCGGCGCTCACGCCTGCTGATAACTGGCCGCTGACGGCTGACGGCTCGTCTCCCCACGTCGCGAGGGCGATCTCCGCGGCCGCCTGCTCGGCGGCGCGCTTGCTGCGCCCGCTGCCGCGCGCCACCGGCTGCCCGGCGATCTCGACCTCGATCGTGAAGATGGGGCCGTGCTGGGGGCCTTCGACGCCGACGACGCGGTAGCGCGGGACGGCGTCGCGCTCGGACTGGCTGCGCTGCTGGAGGCGCGACTTCGCGTCGAGCAGCGGCCGCTCGCCCTCGGCGCAGGCGAGCGTCGGCGCCACGAAGCGGTCGAGGAACTTGGCCACGCGCTTGAGGCCGCGGTCGAGGTACATCGCGCCGACGACCGCCTCGAAGGTGCGCGCGAGGAGCGCGTCGCGGTCGCGGCCGCCCGCGATCTCCTCGCCGCGCCCGAGCACGAGCGCCCGGCCGAGATCGACGGCGCGCGCCCAGCCCGCCAGGCTGGTTTCGCAGACGAGGGAGGCGCGCGTCACTGTCAGGACGCCCTCGCTGGCGGCGGGGTAGCGCGTGAACAAGCGCTCGGCGACGACCATGCCGATCACAGCATCGCCGAGGAACTCCAGGCGCTCGTTGGAGGTGAGGTGCCATTCGGGGCGCTCGTTCACCGCCGAACGGTGGATCAGCGCGTGGAACAGCCGGCCGCGATCGCGAAAGCGGACCTTGAGGCGGCGTTCGAGGGCCGCCAGGTGGGAGTCCTGCTCGGGGGGAACCGGCAGCGACACGTCCGTCATGGCCAGGGATTATAGCAGAACGGGCCGGCACGGCCGCCGCGGGCAAGCGTCAGGAACCTGCCTCAGCAGCTAACGGCGGGCGCGGGGAGCGGGGCCGGGTGACCCCACTCCCCGCGCCGTCAGGAGCGCGGGTTCTCGTCCACTGGCAACAGCTCGTCCGGGTCGCGCGCGGCCGTGGTGCGGGCCATGTCCTCGGCCCCGCTCAGGTACTGGCGACGATCGTTGCGCGTCAGATCGACGCCCGCGTCGCCGGGCCACTCGGGCGTGCCGTGCACGGCCTCCAGGTTGCACTGGTCGGCGCCGTGCCGCGCGAGCACGGCCTGGACGGCGTCGGCGCGGTCGGCCTGCGTACGCACGGCCAGGAGGACGCCGCCCTCACGCAGCCGATCGTGGTAGTACTGGGCCGTGTCGTGATCGACACCCGCGCTTTCGAGCGCCCCCACGACGCCGCCGACCACGGCGCCCGTGACGCCGCCGGTCACGGCGCCGGCCAGCGCCGCGGCCAGCGGGCCGACGGCGACGATCGGTCCGATCCCGGGGATGAGCATAGCCGCCACGCCGAGCAGAAGGCCTTCGACGACGCCGACGCCCGCGCCACTCGCCGCGGAGGCCTCCTGGTCACGGTGCAGCCCCTTGCCGCCCTCGACGCCGCGCCCGATCAGGCTGATCGCGTTCGTCGCGACGCCCTGTTGGCGGAGATCCTGGTAAGCGGCATCGGCCTTGGCGCGGTCGTGGAAGTAGCCCAGAACCGTGGTATCCACGTTGCAACTCCTTCTACCTACGTGGCGCGCTCCCCGGCGCCGCGGTTGGCCGCCCTCGGTTTGCGAAGCGAGCGGCGCACGAATCGTGCCAGTGGGTGAGGGGGCCCCGCCTCCCAGGCTTGGGAGGGGATGGGGGCGCCTCCTCCCCCGAGAGTAAGAGGATAAAGGATAGGTAGGTGGGGGGACACCCCCCACGCCCCCCGGCAGGGTGTGGCGCGGAATACTGCGAGCGCCACTGCCCCTGCACCCCCGGGGACAGGGCCTGACCCATCCCGCTGTTGGGAGGGGGCGTGGCTAGAACTCAGTGGCGCCGGTGAAGGTGAAACGGCCGACGCGGAGGGCGGGGACGAGGCTGCCGCCAAGCCAGCTCTGGATGAGTAGCGGCTCGCGGCCGATGCGCTCGACGCCGGCGAGCGCATCGAGGACGCTGGTGGTGAAGCGCAGGTTGCGGATGGGGCGGGCGATCTCGCCGTGCTCGATCAGGAACGTCCCATCGCGCGTCATGCCGGTGAGCAGCGTCCGGGTGGGGTGGACGACGTTGACGTACCAGAAACGCGTGACCCAGATGCCGCGCTCGACGCCGGCGAGTAGGTCGGCCGGGGCGGCATCGCCGACACCCAGAAAGAGGTTGGTTGGCAGGGGGCCGGCGGTGTTCGGCGCGGGCAGGGCGTGGCCGGTCGAGGCGCGGCCGGCGCGGGCGGCCGTCTGGCGGTCGTAGACGACATCGCGGGCGACGCCCCGCTCGAAAAAGACGACGCGCTGCTTAGGCACGCCCTCGAAGTCGAAGGCGAGCGGCAGGCCGCGCGGGTCGCGGCCGTCGTCCCACAGTTCGACGCTCGGCGCGACGAGCTGCTCGCCGAAGCGGCTGCCCATGAAGCTGCGTCCCTCCTGGACGGCGAGAGCGCCCAGGCCGACGTAGGCTAGGTAGGATAGCATCTCCTCGACGGCGTAGGGCTGGAGGACCACCCGGTACTCGCCCGGCGCGACCGCGATCGGGTTGCGGCTGCGGACGGCGACATCCACCGCCTCGCGCGCCAGCGCCTCGGGATCGATCGCCGCGACGTTTACCGCGGCGCGCTCGGCGTAGCCGGAGCTGTCGTCGCTCATGACGACGGTGGTTAGGCGGGCGCGGGTGCCGGCGTCGTAGGCGAAGAGGCCCAGCGAGTTGGCGACGGCGATCTCGGTGGCGCTCGTGCTGAAGGCGCCGGAGGCGACTAGGCCCTCCTCGACCGCCAGGTCGCAGAGGACCTTCACGGCCCGGGCGCGCTGCTCGGGGCTACAGGCGGCCGTCGCCTCGGCGAAGGCGTGCAGCGGCGCGTCGGCCTGGGGCGGGGCGAGGCCAGGGAAGTCGGGGTTCTCGGGCTGGAGGCGCGCGATGGCCGTCGCCGTCTCGACGGTGCGCGCCAGGGCGTCGGGCTCCAGCCGGTTGCCGACCGCCACGCCCGCGCGCTTGCCGACGACGGCACGCACCCGCACCTCGGCGTTCGACTCGGCGACGTTCTGGTGGATGCCGGAGTTGGCGAAGCGGGTGAGCGCCTCGTCGCCGCCGGTAAGGACGATCTCCGTCTGCTCGGCCGGCGAGCGCCGGAGCGCTTCCTGGAGCAGGCGCTGCACGTTGTCGCGGCCCAGCATGGTGCCTTCTCCCTCAGGGCTGTGGGGCGATCGACGCCTGGTCGAGGAGCAGGCCGAGCGGCGCGGTGTCGCTCGGCACGAGGCGCCAGGTGCCGGCGAAGCGCCGCGGCGGGAGCGCATCCGGCGCACCGCGCTCGGTTGTCTGGATCGTCACCGCCACCTCGGTGGGGCTGGCGCCAGGGCGCGTGTCGACGGTGACGCTCTCGGTGTCGCGGTAGCCGGCGGCCCAGGTGGGGAACGGGTTGGCGACCTGGAAGCGCGGAGTGAAGAAGGCGTAGGCGTCGTCGAGCGCGTGGCGGTCGAGCGCGTTGTAGAAGCCGCGCACGACGACCTCGGCGACGGTCAGCGGCCGGTCAGACTCGCCGCTCGGCTCCAGCCAGGTCTCGGCGCCGCCGACCAGCGCGCCGCCGCTGAGGCGGTACGGGCGGCGGACGAGCGCCGTGGGACAGCAGTTCGGGTCACCGCTGAAGTAGTACGGCTCATCGACGATGAGCTGGCCGCCGCCGATGCTGAGGCCTAGCTTGTAGCCGGACTGGCTGGCGACGAGGCGCGGGCGGGGCTCGGCCTGGTGGTAGACGAGGAAGCCGATGGTGCCGGCAGTGCCGCCGGAGAACAGCGGGATCACGGCCTCGTCCAGGCCGTCGCCGTCGATGTCGCCGTAGAGGACGTTGTCGACGAGCGGGTAGCCGGCGACCTGGTCGCCGCCGAGCGCCACCAGCAGGCAGGGCGCGCGACCGCCGAACGCCGGCGGGCAGTCGGCGCTGGCCTGCACGCCCGGCTCGGCGGCCAGCACCGCCAGCCAGTCGACGGCCTGAAGCGGCGTGCCCTGGGCGAGCGCGCGGCTGGGCCAGAGCAGCAAGGCCAGCAGGGCGACTGCGAGGCGCAGCCAGGCGGCCTTCGTCATGCTTCCTCCTCGCGCGTCGTCTGCCCTCGGGCATGCCTGGCGACGGCGCGCTGGTAAGCCTCGGCGAGCAAGGGCTGCACAGACTCGAACGTCTCGGCGCTGGGGTTGAGCACACAGACCCAGGACTGCGGCGCGTAGACGGGATGCGGCAGTAGCTGGTCCAAGGTCGTGAAGTCGTGGCCAGTGCTGACGGGTACGCCGGCGCCGGGAGGAGCGGGTGGCGGGCCGAACAAGGAGCGGTAGGTGTCCCGGCTGACGCCGACGTTCAGGCGGAAGACGCCTGGGCGGTTGAGGTTCGAGGCGCAGTCGAAGTCGCCGTAGTCTTTGGTCACGATGGTGGCGAAGGGGAAGCGGTGCTTCGGGTCAAGCCTCTGATCGGGATCGTACATGAAGAATGTGTCGCCCGCCGCGATGCCCTCCGTCACGGTGAGCACGTCGACGTCGGCAAACGTGTCGCGAATGTACTGGATGATGGCGTCCGGGTCCATGCTGGCGTCCTCCGCGAGCGGTCGCGTGGTCAACCGAGTGCTGGCTGTGCTCACTGATTTTGGCAGGCGCGCGCTCGCGTTCACTACACCGACGTGCGGAGATCGGCCGACGCCGGGGCTGCGGCCTGACGGCCGCGGGCGGGCACGAGACCCGCCCCTACAGCATGCCGATGCGGACGTCGCAGATCCCACGACCATCAATTGCACAATCGCAGAGTTCAGCGGCACAGAAGTATTCGCTCCCACACTCAGTTCCCGGTCATAGCGGTCGCAGCCGCAGGACCAGGGTGTCTTCGATGTCAAGCCGGCGACGCTCCACGGCGTAGTGACCAGGCAAGACGCTGACGGGGAGATAGTTGCCGATGGCCGCGAAATTCCAACGGCCGCTTGGAAGCTCAACAGATGCGCCGTCGTTGACAGCGTGCATCAGCACCAGCTTATCGCTGGCAATCAGGTACTCCGGAATAGCTGGCTCCCAGCCGAATTCCGGCGCTCGCCGCAGCTCATCGAGCACCCGTTCGGCGTCCACCTGGTCCCTCGGGTCCACGTCGAGCGCCAGCATCACGCCTGGCTGCAGATCAAGACGCAGCCAACTGACTAGAGTGGTCGGTTCGAGCGACTCAGCCAGTACGATCGCTCGCCCCGGCCCTACATCCAACAACGCAGGGAACTCCGTCACCGCGCACGCGCGCTCGTAGTCGTCGGGTGGAGGGCGGTAGCTGACGCCTGGTTGATACTGGTCAGCGCCCGACCAATACGAAACCAAATTTCCGGGAATGACGAGCATCGGGCCGCCATCGTTGCAGAACGGCACGCTGAATGGCTCGTAGGTGCTCACGATCCAGGCCCCCGTTGAGAGTTCGCGGCAAAATGGGTGGCGAAGGCCAGCGCTCATAGCACGCCGACGCGGACGTTGCGGAAGCGGGCGGCGGCGGCGCCGTGGCCGACGTGGGCGACCTGGGAGGGCTGGCCCTTGCCGCAGTTGGGCGTGCCCCAGACGGCCCACTCGCTGCACACGGCGTCGCAGGCGTTCCAGAACTCGGGCGTGATGCCGGTGTAGGTCGGGTTCTTGAGCAGCGCGCCCAGCTTGCCGCCGCGAATCTCCCAGGCGATCTCCGTGCCAAACTGGAAGTTCAGCCGCTTGTCGTCGATGCTCCAGCTCTTGTTGGTCTGCATGTAGATGCCACGGTCGGTGTCCGCGATGAGGTCGGCGAGGCGCCAGGGGCCGGGCTCCAGGTTGACGTTGGTCATGCGGATGAGGGGGATGCGGTTCCAGCCGTCGGCGCGCATGGTGCCGTTGCTCATCTCGCCGAACTGCGCCGCCGTCTCGCGCGAGGTCAGGTAGTTGCGGAAGAGGCCCTGGTCCACGATCATCGTGCGCTGCGCCGGCACGCCCTCGTCGTCGTAGCCGAAGGTGCCGAGCCCGCCCGGCACGGTGGCGTCGGCGACGATCGTGACCTGGGGCGAGCCGTAGCAGAACGTGCCGCGCTTGTCGGGCGTGAGGAAGCTCGTGCCGGCGTAGCTGGCCTCCATGCCGAGCACGCGGTCCAGCTCGATGGGGTGGCCGCACGACTCGTGTACCTGGAGGGCGGTCTGGGTCGGGTCGAGGATCAGCGTCGTGACCTCGCTGGGGCACTGGCGAGCGCCGAGCAGCTGCACCGCCTCCTCGGCGATGCGGGGGGCGTTGCCGGCGGGGTCCATCGCCTCGACGAACTCGTAGCCGGCGGTACCCTGGTGGCGGCCGAAGCTGTTGGGATAGGAGCGCTTCTGCACCTCCTGCTCGCCCACGGCCAGCGCCTCGATGCCGCCGCCGGTCTCGATCAACGCTTGCTCGACGTAAGCGCCGTCGGTGCTGGCGAAGGTCTTGTCGATGCGCTGGCACTCCAGGGACGCCTCGGCGACGCCGATGCCTCGCACGGCGCGCATGGCGGCGTCGGCGCGGAAGAGCAGGTCGAGCTTGTCCTCGAGCGAGACGGCGAAGGGGTCGCGCCGAATGGGCGTGGCGTAGCGCCCGACGGAGCGCACGGGCGGACCGAGGCTGATGGGCTGGCGGCGGGCGAGGCCGCTGGCGCGGGCGATGGCGACGGCGAGGCGCGTGACGCGCTCTAGCTCGGCGGGCTCGACGCGCGCGCTGCTGGCGAAGCCCCAGGCGCCATCCACGAGCACGCGCACGCCGAAGCCGGCGCTCTCCTCGTCGGCCAGCGCGTCGACGGCGCCGTTCTTCACGCTCACGACCTGCACGCGCTTGGTTTCCAGGCGCACGTCGGCGTAGCTGGCGCCGAGCCCCTGGGCCAGGTCGAGCACCCGCTGGCTGTGGTCACGCATGCTGCCGACTCCTTTGACGTCGCTTGACCGCCCTGGCGCGCGCCCCTAGACTATCGGTAGGGAGCGCCCGGGGCGACGTGGGCGCTCCGAATCGCGCGGCGAGGTGGTGGCGATGCCTCTCTTTGAATATTACTGCTCGACCTGCCGCACGCGCTTCGAGGAGCTGGTGCGGGTGCCGGCCACGGGGGAGGGCGCGACCTGCCCGCAGTGCGGCCGCACGAACGTGCCGCGCGTGCTGTCGACGTTCGCCACGGTGCGGGCCGGCGACGGGGCCGACCTGGCGTCGGTCGCCAGCTATGGCGGCGGGGGCGGCTGCTGCGGCGCGGGCGGCTGTGGCTGCGGCTAGCGGTCAGTGGTCAGTCATCGGTCGTCAGCAGGGGCCATCGCGGAGCCATCGGGGGCGCGGCGGGGTGGTTGCGCGAGCAAGACCGCGCGTCTCGGCCGCGCGGGCGGATCGGTGATGGCTGAAGGCTGATGGCGATCACGATTGTCGGCCTGGGGCCGGGGCCGTATCGCGCGCTGTCGCTGGAGGCGGCGGAGGCGTTGCAGGGGGCGGGCGAGCTGTACCTGCGGACGGCGCAGCACTCGACGGTCGCCGAGCTACCGGCGAGCATCCGCTGGACGGCATTCGACGACCTGTACGAGCAGGCCACCAGCTTCGAGGCGCTGTACGACGAGATCGCCGCGCTCCTGCTCGGGCGCGGCGCGAAGGCCGACGTGACGTACGCCGTGCCTGGGCACCCGCTGATCGGCGAGGCGTCGGTGCGACGGCTGCTGGAGCGGGCGACGGCGACCGGGGTGCCGACGCGAGTGATCGGCGGCATGTCGTTCGCCGAGGCGGCGCTGGCGGCGCGCGGCGTTAGCCCGGGCGTGGACGACGTGCAGATCGCCGACGCGATGGCGCTGCCGCCTATCGCGCCGACGGTGCCGCTGCTGGTCCATCAGGTCTACAAGACGGCAGTGGCCTCGGACCTCAAGCTGGCGCTGCTGCGCCTGTATCCCCCCGAGCACGAGGCGCTGGTGATCCGCGCGGCGACGACAGCACAGGAGGCGGTCGAGCGCGTGGCGATCGCGGCGCTCGACCGGGGCGTGACGTTCGATCACCTGACCACGGTTTACGTGCCGCCGATCCCGCCCGACGAGGACTTCGGCACGCTGACGGGCCTGGCGCACCTCGTGGCGCGGCTGCGACGGCCGGGCGGCTGCCCCTGGGACGCGCAGCAGACGCACGAGAGCCTGAAGCGCTACATCCTGGAGGAGGCGTACGAGGCGGCCGAGGCGATCGACGAGCAAGACTTCCCGGCGCTGTGCGACGAGCTGGGCGATCTGCTGCTGCAGGTGGCGCTGCAATCGGAGCTAGCGGACGAGCACGGCGCGTTCGACCTGAACGACGTGCTGCACGCCATCTGCGCGAAGCTGGTGCGGCGCCACCCCCACGTGTTCGGCTCGACGGTCGTGGCCGACGCGCGCGAGGTCGAGCTGAACTGGGAGGAGATCAAGCGGCGGGAGCGCGGCGGAACAGGCCCGCCGCCGTCGGTGCTGGACGGCCTGCCGCGCCACCAGCCGGCGCTGATGACGAGCCAGGCGCTGGTGAAGCGGCTGCGGGGGGCGGACCTGGCGCCCGCGAGCCGGGCGGACACGCTGGCGGCGAGCGAGGCGGCGCTGCGCGAGCTGGCGGCCGCCGAGACGCCGGCCGCGCGGGAGGCCAGCCTGGGCCGGGCGTTGTTCGCGCTCGCGCACCTGGCGCGACTGGACGGCGTGGACGCGGAGGAGGCGCTGCGGCAGGCGAACCGGCGCCTCGCCGGGCGGGTGCGGGCCTGGGAGGAGCGCCAGCGCGCGAGCGGAGCGGCGGCACGCGTACCGTCGGGCGACGACCTGGCGGGGCTCTGGGAAGATGCCGTGCGCACGGATCAGGAGGCGGCCGCCGGACCGGATGAGCCCGGCGCCGCGAGATGACATCGGCTTGATGCACAAACCCTGACGCGGCCGAGGCATGAGGTGGGGACGCCCGGGGTGCTCGGCCGACCGAGGGTCAGACGGCGGCGGCGAGGGCCTGCGGCATCGCTTCGGCGGCGAATTCGCAGCAATAGGGATAGCGCACGTCGCGCAGCGCGCCACAGCAGGGACACGAGACGAGCCCGTAACCGAGCACCGCATCGGGAACCGGCGGGTCTGTCACGTCGCGGCCATCGAATGCCAGCGCATCCGCGGTACTCAACATGGCGGAGTCCTTCTAGAAACAGAAAAGCCAGCACCGAAAACGGTGCTGGCCCCGTCGCCATCCCCAGATACCAAAGTATATCGGACACTCGACGGGGCGCACAACCGATGCATGGCTTGTTGTTTCCTTAACAGAATTGCGTAGGGCGAGCAGTACAGGGCCAGACTGATGCGGCATCGGCAGCGCCGGGGGAGCATCGCGCAAGCGGCGACAGTGTAGCTGGGGCCAATCGTCGCACGGCGGCTCGGCCGGTGGCACCTGCCCCTTCCTGGCAATTTTGGTGCCAGTCAGGCGACAACTGGGACGACGAGGCGCGGGCATGACGCTGATCGAGGAGCTGGGGGAGTTTGCGGCGGGCTTGCGGCTGGGCGATGCGCCGCCCGCCGCGGCTGCCACGCTGCGGCTACACCTGTTCGACACGCTGACCGCCGGGCTGATCGGGATGACCACGCCGGAGGCCCAGGCCGCAAGAGCCCTCCTCACGGACCTCGGGGCCGGGGAGCGCGCGGCGTCAGGCGAGGGGGCACGGCCGAGCGCACCCCTAGCCGCGTTGGCAGGCTGTATCGTCACGCGCTGCACCGAGATCGACGACATCGACCTACTGTCCTGCACCACGCCCGGAGCAGTCGTGGTGCCTACCGCGCTCGCGCTCGCCGGGCAAGCCGGCGCCGACGCCGATACGTTTCTAGCCGCGCTGCTGGCCGGCTACGAGGCGCTGACACGCTTCGGCCAGGCGGCGGACGGACCGACCATCCTGTACCGCGGCATCTGGCCTACCTACCTCGCGGGCGCGCTCGGCGCGGCGGCGACCGCGGCGCGACTCCTCGCGCTATCGGGCCAGGCCACGGCGCACGCGCTGGCGGCGGCCGTTACGCTCAGCAGCGGCACGAGCGGGCGGGTGCGCGGCCTGTCGTCGCGGTGGCTTACGCTGGGCTGCGCCGCGCAGAATGGCATTCTCGCGGCGCTGGGCGCACGGCACGGCCTGCGCGGCGACTCGAGCCTGCTGGACGGCGCCTGGAGCGCGACCACCGGCATCGCGCTCGACGGCGCGGCGCTGACGCGCGGCCTGGGGCGCCCCTTCGCCATCGAGCGGGTGAGCATCAAGCCGTACTGCGCGGCCAAGCAGGTGACCAGCAGCATCGCGGCGTTCGTGGCGCTGCTGGACGAGCGCGTGGTAGAGCCGACGGCCGTCGAGCAAGTGATCGTGGCCGTGCCGCCGGCCTACGCGCGGATGATCGACCAGCCGGCGCCGCCGCCCGAGCGGCTGGGGGGAATCGCCAGCGCGCAGCATCAGCTCGCACTCGCGGCCTACTATCGCGACGAGCTGCTAGACGTGCGGCGTCCCGAGCAACATCGGGAGCCGGCGTTTCGAGCGTTGATGGAGCGGGTGCAAGTGGTGGCCGACCCCCGGCTGGCGAGCGACTACCCGCGCACCTGGCCGGCGCGCGTCACCGTGCGGTTTGCCGGTGGAGAGGCCACGCGCGAGGTGAGACATACCGCCGGCGACCCCGGCCACCCCTTCACCTGGGACGACGCCCTCGCCAAAGCCCGTCGCGTCCTGCGCGGCGTGGCCACCCCAGCCGCCGTGGACCGCCTGGCCACGACCTGTCGAGAGCTGGGCGCGGGCGCCGCACTGAGCGACCTGCGAGCGGCGCTCGCGGCGGCCGGCGGGCCGGGCGACGACCGTTGAGGCGGTGCCGGCGGGCGGGCCCCTCCCCGAATACCCGGCGGCGTCCCGCCAGGCGCCACACGCTGCGCCAACCCCACGGGCCGCGCGAGGCCTCGGCTGGAGGCGGCAAGGTGGACGCGGCAAGCGGCGCCTACACCGTTACATGGCCGACACAACTCCGAGGCGCGCTCTCGTGGGGTAGAGACAGTGGCGCGCACCGCCGAGTATATGAATAGGGGGCCGCCCACGGCGCCTGGGGCCGGCGGGCGAGATGGACTCCGCTAAATTCGGCTCAGGTGAGGAGAGAACCTTGCTCGGACGACTGATCGGCGCGACCCTGGCGATCCTGGCGGCGCTAACGCTACTGGTGGGGCAACCGCAGCGCGTGCTCGCGGACCCGCGGGACTTCACCCTCGTCAACGGCAGCTCGATCACGATTCGGGAGGTCTACGTCTCGGCGTCCGACGTGCAGAGCTGGGAAGAGGACGTGCTCGGCACCGACGTGCTGCCGCCGGGGCAGCAGGTCAACATTACCTTCTCGCCAGCCGACGGCGACGCTGGCAAGTGCCTGTACGACATCCGCGTCGTGGGCGTGAACGGGGCGGAAGGGACGATGACGGGCGTGAACCTCTGCACGACGACGACGGTCACGTTTAGCTGAGGATCGACGCAGAGCCACCACGGCCGGCGGGGCGCTGCCGGCCGTGGTGGCTAGGTCTGGAGCGGCAGGATGGCCGCGGCGAGCGCCTCTAGCTCGGCCGTCCAGGAGGCGGGCGGGGCGGCCGGGCGGACGAGAAACTTCGAGACCCCCGCATCCGTGAAGCGGTGCAGCGTGGCGCGCAGCGCGGGCAGGCCGATGGGGACTAGCTCGCGGGGGTCCACGTCGGGGCGGCGAGCGGCGACGGCGGCCACGGCGGCGGGCGGCGTGTCGGCGTGGGCGTAGACGACGATCGCGCCGTAGTGCTCGGGGTCGATGGCGCGGCCCGCTTCGGCGGCGGCCGCCTCGATGGTGCGGCGGCCGGCGGCGGCCTCGGCGGGCGTGCAGCCGCCGGGCAGCCAGCCGTCGGCGAGCCGGCCGACGCGCCGCAGAGCGGCGGGCGCCCGCCCGCCGAGCCATAGGTCGAGAGCGGGCTGCACAGGCCGCGGCCGCACGCGCAGGCCGTGATAAGTGAAGCGCACACCGGTATGATCGACAGTGTCCTCGGTCCAGAGGCGGCGGAGCAGGGGCAGCGTCTCGTCGAGCCAGGCGCCGCGCTCGCGGGGGGCGACGCCGAACGCCGCGCGCTCGGCCGGATCGTCGGCGCCCAGGCCGAACGCGGGCAGCAAGCGGCCGTCGGAGAGGCGGTCGAGGCTGGCTAGCTCCTTGGCCAGCAGGACGGGGTTGCGACCGGGCAGCACGAGCACGCTGGTGCCGAGCTTTAGCCGCCGCGTGCGCGCGGCGGCGTAGGCGAGGCCGAGCAGCGGGTCGTAGATGGGGCTGGAGACGCGCTCGGACAGCCAGAGCGAGTCGAAGCCGAGACGCTCCAGGTCGTCCACGAGGCGGCCGAAGCCGGCGTCGTGGCCATCGCCCTGCACTCCCAGCGCGAAGCCGATCCTCACTTTCATGTTAGCGGTAGGGGCCGAGCTGGGCGGCGGCGCTCTCGATGTGCTGCAAGTCGATGAACTGGGAGAGGTCCACGCGGGCCTGCTGGGAGCCTGTCGCCAGGAAGAAGTCCTGCTGCTCGTCGAAGCTGTGCAGGTCCATCTTGCCGTCGGGGTCGAGCGCCGATAGCTCCATCTGATCGTAGAGCGCGCGGTCTTTGACGGGGGTGTGCCGAGTCAGCGAGTCGATCACCTTCTCCCGCGCCGCCGGCTCCCTCTTGAGAAAGGCGTCGTTGTAGACGCGGATGGCCCGCAGGTAGGCGACCATGAACTTGGTCCCCAGGTCCGAGCGGCTGAACTCGGGCGAGTAGAGCAAGACTGCTACCTGGTTCGAGGGGTTCACTTGGTAGTCGTAGCCCATCTTCACCACGTTGCCCTGGTTGAGCGCGATGGTGGCGAACGGCTCGACGCTCCAGGCGAAGTCCAGGTTGCGATTGGCGAAGGCGGGAATCATGTCGGGGAAGCTCATGATCGACATGTCGAGGTCGCCCGGGGTGAGGCCGCCTTGCTTGAGGAAGGCGGTCAGGTCTAGCTCGGGGCTAATGCCCTGGGCCGGCTTGGCGGAGCGCATGCCCTTGAGGTCGGCCACGCTCTTGACGCGGCTGTCGGCCAGGTCCTTGCGGAGCAGATAGATGCTGACCGGGAAGCCGGGCGGCGTGGGGTCGCTGTGGCCCTTGTCGGCCACGATGCGCACGTTGACGCCGGTCCGCAGGGCGTTGAAGAGTCCCGCGCTGGTGGCGCCGCCGCCCACTTCGAGCTGGTTCGTGGCGAGCGGCGCGACCATGTTGGCGGCCGAGTCGAACGGCGAGGTGTCGATCTCGATACCCTGCTCGGCGTAGTAGCCCTCGTCCATGCCCACGTAGATGCCCGCGTCGGAGAGCAGGTTCAGCTCGCCGTAACGCACCTTCTGCAAGCCGCCGGACTGGGGCGGCGCCGTGGACACCGGGCTGGCCGCCGTGGGCGCGCTCGCGGCGAGCGGCGAGGTCGCCGGGGCGCTGGTCGCCGCCGCGGGCGGCGCCGGGGCGGGCGGGGCGCTGCCCCCGCCGCTACAGGCAAGGGCCAGGGCGAGGGCCGCCGGCAGCGCGGCGGCCAGGACGCGGCGGCGGGATGCGCTCATGGCGGCTCCTCTACACGCGCACCGGCAAGGCGAGGCCCTCGAAGGTCTTGTCGGCCATAAAGTCGTCGAGGCCCCAGCGCTCCACCTGGGCGATGATCTCGTCGTACTCGGCGCGCGGGAGCGGCGCGTAGTGGAAGCGCTCGCCCGGGTCGAAGCGGCTGAAGTCCCAGGGGCGGTCCTGGAACTCCTCGGGGATGCTGTAGCGCCAGAGCGGCAGGCAGCTGGCCGGGTCGCGGGTCAGGTCGGCCTCGGCACGCTGCAGCACGCGGAAGAAGCGGTCGAGCAGGGCGCGGTCGTAGCGTGGATCGACCCACCATAGCGTCTTGAAAGTGTTGGCGATGATCGAGCGCAGGCCGAGCTGGTCGGCCATCGAGATCTGGGGGTCGAGGAGGCTCGTCGCCTCGACCTCGCCCTCGAGCAGGGCGGTGAGCCGCGCGCCGAAGCCGCCGACGTTCACGGTGTTGATCTGGTCGAGCGGCAGGTACGGCTCGAGGCGGTAGGGCACGTTGAAGTGGCTGCCGGCCCGCATGCCGACGGCGATAGGGACATTCGCTAGATCCTCGGGGCGCTGGATGGACGAATCGGGGCGCACGTAGATGGCCCAGCGCGCGACGCCGTAGGCGTCGGGCACGAACTTGCCCATGCCGGCGCCGGCGTTGCACACGGAGCCCCAGGCGCAAGCGTTGGTGATGGTCGGCTCGCCGGCCTGGAAGGGCTGGTCCTGCGGGCGCTCCAGGTATGCCTTGCCCTTCCACGACGCCATCTGCCCGCGCACGACGTCCCAGCGAATTTCCGGGTCGATGCCCTCGTCCTGGAAGTAGCCGCGCTCCAGCGCGATCCACTCATGGAGCCGCATGCCCGTCGGCGAAATAGGCACTCGGGTAAGCGCCATCGCTGCCTCTCCTCTTGAATTCTCTAAGACGTATGGAACGGCCCCCGGCAGGCGCCGGCCCACCGCGCTACACTGCTCCCACGGGCATTGGCTGCGCCGCCAGGGCGCGGCGGAACGCTTCGCGTGACTCGACGCTGTAAAGGCGGCGGAAGTCGTTCGGGAAGCGAGTGTCGCCCGGCTCCACGTGAAGGTCTACGAATATGGGGCCTTCCTCGCAGAGGAGGGCCGGCAGCGCCTGCTCCCAGTCCCCCAGCGCGTCGAAAGCGTAAGCGCGCGGGTAGCCCGCGGCGCGAGCCAGCGCCGGGAAATCCACGCGCCCCACGCCGGGGATGGGAACAGCGCCGTTCGTCTCGTAGGTGCCGTTCTGGCAGAGACAATGGACCAGGTTCTTGGGCGCCACGTTGGCGATCGTCACCAGCGAGCCGAGGTTCATGAGCAGGCTGCCATCGCCGTCGAGCACGATCACGCGCTTGTCCGGACGGCCCAGCGCCAGGCCCAGGGCGTGCGAGGAGCCCTGTCCCATGGCGCCGGTGAACGTGTAGTTCAGCGGATGGGGCGCGAGGTTGATCCATTCTTGCGCGGCCATGTACACGGCCACCACGATCTCGTCGGTGCGGCGCCGCGCCAGCGCTCGCAGACACTCGTCGCGCTTCATCATGGCTCTTCTCCCGCCCCTACTACTGCGGCTCCCTGCCGATAAGTAGCACCGTCGGCGCCATCCGCGCGTAGGCGGCTTCGATCGCGGGCACGATCCGCTCCACGTCGGCAGGGTCCTCGACGAGCGCGTGCTCCACCCCCATCGCGTCCAGCACCGGCTCCACGATCCGTACCCCGTAGCTCGCGGACTCGGTGGGCCGGACGCCGGGCTCCTTCGACAGCAGCCCGACCATCATGCAGACGGGCGAGGCCAACTCGACGGCCGTGCCGCGCACGGCGTTCAGCGAGTCCAGCAGGCCCGTGTACTGGATGAGCAGCAGCGCGCGCTGGCCCGCGGCGAACAGGCCGCTACAGATCGACACGCCCTCGTCCTCTTTGCAGACCTGTACGACCCGCAGGTCCGGATCCCCCAGCAGCGTCTTCAGCAGGTGGTGGCTGGTCGTGGCGTCGGGCAGGGCCACGACGAACTGGATTCCCGCCCGCTTGATCTCGTGGATGATCGCGTCGGCAGTGAGCACCTCGGTAGCTTGCAACCGCGCACCCTCCTTCCCAGCGCCAGCGCCGGCTCAGCGATACTCCGGCGCATTCTCCTGCTGCTCCAGGTAGAAGCCGGTCTCGTCCTGGAGCGGCATGTAAATGAAGGCGATCCACTTGCAGGACTGGCCGGCGTGGCGGTTGAAGTGCTGGTGCTCAACGCCGCCCGGCTTGATCGGCAGGAGGATCAGATCGCCGGCTTCCCAATCGATGCGCTCGCCGTCCACCTCCGTGTACCCTTGACCCTCCAGCACGAAGATGGCGAGGCCGCCCTGGTGGCGATGCTTGCCTGAGTGGGTGTGGATGTCGTGCTGGAACACGAGCCATTGGTGCAGGGCGCTGCCGGTGTCGGAGGAGCGGGCGACGTAGAAGCGCAGCCGGCCCATGCGCGTCTGCTCCCACGGCTGCTCGCCAGCGCGCACGACGATGCGGCCGTGGAGCGCGCGCTCGCGGAGTTCGAGCTGCGCTTTCACGAGCCGCTCGTAGCCGTCGGGCGGGAGCGGCTCCCGCTGCCGCGTGCGAGTTCGCTCGAGGTCTGCCATACACCTTCCTCAGCGCGTTCGTCGAGCTGGTGGGGAGATTGGAGGCGGCCAGCCGCGCTAGCGCGGGGCGCTGGCGACCTGGCGCGCGCGCTCGGTGATCGTGCGGTCTTTCCACTGGCTCTCGGGCGGCAGCGCCGGCAGGTCCTCCAGCTCCTGCTGAATCTTGATCACCACCTCCGTCGGCTCAGGGCGCAGGTCGCTGGAATCGACCAGCGTGGGGTGCTGCACGATGTAGTAATCGTACATCTGCTCGGCGACGGGGCGCGGCGTCTGCGTCTCGTCCATCCAGATGGTAATGAGCGCCTCGCGGTTGGCGGGATCGTGCGCCCACTCCTTGCCGCGGATGAGCCCAGCGACAAAGTTGACGAGGTCGTCGCGGTTCTGGGGAGTGTCCAGCCAGTCGCGGCGCACCCACCAGGAAACGAACGAGTACTGGGGCACCACGTCGGAGAAGCTGAGCAGGATGCGGTAGCCGTCGAGCTTGGCGATAAAGTTCACCGGGTCGGCGATGACGGCGGCCTGGATGCCGCCGGTCTGAAGCGCCGCGTAGCGCTGGGGATTGCCGCCCGCCTGGGTCAGCTCGTAGTCGTCGTCGCCGAGGCCGCGCCCGCGCAGCATCACGCGCGCCACCGTGCCGGTGCCCGCCTTGAGGCTGGAGACGCCGACTTTCTGGCCGCGCAAGCCGTCGACGCTCGTAATATCCGGCCGCGACACCAGGTCGTAGGGCGCCTCGAGGTTGTGGTCGGCGACCATCGTGAGAGGAGCGCCCTTCGACAGCGCGGTGATCGCGGAGTCGGTTGGCGACTGGAGCACGTCGAGCCCGCCGCTACTGAGCGCGCTGATCGCCTCGTTGGTCTGGATCGACACACGCTCGGGCGCAAGGCCCAGCTCGGCGAAGATGCCCGCGTGCTGGGCGGCCCAGATGGTGTACCAGTAGCCCGAGAGGCCGATAAGGCCCATCTGCAGGGCGCGCGGCTCGCGGGCCGGCGCCGCGGCGGGCGCGGCGCCGGACGGGGCAGTAGGGGCAGCCGCGGAGGGTGCGCTGCCCGCCGGCGCCCCCGCGGGGGTGGCGGGCGGGGCCGCGCAGGCCAGCGTCAGGGCGGCGATGGCAACCAGCAGCATCGAGCGGCTCCAGGCGGGGCGACCGGCCATGCGCGGCTCCTCCTTGCCCGCTAGGCTCCCAACAGCGTGGTCTCGCGGTTGAGAGAGTCATCCGAAGTGTGACTCCTTCAAACCCAGACTCACGGCACGGCGAGGCGCGGGCGAGATTGATGGCGGACCGGCCCGCATGGTACCATGCGAACCGCGCCGCGCGCGACGGCAGCTCGGATCCCCCGCTAACTGCCGCTGGCGCGCCTGTGGCGAGCAATCGGGGCTGCCACCCGACACTCGGGCGCACATTGCCGGGTGTCGCTTTTCGTCGACCCACGCGACGTCGGAGGCGAGCGGGCCGGCGCCGCTGGCGGGGCTCGCATCACAATCGCGACACAAGTGCGACTAGGCATGCCCGTCCGGACCAGGGCAACGCGATGCGAATAGGCCACTCGCTTCAAGGACAATTCTGAGACGGGCACGCTTCCTGCCATGCACCTCATCTAGCGACGCGCACAACGTCGTGCACCGTGTCGCCCCGGCCGAATTCGCGCCGTGCGGAAGGCCATCATCGCAGTAGTCGCACGGGTCCATCGCCACCAGCGAGCCCATGGCGCGCCTCGGCCGTGGCTCGCTCGCGCCCTGCCCGGTCTGGACGTCGGAGCCAAGAGTAGTATCGTAGGAGTCAAAGCGATGCGCGCAGCGGAGCTGCTGGCGGTGCTAGCCCTGGTCGCGGCGGTCGGCATGGGGCCGTACGTGCCCGGGCCACGAGCCCACGCGGCGGTCCTGAGCCAGGACGAGCCGGAGGACGCCGCGCCCGAGCAAGCCGGGCCGGAGGACGCGGAGGAGGCCGAGCCGGCGGCCGACGTGTTCCCGGCTTGGCTGCCGCCCGGCGGGCTCTACGGACGCCACAAGTGGGTGCCCGGCTCGAACGGGGTGGACGTGTTCCTGCCGCGGGGCACCGAGGTCCGCGCTCCCGTGGCCGGGCTCGTGGTCGCGCCGGCCGCGGTGGTGCTGCCGTTTCCGCCGCCGGTCCCGTCGGTCGCGCTGCGCGGCGACAGCGGGCTCTCGTTCTTCATGGGCCATGTTCAGCCGCTGGTCTACCCGGGGACGCAGGTCCAGGCGGGCGACCTCCTGGCAGTGATCGACGATCCAGGGCTCGACCAGCTGACGAGCGCCGGCCCGGGGCCGTCGGGCTGGCAGCACGTCGATCTGAACGTGTCGGACGTCGGCGCGTTCACCTGGTACGGTGGGGACGTGCCGGCCTCGCAGTGGCTGCAAGGCACTGGCTACCAGGGGACGCTGGTCGACCGGACCCCGGGGCCGGTCCAGGTGGAGTAAGACCTGGCTGCGCTTGGGCTGGAGGCCCCGGGCAGGGTGCCGCGCCGCGCCGCGTGGCGCGCGGCGCGGCAGAAGGGGCGGTAAGACGCATGCACCAGACTTCGGACCTACACGTGGACAACCTGCACGCCGCGCTCTGTCAGCCCGCCGGCGGCGCACCAGCGGGGCTGCTCTTGCTGCCGATGGTCTACGGCATCGAGCACAAGGTGCTGGAGTATGCGAGCTGGCTGGCCGACGCCGGCTTCGCCGCGGTGGTCTGGGATCCGTATTCGGGTCGCGAGGTGCCGACGGGCACGCCCGAGGACCTGGCGCCGTTCTCGCGCTCGCTGCGCGACGCCGCCGTCCGCGCCGAGCAGGAGCGCTGGCTAGCGTACATGCAGCAGGAGCTGCGGCTCGCGCAGGTGGGCGTGATCGGCTGGTGCATGGGCGGCCGCTACGCGCTGCTGCTCGCGGCGCACAGCCGTGCCGTCGCCGCCTGCGTGGCGTACTATCCGTCAATCGTCGATCCGCCGGCGCCCAACTACGACGAGGACGCCGTCGCGCGGAGCGGGGAGATTCACTGCCCGGTGCAGGTGATCTACCCCGGCCAGGACCACGTGACCCATGCCGGCACGTTCGGCGCGCTGCAAGCCGCGCTTCAGGCGCGCGAGGCGCCGACGGCCACGCAGCTCTACCCGACCGCCGACCACGGCTTTCTCGACCCGGCGCGGCACCCGGGCGCACAGAACGTCGCCGCGCTGGGAGCGGCCTGGCCGCAGACCGTCGCGTTTCTCCACGCCCACCTGGCGCCAGCCGCGGTCGCGACCGTCTGATTCGCCGCGGCGCTCAGGACGCGCTTGGCGTCCAAAGGTGCAGGTTGGGGTACGCCGCGAGGTCGCGGTAGTTCAGCGTCCAGACGGGCACGCTGAGCGAGAGGCCGGTGACCGCCTCGCGGAAGCCAGCAACCGCTATCGCGTGGCCCGCGTCGAGGCGGTCCAGCCACGCGATCAATGGCCCGGCGTCGAGCACGCCGCGCCTCGGCGCCTCACCGATCATCGAGGCCGGCACGGTCCTCGGGCTGCTCGCGAGCCGGTCTGGAAGTCTCTGGCACGAGGCCTGCCCAGACTTTCAGGCGCAGGGGCCGCGTATCGTTGGCGGAGGGCTCAGGCCATGAAGGTTCGTGAGATCATGACGACACCGGTCATCACCGCGCCCGCCGACATGCCGGTGGGCGATCTGGCCGAGCTGCTGGCCAAGCACCGCATCACGGCGGTGCCGATCGTAGACGACGAGGGGGCGGTCGTCGGCCTCGTCAGCGAGTTCGACCTGATGGCGCGGCCCGGACGGTGCGCGGCCGACGTGATGACGCGGGGCGTGATTACCGTCGATCAGGAGACAGAAGTCGACGACGTGCGATTTCTGCTGGTCGAGCGGCGCATCCGCCGCGTGCCGGTGATGTCCGGCCACACGATGGTGGGCATTATCAGCCGCAGCGACATCGTGCGCCTGATGGCGCTGCACTGGATCTGCGAGGCGTGTGGCGAGTCGGCGCGCGGCGATCGGCCGCCGCAGCAGTGCCCGCGCTGCGCCGCGCCCGGGGAACAGTTCGTGCAAGAGCCACTACACCCGGGGATGTAGCGAGGAGCTGTCAGTCATCAGCCATCAGCTATCAGCCATTAGTCCGCCGGCAAGCCCCGGCAAGCTGAGAACTGACGGCTGAGCGCTGAGGGCGAGCAGCTAGGAGACGGGATGGCCGTCGAGAAAAAGCGCGGCGCCCGTCGCCCGACGACGACGCGGGCGCACGCCGCCAACGGCAGCAACGGCAAGCTTGCCCTGCGCGGCGAGCAGCCGGAGACGCTGCTGAATTACTACCGCGAGATGGTGCTGATCCGGCGCTTCGAGCAGCGCGCGGGGGAGATGTACACGCGCGCCAAGATCGGCGGCTACTGTCACCTGAACCTCGGTGAGGAGGCGACCATCGTCGGCCTGATGGCCGCGCTGGAGCCGCGCGACTACCTGCTCACGAACTACCGCGAGCACGGCTACGCGCTGGCGCGGGGGATCGAGCCGGGCCGAGTGATGGCCGAGCTGTTCGGCAAGGAGACGGGCACGTCGCGCGGACGCGGCGGCTCGATGCACATCTTCGACGCGAAGGCCCGGCTCCTGGGCGGCTACGCCATCGTGGGGGGGCAGCTGCCCATCGCCGTGGGCGTGGGCCTGGCCATCGACTACCGCGACGGCCACGAGGTGGTGATGGTGCAGATGGGCGACGCGACGACCAACATCGGCGCCTTCCACGAGTCGCTGAACCTGGCGCAGCTCTGGCACCTGCCGGTGGTGTTCGCGATCGTCAACAACCAGTACGGGATGGGCACGCCGCCGGAGCGGGCGTCGGCCGAGCCAGAGCTGTACAAGCGCGCCTGCGCCTACCGGATGGCGAGCGAGCGCGTGGACGGCAACGACGTGCTGGCCGTGCGGGAGGCCGCGCGGCGAGCGGTGCGGCGGGCGCGGGAGGAGCACGAGCCCACGCTGCTGGAGGCGGTGAGCTTCCGCCTGCGCGGCCATTCGGTCGTCGATCCGGCCCGCTATCGCTCTCGGGAGGAGGTGGAGCGCGGCCAGGCGCAGGACCCGATCCCCGCCTTCCGCCGCCGCCTGGTGACGGCGGGCATCGTGAACGACGAGCGGCTGGCGGAGATCGAGGCCGATGTCGAGCGCGTGGTGGACCAGGCGGTCGCCTTCGCGGACGAGAGCGCCGACCCGCGGCCCGCCGAGCTATTCACCTACGCCTACGCCACGCCCGCGCCCAACGAGCCGCGCCAGTTCCCGGGCCAGCCGCTCGTGAGTGCCGAGTGAGAAGTGAGGACCGCCCGTGGCCGTGATCAGCTATCGCCAGGCGCTGCACGACACGCTGCGCGAGGAGATGCAGCGCGACGAGGACGTGTTCCTCATGGGTGAGGAGATCGGCGTCTTCGAGGGCTCGTACAAGATCACGGCCGGGCTGCTGCAGGAGTTCGGGCCGAAGCGCGTGCGCGACACCCCGATCGCCGAGGAGGGGTTCGTGGGCGCGGCGATCGGGGCGGCGATGGTCGGCCTGCGGCCCGTCGTCGAGATCATGACGATCAACTTCAGCCTGCTAGCCCTCGACCAGATCGTCAACCACGCGGCGAAGATCTACGGCATGTTCGGCGGCCAGGCCAGCGTGCCGCTGGTGATTCGGATGCCGGGCGGCGGCGGGCAGCAGCTCTCCTCGACCCACTCGCAGAGCCTGGAGGTCATGTATGCTTACGTACCCGGGCTGAAGGTCGTCGCGCCCGCGACGCCGGCCGACGCGAAGGGGCTGCTGAAGAGCGCCATCCGGGACGACGATCCGGTCATCTTCGTCGAGAACCTGGCCCTGTACAACACCAAGGGCGAGGTACCGGACGAGGAGTACACGACGCCGATCGGCGTGGCGGCCATCGCCAAGGAAGGCACTGACATCACGATCGTCACCTACTCGCGGATGACCCTGGTGGCGCTCGGCGTGGCCGGGCGGCTGGAGGAAGAGGGGATCAGCGCGGAGGTGGTCGATCTGCGAAGCCTGCGGCCGCTCGACCGCGAGACGATCCTGGCCTCGGTGCGCAAGACCAACCGCGCCGTCATCATCGAGGAGGACTGGCTTAGCTACGGCGTGGGCGCCGAGGTCGCGGCGACGATACAGGAGGGCGCGTTCGACTACCTCGACGCGCCGGTGCGCCGCGTGGCCCAGGCGGAGGTGCCGCTGCCCTACGCCAAGCCGCTGGAGCTGGCGGCGCTGCCGAACGCCGACCACCTGCTGGCAGCCATCCACGAGACGCTCGACGCCGTGGGATTCCAGCACCGGGGAGCCCCTGTCCATGCCTGACGTAACGATGCCCCGCCTCAGCGATACGATGCAGGAGGGCAAGATCGCCCGCTGGCTGAAGCACCCGGGCGACCGGGTGGCGCCGGGGGACGTGCTGGCCGAGATCGAGACCGACAAGGCGACGATGGAGCTGGAGGCGTACGACGCGGGCGTGCTGGAGCGCATCCTGGTGCCCGAGGGGCAGAACGCGCCGATTGGCCAGGCGATCGCCGTGATCGGCACGGGCGCCGCCGCGAATGGCAGCGGCTCTCCCGCAGCGCCCTCGGGCCGCCCGGCGGGGGCCGCCGCGACGTCCACGGCGCCCGCGCCCTCCGAGGCTGGCCCCGCCGCTCGCGCTTCGGGCCAGCCGCCGGTGGGCGCGAACCCACCCGCCGTGCAGCAGGAGACGCGGCCGCCGACCGACGCGGCCGGCGGCGAGCCCGCCGCGCAGAGCGTCGGGATGGCACCGGCCCAAGCGACAACTGGCGGCGCCCCGCCCGAGGGCGCGGGCACCGCGCCGGCCCAGCCCGCGACCAGTGGCGGTACGCCGGCGGGCGGGGTCCGGGCGTCGCCGATGGCGCGCGCCATCGCGCGCGAGCGAGGGATCGACCTGCGCACGATCCACGGCAGCGGGCCGGGCGGGCGCGTGATCCGCGCGGACGTCGAGGCGGCGAGCGGCAACGGACACGCGCCCGCGCCGCCGAGCGCCGCGCCGCCCGCCCCAGCCGCGGCCGAGGCCGCGCGGCCGCCCGCGCCGCCCGTAACGACGCCTGCCGGCCCGGCTGCACCGTCGGCGACGGCCGCCCCCGCGGCGCCGTCCGAGGACGTCGAGGTGCGCCCGGTCGGCCGCGTACACCAGCTGATGGCCGAGCGCACGCTGCTGAGCGTGCGGGAGATCCCGCAATACTACTTGACGGCCGAGATCGACATGCAGGCCGCGCTCGACCTGCGCCGCCAGCTGGAGGCGACGTTCGGCGGGGAGCCGCGCATCACAATCAACGCCATCGTCCTGCGGGCAGTGGCGCTGGCGCTGCGCGAGGTGCCGGAGGTGAACAGCGTCTGGCGCGACGGGCAGTGGACCGTGCACCGGCGGGTCAACCTGGGGATGGCGGTGGCGATTCCGGACGGGCTGATCGTGCCGGTGATCCGCGATGCCGACCGCAAGTCGCTGCGCGAGATCGCCGTCGAGTCGCGCGCGCTTGCCAGCCGAGCGCGGGACGGGAAGCTGTCGCTGCCCGAAGTGCAGGGCGGCACTTTCAGCGTGACGAACCTCGGCATGTTCGACGTCGAGGAGTTCCACGGGATCATCAACCCGCCGGAGGCCGGCCTGCTGGCGGTGGGCACCACCGTGGAGAAGCCGGTCGGGCTGGACGGCCAGATCGTGCTGCGACCCCGCATGCGGGTAACGCTGACCGCGGATCACCGCGCCTACTCGGGCGACGTCGGCGCCCGCTTCCTCCAGGCGGTCAAGCGCCTGCTCGAACAGCCGCTGCGACTGGGCTTCTAAACTGGCGCACGGGCTTGCTAGGTATCGCTGGCTTCGCCAGAGGTGCGCAGCACGCCCGTAGAGGTACTTCGCAGCCACACGCCGGCGCGCCGCGGAAGCGGTGGGGCTGTTAGGGCGCCCCGCCGCGGCGCAGGGTAGCCACAGCGGCGAGGATGGCGGCGGCGAGCTCGCGCACGCGCGGCGCGTCGCTGGTGGCGAGGATCTCCCGCGCCGGGGCTTCGAGCGCGTCGGCCACGTCGCCCTGCAGGTAGCCGAGCAGGCTCACGAGCTGCGCGTACTGGTCGGCGCTGACCGTGTCGGACGGGGGCGAGCAGGTGTAGTCAGCGAAGTTGTTCAGCGCCCGCGTGAGCCGTGCCCGCGACGAGTTCTCCTGGTCGTCCGACGTCACGAGGCGCCAGCCCGTCGGCACATAGGGATAAGGGTAGGGCGCGAGACCGGCGATCCAGGGGAACGGGGGCAACGTCCAGCCTGTGGGTACCAGTCGCGGCTCCTCGGGCGCGGACGCCGCGAAGCGCCGCACGAGCTGGCGCGCGGCGCGGCAGTCGGCGCTGGTCTCCTGGGCAGCCGCCAGCCGAGGCGTGCCGAGCGCGGCCGCCGCGACGAGGCTGGCGAGCAACAGACGAATCCACATACCCCCTCCTCCCGCGACGGGCGCCGCGGCCGCCCCATTATACGCCGCCCGGGTCGCCACGGTGGCCGCCCACCCGCCGCCCCTGCTACCCTTCCACTAACTTGTCAGAGGAGCTACTGATGCCACGCTCGTCGCGCGACCTCACCCCGGAGCTTCCCCTGCGCCGGCCGCGCGCCTGGCTCGTGGCGGTCGCCGCGCTGCTTTGCGTGGGCGGGGCGCCGCGCGCGCTGGCGCAGGGGCCGGCGGCCTCGCCCCCGGCCCTACAGTGCCCGACCGACGACCCGATGTGCACATACGGCGAGCGCCACCTGGCGCGGGACGGCTATGCGTACCAGATGATGACGGTGAGCGGCGGGGCCGACTGGTCGACGCGGTTCTGGGTACGGAGCGCCCAGGGCGAGGTGCTGCTGGCGGTACCGCCGCTGCGGGGCGACGCCTACCTGGCCGTGCAACGCGCGGACGGCGACCAGACGAGCGCGACGCCGGCCGTCCGCATCGTCAGCTACCACTATGGCCCGGACGACCCCGCCTACGCGCCGTCCGGCCTGTCGAGCACGGTCTATCACTACGATGCCGCGAGCGGCAGTCTTGTCGCCGACGAGCCGGCGATCCAGCCGGTTGCCAGCCCGGCGGACATCCGTCAGATGCTCGCGAACGAGGGCTGGACGCTCGTCTTCCCCGACCAATAGCAGCGGCGCCCGCCGGGGCCGATCGCGGCGTGCAGGCCGCCTGGCGCGTCCGATTCGGTGGTCCCCGGCGACTGTTGTAACGAGTTGCGTCGCGAGAGGGCACTGCATTACAATGGCGGCATACCGCCACGTCGCTGGCCCCATGCTTCCCGAGCGACCGGCGGCCGGGCATCCTCCCTGGCGTCTCCTGACCTCCAACCGTGGTGGCGGCTACCTGGTGCCAAGGGGACTGGCGCATGGGCAGCACGGGTTGGGCAAGCAGGGCGATCTCTGCCTGGCGGGCCTGGGCCGCGCACGGCGTCGCGGCACGCCGGCGGGCTATCGCTGCCTGCCTGCTAGCCACCGTGCTCGCCGTTGCGGCGGGCCTCAGCGTGCCGCAGCCAACCGACCCGGGCGAGGGGCTGGGCGGCGTAGCCACGCCCGAATCGACGCGGGGCGCGCACGTGCTCATGGCGTTGCCGACGCCCCCACCGCGCCCCCAGGTCGCCGTGTTGCCTGCTGACGACGAGGAGGAGGCCGATCCGGCCGTTGCGCCACCGCGCGAGCGGCGGGTGGCCGTCTCGCGGGCGACGCGCGCCACGGCTCCGTCGACATCCTCTCGCTCCACGCGGGAGCCGCGCGCGACGAGCACGCCGCGTCCGCCTGGCGCTACCCGCACGGCGCGGCCGGCTGCCACGCGCTCTGCCGCGAGCGCGGCGCGGCCCACGGCCACGCGGATGGCACGCGCCCGGCCCGGCCCCGCGCCCGCGCCGTCGCCTAGCGCCGCGCCGTCGGCAATCGCCGCGCCGCTTGCACTCGTTCCTGATATCGAGGACGACGAGGATGCGGCCCTGGCGGGACCGCATCAGCCTACCACGCGGACCCGGCTGCTGCGCCAGCGACGACCCAGCCGACCGCGCGCAACGGCCACCCCGACGCCGGCGGTCGCGGACCCGGATGACGCCGACGAGCCGGAGGCGGATGCTCCGAGCCGCCGGACGCGCCCGGCCCGGCCGCCGCGCGCGCCACTCCCCACGCGCACGCCGCGCCCCACCGCCACGCCGCGGGGCTTGGGCGGGGGCCGGACGACCGCCACGCCCCGCCCGACGAGCACGCAGGCGCCCACGCGCACGCCGAGCCCGACGCGCACGGCGACGCTCACGGCCACGCCGGTGCCGCGTCCGCTGGCGAGTGGGAGCCGGTTTGTGGCCGTGGTGGCGGGCGCGAGCGGGACCAGCGTGAGCGGCGCGCTCACGGGGCGGGCGCTGCTGTTCGGCCTGGACGCCACCCTCGCGGGAGCGGAGTTCACGGGGCTGCGGCTCGGCACTGGCAGTCTGAGCGCGGGTGCGCTACGGGGCTACGACACCCTGGTCTTTCTGGGCGTGTGCAAGCTCGACGCGCTCACGGCCGACGAGCGGGCCGCGGTGCGCGAGTTCGTCACGACGGGCGGCAAACTGGTGCTGCGCGACAGCAACGACGCTGGCGTCTGTCCCGGCGACGACCGGAGCTACGCCGCGCTCGGCCTGCCGTTCGGTACCGCCGCGCCACCCGACCGCAATGCGCCCGCCCCGGTGCAGGTGGTGGCGGAGTCGCCGCTGGCCAGCGCCGATCCGGGGTCGCCGTACTTCGTGGACCCCGCAGCGCTGAGCGCCGCACCGTACAGCGCGGGCGACGCGGGCTACGTGACCGGCGCCAGCGGCGTGTGCGCGAGCCTGGTGGTCGCCGGGGCGGCGGGCGAGCAGCGAGTGGTGCGCGGCTGGGCGAACGTGGGCGCCGGCACAGTGGTGTACGACGGCTGGGACACGGGGGATGGGCGGAAGGCCAACGCGCCGCTGGCGAAGCACTTGTGGTACCTCGACCTGCGAGCGCCCTGGCCCTTGCCCGCGAGCTGCCCGCCGTTGCCGGCGCAGCCGTCCGTGACGCCGACCGCGACCCCGTCGCCGTCGCGCACGCCATCGCCCAGCCCGACGCCGAGCGTCACGCCGCGCGCCACCCCTTCGGCGACGGCTACGGTGACCGGCACGCTGACGCCGACCGTCACGTCCACGCGCTTGCCGCGGCGCTCGCCCACGCCCGTGCGCCGACGGACGCCCACCCGCACGCCGTCGCCGAGCGCAACGCCAAGCGCCACGGCGACGCCGAGCGTCACCCCGACGCCGACTCCGAACGGCATCATCCCCGCCAGCGGAGGCCCCGACGCCTTCGGCTACACGTATCGTGACAGCCGCCTGCCCGGCGGCCCAGCCTACAGCTGGCCGGACCCCGTCCACGGGGGAGCCCGCCTCGCGGCGCTGGACGAGAGCGACAACCTGCGGGCGGGGCCGGTGCCGCTCGGGTTCGACTTCCCCTTCTACGGGGGGACTTTCAACGAGGTGTACGTGGACACGAACGGCCTGCTGAGCTTCGTGGGGCCAGCCGGTTCGTCGCCGCCTGGCAACGTCCCGCTCACGGGCGCGGGCGCCCCCGTGGCCCTGGTGGCCCCGTTCTGGGACGACCTGGTGACGTGGCGCGCCAGTCGCTGCGACGGAGCGCCCAGCGAGCGGGGTGTCTACACGTTGAGCGGCGGTGCGGGGGAGGGGCGCTTCTTCGGCGCGGCCTGGGTTGCGGTGGATCGCAACCCGTGCTCGGCGCGGCTCCCGCTGGGCCAGGGGTACAGCTTCGCGGCATTTCTGTACGCCGATGGACGCATCGTGTTCCAGTACCGCACCCTCGACGGCACAACGACCTCCGCCACGGTCGGCATCCGCAGCCCGGACGGAAAAAGCGCGCTGCAGTACGTGTACAACGCGGCGGGGCTCGGCGAGGGGCGCGCGGTGGAGTTCCGGCCGCCGGCGCCGAGCGGCGACGTCCCGCTGCTCGGCACGCTGCGCGTCGCCGCCGAGCGCGCCGGCACGCCGTCGCCGACGCCCACCGCGGGCCCGGCGCGCGGCACGCCGTCGCCGACGACGCCAGTGGCGAGCACCCTCACGCCCGCGCTGGCCAGCCCAACGCGCGCCGCGAGCCCCACGCCGACGCCCACCGTGACGCACACGCCGAGCCCCACGGCAACGCGCACGCCGACGCCCACGCGCACGGCCACGGCCACGAGCACGCGCACCCCGACAGCGACGCGCACCCCGACGGCCACCGCCACGCGCACGCCCACCCGTACGCCCACGCGTACCCCAACGCGCACGCCGACCCGCACGCCCACGCGCACGGCCACGCCCATCCCGACGCCGACACGGGTGCCGACGGCCACCCCGGCGCCGGCCCGCGCGGCCGCGCCGGGGCCGGGAGCCGCACCCGCGCCGGCGGCCGCCCGCTAGGCGGGTATCGGCGCCGGCGGGTCGCCGAGCAGGCGCCACAGGCCGGGTTGGTCAAGCTGGGGGCGGGGGCAGTGCCAACCGGTGTCGGCGTGCGATACTTAGACTGTCTTGGGCAGGCTCGGGCCGGCTAACCATGCTCGTGGCAGGGAGGAGCCCGTGGAGGATGCTGGCGGCAGCCTTGGGCATCCTGCGTCCCGCGCGGCGCAGCGAGCGGCGTTGCGCGTCGCCCAGGAGGCGGCAGCCCACGTACCCGCCTACGGCCGTTTCCTGCGCCGCGCGGGCTACGATGCCGACCGGCTGCGCACCTTCGCCGACTTCTGCCAGCTCCCCACGATGGACAAGGCGTCCTACCTTCAACGCTACTCGCTGGGCGAGCGGTGTCGACAGGCTGACCTGACCCGGGCGTACATCACGGTAGCTAGCTCGGGCACGTCCGGGGGGGCAACGCTCTGGCCTCGCTACCCCGAGCAAGAGCCAGCGACTATCGCCGGGGTCCGAACGTTGCTGCAGGAGCATTTTCGGATTCTCGATCTGGCCACATTGGTGGTAATCGCAGCGGCCACGGGACCCTGGGCGTATGCTACGGGGATGACGCTAGCAACCCAGCGAATCTTCGCGGAACCCGGGGTTTGCGGGACGGTAGTTACCCCGGGCTTGAACCAGGACGAGACGCTTCGCTTCATCGCGGAGCTAGGCCCGCACTATGACCAGGTGCTCCTCGTGAGCTATCCGGCGCTGGTCCCGTCGCTGCTGGAGGCCGGGAGCCGGCGGGGCATCGACTGGCCCTCGCTCGCGGTTTCGGTGCTGACAATGGGCGAAGGCGCCACGGAAGCGCAGCGAGAGGCCATCCTCCGGCAACTCGGGGCGGACGCGGGCTCCTTGAGGGGCTTTGTGAACGCTTTCAGCGCGACGGAGGCCGCAGGAGTGATCGGCTATGAGAGTCGGCTATGCCTCCTGCTGCGCCGGCTCTGCATCGAGCAGCCGGCGCTGGCCAAGGCGCTGTTTGGCACCCCCATTCTTCCCTCCATCAATCAGTACAACCCACTGGGGTACTTCCTTGAGACCAGCGGCGACGAGGTGTTGCTCACGATGCGGGGCGCCGTGCCGCTGATCCGCTACAACACGCACGACCGTGGCGGTCTCTTGAGCTTCGCTGAGGTCATCACTATCTGCCGTGCTCATGGATACGATCTTCAGGAGGAGTGGCGCCAGCGACAAGGTGGTCCCGTAACGATGCGGCCAGCACCATTCTTCTACGTCCACGGGCGCAGCGACGCCGTGATCCTGCACGGCGGCAACGTCTATCTCGACGAGATCGCGCACGTGCTCGAACAGCCGCCGCTAGGGGCCTCCAACACCGGGCACTTCGAAGTGTCCCAGGCGGCGAGCGCCGACGGCCAAGTGACGTTGCGGTTGGTGGTGGAGCTACGGGAGGGGATCAGTCCCGGCGAGGGACTATCCACGCAGTACGAGCGCGACTTCCTTGCCGGGTTACGGAGCGTGAGCCCGCGCTTCCAGGCCGCGTACGACGCTAGCCAAGGCCGCGCCAAAGTAGTGGTGACGCTGGTGCCGCACGGTAGAATGGCGGGCAGCGGCCCCAAACGACGACGTGTGGTGCTGCCGCACGACAGCGCGAGTACCGACAACCCCGCGTCAGCGAACGCGGACCACGACTGAGCGCGGCACCGCGCAGGTTGTGGGGCAAGCGCGGCACTTGGAGGGTGCGGCGGGGGGTCGGCCGCTAGGGAGCGCCGTCCAGAGTGCGGACCGCGTCATCGGCGAACTGATAGTCCAGGAATTCGTCCAAGTTAGGCCGCTGGGGCACGTAGCCATGCTCCACTTGCCAGTTCAAGAACGTCGTCAAAGTCTGACTGTTGATGCGTCCATCCCGCGCGACGGCGAGATAGCCTGCCTTGCTCAGGATCTGGGGGGAGATATTGGCGGATTCGGCTAGCAGGGCGATCACCGCGTCGCGATCGCGGCCATACTCCATAGCGTCCATGTAGTCGCGGGCAGCGCGGACATAACCGACGGCGAACCGGCGCGCGACATCGGACTGCTGATGGCCGAACTTCTCCGCGAAGACGATCATTGCGATCTCGTAGTTGGGAATGTAATCGCCGGCGTCCCCAATGCGCGCGGCTAGTCCCCGGTCCTCGGCGATAGCGCCCCAAGGCTCGGGCACGATCGCTAGGTCGGCGCTGCCACCACCGAACGCGGCCAGGATTTCGGGGAACCCCATATACTGCACGTCGGCAAGGTCGGATACGGTGAGCCCGACTTCGTCCAGCATGCGGTCCAACGCCGGCTCCGCAGGGTTCCCGCGGGCGGGATGCGCCACGCGCTTACCCCGCACGTCGGACGGACTCTGAACTACCGGTTGCCCGCCGGCGAGGCGTGAGAGCACCGGATAGCCGCGATTTCCGGGGGTAAGCAGCGAGGCGTCCAGGGCCAGAACGAGCCGGATGTCGCGAGCGAGCGCATTGAAGAAAGACGGCAGGGGCGGCGCCGAGGCCACGTCGAGGTCGCCACGACTGAGAGCTGGCAGCGCATCGCCGGCACTCCCAAATTGCTCGCTGTGCAGGTCGATCCCTAGTTCGCGGAAATAACCGCGTGCATCCGCGAGGTGAATGATGTTGCCAAGCCCCTGAGTTCGCGCCGCTCGGACGACGGCCGGGACTGGCGAGGGCTGATCTGCGCCCTGCGCCGCGCTACCTGACGCCGGCGGGGCGGCAGCGGCCGGCGGGGCCTGACTGGTCGCCGTCGATTGGACACCGGGGGTAGGCGCAGCCGGGGACCGGGGGGCACCGGTACACCCGGAAAACGTCAGTACGCCGCTGCTCAGCAACACGAGACATAATCGCCGACCACTCACGATACCGATACCAATCATGCACAACCTTATGCGGATCGAGTTGGTGTGCAGGGCCATCTTTCACAGTATAGACTAGAGATTAGCAGAAGGAGCAGTCCCGGAATGGACGGGGAGCGCGAGATCCTACCGGCACCGGCCCGTCCGCCCGATAGCCTTCCCGCCGCACTGACCGCAGCCACCGCCCGCCTGGTCAGCGAGCCAAGTGACGAGGCGGTCGGTCAGGTGCTGGTGGAAGAAGCGGCCCGGCTGGTCGGCGCACCCGATGTCCGCCTAGCACTGCTGAACGGGGAAGCCGCGTGGTGGGTGCTAGGGCACGCCATCGGCCCCGCCGCGGGACGTCAGGGTGAGCGGCAGCCCCTTCCCGCCGGGATACTCGGCTACATCATACAGAGCGGGCAGCTGCTTGAAGTCGCGGACCTAGCAAGGCATCCACTGGCCAGCGCCGAGCATGGCGGCCCCGCTTGCGGCAGCGTGATCGGCGTACCGTTGCGGTTGCGAGGGGAACTCCTCGGCGCAATCATGGCAGCCCGTCCCACAAGCACCACGGCATTCGGAACGGATGAGTTAAGCGCACTCCAAGTCCTCGCCGACGTCGCGGCGGCTCGACTCGGCGCCGAGCCCCGCGGCCAGAATCTGCGGGCGCGCGCGCAAGACTTGGCTGGGCTCAACCCGGTCTGGCGGCCGCCACCGGAACTGGCCGGGGACTTCGTGATCGTGACCACGGGTCGCGACCAGCCCTTTCTGGACCTAGACGAGGCAGCCTGTCGTATTCTTGGCTACCCTCGCGACGCTCTGCTGCAGTGCTCGATGCCCGACATCATCCCGCTCCCGCCTGGCGGGGAAAAAGTGGACACCTTGGCTGGTGTCCGCGATCAGATGGTGCGGGGCATCCCGATCAGTTTCGACACAATCGCTCGCCGGCGAGACGGAAGCCTCTTCCCCATCCGCCTGATGATTCAGCGGGTGACAGACGCCACTCCCCCGATCTATCGCTGCATCTTCTCGGACTTAAGTCATGAGAAGAACGCCCAGCTCCAGGCTATTCAAAAGGAAAAGCAACGATTACTTCAGGAGATCGGCTCTAGTCTAGCGCACGAAATGAACAGCCCGCTGGCGGTGATTCTCGGTAATCTCGAAATGATCTTAGAGGAATTTCGTGATGACGACCTCCAGACGATGCTGCGCCCGGTACACAATGCCGCGGAGCGAATCTCGAGCGCCGTGCATGAGCTCCAACGCTTCGCGAAGCCGATCCTAGCTCGCGGGTGGGCCTCTGTGGATATCAGCGAGCTAGCGGGTGACGCAATCGAGAAGACCCGAGGGCTCTGGGACGCAACATCCGGGTACAAGGGCCCTCCAATCGAGGTACGACTCCAGGCGTCGCCGGTGGCCCGAGTACGGGGCAATCCTATCGAATTGACCGCTGCAATTCGCGAGTTGATCGCGAACGCCGTGCAGGCGCTGCCCAATGGTGGGGTCATTACCATTAGTACTGCTCAGGTCGACGAAGGCGTATTGTTGAGCGTGAGCGACAGCGGCGTGGGAATGCGCGACGCGACACTACAGCGCTGTCTCGATCCCTTCTTCACAACCCGGCGACCGCTCGCGACAGGTCTGGGGCTGAGCCGAGTTCACCACACTGTGTTGCAGCACCAGGGCCAACTGCGTATTACAAGTGGCGAGGGGACCGGCACTCAGGTAACGATAGTCTTACCGTTCACGCTGCAAGAGGACGCAGACGCCTGACGTGCCGCGCCGGGAACTGACGGCCGGGCCAGTCGACGGCCGAACGGCGCCGGCGGGGCGGTCAGGGGGCGCGGAGCAGCGTCCGGTCGGGCGCGGGGCCGACGCGGCCGAGGCGCTGGTGCGCGTAGTCGAGATACTGGTAGTCGACGAAGTCGGCCAACGGCTGGCGCTCGGCCACAAGCCCGTGGCGCTCGTACCAATCCTGGTCGGCGGCGATGGAGGCGAGGTTCAGGTAGCCGTCGGGATCCAGGCCCGGCGGCACCATGCGGTCGTAGAGCGCAGGGTCCTTCACGGTAGTGCGCTCGCTCAGAATCTGGACGATGGCGGCCTTGTCGCGCCCGTGATCGAAGGCGGCGACGACGTCGCGGACGCCGCGCAGGTAGGCGACCATCCAGCGCCGCGCCGCCTCGGGCTGGTGCTGATAGAAGCTCGGCGCGTACAGGATGCCGGCGATCTGCTGATCGGGGTATAGCTCGTCGGCGCCCTTGAAGCGCACGCCGACGCTGCGGCTCACGGCCGTCGTGACGAACGGCTCGATCAGCGCCGCCGCGTCGACGGAGCCGTTGGCCAGCGCCGTAATCATATCGGGAAAAGGCATATTCACCACGTCGAGCGCGCTGAGGTCGAGGCCGAAGGCGCGGAGGCCGCTCTCGATCTGCAGCTCCATCGGGGAGTTGGCGGAGGGCGACGCGACCTTCAGGCCCCGCAGGTCGGCGAGCGTCTGCACGCGGCCGCTGTCTATCAGGTCCTTGCGCACCACCAGTGCGTTGAACCCATGGCCGCGCGAGTTGAGCCCCTTGTCGGCCACCAGCTTGACGGGAATGTCGCGCGAGATCGCGTTGAACAGGCTGGGCGTGGGGGCACCCGCGCCCACGTCGAGCTGGCCCGCGGCGAGCGGGGCCGTCATCTCGGGGGTGGCGCCGAACGGCTCGAGGCTCGCGTCGAGGCCCTCGTCCCGGAAATAGCCACGCGCGGCGGCGACGTAGATGCCCGCGTCGGAGAGCGAGCTGAGCACTCCGATCCGGACGGCGACGGGGGGCGCGAGCGGCGCCGCGGCGTCGGCCGGGGCGGGCACATCGGCGGGCGGGGCAGGGCCGCGCGCGACGACCGGGGCCGCCGGGCCGTGGGCGGCGGACGCGGAGGGCGGCGGGGTAGCCGAGGCGGGCGCCGGCGAGGGGGCGGCAGGCGACGGGGCGCTGGCGCCGCAGGCGACGAGCAGGGTCAGGGTCAGCAGGGCCAGGGCAGGGCGAACGGCGATGATCGCCTTCCTCGATCGCGTCATCGAGCACGTCTCCTTCACGGCGTGGGTTTGTCGCGCCGTGGGGCCAGGCCGCCGAGTCCACGGGCGACGACTGGCCCTCTCTGGCACGGTAGCGGAAGCGGCCCCATCGCCGCCAGGCGCGGGTTGCGCTAGTCCCGGCCGAGCAGCGGCCTCTCGCCACCGGCACGGTTCTAGAGCCGCGTGCGGGGCGCGGCGCGGCGATGCTCTCGGCCAGGTAGCCAGCGGCTCGCTATACTGGGACGAACCGAGGTGCCCCTCCGCGGGGCGACCACCCCCGGCCGACTTCCCCGCGAGGAAGGGGAAAGACGCGGCGTGGGGGGAGCCGGGCGTCCCCGGCCGCGGCGTGGGGACGGACGCCGGCGGCAGCGCCGCTGGATGCCCCTGCCGTGGTCGGGTGGGGCGCCGGGCGTTGCGCATGTCGGCGGGCTTGCGGGGCGGGGGCTCGCCCCGGCGCAGGAGAGGAGTGGGAGAGGACAGGATGCGCGCGCTGTTGCTGGCGGTGATGTTGGTACTGGCGCAACCGGGGACGCAGGCGCCCGGCGTGGTGGCCGAGAGCCAGGCGCAGGGCGAGTGGGGCGTGGCGGCGATCGACACGCGGCTCAATCCGCAGCACCGATATACGCTGCAAGTGGACGGCCCCGACGGCAGCTCGTTCACGCTGCGCTACCTCCAGGTGTACGTCAGCCACCAGCCGACGAACGGCGGCTCGGGCAACGACGACGGCAGCTTCCAGGGCACAGCGCCCTACGAGGCCGATCTGGTCCCTCCCGCGCCACAACTGCTCTTCTGGCGCTATTCGGCGGTACTCAGCCCCGACCAGCCCGCCGAGATGACGATCCGCCTGCTGGACCGCGGCCCCGGTTGATCTGGCGGCGCCCCGGCCGCCATGCGTCGAGCACCCCAGGGTGGGAGCCTGGCCCCAGGGTTCGATATACTGTCAAGTAACTCCCTGGAGGTGCTCGATGGCGCTGCCCCGTGTCTCGCGTCGTACGTTGCTTCGTCATTCCGGCTGGGCCGTCCTCGGCGGCCTGGCGCTCCCTGCCGTGCTGGCCGCCTGCGGTCAGCAAGCGAACGGCTCGGCCGCGCGGCCGTCGCCCGACGCGCCGGCCGCGCCCGCGTCGTCCACGCGCCTCCGCAAGCTGACCAGCAACTGGACGGCGGTAAGCGGCGGCATGAGCGGCATCTGGTCCGCGCAGGAGGCGGGCCTGTTCCGCGAGGAGGGGCTCGACCTCGAGCTGGTACACATCGCCAGCACGTCGCGGGCGATCCAGAGCATGCTGGCCGGCGAGCTGGCCTTCAGCCCGCTCGATCCCGCGGCGGTCGTTCAGGCCAACCTGAACGGAGCGGATCTCGCGCTGGTCGGCGCAGTGACCAACCGGCTGGTGTTCTCCGTGCTCACGCGGCCAGAGGTCCAGAGCGCGGAGCAGCTGCGCGGCAAGACGATCGGCATCACGCGGATCGGCTCGTCCACGCACACCGCGGCGCTGGTGGCACTCGACCTGTGGGGACTCAAGCCCGACCAGGACGTGTCGCTGCGGCAGCTGCAAGAGGTGCCGGCCATCCTCAGCGGCTTGCAGGCTGGGCAGATCGACGCCGGGGTGGTGTCGCCCCCGACGAACACGCGCGCGCGGCAGGCAGGCTTTCTGGAGCTGCTGAATCTCGCGGAGGAGGGACCGCAGTACCCCTCGATCTGCCTCGGCGGCACCCGGTCCTGGCTGAGCGCGAACCCTGACGCCGCGCGCGCGTACCTGCGCGCCTACGTCCGTGGCGTGCAGCGATTCAAGTCGGACCGCGACTTTGCGCTCGGCGTGCTGCGCAAGTACCTGGAGGTCGACGACGCGGCGATTCTAGAAGACACCCACGCCCAATTCTCGCGCTACATCGAGAACGTGCCGTACGTCAGCGCGGAGGGCATGGCCCGCCTGATCGCCGACCTGGCCGCCGACGAGCCGCGGCTGGTCGGCCACACGCCCGACCAGTACGTGGACGACGGGCTGGTACACGACCTGGAGGCGAGCGGGTTCCTGAAGGAGGTCTGGGGCGCGTAGGCGGGACCGGCGGGCGGCGAGGCGGACGGCCGTCCGCCTCGCCGGCCGACAGGCCGACGCGAATCCGGGAATTTCCCCGCGCAATTCGTTTCACTCGCCATAACACTACAATTTGTGGCACAGTCTATAGCCACCTACTACATGTTGTGTGGTCGGGTCGTTGTGGGCTGCTCGCTATCCTTGACACTGGCTGGCTCGGGTGCAATAACAAGCCTACGCGCCGCCGCGGCCGGACGGTCGGCGGCGTGCCGGTCGGCGCCGGGCGGCAGCTGTCGCCCGGCCGAGCCCGACCGGGGGACCTTGTCCGGAAAGGAGCTCCCGAGTGCGCCGATTGTCACGCCTGACGTCGCTAACGGGTGTTGCCGCCGCGTCCCTCGTCCTCGCACAGCTCGCAACCTGGCAAGCCTCACGCGCTCAGACCTGCAACGTGCGCGTTGAGATCGAAACGCCGGCCGACAACGCCACCGTGCAGTCGCGACAGGCCATTACGGGCTGGGCCGCCGACCTGGGCGCCAGCAGCGGGACGGGGGTGGACGCCGTCGTCGCGTCGCTGGACGGGGCGCTCGACTCGCCCGACAACCGCCTGGTGGGCGTCGCCGAGTACGGCGCGGCCCGCCCCGACATCGCGCAGACGCTGGGCGACGACCGCTTTACGAACTCGGGCTATACGTTCACCTGGGACACTTCGACCGCGCCAAGCGGGACCCACCCCCTGTTCTTGCAAGCGCACAGCGCCTGCGGCTGGCACACAACGAGCCATACGGTGACGATTCCCGGCGGGGTGTCCGCCGCCGCGCCCGCGCCGGCGGCCGCGCCCTCGCCCACTGTGGGCAACAGCATCACCGTGGTGGGCGGCACCGCCACGGTTGGCGTGGTGGCCACGCCGACCCGACCGGCCGTGAACACGGCACCCGCCACGGCGGCCGCCAGCGGCGGCGCCGGTGGGCTCGTGCTCACGCCGGGGGCGTTCGCGCCGCCGCCCACCACGACCGCGCTCCAGCCGCCCAGCAATCTCCGCCTGGCCGGCGCGACGAGCACGGGAGTGACGCTGAGCTGGGACCCGCCGCCGGGCGCGCCGCCCAACTCGTATCTGATCTACGAGAGCACCGTTACGGCAACCGGCGGCAACGCGACGCCGGTCGTCGTCGCGCGGGTGCCGGGCACCAGCACGTCCGTGACGCTCAGCGGCCTGCAAGACCCGACCCGCTACACGTACTACTTCACGGTGGCGACGGGGGCCGCCGACGGCACCGCGAGCCCGTACCTGCTAACGACGGTGAGCACGACGCCGGCCAACACGCGCGTGCCGGTGCCGCCCACGCCGCCCGGCGGCTTGCCCACGGCGACCGTTGCGACCGTGCCCGGCGCGAATCTGACGCCCAACGTCACGCCGGCCGCGGGCGCCGCGGCGCCGGCCAGCGGCGGCGCGAGCGGCAGCTTCGCGGCGTCGGTCAGCGCCGCGGGCAGCAACGGCGCCACGGTGACCTGGACCGCGCAACCAGGCGCCACGGCGTACAACGTGTACGGCGCGGCCATGCTGGCCGCGCCAGCCGGCCAGACGCCGCTCGCGGGCGCGCCGCCGAACCCGCTGGCCTCGGCTCAGCCGGGGACGTGGGTCGCGGTGGCGAGCAACGTGTCCGGCACCAGCACTTCGGTAACCGGGCTCGCGCCGGGCGGGATGTACGAGTTCCTGGTGCGTGCGGTGAACGCGTCGGGCGGGGAGTTCGCCCAGACGACACCGCAGCAGCTCGCGGTGGCGGCTTCGGCCGCCGCGCCGGCCGCCAGCGCGCCGCCGGCCGGCAGCGTGCCGGCGGCACCCGGCACGCCGACTGCGGCCAACCCGGCCGCCCAGACCCCGGCGACCAGCCCGGCAAACTTCCTGCTGACCGTCTCGCCGACCACGAATACGAGCCTGACGCTGTCGTGGGTGCCGTACGCGGGCGCCACGACCTACGGGGTGCTCGTATCGCGGCCGCCGGGCGGCCAGTTCGTCGCGGACTCGTCGCGGGCGGCGCTGACGACCACCGGCACGGTGATCGACGGCCTAACGCCCGGCAGCCAGTTCACGTTCGTCATCGCCGCGAAGGACGCGAACGGGCACGAGCTGGCACGCACGAACCAGGTGCAGGCGACGGTGGGCCAGCCGGCCGCGCCGGGCCCACTGGGGATGGGGCCGTTCCCCCAGGCGACCACGGTCGCCACGCCGATCCTGGTGCCTACCGCGAGCCTGCCGGGCGCCGCGCCCGCCGTCTCGCCTGTCGGGGTCGGCGCGCCCGGCACGGCGTCCTTGCAGCTCATCTCGAACCCCAGCGATCCGGGCACCGCCAACCTGCAGTGGAACCCCGTCCCGGGCGCGGCCTCCTACTCGGTGTGGGCGATGAGCCCCGGCGGCCAGATGCAAGTCGTCGTGCCCTCGACGCAGAACGCGGCCGCCTATATCCCGAACCTGCCGGCGGGCCAGATGACCTTCCAGGTGCGCGCCCGCGACGCCAACGGCACGGACATGGCGCAATCCAATCCGGTCACGGCGACGATCGCGCCCCATTAGCCCTCACGACGCGCGCTTTCCCGCCGGCCACCGGAGCCGCCGCCATCCTCGGGTGGCGGCGGCTCCCGCGCGATCCCGCCCGACGCTTTCAGCCGCCGGTGGCGCGCGCCGGGTAGAATGGAGTAGGCGGCCCGGCACGCATCAGGGCCGCTCGGTCCATCAGCGAGCGCGGGAGGCAGCGCGTGGGGGAGCCAAGCGTCGCCCGAGTCCGGCGCGTCTGCAGCGGCTGCGGCAAGCGTAGCTGGGGCGAGAGCGCCAGCGGCACGTGCGCCATTTGTGGCGGGACGCTGCGGCCGATGACGCGCTTCGAGAGCTTCATGGACCGCTGGTTCGGCCCTTCCGAAGCCTTCGAGTCGGAGTTCTACCATCGGCACCGCCAGCTCATGGAGCTGCTGTGGGCGTCGGACGGCCGAGGCCAGGAGTACTACAACATCCTGCAGCCCGGCGTGCCGTATTCTCGCTTCATCAAACGGGTCACTGAGATCGTCTGTCAGGGCATCCAGGAGGGCTGGGTGGAGGTCCGCCTGCCGCCGGTGCCGACCACCGACGATGCTGCCTATGGCGTCGAGTTCAAGGACCCCGACCGCTTTGCCGCGGCCGTCACCGACGCCTTTCCCCCGAGGAAGCCGACCTGACCGGCGGCCGCTATGCTAAGATGATGTCCAACGTGCGCCCAGGCCGAGCGCGGGACGCCACCTCTCGGCACGCCGAGCCCGCGCCGTGAAACGGCCGCGCGCCAAGGGCAAGAGGTGCGCCGCGCGGCGGCGCCCGCTCGACCCCGGCCGCACGTCGGAGACCGCGAGCTAGATGGTGAGTGAAGCTCCGGGGCCGCGTCCCGAGCCCCTCAGCGAGGAGGACCTGGCCGCGATCGAGGCGCGTAGCGCCGCGGTCGTGGCGCTCAGCGTGCGGCTGCGACGGGCCGGGCCGGCCGGCTCGCCGCACGTGGGCTCGGCAGCCATCGGCGGGTGGCTCGACGACGTGTGCGGCAACGACGTGCCGCGCCTCGCGGCGGAGGTCCGGCGGCTGCGCGCGGAGATCGCGTACCTGCGCACGCTGCAGGACGACGGCGGCACCAGCGAGGCCGAGCGCCTGCGGGCCGCGCTGCGCGGCATCGCCTCGGCGACCTGGAAAGTCTGGTTTGCCGACGCCGCGGCCCAGTCGATGGTGCAGCAGGCGCGCTGGGCGCTCGGCGAGGGCGACTAGCGGGGCGCGGGCGCCCGCGGCAACCGACCTGTCAGCGCGCGGCGCGGCAGCTCCATCACGGCTCGTCGCCGTCGCTTGGCAGGTGAGGATAGGCCCGCTGCTTGCGCGTCGGATCGGTCTCCCCGCCCGGGTCGGCGGCGCTGGGCGACGCTTTGCCCTTCATGGTCGGGTCGGGCGAGGGTGGCGGACTACCTCGCTCCTGCGCCAACTCCTCCTGCATCTCCTTGTAGGCGATCTCTTCCCGCATTGTGCTGCTCCTCGGCCGTCACGTCATTCGGCGTAACGGCAACGATTCACTCGCCGGCGACGAGGCAGTAGGTGCAGGCGACGTGCCAGTCCTGGCAGAGTGGCAACCTGGCCCGGAACTTGTAGTACTACGTCGTCGCGAGTGATATCCGATCCGGCCCTGGGGTTCGCCGACGGAGGCGGGCCCTCACCCCGACCCTCTCCCAGGGGGAGAGGGAGTAAGGGAACGCCGCCCCCGGCTTCGGTATGAGTTGCCAGGTGTTGGCAACTGCCAACACCGAGCACTTGACCGTTGACAGAGCACGACGGTAGCCCGGAACAGGAAGGGGCGGAGCGCGCGAGCGGGGAGCGAGATCGATGCTGGGACACCGTACTGCGGTCGATCAAGCGCGGGAGCGGGTGGGCGTCGCGCAGGCGCAAGCGCACGACGCCGCGCGGGAGGCGAGCCCGTGGATCGAGCGGCTGAGCCGGCTCGGCTACGCCGCGAAGGGCACCGTCTACGTCCTGGTCGGCGTGCTGGCAGCGCAGGCGGCGGCGGGCGTGGGCGGTGACACCACTGACACGCGCGGCGCGCTGGCGCACGTGCTGGCGGCGCCGTTCGGGCAGCTCCTCCTCGCCGTCATCGCGCTTGGGCTGGCCGGCTACGCGCTGTGGTGCTTCGTGCAGGCGGCGCTCGACTGCGACGACGAGGGCAGCGACCTGCACGGCCTGGCCGCGCGCGTGGGCCACGCGGGCACCGGCGTCGTCTACGTCGGCCTCGTCGTCTGGGCGGTTGGGCTGCTGGTCGGCGCGAACGACGGCAGCGCCGCGGCCAGCGACCCGACCCGCGACCGTACCGCCTGGCTGATGGCGCAGCCGTTCGGCGCCTGGCTGGTCGGCCTCGCGGGCGCCATCATCCTCGGCGTGGGCCTGCACGCGCTGTGGCAAGCCTGGCGCAGCGACCTGAGCAAGCGCCTGCACCTCCAAGAGCTGAGCGCGACCCAGCGGCTGTGGGTCACGCGGATCGGCCGGGCCGGTTACGCGGCGCACGGCGTTACGCTTGGCCTGATCGGCGGGTTCGTGGTGGTCGCCGCCGTCCAGGCGCAGCCGGACGAGGCACGCGGGCTGGGCGGCGCCCTGGCGGCGCTGGCCGCGCGACCCGAGGGCCCGGGGCTGCTCGGCCTGGTCGCCGCGGGACTCGTGGCCTACGGGCTGTTCATGTTCGTGCAGGCGCGCTACCGCGACGTGACCGTCAGCTAGGCTGGCCGTCCCCGCCGTGCAGCCCGCGGTAGACCTTCTCAGCCGTGAACGGCAGGGACTTCAGGCGCACGCCGCAGGCGTCGTAGATGGCGTTGGCGATCGCGGCCGGCAGCGGCGAGTTCGGGCCCTCGCCGATGGCCTTGGCGTGGAACGGCCCCAGCCCTGTTTCCGACTTGATGAGGCTCGTGATGAGCGGCGGCATGTCGCACTCGGTGGGGATCTTGTAGTCGCCGAGGTGCAGCATCGTCGGCTTGCCGTCCTCGTCCACCGACAGGTCTTCCATCAGCGCCGAGCCAATGCCCTGCGCGACGTTGCCCTCGATCTGGCCGGAGTGACCGAGCGGGTTGAGCACCTCGCCCACGTCGTCGGCCGTGTAGATCGCGCGGAGGCGCACCTGGCCGGTCTCCGGGTCCACCTCGACCTCGGCGACCTGGGCGTGGAACGCGGTGATGCCCTCGAAGTGGCCGGCGCGATAGGTCGCCGTGCCGAGCAGCGGCCCGCCGTTGGCCGCCACGGCCGCCGCCGCGGCGTCGGCGAATTCGACGGACTCGGAGCCGCGGCCTGCGAAGAACGCGCCGCCGCGCCACTCCACCGCGTCGGTCGGGCAGCCCAGCAGGTCCGCGGCGGCCGCGGTGAGCTGGCCCTGCACGTCGCCCGCGGCCTGCACGAGCGCGCCGCCGACCATCTGCGTGATGCGGCTGCCGCCGACGCCGCGGTCGTAGGGGAACACCGTCGTGTCGGCGGTCCGCATCTCGACCTGTGTGAGCGGCACGCCGAGGCGCTCGGCCACGATCTGCTTGAGGACGGTGTGGGCGCCGGTGCCGACCTCGGTGATCGCGGTGATGACGCCGACGGTGCCGTCGGCCTCGACGGCTAGCTCCGCGTGGTACACGCCGCCGTGGGGGTGCTTGTTGCCGAAGGCTAGCCCGCGGCCGACGTGCGGCGCCTTCGGGCTGCCCCAGCCGGAGATCCGGGCCACGCGGCGCAGCGTTTCCTCGGCGCGCACCTCGTGGTAGCGCTCGCCGATGGGCGACAGGCCGCCCTCTTTGATGGCGTTCTTGACGCGGAACTCGACCGGATCGATCTCGAGCTGGCGACAGATCATGTCGACCAGGGACTCGACGGCGAACAGCACCTGCGGCTCGCCCGGCGAGCGCATGTGCCCGCAGGGGACGGTGTTCGTGTAGACCTGGTAGGCGTCGATCTGCACGTTCGGGATGTCGTAGGAGCCGCCACCCTTCTCCGCGCCGCGCAGGCCGACCGTCTCGGACGGCTTGTTGGCCGCGTAGGCGCCGCTGTTGTAGACGATGCGCGTCTGGCAGGCGACGATGCGCGCGGCGTCGGTGAGGCCCATCTTCACGGTGACCACGGCGCCGTGGCGCGGGTTCGCGGCGAGCAGCTCCTCGGTGTAGGTCATCACCGATTTGACGGGCCGGCCGGTGGCCTGGGCGAGGAAGTAGCAGATGGGGACGTCCATCGCCGAGCCCTTACCGCCGAAGTCGCCGCCGAGCGACAGCACCTTGATGTCGAAGCGCTCCTCGGGCAGCCCCAGGCAGGCCGACAGGTAGCCCTTGAGGAGATACGGCGCCTTGTTCGAGGCCCACACCTCGACCATGCCGTCGTCGCGCAGGCGGACGACGCAGGCGTGGGGCTCGAGATAGACCTGGTGCTGGGCGGGCTGGCGGAAGGTCTCCTCGAAGACGTGGGTCGCCTGCTTGAAGCCCTCGGCCACGTCGCCCTTGCGCCAGCTCTCCCAGGCGCAGGTGTTCGGCAGGTCGGGGATACGCTGGTCGGGCACGCGGTAGTCGGCCATGTTGGGATGGAGCCGCGGGGCATCGGGCTGCATGGCCGCGATGGGATCGTAGACCGCTGGCAGCTCATCGTACTCGACGGCGATGAGATTGACGGCCTCCTCGGCCACGTCGGGCGACTCGGCGGCGACGGCGGCCACGCGGTCGCCGACGAAGCGCACGCGGTCGACGGCGAGCACGAACATGTCGCGCATGCGCCGGCCGATGCGCGTGTCGGGCGGCAGGTCGGCGCCGGTGAGCACGGCATGGACGCCGGGCAGCGCCTTCGCCTTCGCGGTGTCGATGCGGACGATGCGCGCGTGCGGCAGCGGACTGCGCAGCACCTTGCACCAGAGCGTGCCCGGCAGCATGACGTCGGCCGCGTACTGCTCGGCTCCCGTGACCTTCGCCGGCCCCTCGACGCGGGGGACCGGTTGTCCAATGGCGATCGTGGCCATGCTGCCCTCCTGGCACCGATAGAGTGCGGGGCGCGGCGCCCAGCGCGCGGGCACGCCGCGAACCCCGACCCGAGTGGATTGTAGCTGGGGCGGCAGCGGCGGGCCGCTGCCTACGTACGGGAGTATGAGAAGGCGGCGCGGGCGCTGTCAAGCAGGGCGCCCGCGCGCGGTGGCGGCGCGCTCGATCACCGGCGGGGGCCTTGGACACGGCGGCGGCCGGTCCGCCGGCGGGACGTGAGCCGTCCCGGCGGGCGGACTGGCCGCGGGCACAGCGACTTCGCCGAGGAACGATCAAACGATGCTCCTTTACCAGTCGGTTAAGTGCTAGGCCGGGCGCGGGTTTGCGCGCGCTGGTCGGGCGCGGAAGGCCGCATCGTTTGCCCCGTACGATAATCCCCCGGGGGCTCGCGGCGGGCCGGGCCGGCGGGGGGAGGCCCCGGGCCGGGCGCGGGCGGCGAGCGCGGGGGAGGCGTGTACGGCGTAAGATTGCGACCACGTCGCGCCGGACGGCGGGCGCTCTCCGGCGCGCCGCGCGGCCGGATGCTGGGGGCGCGCCCTCACCCCGACCCTCTCCCAGGGGGAGAGGGGGAGGGACGAGGGGCCGGACCTCACCCCCCTGCCCCCCTCTCCCTTAGCAGAGAGGGAGAACGAGG
>JAJPHF010000167.1 GCA_021325365.1 Pseudomonadota bacterium
AACCGATTCGGTACTGATAATGCCTCCTGATCTGAGCTCTTCCTTGAAGGATGCTGAACAGGTGGAAAAGGAAAAAGGCAACAGAACAACGCTAGCAACCGTTGATGGGTGGCTGGGCTACAAGCCGGAAGAGATTATTGACAAGGTGTCTCCAACACCAATTCTCTTCGTTCAAGCGGAGAAGGACGAGCTCGAGGCTGATGACGCCGATAGATTGTATCGCAAGGCGGGGGAACCTAAGAAGCTATTCACCCTGAAAGACGGCGTACACTTCGACGTGTATGGGAGAAGGACGAAAGAAGCCATGCAACCGGTCCTCGAATGGTTCAACCAGTACCTTCAATGAATCCAATGCAGGACCGATCAAATCTATTTATAGCGGTATTTCCCACTTCTGGCGCGGCGCCGGGCAGCCCGAGCACGCCGGCGTGGCGCTCGGCGGCAGAACGCCGAGGTGCTGCCCGAGGTCGAGGCGATCATGCGCATGGCGGTCGAGAAGCGCGTGGGCATCGGCTTCGGCCACACTGACTTCCAGGAGCTGCTGCCGCTGGCGCGCAAGGCGAAGGAGCTGGGCGTGCGCGCTATGCTCGACCACCCGCTGCTGGAGCTGAACAAGCTCTTGCTCAGCGAGATGGAGCAGCTCGCCGATCTGGGCGTGTACGTCGGCACCTACTGCCAGCCGATGATCCCGAGCCTCTACCAGCCGATCCAGGACCCGTTCGAGACGATTCGCACGATCCAGGCGATCGGGCCCGAGCGCTGCATCATCGGCTCCAACTTCGGCCAGGTGCTGCACGTCAACTCGATCGACGGCATGCGCATCTTCGTGCGCGGGCTGCTCGGCTTCGGCATCCAGCCCGACGCCGTGAAGCTGATGCTCCAGGACAACCCTGCCCACCTCATGTACCTCGACGACGACCCCGAGCAGCGCCTGCCCACCACCCGCGGCTACGGCAACAGCGTCCGTCGCGGCGAGATCGGCTGGGACGCCAGCGGCGAGAACTAGCCGCGGTAGCCGTCAGCAGTCGGCCCTCTCTGCCCGGTGACCGGCGCAGAGAGGGCCGACCCATAGTTCGGTACAATCCCGGCGACACACGGTCGTAGGGCAGAGGCTCGTCCCCTGCCGCCCGGCCGAGGCTGCTACTAGGGACCGATCCAGCGAGCACGTCGGAGGGCGGGGGCTCGTCCCCTGCCGCCCGGTACGCGCGTTAGTAGATCGGTGCCGCGGGGCGTTGTGCGCCCGCAAGGAACGACATGAGCGTCAATGAAGAGATTCAATCGGTGGTCGATCAACTGACCGAGGACGCCGCCGACGTGCTGGACTATCTTCACTGGCTGACGACTGACGGGGAGACGCTCTCAGAGGAGGAGCGAGCCCGCGTGCAGCGCGGCGAGCAGCAGATCGCCCGGGGCGAGTACCTCACGCTCGCCGCGCTGCGCCGACTCTGCGGGGAATTGGGGTAGGCTGCCGGTGTGACCCAGTCACACCGGCAGCCTTCGCTTCAGGAGCAGGGCCATGGCGGAGCAGCGAGCGTTCCGGTTCGGGGTGGCGGCGGCCAGGCCGCGCTCGCGGCAGGAGTGGGCGGAGCAAGCGCGGAAGGCGGAGGCGCTGGGCTACGCCGTCCTGCTGCTGCCCGACCACTTCGGCGACCTCCTCGCGCCCATTCCCACGCTCGTCGCCGCCGCCGACGCCACCACCACGCTGCGGCTCGGCACCTTCGTCCTCTGCAACGACTTCCGCCACCCCGCCGTGCTGGCCCAGGAGGCCGCGACCATCGACCTGCTCTCCGACGGCCGCCTGGAGCTAGGGCTGGGTGCCGGCTGGCTGCGCGCCGAGTACGAGCAGGCCGGCATCGCTTACGAGCCAGGGCCAGTGCGCGTGGCCCGGCTGGAAGAGAGTGTGCGCATCGTCAAGGGGCTGCTCGCCGGCGAGACGGTGACCTTCGCCGGCGCGCACTACACCGTGACGGGCCTGGCGGGGCTGCCGCGGCCCGTCCAGCAGCCGCACCCGCCGCTGCTCGTCGGCGGTGGCGGCCGGCGCATTCTCACGCTTGCCGCCCGCGAAGCCGACATCGTCTCCCTCGCGCCGCGCGTGCGCGCCGACGGCACGCGGCTGGACGCCCTCGACGCCACGCCCGAAGCGCTAGCGCGCAAGATCGCGTGGGTGCGCCAGGCGGCGGGCGAGCGCTTCGCCGCGCTGGAGCTAAACCTGCTCGCGCTCGCCACCGCCGTCACGCCCGACCGCCGCGCCGCCGCCGCGCAGGTCGCCAGCCGCTTCGGCGCCCCCGTCGACCTCGTCCTCGCAACGCCCCACCTGCTCCTCGGCACCATCGACGAGATCGCCGCCCAACTGCAATCCACGCGCGCCCGCTACGGCATCTCCTACGTCGTCGTCTTCGAGGACGTCATGGACGCCTTCGCCCCCGTCGTCGCCCGCCTCGCCGGCACTTGACCTACTGCGACTGGCTAGCAAGCTGCTGTGATTCAGGGGCAGGATCCAGAGCGACTCGCTCCTCACGGGACCCCGGTGGCCCATATTGCTTGACGATGTACGATCCTGACCGTACCGGGAACGTCTGAACGATTGGGAGCACCACCGCAAGCAGGCTGTCGGCGTCAGGTCCGTACATGTACAATATGGCGAAGCCCCTACCGAAGTCATGGCCATCGTACTCGCCGGCACCACTCTGGTTGATGGCTGACTCCAGCCTGTCTTCAAGGTCATAGGCAGCCATCCGCTCGTCGGGAGTACCGAAGGTGTCATCCGCGAGTTTGAGAAACACCAAAACTGCATGCTCAAGGCTCGGGCTACCCTGGCCTCCCAGGCCCGTCGATAAGGTTATACGTGTGACCGTGAAGGCTGCCGCCACAGCAGCACAACCTATGAGTAGTCCCACAAGAGACGCGGATCTCACCTGCACACCGGTCTCCCTTCTGATCCGAAGTATGGGGTAAGGTGGCCGTCAGGGCGCACGGCGGGTGTCGGCGGCCGCGGCCGAAAGTAGGGTAGTATAGCGTAGACTACCCTAGCCGTGCGCCGCGGCCCCATCCGCCGCGGCATTCGGGTCCGGGGTGACCGCCATCTCGACCGCCAACGGCTGCTTGAGCGCCGCCGCCATCTCGACCGCCAACGGCTGCTTGAGCGCCGCCGCCAGCCGCTGCACGGCCTCGCGCTGCAGCTCCGGCGAGGTGTGCGTGTAGACGTCCGCGGTGATGCTGATCTGCGTGTGGCCGAGCAGCTCCTTCACGATCTCCAGCGGCACGCCCAGGTCCCGCCAGCGCGTCGCGGCCGTGTGGCGGCAGGCATGGGGCGCGCGGCGGTCCACCTGGGCGCGATCGAGCAGCGCGTACCAGGCGGCAAGCATCGGATCATAGTCCAGGGGGCGCTTGCCACGCGGCCGCGTGAAGACGTACTCGACCTCCGCGCGCTGGGTGCGCCGCCGACTGGCGAGTGCCGCCGCGGCCTCGGGCGCGATGGGGACGAAGCGCGCGGCGGCCAGCGTCTTCCCGGAGCGGATCTGCAGCGTGCGCGTGCCGAGGTCGATATCGGTCCACTTGAGGTGGAGCAGCTCGGAGATCCGCGCGCCGGTCGTCAGCAGCAGCCACCACAGCGCCTCGAGCCGGTCCCCCTCCGCCGCGGCCAGGACGCGGTTCGCCTCGACCAGGCTCAGCGGCCGGCGCTGCACGGCCGCCCCGCGCGGCCGGCGGGTACGCTGGGTGGGGTTGCGCGGGAGATCGAGCACGTCCTCGGCATAGGCGAAAGCCGCGTGGAGGACCTGGTGCATGACGCGCACCCGGTTCGGCGAGATGCCCGCCTCCAGCGCCTGGCCATAGAGCCGCTGCACGTGCAGCGGCGTGAGCTGCTGTAGCCGGACGTGGCCGAACGCCGGGATCGCCCATTTGCGCACGACGCTGCGATAGCCCCGCCGGGTGGTCGGCGCGAGCCCGGCGACGACATCCCGGAGCCAGTCCTCCAGAAACTCGCCGACCGTGAGCTTGTCGGGCGGGACGTAAGTCCCCTGGGCCGCGCGGCGCAGGAGGTCGGCGCGTTTGGTGCGCACCTCGTCGGCCGTGCGCCCGTACACCGACACGCGGATCCGGGTCCCATCCCCGCGCCGGCCGAGCGACACCTCGGTGGTGTAGCGGCCGTCCTTCCGCCGGCGAATCTTGCCGCCGGTGCCGCTCGCGCGCCGCGTGGCCATCGCCTACTCGATCGTGATCGTCCAGGGGCCATCGGCCTGGACATTCAGCACGTAGACCCCGTCCTGCCGAATCTGCACCCCCTTGGAGCCATTGAAGGCGCCGATCTCGTTGACGAGGCCGTTCACGCGGCGCCCCTGCGCGTCCAGGAGCACGACGATGAAGTTTTCTGCCCCACTGTGGCTCAGGGTAAAGCGACGGAGCCCCGGGGCTAGTGCAAACATGGGGGTCGCCGTCTGGCCCACACCGCTGAAGCTGGTGGCGTCCGTCTCCGCGACGGCCGCAGGCTGGCGCAGTCGGATCGTCCACGCGCCATCGGCCTGGACGTTGATCGAGTAGTCGCCATCCGTCCGGATACCAAAGGCCGTGCTGCCGTTGAAGGGCCCGATGACGTTGGTCATGCCCTGCACGCGGCCGCCCGTGCTGTCGAGCAGGGTGGTGATGAAGTTGGCCCGCCCGTTGTGGGTGAGCTCGGCGACTACCAAGCCAGCGTGCAGCGGCACCGGCGGCGTAAGCTGCTGCCCCTGCCCCTGCAGCTCGATAGGTGCCGCGCTCGCGTCTTGAGCATAGCTACGCGGTAGCGGCAGTGCGGCCGCGAGAATCAGCGCGAGAAGGATAGCCCGCCTGCTAATCGTACTCATGGATCGCTCGATCTCCTCCCCTTCCCTAGTCGTCCCCATCGTCGTCCACCACCGCGAGCAGTGCGCCCGCCCTCCCCGGCGACGGCTGCACCAGGTCCTCGGCAAGCGCCGCCAGCACGCCCCAGCAGAGGACGATGGCGACCGTGAGCCGTAGGAACGCCTCCCAGGCCTCCCGCGGGATCGCCTCGACCCACGACGACACCGGCCCGCCCGGGCCCCACGGCGGCTGGCCCGTCCCCACACACCCCACCCCGGGCACTTCGGCGCCCGCGAGGACCGCCCAGAGCTGCCGCCGCCGTTCGGCGAGCGTGACCTGTCGCCACCAGCGCGCGTTGACGAGCAGCGCGGGCACTGGCCCCTCGAATACGAGATAGACCGCGGCCGGCAACCGCTCCGACCAGCGCACCGCCACCTCGACCTGCCCCAGCCGCATCGCGCCCTCTCCCCCTGTCCCGTCGATACAGTATTGGGTTAGCACGATAACAGGTTGAGAGATCGACCGCCAAGGGGGGCTGCCCCCGGCGGGCGGAGGGGCGCGCCCCCGAGCGCTAGCTGGGGGGAGACGGTTCGCCGTCGCCGGTAGGACGCCCGGCGCGCTCGAACGCCCAGCGCAGGCGTTCCGCAAACAGGTCCATCAGCTCGGTCGACGAGAGCGGAAGATCGGTGGTGATCGCCAGCGCGGGCGTGTCGCGCACGAGCTGCAGTGCGGCCTCCAGGCGGTCGGTGGCCTCGCGGTCCGCCTCCGCGCGCACCCGGCGCGCGACGTCCATCGGGTACGAGAGCAACGCGTACACCGCGGCCGAGACGTTCTGGGGCCAGGGGCCCCCGGCCAGCGCGTCCCCCAGCCGTCGCAGCGGATCGTCGGGCCGGCCGGCCCCCTCCGCGCGCTTCAGGTAGCCCCAGTCGCGCAGCAGCTCGAGGGGGTCCAGGCCCAGCGGTTCGGCGACGTCAAGCAGATACTCGGCGGTCGGCCGCTGCTCGCCGCGCTCCACGATGGAGACGACGGAGTGCGACACCCCGACCGCCTTGCCCAGCTCGCGTACCGAGAGGCCAGTACGCTGCCGCGCGAGGCGGAGCCGGTCGGCCAGCGTCACCGTGTCAGCCAAACCTTGCACGCGGTCAGTATATCGACCGTTCCGCTTAGCCTGCAAGAGCCGGCGCGGTTGCGTCTCGGTGTGTCTTTAGTAGCAGACAGACGGTTGACAAGGAAACCAGGACTGCATATCATACATTTGTAAGGACAACAGGACAGAGGAGCCATATGAAGCAGCACACGCGGGCCTGGGAACTGGCCGCGCGCGAGGGGTGGAGCCTCCGCGAGTTCGCCCGGCGCGTCGGCCTCAGCCACAGCATCCTGATCGACTACCGCGAGGGACGCCGCCCCTATAGCGCGCGCTTCATCCTGGGCGTGCGGCGGCTGTGGCCCGAGTACGCCTTCGACTGGCTGTTCCCCCAGACCCCGAGTCCGGCAGCCGCGCCCGCCGAGCGCGCGGGCTAGCAAAAAGCCCCGGCGCCGCTGGAACGGCCCGGGGCGTGAAAGGACCGCGGAGATGGCGCAGTCCCTTAGCTCTCAGTATAAGCCTCCCCTCAGTCCGACGGACCGGCAGGCGCGCGCCCTGCAACGCGCGCGTGATTGGCGCCCCTCCGTACTCCAGGCCGGCCCGACTACCTACGCCGTGCCCTCGCGCGCGACCAAGCCCGGCGAGTGGTGGTACGTCGAGCAGGGCCCCGCCGGCGCCCTCGCCTGCGGCTGCGACGGCTACCGCTACCACGGCGGCTGCACGCACACCGCGGCCGTCCAGCTCGCGCTCATGGGCGAGCTGCCCGTCCTCACGTTGCCCGCGCCCGTGCGCCACGCCGCGCCGCCCTACGCGGTCGATCCCGACGACATCTTTCCGCCTTGTCAGCGCGGCACGCATGACTGCGTGGGCTCCGTCCGCCGCGGCGACCGTCGCCTCTATTGCGGGTGCGACTGCCATCTGCCCGCCCCGATCACCCTGAACGAGCCCGAGTAGGAGGCGGCGATGTCGTCTGTCACGCCCGAGGCTTTGCGCGCCCTCGCCGACCACGCGCGTAGCTTTGCCGCGCTCGCTGACGAGTTGGCTCGCCAGGCGGAGACACCGGCGCCCGCAGTCGAGGGCCCCGTGCTCCTCAGCTTGCGCGCGGCGGCCGAGGAGCTGGGCCTCCCGGAGCGCACGGTGAACGAGCTGTGCCTCACCCACCGGCTCGCCAGCGTGCAGATCGGGCGGCGCCGGCTCGTGCGCCGCGATGACATCGCCGCCTTTGCGGAACGCGAGCGGGCCCGGCCGGCGGGCGCGCCCGCGCTACCCCTGGCCCTGGTCCGACGGCACCGTGACGGCTCCCCACCAGACGGTGCCGCCGGGCCCGGGCCGGGCCGACGTCCGAAGGCATAGAGAGGAGATGCCGATGCCGATCTTGACGACCGCGCAGGGCGCCCCTATCTGGGTGAACGCGCGTCGGGTGCGCTGGGCGCAGGAGCGGGTGACCCGGCGGCCCGACGGCGAGACCGAGCGGACGACAGAACTGATCTTCGAGTGGCCCGACGACGGGGTGTGTGACTCGGTCCAGGTGCGGGAGTCGCTCGCCGACATCGCCCGCATCTTCGAGCGCGAGATGAGCGAGATCGTCACGTTCCCTGCGCACTAGGCGAGGGAGGAGGTTCCCGTGTCCGACACCTACGACGCGGCGATGGAGATCCGCGAGGAGATCCAGCGTACCGGCGGCGAACTGGCCGAGCGCATCGAGAAGCTGACAAGCGCGGTGGATCGCCTGGGCGCTTACCTGGAGCGCATCGCGGATGCGGCGGACGCCCGGGCGACCCTGCCGCCGCCCGCGACGATCCGCCAGGAGGGCAACACGTGGTAGCCCAGACACGCGAGCGCCGGCGCGGGAAGCGGCCCACTCCCCGGCCGGCGCAGCAGGGCCCCGCGACCTGGACACCCACAGCTTACCCCGCGGTGCCCGCCGAGGGAATCGTGCCCGACTTCGCGCGCCACGCCGCCGCGCGCGCCCGGCTGCGGCGCCCGCTGCCCTCGCACGCCGCGGTGGCGGCGGGCGAGCTGGCCGAGCGCCGCGCGCTGGCCGCGGACCTCGGGCGGCTCGCCGTCGAGCTGCCCCGCACGCAGCGGCGCCAGTTGCGCAGCGCCCACCGGCTGGCGGCCGCGGTCCGTGCCGACGCCGAGGCCGGCCCCGTCGAGGAGTGGCACCGCCCGGAGTGGTGGCTGCTGCTTGGCGTCGCCGTCATTCCCGCGCTGTACTGGCTGTTCGTCCTGGTGCCGGCCGCGCCCGGCCCCTACCCGCGCTAAGGAGAGCCGCATGTCGCAAGACCTTGTTCCCCTCGAAGAGAACCGCCTGATGCGTGGGGCGCCAACCGGCATCCGGGCGCTGCAGGCGATGCTGGCGGAGGCCGCCGTATACGTCAAGAGCGGGCTGCTGCCGAAGGACGTGAACACGCCCGAGAAGGCGGTGCTCATCATGGCCGCCGGCCGCGAGCTGGGCATCCCCGCGACCTACGCGCTGCGCAACATTCACGTCATCCAGGGCCGCCCCACCTGCTCGGCCGAGTTGATGATGGCGCTCGTGCAGCGGGACCACGGCGAGGACGCAATCCGTGTCGTCGAGTCCGACAACCAACACGCGGTCGTCGTCGTGCGCGTGGGCAGCCACACGGCGCGCTACACCTGGACGCTGGCCGACGCCGAGCAGGCCAAGCTAACGCAGAAAGACACTTGGCGGCAGTACCCGCGCGCCATGCTCCGCTCGCGGGCGATCTCGGAGGCCTGCCGCGCCACCTTCCCGGGGTCCATCGGCGGTCTCTACACGCCCGACGAGCTGGGCGCGCCCGTGACCGTGGGCGCCGACGGCGCGATCGACGTGCTACCTCAGCCGGCCGAGCCCACCGCGCCGCCCCCCGACCCCGTGGCACCGGCGTCGGAGGCGCCGACCCCCAATCGCCCGGGGCTCAAGGTCCTGTTCTCCGGCACCCACGCCGAGCGGAAGGCGCAGTTTCTCGCCCGCTGCGAGCGCGAGCTGGGGCTCTCCGAGAGCGCGGTCGAGCTGCTGCTCGGCGGGCTCAAGGAGTACGTCGCGGCACACCCTGGGATCTCCGCCGAGGAGGTCTTCATGCGGCTCGTCGACTACGTCCACCACGACACGCCGATTCCCGACGCGCCGCCGGCGCTGGCCGGGGTGGGCGCCGACCCGCTCGAGGAGCGGGACGCGCCACTGCTGTGAGGAGGGCCGCATGGTCTGGGTGAAGCTGGACGACGGATTCACCGAGCACCCCAAGGTGGTACAGGCCGGTGTCCCCGCAGCCTGGCTCTTCCTCGCGGGGCTGGGCTACTGCGCCCGGCACCTGACGGACGGGCTGATCCCGGAGGCGGAGGTGCGCCGGCTGACCCACAGCCCCCAGGCCCGGCGCCAGGCCGACCGCCTGCTCGCGGTGGGCCTGTGGGAGCGCGCCCCGGGCGGCTACCGGGTCCACGACTATCTCGAGTATCAGCCGTCGGCCGCCCAGGTGAAAGCGGAGCGCCGGGCGGCCGCCGAACGGAAGGCCCGCTGGCGTGGCGTCCCGGACGGCGTCCCGGACGGCGTCCGGGACGCCGTGACTCCCACCGTACCGGACGCCGTCCGTCCGGCTTCCCCGTCCCGGAAGATCCCGGAGGGAGATCAACCGGCCGGGAGGAGAGACCGGGACGGGAGGGGCGGGACGAACGGCGTTCCGGACGCCGTGACGCCGCGGCGGCGCGTGGCGCACACCCGCGGCGGGGCGGTCGTCTCCTGCCCCTGCGGGCTCGTCTACGCGGCCAGCCTGCCCCAGTGCAAGCTCTGCGGCCGGGCGACGGCCGAGACGGTGGCGGCGGGCTGATGCCGTACTTGCTGCTCCGCCGCTACTACGGCCGCGGGCTGGTGGTGCTGGGCGCCTCGGTGCAGGGCTGGCACGGCCGGGTGCCGACGTGCGACGCGCTCGCCACGCTACTCCGCCTGCGCTACGAGGCCATCCTGGCGCGGCGCGTCGGCAGCCCGCGCGAGCGGCTCGCCGCGGCACGGGCGCTGGAGCGCTATCGCCGGCAGCTCGACCTGGTGCCCGAATCGCCGCCCGTGCCGTGGGCCGAGGCCGATTGGGTCGTCGTCATGGCCGAGCCCACCACGCCGGTGCTGCGCGTCCAGCTTCGGCGCTACGCGCCCCTGGCCAAGCTCGTGAGTGCCGCATCCGCGACGGAGGAGGCCCATGCCGCACCGACATAGCGTGCTCTGCGACCCCGCGCTCTATCCCGCCGCGATCGTGGACGGCCGCGCGCTCCTGCGCCGCGGCGGCAAGATCTTCGGGCACCCCGACGCCGGCATCACGATGCACGTCGGGTGCGCCCAGCTCCTCGGCGAGCGGATCCTCCGCGTCTACGTCCAGGCCGCCGACACCTGGCGCTGCCACGCCTGCGGCCACTGGCTTACCCCGGCGCGCAGCAACTAGCGCCGAAAGGAGCGTCCTCAATGCACGAGATGTCGCGCCGCAAGTGGCTGGGCGCCTGGGCCCTGGGGCTCGGATTGGCGGCCACCGTGTTGCTCGGGCCCGCGCTGGTGCTGCGCCAGGCTGGAGCCGAGTCCGCTGCGGCCCCGCCGCCGACCGTCAGCTTCGGTCTCTACCCGAGCTTCCAGCGGCAGGACTTCCCCGACGGCGTCCGCTGCTACATCTACCACGAGCTGCCCGAGCGCGATCACTTCGCCTGCGTCTACCTGGGGCCGACGCCCCTCCCGCTGCAGTAACCGAAAGGAGAGCCGCGTACACATGGCCACCAAGCAACCGCATCTCCTCGACGTCGACGAGGCCGAGCTGGCGGACCTGGAGCAGCGCGTGCTCGTCACGCGCCGCTTCCTCAACCACCAGGAGCGCGAGCTGAAGGCGGCGAAGGAGCGCCACAAGGCCGCCGAAGCTGCCTACGAGCAGGCGCTCGCCGCGTGGGGCCACGCACTCTACGGCGACGACTGGGACGGCACCGGCCTGCCGCCGACCGACGCCGCGGCGGCGCCCGACGGCGAGGAGCCGCCCGCGCGCAGCCACGGCGCGGTGATCGACGGCCAGGCCGTCGTCGTAGCGGATCGCTAGCCGATGGGGCGCCGCTGGGAGCTGTGCATCAACCACATGCCGCCGAACCTGCTCAACGCGCGGCTGATCCCCCAGGCGCGCGCCCGCATCACGGCCGAATGGCGCGCCCGGGCCTACGTCGAGGCGCGGCTCGCGCGGATCCCGCCGCTGGCCCGCGTGCGCCTCTCGGCCGTCTTCACCCGCCGCGCGCTGAACGTGGCCGATCCCGATGGGGATATGGCCCGGCTCAAGCCCCTCGCCGACGGCCTGCGCGATGCCGGCGTCATCCACAACGACACGCGCCGCTTTGTCGAGTGGGGGCCGGTCACCGAAGAGCACGGCCGCCCCGGCGTCCGCCTGATCGTGGAAGAGCTGCCCTGATCCTGCGAAAGGAGCCGCGTACATGGCGACCACTGCCCCGCATCCGACCAAGCGCCGACGCTCGCTATGCCAGCCCGCGTGCCTCGGAGGCGACCCCTGCTCGTCGTGCGGCTGGACGCGCGCGGAGCGGGAAGCCGAGGAGAGAACGCTGGCGACCAGCGCTGCCCGGCCCCAAGATTCCGCGCGGAATAGCGTCCGCGACGATCACCTGCCGCTGGTGATCGGCCTCGCGCCCGATCGCATCCGGCCGAACCCGCGCAACCCGCGCCGCCACTTCGACGAGGCGGCGCTCGCCGAGCTGGCCGCATCCATCCGGCAGCACGGCGTGCTTGAGCCCATCCTCGTGCGACCGCTCAGCGACGACGATCCCGCCCACGAGGACTACGAGCTGATCGCCGGCGAGCGCCGCTGGCGGGCCGCGCTCCTCGCGGAGCGGGCCGAGATCCCCTGCCGCGTGCTCGAGGGGCTCAGCGACGACGAGGCGCTCAAGCTGACGCTGATCGAGAACCTGCAGCGCCAGGACCTCGATCCCGTCGAGGAGGCCGAGGGCTACCGCGCGCTCGCTGACACGGGGCTCCGCCAGGCGGAGATCGCCGCAGCGGTCCACCGCTCGCAGCCGTCCGTGGCCAACCGCCTGCGCCTCCTCAAGCTGCCCGACGGCGTGCGGGAGCGGATCCGCCGCGGCGAGCTGACGGCCGCGCACGGCGTCGCGCTGGCTCGGTTCGAGAAGTTCCCGAAAGTCGTCGAGCTGCTCGCCGACGACGCGGTGCAGCACGGGCGGACATCGAAGGACCTCGAGCGCGGCATCCCGCAAGCCTACGCGCTCACGAGCGCCGGCGCGGCCGTGGTGGTGCGCGAGTGGGAGGCCAAGTTCAAGCTGGCCGAGCACTGCTACAAGTGCCCCTTCGGCGCCTACCAGAACGGCCTCTGCCTCAAGCCCGAGCACTACCAGCAGCTCCAGGACCTCGCCCTCGTCGAGCGCCAGGCGAAGGCCAAGGCGGCGATCCAGGAGGCGGAGCAGGCGGGCACGCTGTTGCAGGAGCGCACGCTGAACCCCGGCGACTATCGGGAGGTCCGCGAGGATGTGCGGCCCGACCATTGGGCCGCACCCCCGACCGGCTGCTCGGCCGCCTGCGAGTGCCGGCACACGCTCGTCGGCCGCGATGGCGAGCCGCTGACCGTCTGCACCAACGTCGCCAAGATCGAGGAGCTACGCCGCCTCGACGCGAAGCGCGCCGCGGCCCAGCGGAAGCAGGCGCTCGCCGCGGACCTGGAGCGCCTGCACAGCGCGCTGGCCGGGACGCTGGTCGGCGACGCGCGTGCTCTGGCCATCATCGCCGCCCACATCTGCGGCAGCACCAACATGGACGTGCTGCGCCCCCTCTGGGAGCGGTACGGCCTGCCGGTGCCCATGCCGAAGGGCAGCGCCGAGGCCCGCGAGCTGTACGCGCAGCTCGCCGAGCGCCCGCCGGGGGCGCTGCTCAAGCTGACGCTGGGCGTCATCCTCGCGGCCGAGCTGCAGATGCACCACGGCTACGGCGGCTACTACCAGCCCGGCGGCTCCCCGTGCGCCCACTGGTACGCCGGCATCGGCGCGCCCGCGCCCGAGCGCCAGGCGCCTGAGAACCTGAGTGTCGTGCCGATGGAAGACCACGAGACGGAAGAAAAGTACCTCGAGCGGTTAGGCGCGGCCGACTGCGTGGAGTGCGGCGATACATACCGCACCAGCGACCTGGTGGAGGGTCGCTGCCCGCCGTGCAACGCGGGATACGCGCCCGAGATCTGCGAGGCCTGCGGCGAGACGGAGTGCTACGGCACCTGCAGCGCGGCGCTGCTCGGCGAGGGGGCCGACGATGAGTGATCGCTCAGCCATCGAGTGGACGGACGCGACGTGCCGCAAATGCGGCCATCGCGGGCCGGCAAGCGACTTTCCAGCCGACCGGCGAACAGAGTGCAAGTCTTGCAAGAACGCGCGCGCTCGCGGCCGCTATCAGCGACGTCCGGCCCTTCGATTCGGCCCGCCGCCCGCGGCGCCGCGAGATGGCGACAAGCGCCAGGCCCGCAAGCGCGTCAATCAGCTCGTCCTCTCCGGTAAGCTGCCTCGCCCTGGCGACCTGCCCTGCGCGGACTGCGGACACGTCGGCGCTGATCGCCGGCACGAGTACGACCACTATCGTGGCTACGCCGCCGAGCACCACCTGGCGGTCCAGGCGGTCTGCAGCGTGTGTCATCACCGCCGCGAAGAGGAGCGCGGCGAGGTGTTCTGGAGGAAGCGGCATGTCGGCTAGGACTGCCATTGAATGGGCTACGGCATCGTGGAATCCGCTCCGGGGCACCCTCGGCCGGCACTACTGCATCAAGCTGTCGCCCGGCTGCGACCACTGCTACGCCTCGACCATGAATCGCCGCCTGAGCCGGCTCGCCTATCCCGCCGCGGCGGATGTCATGATCCAGGACGGCCAGATCCTCGCCAAGCAGGTCGGCGTCGTGACCGACCGCGTGCGGCTCGACCGGCGCGTGCTCGCCGAGCCGATCCGCTGGCGGCAGCCGCGGCGGGTGTTCGTGTGCAGCATGACGGACCTCTTCGGCGAGTGGGTCCCGGACGCGTGGATCGCCGAGGTCTTCGGGGTGATGGCCGCGACGCCCCACCACACCTACATGGTCCTCACCAAGCGGCCCCATCGCATGGCGCGCTTCGTGGACGCACTGTACTCGGAGCGCTTCGAGTGGGAGCACTACATCCGCGCCTGGGTGGAGAGCGCCGAGGGCGACGAGCGCGACGACCTGGAGATGCACGACTTCTTCAGCCACGTCTGGCTCGGCGTGACGGTGGAGAGCGACGCCTACGCCTGGCGGGCGAAGGTGCTGGCGGAGATCCCCGCGGCCGTGCGGTGGGTCAGCGCCGAACCGCTGCTCGGGCCGCTGCCGTCGCTCGACTTGAGCCGGGTGAACTGGGTAGTTGTGGGTGGCGAGAGCGGCGGCCCGCCCGCGCGGCGGCTGATTGAGCCTATCGGCGATCCCGGCCCAGACCGCTTGCGCAGCATGACCTTCCCCACGAAGTGGCAGCCCAAGGCGGAAGCCCTGGCCTGGGTGCGCGATCTCCGCGACCGGGCCCAGGCCGCCGGCACGGCGTTCTTCTTCAAGCAATGGGGCGGCCCACATCCGAAGAGCGGGGGGCGGCTGCTGGATCGCCGCGCCTGGGATGAGTACCCGACGCCGCGCCAGGCGGTGGCCGTATGACGACGCCGCTGTTTGATCGGCCCTGCGTCGATTCCGACTGCACCGCCTGCCATCCGCGCGCGGTGCGCCCGATGCCGCTCCCCGGCTATCGGCGGCTCACCTGTGCGCGGTGCCAGGCCCCGTTTGACGTTCTGGACGTCAAACGGGAGGCCGCCTTGCCGCACTACTGCTCGGAGGCCTGCCGGGTCGCTCCCGCGACTTCGGAAGTCGCTCGAGCGACTCCGGCGCCCGCGGCCGAATGCCAGCGCTACGTCTCGGCGCCTGCGGCGGATGGCGGCGCGATCCTCGGGCCGTGCGGCCGACCCGCGATCGCGCACCTGGCGAACGGCGAGCCGCGTTGCCTGGAGCATGCGCCCCGCGCGGCCCTGGTGCAGCGCGTGCGGGCGCTGACGCTGCGCCTGGCCCAGCTCGAAGGGAGGGCGCGCTAATGGAGGGCGTCTGGGTGGCCGCGGTGCTCTACGCTGCGGGCACCGTCGGCACGGCGTTCGTGTTGGAGCTGCGCGGCGCGCTGGATGCGCACGACCGCGCCCTCGTGGCCGTGTTCTGGCCGCTGGCGGTCCTGATCGGGGGCGGCCTGGTGCTGGCTGGCGTCGGCCGCGACATGGCCCACTGGTGCCTCGGCGACGGCGCGGAGGAGGTCGGGCGGCGATGAACGAGCCCCTGCGCATCCTAGAGTCGGTCATCGGCAACATGGAGGCGGATACGGCGATCCAGATCGGCCCCGCCGAGTGGGCGGCGGTGTGGGCGAGTGCGCCCATCTCCGCGCGGGGTAGCGGCCGGCTCATCATTCCGCCCGGCATGGTGCTGCGCGTCGAGGCCGTCCTGGAGTCCGAAGCGGCCCACGCCGAGCGCGTCTGCGAGGCGCGCTACGGCGACCCCGATTCGTCGCGTTTCCGGATCGTGGACGTGGCGGTCGACTCGGACGCGGAGCCGCGGCCATGAGCCCCTACGCGGAGCACACCACGGTCCCGGCCGATCGCTCCCGGGCCGAGCTGGAGCGGACCCTGGCCCGCTACGGGGCCGATCAGTTCGGCTACTTCTGGGAAGAGCAGGCCGGGCGCCAGAGCATCGTCGTGGGCTTCCGCATGCACAACCGGATGATCCGTTTCCGGCTGCACATGCCGAGCCGCGACGATCCGCAGTTCACGCGCGTCTCGGGCGGCTACCGCCAGCGCGCGGCGCACGTCGCCGAGCAGCGCTGGGAGCAGGCAACGCGCCAGCGCTGGCGCGCGCTGCTCCTGGTCGTCAAGGCCAAGCTGGAGGCGGTGGACGCCGGCATCTCGACGTTCGAGGACGAGTTCCTGAGCGCGACCCTGCTGCCCGATGGCAGCACGGTCGGCGAGTGGGCCAAGCCCCAGCTCGACGCGGCCTATGCGCGCGGCCTGATGCCCGGGCGGATGCTGCTGGCGCTGCCCGAGCCGAAGGGAGAGTGATGACCACCGAGGCGCCCAAGCGAAGTCCCGGCCGACGCCGTGCCGCGCTGGTGGCGGCAGGCGGCCCAGGAGGCCAAGCGGGCCGCGCAAGTAGCCCGGGCGGAGGAGAGTGAAAGCGAATGGACCTGACCGCTACCAGGCAACTCGACTTGCTGCCGCGGCGCCAGCCGTTGACGATCCGCCGGGACGGCGCGGGGCGCTACTGGGGCGAGTGCCCGGCCGGCCATCGGCTGCCGCTCTCAGCGCTGGAAGCCACGCACCGCCAGATGGAGCCGTGCCCCGCGTGCTGCGCCGAGCTGCTCGGCTGGTAGTGCGACTGGGGGAGTGCGTCAGCCCGCGCCGCTAATTCGACCGAAGCCGCGCAGTCTGTTATAGTGGGCCTAGCAACCTAAAGCGCGGCACCTCGCCGCCCGTGTCGTCCCCCTCGGGGACAGCGGGCGGCTTTTTTTGTTCTCCGTTACAACGGAGGGCGAAACGGCGTGAGAGGAGCAGCCCTCCGTGCGGATCGCGTGCGATTGTCGGAACACGCTCGGGCGGATCGTGGACGGGCTCCGCCTGGTGCAACACCGCGGCCGCCACGTCGCCGCCTGGGAGCTGCTGACCGTCACTTGCGAGACCTGCGCGGCGCACCACGTCCTGCGCGACCCGGGCGTGCTGGATGCGACGGCGGAGCAGCTCGTCAACTGCCCGTGCGGCAATACGGTGGGCTCGCGCGTCGGCGACGTCTGGATCTTCCGCCACCGCGGGCGGAAGTGGCTCGCGCGGCAGGTGGTCGTGATCCGCTGCGAGGACTGCGGCGCCACCACGCGCGGCGACGGGCCCTTGCCGACGACCTCGGCCGCGGCGGCGTAAATGGTGGGCCTGGCCGCCGTCGCGTGCGTGCGCGACCGCCTGCGCTGCCCCGGCTGCCGGCGGCTCCGTCCCACGCTCTACGTCGGCGCCGACGACGCGCTCCGCTGCGCCGCCTGCACCGACGCGGCGCGCAACTTCGCGAAAGAACGGAAATCTGAAGTTCATGGCCCGCCGCCGCCTCCCCAAGTGTCTCGCCGCCGGCGAGCCTGAACGGCTCGTGCGGGCCTGCACGACCGACCGCGATCGGTTGCTGGTCGAGTGCGGCCTGTTCCTGGGGCTGCGCGTGAGTGAGCTGGTGCATCTCCAGATCGAGGAGGTGGACCTCGACGCGCGGCGGCTGCTGGTGAATCAGGGCAAGGGCGGCAAGGATCGCTACGTCCCGATCCCGCAGAAGCTGATGGCGGCGCTCGCGGCCTGGATCGGCAAGCGCACGGCGGGGCCGGTGTTCCTATCGCGGCTCGGCCGGGGGCTGACGACGCGGGCCGTGCAGCAGATGCTCCAGGCGGCCGGCGAGCGCGCGGGCCTCCCGCGCCGGGTGACGCCCCACATGCTCCGGCACACCTACGCGACGCGCCTGCTGGAGCGCGGCGCGACGTTACGCGAGGTTCAGGAGCTGCTCGGCCATTCCAGCGTGGCCACGACCGAGCGCTACACCTGGGTGCTCACCGATCGGCTGCGTGGCGCGGTCGATCGTCTGTAGGAGGAGAGCGTCAATGGCGAGCCTGGGCAATATCGAGATGACCATCCAAACGGAGTGGGGACCACGCCCGCGCGGCCTCTTCGAGGTCTGGATCATCGACCCGGAGAGCGGTGAGGAGGTCGCCTACCAGAGCGTCGTGGCCGCCAGCGAGGAGAATGCGCGGATGCGAGTGGTGCGCGAGTACTACCTCGCGCGCGACCTGGACGATTACGACATCATCTGCCGCCGCGTCGGCACCGTGCGGCCGAAGTCGGCATGAGCGAGCAGCTCCATCCCCTCGTCGGCCAGCGCGTCCACTGCTACTACTGGCCCGAGCGCGCGCTGCCGATCGGCACGGGCCGCGTGCTGCAGATCGCCGGCGACTTTCTGGAGATCCAACCGCTGACGACGCTGGCCGACGAGCCCGCCGCGCCCGACACCGAGCCGCTGTGGTGCAACCGCACGGACTTCGCCAGCCTGCGCGTGCTGCCCGCCGCGCCGAAGCGGCCGCGGCGCCGCCCGGCGGCGTGATGAGCCTGACGCCCGGGCCGTCCTACTTCGACCGCGACACTATCCGCTGCCGCGGCTGCCGCGCGACCGTCGAGCGGGCGCAGACGCGCCTGGGCATCTGCGCGAGCTGCGCCTACAGCGGCTCGCCCTGCCCGCGCTGTGGCGGCCGCCTGGCGAGCGAGCCCGACGAGTACGGCCCCGGGCTCTGCTGCATCCAATGCGCCTACGCGCCGCCCCCGACGGACGTGCTGACGGGACGGCGGCCGACGCGGCGCCGCGCCAGCTAGCCATTCCGCACGGAATACCCATGAGCACCCGGCGACAAACCTCACACTGGAAACAGCAGTTCCTGGCGGCCTTCCGTCGCCATGGCAACGTCACCCGCGCCGCCACCGCCGCGGGCGTGGAGCGCACGACCGCCTACAAGTGGCGGGAGAGCGACGCCCGCTTCGCCGCGCAGTGGGCCGATGCCGAACTGGAGGCGACCGAACACCTGGAAGGCGCCGCGCATGACCGCGCCGTCGAGGGCGTCCGCGAGCCCGTGTTCTGGCACGGCGAAGAGGTCGGCTACATCCGGAAGTACAGCGACCGGCTGTTGATCTTCCTGCTGAAGGCCCGCGCACCGCAGAAGTACCGCGACAACGTCCACGCGGAGCACGATGGCGAGCTGACGATCAAGGTGGTCTATGACGACGTGCCGCTACCGGAGAGCCCGTGATATACTGGCCTAGCACAACCTATAAGAAGCGATATGGATGTTATGGCCAGGCCAAATCGGACATGGCGCAGCGGCGTCTACGCGATCGTCAACATGCACAACGGGAAGGCGTATGTCGGCAGCGCGGCGCTGATCGCCAAGCGCTGGAGCGAGCACCGCAACGCGCTACGGCGCGGGTGCCACGTCTCACCTCACTTGCAGGCTGCGTGGCAGACCTACGGTGCCGAGGCCTTCGAGTGGCGCGTGTTGGAATACGCGCCGGCCGAGTCGCTGCTGGACCGCGAGCAATGGTGGGCCGACCATCTGCGGAGCTACGAGCGGGCGCATGGGTACAACGTGCGGCGGACGGTCGGCTCCAGTCTCGGCGTGCGCCTCAGCCGGGAGACGCGCGCCAAGATGAGTGCAGCCCATCAAGGGCAGCGCCAGACGCCCGAGCATGCGGCGCGACAATGCGCGGCCCGTCGTGGCCGACGGAATACCGTGGAGCAGCGCCGCATGATGGGCGCGGCCAATCGCCGTGTCCCCGAGGAGACCGTGCGCGAGGTGCGCATCCTATTGGCGTCAGGACTGCCTCAGGTGCAAATCGCCCAGATGTGCGGCGTTTCTCAGCAGTTCGTCTCGAAGATCAAGCGCGGGCGACTTCTTTGGGTGACTCTGCTGAATGAGGACGGTGGAGCTTCACCTACCACGCCCTTACCCGGCGCAACAGCGCGTGGTAGCCGAGGCGAGGCGGTTTAACGTCCTCTGCTGCGGCCGTCGCTTTGGTAAGACTCTGCTCGGCACGAATCGCATCGTTGGCCCCTGCCTGGACAGCTATCCCGTCGGATGGTTCTCCCCCACCTACCGTATGCTCGCCGAGGTCTGGCGCGATCTGCGGCGCTGGTTGGCTCCGGTCACCGCGCGGGTCAACGCCCAGGAGCGGCGCCTCGAGCTGCTCACCGGCGGCATCGTGGATATGTGGTCGCTCGACCAGCCCGACGCCGCCCGCGGCCGCAAGTACCGCCGCGTGGTGATCGACGAGGCGGCCATGATCCCCGCGCTCGCGGAGGCGTGGAACGCGGTCATTCGCCCGACGCTCACGGACTACCGCGGCGATGCGTGGTTCCTCTCGACGCCGAAGGGCCGCAACTTCTTCTGGCAGCTCTGGCAGCGCGGCCAGGACGTCGCCCAGACCGACTGGGCCTCCTGGCAGATGCCGACGGCCACCAACCCGTACATCGACGCGCGGGAGATCGCCGACGCCAAGCGCGACCTGCCGGAGCTGATCTACAGCCAGGAGTACGAGGCCGCCTTCCTCGAGGACGCCGGCGGCGTGTTCCGCCGCGTGATGGCCTGCGTGACGCTCCCCGGACTCGCGACCCCGGACCCCGACCACCCTCGCCAGACGGTGATGGGCGTGGACTGGGGCAAGAGCGCCGACTTCACGGCGCTCGGCGTGATCGATGTCGCCACGGGCGAGCTGCTCGACTTCGACTGCTTCAACCAGATCGACTGGGCCGTGCAGCGCCAGCGCCTGCGCGCGATGTACGAGCGCTGGCGCTGCACGACGATCCTGGCCGAGCGCAACTCCATCGGCGACCCGAACATCGAGGCGCTGCAGCGCGAAGGGCTGCCGGTGCAGGGCTTCACGACGACGAACGCGACCAAGGCCCAGATCGTCGAGGGCCTCGCGCTGGCCTTCGAGACGAGCGCGATCCATCTGCCGCCGGTGCCCGAGCTGATCGGCGAGCTGCAAGCCTACGAGCTGGAGCGGCTGCCGAGCGGGCTGATTCGCTACGGCGCCCCGCCCGGCCTGCACGACGACTGCGTGGTCAGTCTGGCCTTGGCATGGCATGCGGCCCACTATGGCGTCGTCGAGACGATGCCCGACCCCTTCGACTTCTAGGAGTGCCCCGTGGCCATCTTTGACCAGCATCTTCTGCAGCAGGCCGCGGCCGAGGAGCAGCGGCGCCTGCTGCGCATCCAGCGCGCCTGGCAAGCCTACTACGGCCAGCACCCGCGCGCGTTCAAGGTCCGCCCGGGCCAGGCCGACGACAACGTCGTGGTCAACAAGGCGCAGATCATCTGCGACAAGAGCGTCAGCTTCCTGTTTGGCCAGGAGGTCACCTGGTCGCTCGACGCCGACGCCGGCATCTCGGACGCGCAGGAGCAGTGGCTCGAGGCGGTCTGGGCGACCAACCGCAAGCTGGCGCTCTTGCAGGACCTGGCGCTCACGGGCGCGGTGACGGGCCACGCCTTCGTCAAGATCCGCCTGGAGGCGCCCTACCCGCGGCTGATCGACCTGGATCCCGCCACCGTCTTCCCGACCTGGGACCCGCACGATGTCTCGCAGGTGCTCGTCTACCGCATCCAGTACAGCGGGCTCGACCCGAAGACGGGCAAGCCGCGCAGCTACCGCCAGCTCATCGCGCGCGACGGCGACCACTGGGTTATTACCGATCAGGAGAGCGAGCCCGACCAGACCATCTGGGTCACGGTGAACGAGGAGATCTGGCCGTATCCGTTCGCGCCGATCGTGGACTGCCAGAACCTCCCCGCGCCGCAGTGCTTCTGGGGCCGCTCGGACATCGAGGACGATCTGCTCTCGGTGAACAAGGCCCGCAACTTCATCCTGAGCAACTGGGTGAAGATCCAGCGCTACCACGGCCACCCGCGCTCGTGGGGCCGCGGCTTCCGCGCCGCGCAGCTCGAAACCGCCGCCGACGGCACGATCGTCTTTCCCGACAAGGACGCCGAGCTGCGCAACCTGGAGATGCAGAGCGACCAGGAGGGCGCCTCGACGCTCGACCGCCGCCTCGACGAGGCCATCCACGAGATGGGCTGCACGCCCGCCGTGGCCACGGGCAAGCTGGAGAGCCTCGGCGATCTGTCCGGCACGGCGCTGCAGGTGCTCTACGGGCCGCTCGTCGAGAAGACGATCAAGAAGCGCGGGCGCTACGGGCCGCTGCTCGTCGAGCTGAACCGGCGGCTGCTGGCCATCCAGTTCCAGCGCGACGACCTGGTGGTCTCGCTCAACTGGCCCGAGCTGCTGCCCACCGACCCGCAGGAGGACGCGAACGTCGCGCTGCTCGATCAGCAAATGGGCATCGCGAGCAAGGCGACGCTGGCCGCCAAGCGCGGGTACGACTGGGACCAAGAGCAGCAGAAGATACAAGCCGAGGACAGCGCGATGGGCGACCGGATGCTCACGGCGTTTGATCGGGGCCAGTCTGGGCCTGACGGCGCCGGGCCTTCCGCTGACGGGCGTAGGCGTTGACGTGCTCGCGGTTCTGCGCGCGCCACCTCCGCATGTACTCGGTCTTCCGAGTCGAGCGGCGATGGTCCCGAGCGCGCCCCCGCTCCCTCTGTCGTTCCCGCACACACGCGGGGCTGCACAGCTTCACCCGCGGGTTCTCGGGATAGAAGTCGCTACCGCAGACGAGGCACGCGCGCGGCGTGGCGTAGTAGGGCGCGTACTCGATCTCTTCCAGGCGGGTGACCTCCCGGTGGCAGATCATGCAGAGCGCGACCAGGTTCTCGGGACTGTTGTCGCGGCTCGCCCGAAACGGGACCACATGATGCACGTCCAGCGCGCGGCCATTCGCCTCGGGCGTCTTCCCGCAACGCCGACACACCCGATCGCGCTGGCGGATGGCATCCGCGATCTGCGGCCAGCCCTCGCCATAGGGGAAGGGGCCGCCCCGGAAGTTCACGTGGTTGCGTCCGCGATTCCAGTCGTAGAAGTGCTGAGCGTTTACGAAGTACACACCGCGCTTGTTGGCCTCCGCTCGGTTCGGCGGTATGTCAAAGACCGCTCCACAGCCGCACGCGCATTCAACGGGCACGCGCGACGTGCGCCCCGTGTTCCAAGGCTCGCGCTGGGGATTGTGTCGGTAGACGTTGGCGACGTTCCGCGAGCGCGTGGCCGCGCGGCACTCGGGCGCCCCGCACGTCGTCAGTTTGGCAGCCAGCGACGCGCGCCGCGTAAAAGGCTGCCCGCACACCGCGCAGGACTTGGTGACCGGGTTGGGTTTCATGACTCCATGATAGATCAGCAATTGGGCGCTGTCAACCGCAAGCGCGGCTACGACCCCGACCAGGAGGCCGAGAAGCGCCAGGGCGAGCAGGCCACCGCCCAGCAGCTCGGCGCCCAGCTCTTGACCAACTTCGAGAAGGGCCAGGACGGCCCGCCGCAGTAGGAGATCAGCATGCCTCGCCTTCGCCTCGCCGCGGCCTGCGTGGCCGTCGGCGCGCAAGCCGGCGCCCTCGCCTGGGCCGCCAACCTGCCCACCCCGCTCGACCTGGTGCAGCTCTACGCGCTCAGCAACGCGGCGCTCGTCGCCGTCGCGCTGGCCCCGCGCGAGTGCGTGCATCCGGGCCGCTGCCTGCAGTGCGCCTTTGAGCGCGCGAGCCGCAACCTCCATGCGTTCGGCCACCGCCTCCGCCGGCGCGGGCGCTAAGTGGCCGACATCTTCGCGATCGCGGCCCGGCACCGAGAGGAGTTGCTGCAGCGCGAGCGCCAGAGTGCCGTGCGCATGGTGGAGGCCTACGGCGCGGCGTGGCAGCGCATCCGCCACCAGCTCGGCGGCTTCGAGAGCCAGATCGCCCAGGCGCGCGCCCTCGGCACGGAGATCTCGCCCGCCTGGCTGCTGCAGCGCGATCGCTTACAGAGCCTCCAGCGCCAGGTCGAGGCCGAGATCGCCCACTTCGCGCGCTTCGCCGAGGGCCAGATCTGGAACGGCCAGCAGGCGGCCGTCGACGCCGCGCAAGCCCACGCCGAGGAGCTGGCGGGCGCCGGGCTCGGCCCGCCGCCCCCGGGCGTCACGCTGGCCTGGGACCGCTTGCCGACCGATGCTCTGACCGACCTGGTGGGCTTCCTCGGCGACGGCTCGCCGCTGCGCACGCTGCTCGACGAGCTGGGGCCGGATGCGAGCGCCGCCGTGCGCAAGGCGCTCATCGCCGGCGTGGCGACGGGGCAGAACCCGACGGCGATCGCCCGCACGATCCGCGAGGCGCTGGGCGGCAACCTGGTGCGCGCGCTCACGATCAGTCGCACGGAAGTCCTCAGGTCCTATCGCGAAGCCAGTCGCCGCTCCTACCACGCCAACCGCGACATCGTGACGGGCTGGCTCTGGCAGGCGGGGCTGAGCAGCCGGACGTGCGCGAGCTGCTGGGCGATGCACGGCAGCTTCCATCGGCTCGACGAGCGCCTCGACGATCACCCGCGCGGCCGCTGCACGATGCTCCCCGTGACGAAGACCTGGGCCGAGCTGGGCTTTCCCGGAGTGCCGGAGACGCGGATCGAGGTACAGCGGGGCCCCGACCTGTTCGCCAAGCTGCCGGCCGCTGAGCAGCGCGAGATTCTGGGACCCGCCAGGTACGCGGCCTATCGTCAAGGCCTCATCACGTTGGACGACCTGGTCCACCGCAGCCACGACCCGCGGTGGGGTACGATGCGGCGGGAGGCCTCGCTGCGCGAGGTGCTCGGCAACGAGGAGGCGCGGCGACTGGTGGCGAGCACACGCGCGGGTGGGAGTGGCGGCGGCACGCCACCCGCGGGCCCACCCCGGGGCGGCTCCGCGATGCCCCCGGCGGAGCGCGCCGCGCGGCAGATCGAGGAGCGGATTCGCCACAACCCCACGGAGTCGCTCTACGCCCTCGACGCCGCCGGCGCAGTGGTCTTCACCAAGGCCGGCGGCCAGCGCGACATCGCGCTCGATCTGCTGGAGGTGGCGCGGCTCCGCGCCACCGTGCTCACCCACAATCATCCGGGGGGGAACGCTCTCTCGCTCGACGACCTGCAGGTAGCCACCATCGGGGATCTGCAGCAGATTCGGGCCGTGACGGCGGACTGGCGCTTTATCATGCAGCGTCCCGCCGGCGGCTGGGATCTGACGTTCTTCCGGCGGAGACTGGCGCCCGCCTACCGCCGGCACTGGGAAACAGTGCTGCGGGAGCTCTTGCTCGCGGTGAATGATGGCCAGCTCTCTGAAGAGGCGGCGGCAGCGCTGCATCTGCACGAAACCTGGATGCGCGTCGCGCGCGAGCTTGGGGTAGAATACCGACGGGAGCCGTGAACATGGCCGACGTTATCCAGATGGACCGCCCCGAGGACGCGCTGCCGACCATTAGTCGGGTCTGTGCCACCTGTGCCCACCTGCGCTGGGGGCCGGGCCGGCGCTGCGCGGCGTTCCCTGAGGGCATCCCGCTGCCCATCTGGCTGGGCGAGCACGATCATCGCACGCCCTACCCCGGGGATCACGGCATCCAGTACACCCGGCTCGCGCTCGCGGAGGCGCGCCAGCGTGCCCGCGCAGTGGAGCAGCCCCTGTCCCCGGCCGCCGATAACCTCCGCGTCGGGTAATCCCAGCTCGCATACGGTCTGTGCTATGCTGCCTGTGGAGGCCGCCCTGTCGTGGGGCTGGCAGAAGGGAGGCGGCATGCACCTGGAGAACATGGAGATCCGCGACCAGGGCGGCGGCGCGGTGCTGGTGGCGACCCTCCACGGCACGCGCGGCGAGATCCCGCTCGTGCAGGACCCGCTCCTCATCGAGAAG
>JAJPHF010000106.1 GCA_021325365.1 Pseudomonadota bacterium
GGTGAGGAGCTGGCGGTCCTGAAGGACGAGCTGGCCGTCTACGAGGACGGTCCGCACGTCGGCGCTGCGGGCGGCGTAGGCGAGGTGGGAGAGGGGATTGTAGAGCGGCACGAGGTTGTCCGCGTCGAGGTCGAGGAGGATCACGTCGGCGCGCTTGCCGGGCTCCAGCGAGCCGATCAGGTGGTCGAGGCCGAGCGCCCGCGCGCCGCCGGTCGTCGCCATCTCGACAGCGGCCGCGGCCGGGACGGCGAGCGGGTCGAGGCGCACCGCCTTGTGGATGAGCGCGGCGGCGTCGGCCTCGGCGAACAGGTTGATCTGGTTGTTGCTGGCAGCGCCGTCGGTGCCCAGCCCGAGGCGCACGCCCGCGGCGAGCATGTCGGGCACCGGCGCCACGCCGTCGGCGAGCTTAAGGTTGCTGCGCGGGCAGTGGATCACGCCCACGCGGCTCCGCGCCAGCAGCGCCTGCTCCTCGGCGTCGACCCAGACGCAGTGCGCCGCGATCAGCCGCTGGTTGAGCAGGCCCAGCTTCGCCAGCGCGCGCACGGGCGAGGCGCCGTATTGCGCGGCGATCTGCTGGCCCTCGTTCTTGGTCTCGGCCAGGTGGATCACGAACGGGACGTCGTGCTGCACGGCGAGCGCGTGCAGTCGCTCCAACAGCGGCGGCGAGACGGTGTACAGGGCGTGCGGCGCGATGGCGGGGATGATGCGGCTGTTGCCCTGCCAGCGGGCGATGAGCTGCTCGGCATAGGCCAGGTTCTGCTCGACGTCGAGCCCTTGCGGCGAGGGGAAGTCGAGGAAGCCCTGGGCGACGATGCCGCGCAGGCCGGCCGCGTGGGCGGCGGCGGCCACGTCGTCCTCGAAGAAATACATGTCGCAGAAGGTGGTCACGCCGCCGCGCAGCATCTCGGCGGCGCCCAGCAGCGTGCCCCAGCGGACGTGGTGGGGGCTCAGGAACTCGCGCTCGGAGGGCCAGATGTACTGCTGCAGCCAGGTGTCGAGCGGCAGGTCGTCGGCGAGGCCGCGAAACATCGTCATGGGCAGGTGGGTGTGGCCGTTCACGAGGCCGGGCATGAGAAGCGCGTCGGCGGCGTCGAGCGTGCGCGCGGCGCGGTAGGCGGCGGCGACCTGGTCGCGCGGGCCGACGGCGACGATGGCGTTGCCGCGCACGGCGACGGCGCCGGGATTGTAGACGGTGTGCCGCGCGTCCATCGTCACGACGATGCCGCCGGCAAGGAGCAGGTCGGCAGGCTGGGGGCTCGACGCGGCAGTCGGCTGCATCCTGATACCCCGGGGCATCGGGTGCGCTGTACGCTTCAGGATGACAGGCGGGCGCGAGGCTGTCAATCAACTGCTGGGTAGGCGCGCGCACGGCGGAAGGAGCCGCGGCATATAATGCGCTCGGCACGAGGTGGGGCGCACGCACCGCGCACTGGGGAGGGGAGCCATGGGCCGCGTGAAGCACATTGCCTACGTGGTGAGCGATCTGGAGGCGTCGGCGCGCTTCTATGAAGACGTGCTCGGCTTCCGACGCTATGGCGACGAGCGCAAGCCGGGCAACTACCCGGGCTGGGCCGTCGACCTGACCGACGGCGAGCTGAACCTGACGCTGCTGCGCCCGAACCCTGACGTGCCGCGGCTGCCCTGGGCCTACGGCACCGCCGGCCCCAACCACATCGGCGTCGAGGTGGACGACGTGACCCGCGTGCTGGCACGGCTGGAGGCGCGGGGCATCGCCGTCTACGGCAAGGACCCCCACACGCCGCCGCGCTTCTGCAAGTTCCGCGACCCGGATGGCGTCGAGGTGGACGTCGCCACGCCCGACCGCGGCTGGCCGATCCCCTAAGCTGGCTTCGAAGGACGGTGGGGGGGGCGGCTGCACCGGACCTCCGCACCATCCTTGACCAGCTGCTTAACGCCTGCGGAGACGACGATGCCCGACCACGGTGTCTCCCAGGCCGGCCTTAATGCGGGGGGAGGGCCTTGAGGATGCCCAGCGCCAGCAGCAGCACTAGCGATGCAAGCATGATCAACTTGCCCGCGGGCCGGCCAACATTCACGGTGTAGCCGCGGGTGTAGCGCTTGGGGACAAACACGGCCGGATCGTCGGGATTGTTGTAGAAGAGGTCCCTCCCGTACCAGTACCGATCGTCGTCGCGGAAAACAGCGGGCGTGTTCGCTCTTGTCCGAGAACGTGGCGCCGGCGGGAGCAGGGTGAGAACGACGGCAAATAGCAGTCCAGCGATGATCAGCAAGAGCAAGGGCCAGGGCGCGTTCACAGCGGTTTCTCCTTCAGGGCAGAGCCATCCGTATCGAGGATAGTACCTTTCACTCACCGTCGTGAACGCATACGTTGGCCGTTTGGGCGCCACGCGGCGTCGGCGCTCAGCGCGCGCCCGACGGTGCCGGGCGAGTGGCGCGGAGGAGGGCCCCGGCGTCGGGGGCGGTGGCGAAGGCCCAGGCGCGGGCGAGCAGGCGACGGGCGCGAGCGCCCAGCACGGGCTCGGCGAGGGCGAGGAACTTCGCGTCGAGGCCGGCGTCGTCGAGGGGCCGCTCGACGGTGCCGCGGGCGTGCGGCACGTCGGCCTGAAGCGTGCGGCCGTCGCGCAGGTGGATGGCGATGCGGGCGGCATCCTTGGGGCAGTCGGGCATGGCGTGGAGCCGCACGCGGGCGCGGAGGGCGCGGAGCGTGGGGTCGGTCGCGGCGGCGTCGGAGAAGTCGGCAAAGATCACGCCGCGTCCGTGGGCGAGCGCCACGGCGACGCAGTGCTGGGCGCTGAACTTCGCCTCCAGGCCCGTGGTGGGATCGGGCTTCGCGGTGACAGTGGCCGTGTAGGGGTTCACCCAGGCCTCGACGCGCTCGACGGCCTGTGGCTCGACGCGGGCGCCGGCGAGCGCGTCGAGGGCGGCGTCGATCGTGGCGTGGATCAGCGAGCCGCAGGGGTACGGCTTGAAGCCGTCGTCCAGCACGGCGTAGCGCAGCGGGCTGGGCAGGGTCAGACACTCGGGCCGAGCCTCGCGCGTGTACAGCTCCAGCAAGCCGTAGCGGGCCTCCAGGATGTTCTCGCCGGCCGTGAAGCCGGCGCGGGCGACGAGCGCGGCGGCCACGCCGTCGTGGGCGGCGCGGGCGGCATGGTAGGGCTTGCCCATCGTGCCGTAGACGGCCTTCATGCCGCCCGCCTGGGTGCCGACGATGCCGAAGGCGCGCGCGAGCTGCGTCGCCGACAGCCCGAGCAGCTTGCCGGCGGCCGCCGCGGCGCCGAAGCGGCCGGCCGTGCCCGTGACGTGCCAGCCCGCGTCGTAGTGGGCGGGGCCGAGCGCGAGGGCCACGCGGGCGGCCACCTCGAAGCCGAGCACGAAGGCGTTCAGCACGGCGGCGCCGCTCGCGCGCTGCCACTCGCCCACGGCGAGCGCCGCCGAGTAGACGGGCGGCGTGCCGTGCAGCGTCGTCTCGGCCGAGGCGAAGGTGTCGTCGAAGTCGAGGACGTGCGACGCCTGGCCGTTCAGGAGCGCGGCCAGCGGCGCGCTGGTGCGAAAGGCGCGGCCGGCGACGCTCGCCTGGCGCGCGCCGCCGACGAGGCGCGCGTAGTCGAGCAGGATGGCGACGGAACGGTCCTGCTGGCCGCCGAGGGCGACGCCGAGCCAGTCGACCAGACAGCGTGTCGCCTGGTGGACGACCGCGGGCGGCAGGTCAGCCGGGCGGCCCTGGACGACGAAGCGCGCCAGCGCGCGCGTCGGCCCGGGCGCCGCGCCTGGCTCGGCCGGCGGGGCGGCTGCCCCGGCTGGGGCGGCCGCGACAGGCTGCAGCTTGCTCACAGGTACGTCCCTCCGTTCACGCCGAAGATCTGGCCCGTCACGAAGCGCGCCTCGGCGGAGGCCAGGTAGCAGCAGATGGCGGCGACCTCGTCGGGGCGGCCCTCGCGGCCGACGGGCACGACGCGGGCGCGGCGGTGCGCGGGGTCGGGGGCGGCCGAGGGCACGTTGCGGTCGGTGGCGATCATGCCGGGCGAGACGCCGTTCACGGTGATGCCGCGCGCGGCGTACTCCAGCGCGAGCGCCTTCGTGAAGCCGATCAGGCCGGCCTTGGCGGTGACGACGTGGGCGCGGTAGGGCGCGCCGGCCTGGGCGGTGAGCCCGATGACGTTGACGATTGTGCCGCGCTGGGCGGCCAGCATGCCCGGCACGACGGCGCGCGTGCAGAGGTAGGCGCCGTCGAGCACGACGGAGAGGGCGTCGCGCCATTCGTCGAGGGTAATGGCCTCGAACGGCCCCTCGCGGCGGGTCGCGGCGCAGTTCACCAGGATGTCGACCGGCCCGAGCGCGGCCCGCGCGTCGGCGACGACCTGCTCGACCGCGGCCGGGTCGCGCACGTCGGCCAGCCCCACGAGCGCCCGCGCGCCGAGCGCCCGCACCTCGGCAGCCACACTCTCGGCCTCGGCGCGGCTGGTGCGGGCGTTCACCACCACGTCGGCGCCGGCCTGGGCGAGCGCGAGGGCGATGGCCCGCCCGATGTTGCGGCTGGCGCCCGTTACGAGGGCAACCTGGCCGGCCAGCCGCAGCGTGAGCCCCTCGGCGCGCGCGGCGCGCTGCTCCATCGGCCCTGCTCCTGTCTGCTCGTCGCCCTCATGGTATGATGGCCCCGCCCGGCGAGCAACCGCGCGGCGCCCGGCGGCGCCCGGCAGCAGGAGGGGCGTATGGGGTCGCGATCGGGAGGCTATGGCGTTCTGGCCCTGGCGTGCGCGCTCGCCCTACTGGCGGGCTGCGCGGGGCCGGGTTCGCCCCCCCAGCCCCCCATTGCAGGAGGGAGCACCGCGCCGAGCGCGCCCGCTGCGGGTGGTGGAGCGGGCACGAGCGCGGGAGCGTCAGACAGTGCGGGGGCTGCGGGGCGCGCGCCGGCGGCCAGCGCGTCCGTTGGCGCCGGCAGCGCCGTAGCAACCGCAGCGGCGGCGCCGGACAAGGTGCGGGTCGCGTACGCGTCGGTCAGCATCACGGCGCTGCCGGCGTGGGTAGCGCTGGACGCGGGAACGTTCGCGCACAACGGGTTGGACGTGACGCTCGACTACGTGCCCTCGGGAACGACGCTGATCCAGAACATGGTCGCGGGCGGCACGGACTTCGCCTTCGCGGGCGCGGAGGCCGCCCTTGGCGCCGCGCTGGCGGGGGCGCCGCTGGTCATCGTGGCGCCGTCCGTCGACCGGCTGACGTACACCGTCCACGCGCCGGCCGCGATCGCGGAGGGGACGGCGCTGCGCGGCCGGCGGCTCGGCATCACGCGGGCGGGCAGCAGCACCGACTTCGCCGCGCGCCAGTGGGTCGAGACGCTGGGGCTGCGGCCAGACGACGACGTGACACTGGTGCAGCTCGGCGGCCAGCCGGAGATTCTGGCCGCGTTGCAGGCGGGGGCGGCGGACGCGGGGCTGCTGTCGCCGCCGGGCAACACGGAGGCGCGGCGGGCCGGCTACCGCGAGATCGCCGATCTCAGCCAACTGCCGGCGCAGCTCTACCAGGCGGCGATCGTCGCGCCCCAGCCGCTGATCGACCAGCGCCCGGACGTGGTGCGGCGGTTCGCCCGCGCCATCGTGGAGGCGAACGCGGTGATCCACCAGGACAAGGCGCAGACGAAGCAGATCATCGGCCGCTATACGCAGTCCAGCGACGACGGCGTGCTGGAAGACAGCTACGCGGGCGCGGTGGCGGCGATTCCGCGCGTGCCGGTCCCCACGCGCGCCGCCACCGAGGTCGCCCTCGACCTGGCCGCCCACGGCAATCCGGCGGCGCCCCACGCCGACGCCAGCCAGTTCTTCGATCCTCGCTTCGTGCAGGAGCTAGACGACAGCGGCTTCATTCGCGGCCTGTATCCTTGATGTATTCTTTAGTCTGGAGGCCATTTGGATTACCGTAATTCGCCGCGCACCGCGCTAGCGCGCGTATTCGTTGACACCTTGTAGGGGCGCCTCTATAATGGCGCAACCTGGCACGTGGGTCGCTCCCGCCGCGGACGTTGGGCCGGCCGGTTCCCGCCGCATCCAGGTATAGAACTGGATGGGTTTGCAAGAGACAAGCAACTGTAAACGTCAAGGAGGATGGAGCTTGGAAGCGTACTGCATGAAGTGCAAGCAGAAGCGTGAGATGAAGAAGACCGAGCAGATCCAGATGAAGAACGGGCGGCCGGCGACGCGTGGCGAGTGTACGACCTGCGGCACGAAGATGTTCAAGATCGGGGACAAGTAGGCAGCACACGGCTCGGTCGAGCGCGCGAGCGCGGGGGCGACGACTGCCCCCGCGCTTTCTGTTTTCGGGCCGGCTGGCCTACACTAAGCCCATAGCCCGCACGTCGCGGGACCGATGGGGAGGCGAGATGGTCGTCGCAAAATCGGCGTTCCGGGCGCGTCTGGACGAGGCGCTGGAGAGCACGCACTACCGGCGGCACCCGTTCGTGACCGCGTGGAGCCGCGGCGAGCTGAGCCGCGAGCAGATGATCGCCTGGACGCAGCAGCACTGGCTGTTCGTCATGCACTTCCCGCGCTGGGTGGCCGCGCTGTACGCGCGCTGTCCCGACCAGGACACGCGCGATTACCTGCTGGAGAACCTGAACGAGGAGGAGGGCGGCGTGCGCCATACGGACATGCTGCTCACCTTCGGCGAGGCGTGCGGCGCCACGCGCGCCCAGCTCACCTCGGCCCGCAAGCTGCCCACCACGCGGGCGCTGACCGACTGGGGCGACCTGCTGGTGGCCACGGCCCCGTTCGAGGAGGCCGTGGCGGGCGTCACGGTGGGCACCGAGGGGCCGGTGCCGGGCTTCTACGCTCGCTTCCTGCCGACGCTGCGCCAGCACTATGGCTTCACCGAGCCGGAGCTGATCAACTTCACCGTCCACATCACCGCCGACGTGGACCACAGCGCTAAGGGCTTCGAGCTGGTGGAGCGCTACTGTCGCACGCCAGAGCAGCAGGACGCGGCGGTCGAGCGCGTGCGGCAGGCGGGCGAGATGTACTGGCTGTACGCCGAGGGGCTGTACCAGCACATCGTCCTGGGCGACTTCGCCCACCAGCGCGACGCCTGGCAGGGCGACTAGTTCCCCATCCTGGCGGGGCCCGGGGGTGCAGGGGGACTCCCCTGCCGGGGGTTTGGGGGTGTCCCCCAAGACAGCCTCATCATGCTTGATACTATCTTCCCGCGCGCCAGCCGCTACGATACGGCGTGGGCGGAGGCCCACTCGCTCGGCGAGAACGTCCTGCACTTCGCCGAGAGCCTGTGCAACGTGCTGCCGCTCCAGCCCGGCATGCGCGTGCTGGACCTCGGCTGCGGCCACGCGATCAGCTCGATCTTTCTCGCCCGCGAGTTCGCCGTGACCGTATGGGCGGTCGATCGCGGCGGGGCTACACTACAGTAGGCAGAGCACCGAGCGGGGGCAACAGACATGCGGCGACGGACCAGCGGGACCACGCGGACGCGAGCCTGCCGCAACTGCCGTGTGTGGTGCGCGCCCGCGCCATGGTGGGAGGGGCGCTGCGCCACCTGCCATGCCTACTGGCGGCACTACGGCACGGAGCGGCCGCTCGACGCGCGGCGGGGCCTGGGGCAGCGGCCGGTGCCCTGCCGCGACTGTGGGCGCTCCACACGGCCGCGCGACCTGGCACTCGGCCGCTGCCCCGCCTGTGCCGCCGCCCGCCGCGCCCTCCGCGGGCGCTAGCCGCGAGCGGCTAGTCGTGGGCGTGGAGGGCTTCGGGGCGCCGCACGACGATGCGCTGGCCGTCGCGGCGGATGATGCCGCGCGCCTCGAGCGCGGCGAGATAGTGGTTCACGCTGGCCCGCGACGTGCCGATCATGCTGGCCAGCTCGCTCTGGGTGAGCCGCACGTCGATGCGGATGCCCTGCGGGGTGCGCTCGCCGTGCGCCTCGGCCAGCTCCAGCAGCTTGTGCTCCAGCCGGCGCGGCACGTCGAGCAGCGCCAGGTCCTCGACCTGCTCGGTGAGGCGGCGGATCAGCTCCGTCAACGCGCGGCAGAGGTCCAGCGCCGCGTCGGGATGGCCGCGCAGGAAGTCGAGGAAGCTGGTGCGCTCCAGCACGTGGGTCACGGTATCCTCGAGCGCGATCACGGTGGCCGAGCGCGGCTGGCCGTCGAGCAGGGCCAGCTCGCCGAACAGCTCCCCCTCGCCGAGCACCCGCAGCAGCAGCTCCTCGCCCTCCGGCGTGGTGAGCACTACCTTGATGCGCCCGTTCTCGATGACGTGGACGCTGGCGCCCGGATCGTCCTGGTGGAAGATCACCTGCCCGCGCTTGTACAGCCGACGGTGCATCGTCGTCGCGAGCTGATCGAGCACCGCGGCGGGCAAGGCGCCGAACACGGGACTGCGCGCCATCTGAGCCGGAACCGCGTATGCCATCCGGAGTGTCCTCCCGCGGCGATTATACTCCCCCCGCGCTGTCGCGGAGCGATCGACGCACGGGTGCGCGGGAGCGCGGGCCAGCGCGGGCCGCTACGGCGCGCTCAGGGCCAGGTGCATGCTCTGCACGTCGCCGGCGATGCGGTCCAGCTCGACTCCGAGCCGCGTGAAGTCGCGCACCGCCTCGCGCGTTGGGGTACCGCCCGGCTCATGGGCGATCTCCGCCGTGCGCGCGGCTTCCAGCGCCCGCACGCGGGCGTGAATCGGCTGGAGGCTGGCGGCGAGCGCGGCGGCCGGCGCGGGCGTGCGGCGCTGCTCGACCGCCTCGGCTAGCTCGCGCAGCGTGGCGGCCGCGGCTTGCGCGAATGTGTCCAGTCCCGGCAGCAGGTGGCGCCCGCTGTACTGCGGCAGGTGCGCCTCGAGCGCCGCCACGGCCTCGTACAGCTCCTGGTTGTAGGTCACTAGCCCGTGCAGCCGCTCGACGGCATCGCCCGCGGCCAGCTCGGTGAGCAGCGCCTGGAACGACGCCTGAGCGTTGGCGTTGGCGACCTCGGCGCGGCGCCGCGCGCCGGGGACGGCGGACGCGCGAGCGCCGTCCAGGTAGGCGCCGATGAGCGCCACGAAGTAGTCGGCGTTCGCCCGCAGCGCCGCGGCGAGCTGGGCCGGCAGGCGCTCGCGCTCCCAGCGGGGCCACAGCAGATAGGTGGCGAGCAGCGCCAGCGCCGCGCCGACGCAGGTGTTCAAGATGCGCACGCCGGCGAAGCTGAGGTCGCCTGGATGGCCGAGGTCCACGAGGAAGATGACGAGCGGCGTCAGCAGCGTGACGAACAGCACGTAGTGCGCGGGCTTGACCGCGAAGCAGAGGACGGTCAGCCCGACGATCAGCGCCTCCAGCACCGGAAACGACGGGACGGCGGCGATCAGCAGCGCCGCGACGCTGGCGCCGACCACCGTCGCGATCACCCGCTGGACAACGCGCTGGGTGGTGATGCCGACGTTGGGCTTGAGCAGCGCCACGATGGCGACGGTGACCCAGTAGCCGCGCGGCAGCCCGGCCAGCGTGTAGAAGAGGACGCCCGCGGCCGCGGCGATGCCCAGGCGGAGCGCATGGCGAAAGGTGATCGACTCGAAGCTCAACTGGTCCCGCAGCGTGGCGAGCGCCCGCCGCAGGTCCGCCGCGCGCTCGCGCCACCGCGGTGGCTGCCAGGCCGGCCCGGGCGCGCCCCGCAGCGCGCGGGCCTGCTCGGCGGCGGCCCGAACTTGCCGGCCGACCGCCTCCACCGCGCCGATCGCGTCGCTCACGAGCGCCGCCGCGTGGTAGTCGGTCGCGTGATGGGTGAGCGCACGCCGCAGGTCTGCCCGCCGCGCGGCAAGCGCGCCGACCGCGCGCTCCGCCTCCGTTACGTCGACCGGCCCGCCGCCCCGCTCGACCGCGGCCGCGAGCGCCTGGAGCGCCCGCGCCTGCGCGCCCGTTGCGGTGGCCAGCTCGCTACGGACCGAGCGCAGCGCCGACGTGCGCGCGGCGCGGCGGAGCGCGCGGTCGAGCGCCAGGGCGGCGACGAGGGCGCGCTCGCCCTCCTGCACCAGCAGCAGCAGGCGCGTATCCATCGTGCTCGGGCCGCGGCTCCCGGCGCGCACCGTGCCCAGCGCCTGCCGGGCCGCGTCGAGCGCCTGGCGGGCCGCTTCGCGCCGCGCGGCCGTGTCGGGGCTGGCCGACGATGCGGGCTCGGTGTCGCGCGCCCCCTGCCCGCTCGCGGCCAGGACGCCGGCGACGGCCCGGTAGGCGCCGGCGATGCTCCGCGCGATGGGACGGTAGGGATGGACCGGCCAGAGGACGAGCGAGTAGAGCATGACGAACGCGCCGCCGCCCAGCAGGCCGAGCGCGAGCTGGGTCGGGGCGATCTGCTGGGCGCCGAGCCCCAGCGCGAGCACGAAGGCGACGTTCACGATCAGGCTGACGATGGTCGCGGTGTTGCCGTAGACCGTCGCCAGGCCGCAGGCGAACGACCAGAGGAACGTCAGCGGCACGGCCAGCCAGGGCAGCCCGCCCGCCCAACCGCCGACGAGCAGCGCCAGCGTGCCGCCGAGGACGGTGGCGCCCATCGCGGCCGCGCGCGTGCGGTACGGCCCGCCCACGTCGGCCTGGACGGTGAGCAGGCCGCCGAGCGCGAACAGCATGCCCAGCGAGACGTTGCCGGCTAGCTCGCCGAGGACGAGCGGCACGAACACCGCCACCGCCGCGCGCACGCCGAGCGCCGGCGCCAGCTTGTCGCGCTCGACGCCCAGCCGGTGGAGTGCGCGCGGGAGCGCCGTCGCGATCGCCATCCGCCAGCCCCCAGCCCCGCTCGCCGCCCCGACCATCCGGCGGGGCGCTCGCTGGCTCGCAAGTCGAGTACCAGGGCGCACGCGCCGGGCGCTAGCCGGGCATGGCGCGCAGGCGCGTGAGGTGAGTGCGGTAGAAGGCGAGCGTGCGCGCCCAGGCGTCGGTCGCGGCGGCGTAGGCCTCGTGCGCGGGATCGAAGCGCGACGCGGACATGAAGCCGTGGCCGACGCCGGGGTAGATGACCTGCTCGTAGGGCACGCCGCGTGCTCGCACCGCGGCCGCGAAGCGCTCGACGTTGGCCAGGCCCACAAGCGCGTCCTGGTCGCCCCAGAGGCCGAGGATCGGCCCGCGCAGGCGATCGACGAGCGTGATCGGCTCGGGCGCCGCTTGGCCCGGCGTGTGGTCGCCCATCACGGGGAAGCCGTAGTAGCAGACGGTCGCCAGGTCGCCCCGCTCGGCCGCGAGATCGAGCACGAGCGTGCCGCCCAGGCAGAAGCCCATCGTGCCCAGGCGCACGCCGGCGGGGCTGACGGTGTCGGCCAGCCAGTCGAGCGCCGCCTGCAGGTCCAGGAGCGTCTGCGTCTCGTCCAGGCCGCGGTAGCGGGCGAAGGCGGCCTCGCGCGTCGGCTCGGGCAGGCCGCCCAGCCGGCAGAAGCAGTCGGGCAGGAGCGCGTTGAAGCCCGCCGCCGCCAGGCGCGCGGCCAGGTCCTCGTAGAATGGCGTGCGCCCGAAGATGTCGTGGACGAGCAGCACGGCCGGGGCGTCCTCGGCCGCCGCGCGCGTCAGCAGCGCCGGCAGCACGTCGCCGCCCGGCAGCGGCACGCGCACCTCCTCGCGCGCTACCTGCGGCGTGACCTGACCGGCGGGCACTTCCGAGTGACACATAAGCCCACGCCTCCTTTGTAGTCCTTCCCCGCTCCGCGGGGCGACGGCCGCGCGCCCGGGCGCCGCGGCAAGCGCCGCCGCTAGTCAGTCCAGCCCGTAGTCCGCCCAGCGCGCGTCCACCGCCGCCAGATGTGCCGCCGAGGCGCCGGAGCGCGGCGGGTACGCGTGCTTGCGCGTCGCGTCGATGCCGAGCTTCGACGACAGGCCGGGCACCCCGCGCGACGGCGGCGCGCTCTGCTGCGACGGATCCAGCGGCACGGCCGCCGTGCCGGTGAGCACGTAGGTGTCGCGCTCGGGCTGGATGGTCCAGCTCAGCGTCCAGAGCAGCGCGAACTCGCTGCGGATGTCCACATCGTCGTCCACGACGATGGTGATCTTGCCGAGCGACGGGTCGGCCGCCCAGGCAGCCCACATCACCTGCTGCGGCTGCGCGGCGGCCTGCTTGCGGATGGCGATGGCCAGGATGGCCGCCGCGCCGCCCGCGTGCAGCAGGTGGACGGCGGTGACGGGCAGCCCCAGGTCGCCGGCCAGCTTCTTCAGCAGCGCGCCCTCGCGGCCCGTGCCGCGAATCACGCTCGACTCGCTGGGCGGCATCTGGCTGAAGAAGGCGTGGAAAATAGGATCGCGGCGGTGGGTGATTGCCGTCACGCGCGCCACGTGCGCCTCGCGGCCGGCGTCGACGTAGCCGGTGTAGTCGCCGAACGGCCCCTCGGCCTCGCGCACGCCCGGCAGCAGCTCCGCCTCGATCACGATCTCTGCGGCCGCCGGCACCAGCAGGTCGTTCGTGCGGCAGCGCACGAGCGGGACCGGTTCGCCGCGAATCGCGCCCGCCACGGCGATCTCGTCCACGCCGCGCGGCAGCGGCGATACGGAGGCCAGCGCCACGGGAGGGTCCGGCCCGAGGACGATGGCGCAGGGGGTCGGCTCGTCGCGCGCCTCGTACCGCGCCATGTGCGGCCACAGGCCGCGCGAGGGGAAGCCCATCAGCAGGCCCAGCCGATCAGCGCCCTTGATCTGGCAGCGGTAGGTGCCCACGTTCCGCTCGCCCGTCGCGGGATCGACCGATAGGACACACGGCGCGGTCAGGAACGGCCCCGGGTCGGCGTCCGGCGTCCAGACGCCCGCCGGCAGGCGGCGCAGGTCGATCGCCGTGCCGGTCAGCACGACCTCCTGGCACGGCCCACCGGCCACCTCGACGGGCGGGAGCGGCGCCGCCTGGGCGCGGCCCCACTTCGCCGCGATGTCGTCGACCGTCGTCTCCATCGCGAGCGCGTAGATGGCGCGCGAGCCGCCGAGCACTCCCACCGCCACCGGCATGCTCGCGCCCGTAACCTGCTCGAAGAGCAGTGCCGGCCGCGTGGCATCCGGGTAGCGCTCGAAGACGCGCCGCACCACCGCGGCGATCTCCCAGGCCGGATCGACCGGGGCGGCGACCCGGCGCAGCTTGCCGTGCGCTTCGAGCGTCGCCAGATAGTGGCGGAAGTCGTGGTAGGCCAACGAGCCTTCGCCCTCACTCGCGTTCTCTGGCGCGATTCTACGGGCGCGCGAGGTCATGGGCAAGACGAGCGCAGCAGCGGCGCATGGCATAATCTGCCGCGCGTCATTCTCGGCAAGAGGATCGAGCAAGCATGGCTGACGGCCAAGTGCCCCCTGAGCTGGAAGCGCTGCTCCGGGAGACCTATGCCGCCTTCAACGCTAGGGCTATTCACTGCTCTAACGAGCGAGTGAGCAGCGGCAAGCCGCCATCGACTTGAGCGGCCAGCCAGCGGCGCGCGTCGGGCAGGAACACGAAGCCGCGCCGA
>JAJPHF010000034.1 GCA_021325365.1 Pseudomonadota bacterium
CGTGGGCCCACGACGAGCCGTTCACCTGGGAGGGGCGGTACTGGCAGGTGCGCGACGTGTACCTCTGGCCGCGGCCGCTGCAGCAGCCGCACATGCCGATGGCGCGGGCTTGCGGCAGCCCGGACTCGTGGTACGCGACGGGGCGGCGCGGCCACTGGGCGCTGGCGAGCCAGTACCAGACGGCGGCGCGCTTGCAGGAGGGTTGGGGCCACTACGAGCGGGGCGCGCGGGACGCGGGGCGCACGCCCGATCGCCGCGACCTGCACGTCTGCCGCTTCGTGTGGGTGGGCGACTCGGACCGGCAGGCGCGTGACACGGTGCGCCCGTGGATGGACGCCTCGCTGGACTACCTGCGCACGCAGCCGCCGGTGCGCGCGAACCTGGAGCGGCTGAAGCCGCCGGGCGGGCGCGTCGAGGACGTGACGTTCGATTACCTGGCCGACATCGGGCAGTTCGTGGTCGGGAACCCCGAGGCGGTGGCGCGCCAGCTGCGCCAGCTCCACGCCGACGTGGGTGGCTTCGGGACGTTCCTGCTGGTGGCGGGGCGCGACCCGGCGCCGCTGCCCGAGCGGCTGGCGATGCTGGAGCGGTTCGCGCGCGAGGTGGCGCCCGCGCTGGCCGACCTGGGTGAGATGACGACAGTGCCGGTGTAGGGAGAGGCGGTCTGCGGGCGGCGCCGGAGCTGCGGCCTAGCGGCCGCGGGCGGGCGTGAAACCCGCCCCTACGACACGTCGGCGCACGAGGTAGGCAGTTCGGTGCGGGGAGGGGCAGATGGAGTTCGGGCTGTTCTCGAATGGGCAGCGGCACAATACGGTGGCCGCGCTGACGTATGAAGAGGACTTGCACGAGCTGGAGGTGGCCGACGCGCTGGGCTTCCGCGAGGCCTGGATCAGCGAGCACGCCGGCGGCAACCGGCCCGACCAGCTCCCAGCCGCCGACCTGCTGATCTGCACGGCGGCGACGCGGACGAAGCAGATCCTGCTCGGACCGGGCATTCGCCCGCTGCCGTACAACCACCCGCTGCAAGTGGCTGCCGAGGCCGCCGTCTGCGACCACCTGACGGGCGGGCGGTACCTATTCGGCTTCGGCACGGGCACGCTGCCGCAGCTGGCGCTGCAGCGGAACGTCGATCGCGCGGAGGCGCGGGCGATGTCCGAGGAGGCCATCGACCTCATCCTGCGCGCCTGGACGGCAGCCGAGCCGTTCGACCACAACGGGCGCTACTGGCAGGGGAAGAGCATCAACATCTCGCCGCGGCCGCTGCAGCAGCCGCACATGCCGGTCGGCGTGGCGTGCTTCCACACGCTGGCGACGGCCGAGATGGCGGGGCGGCGCGGGTTTTTGCCGCTCATCAGCCAGTACTCGGCGGTGAGCTTCGTGCGCGAGATGGCGGAGGCGTTCGAGCGCGGCGCCCGGGCAGCGGGCCGGCCGGCGCAACGGAGCGAGTTCCGCGTCTGCCGCTATATCTACGTCGCGGAGAGCCAGGAGCAGGCGAAGCGGGAGCTACGGGAGAGCGTGAACCGCGGCGTGGCGTACAACCGCGGGCTGGGTCAGTTCGACGAGTTTCTGGCGCCGGGCGACGTGCGCGAGCAGATCGACTTCGACTACCTGGTGGACCACGAGCACTTCTACGTGGGCGACCCCGATCACGTCACGCGCTGCGTGCAGCAGTTGTACGACGCGGTGGGCGGCTTCGGCGTGCTGATGCTGCTCGTGGGGAAGGACTGGGGCACGCGCGAGCAGCGCGACCGCTCGATGCGCCTCTTCGCGGAGCACGTCATGCCTCGGCTCGCGCCGCTCGGTGCGAACGCCGTGCCCGCCACCACGATCGGAACCGGCGCCTAAGCGCGCCTGCGACGCCGCGCACGGGCTACGTGGTCGATCTACAAGGCGGCCACGCGAGCCAGGCAGCCTGGCGGGCGATCCGCTCCCCGGTGCCTCAGCGGGAGCGTCGCGGCGGCAAGCACCCGCGCGAATCGGTTGCGCCGGGCGCGGGCGCGGGGCCATATTTCGGGTGGGTAAATGCTTCCTTAATCCAGGCCGGGGAGCGGCGCGACTGCTCACCGGTGGCGGCTCAATAGGAGTGGGTACGTGAGATTGCGAAGCGCGATTTTGGCAGCCTTGATGCTCGGGAGCGCCGTGCCCGCGCTGTCCGCCCAGCCGGCGCGGGCGCAGACCGATCCCCAGATGGCCCAGCTCTGCGACGCCCTGGACGCCTGGGTGAGCGATCCAGAGGGGGCGGTGGACGCGACGCTCATCATGATCGGCCACAACCAGGGCGACGAGGGCACGACCTGGGCGCGCGAGCACGCTCAGCGGCTGGTCAACAACGCGGTGTTCGACTACGTGCGCTCGCGCGCGGAGAAGGACCTGAACCTGACCGACGCCGAGAATGAGCTGACCGATTCGATCTCGTCCACCGTACAAGGCCCCGAGGACGAGCAGGAGGCAGCCCGCGAGCGGCTCGGCCACCCGCTGTCGATCGATCTGCCCGCGTTCCTGGCGCGCGCGGTGCCGAGCTGCGCCACGGCGGGGACGCCGATCACCGGCGAGTAGCGCCGCGCCGGCGGGCCGCTATTGCGGCAGGCGGTCGAGAAAGCCGCTGGCCTTCAGGCGCTCGGCGAAGCCAAAGTCGGCCACGTCCTCGGGGCGGGCGGTGCGGGCCGCGGGGTTCTCTTCCAGGTCGAGGACGCCCTGCACGGCCGCCGGGTCGGGGTAGAGGTCGGGCTGGAGCTGGGGCCGCAGGTAGTCCACGGTGGCGCTCAACAGCTCGGCGTCGTCGCTCTGGCTGTACTGCCCGATCACCTGCACGCCGAACGCGCGGTCGCTGCGCAGCCGCTTGACGGCCTGCGCCAGCGCCCGCAGCGCGGCGTCGATCATCGCGGGCTGCTGGGCGATGACGCGCTGCGGGCTGCCGATGCCGGCCGTCACGAGCGGGATGCCGAGATTCTGGATCGGCAGCAGCTCGCGGTAGCCGCGCTGGCGGGCCTGGAAGATGGCCGGCCCGGTGATGCTGGCGCCGTCCACCGTGCCGCTCTCCAGCGCCGCCAGCGACTCCGGGATGCCGCCGGTGCCGCGCGTGAACACGTCCGCGTCGGGCTGTAGGCCAACGCGCTCGAGGCCCAGGCGCGCGGGCGCTCGAGCGCTGCTTGCGGGTCATGTTTACTTCATCCTCAGCTGGCGATCGCAATTGCCACGATGCCTGATAGCCGCCTGCACGCGGCGCCGCGCTCCGTGACCCGCCGGTGCAATAGTCCGCGCGCGCCGCCAAAGGTCTGCGGGCGGGTCGCGGGAACCGCGGACGCACGGAGTGTGAGAGGGTTCACACTCGCCATGTGATCGGCTTCACGGCAGCACGAGACCAGGCGCGCTAGCGTAGGGTTAGAGCATACCTTCCGGGCTGAACAGCCAGGACCGCGACCGCCAGGGAGACAGGGGCATGTCGAAACAAGCAAGCCAACCGACCCACCCCCCGGGCGCGCGGGGGCCGGCCGACCGGCGCAGCGACGAGCTGTTGCGCAGCGTGGTGCAGTATTGCCGCGTGGGACTGGAGGAGCAGGGCTTCGCGCTCGACAGGCGCGGCGGCACGGATGGGCGCGGCTGGGTGCGCTTCAGTCGGCCCGACCGCGACGCGCGTGGACACGGGGGCACGCTAGTGCTGCTCGTCGCCCACGGGCGCCCCGAGCAGGCGCTGCTCTTCGACACCTACTTCGTCGATCGCGCGCTCGATCTCCACACGCCGCACGCCAAGCTGCTCCAGTGGTACGACGGCGACGCCGAGCTACCGAGCCTGGTGCGCCAGGTGGTCGACCGCGTCCGACGCTGGCCCAGCTAGCCAGCCATTGCCCCCGTGGCCGCGTCGCCTCCCGCCGCTGAGCGCGGCCGCCGGCCTCAGCCGGCCGCGGCGACGCGCTCGGCCACGACCTCCCCGATCATGATGCAGGTCAGGTTCGTGTTCGCGTGGACCACCGTGGGCATGATCGAGGCGTCGGCCACCCACAGGTTGTCCATGCCGTGGACGCGCAGCGTCTGATCGACCACGGCCATCGGGTTGTCGGCGGGCGCCATCAGGCAGGTGCCGACGCCGTGATGGTAGCTGTCGTGGGTGGCGCGCGCGAACCGCGCCCAGTCCTCGCCCGGCGCCGGCTGGAGCAGCGGCCCGTAGTAGCGCTCCATCGAGGGGTGTTGCACGAGGTCGTAGACGAACTGCATGGCGTCGGTCATCGCCTTGAGGTCGTCGGGATGCTCCAGCATGTTCGCCTCGACCAGCGGCAGCTCGTGCGGGTCGGTGCTGGCGAGGGTGACGCGGCCGCGGTTGTGCTGCTCCAGCAGGTGCATCGAGATCGGCATCATCCGCTTCAGGCCCTGCACCTCGGTGGGCGGGCGCATGTGGATGTGGAAGTTGCCGACGGGCCGGCTCGGGTCGCTCTTGATGATGAGGCGGAAGCGGGGCACGACCCAGTCTTCCTGGAAGTGCGTTGGGCCCTCGAACGTCATGTAGACGACCGCGTGGTCGTGGTAGTTCGCGCCGACGCCCTCGAGGGCGTTGACGACCGGGATGCCCAGCCGCTCCAGCTCGCCAGCCGGCCCGATGCCCGAGAGCATCAGGATCTGCGGCGTGTGGTAGACGCCGGCGCTGAGCACCACCTTGTCGGCCGCGGCCGTGCGGACCTCGCCGTCCTGCTCGTAGCGGACGCCGGTCACGCGGCGGCCGTCGATCTCCAGGCCGACCACGGGCGCCTCGGCGACGATGCGCAGGTTCGGGCGGCCGCGCGCCTGGCTGAGGTAGGCGACCGTCGTGGACTGTCGCTGGCCGTCCTTGATGTTGTACGGCGAGGCGCAGACGCCCAGCGGCTCCGCGACGTTGAGGTCGGGGCAGAGCGGCAGACCGACGCTGAGCGCGCGGTTGATGAACGCGGCGCCCAGCTCCGAGGTGGGTTGCTCCAGCAGGTAGGGGCGCTTGATGTACAGGGGCCCCTCGGAGCCATGGATGGGGCTGTCGGGATAGTCCTGGTCCGACTCGATACGCTTCATCACGGGCAGCATCTTCTCGTAGGACCAGTCGGGGTTGCCGAACGCCACCCAGCGATCGAGGTCGTACTTCCAGGGGCGCGGAGCGGACATCACGTTCACGGACGAGCCGCCGCCCATGATCCGCCCGGCGAGCGAGTAGAAAATGCTGCCGTCGAGCTTGCGCTCGGTCGGGTACATCTCGACGTAAGGCGACTCCAAGAGCAGCCGCGTCTGGAGCGCGGCGTCGGCCACTAGCTCGGGCAGGGGATCGGGGTCCGGCCCGGCTTCGAGCAGCAACACACGGCGATGCGGGTCCTCGGAGAGGCGCGTGGCGGCCGCGGCTCCCGCCGACCCACCGCCGACGACGATGACGTCATAACGCTCTTGCATTCGTCTGCTCCTAACTGCTGGGCGCTTCGAGCTGGGCGCGCAGGCGGCGCGCGGCCTCCTCCATCATGAGCGCGGCGGTGGCGCGCAGCACCATGTCGCCCAGGATGGCAAGGCGACCCTTCACCGCGACGGTCGCGCGGTAGGCGAGGGCAGTCTCTGCGGCGGCGAGCGGTGTGAGGGTCATGACCACGTGCGCCGTGAGCGGGCTTTTCGTCACGGAGTCGCGGCCGTCGACGTCGGCGGCCATCTCGGTGGGCGGGTTGCTCTCGACGATGTGCGCGCGAAAGTTGAACTTGCCGGAGATCGGCCCCACGCTCGCGGCAATGGCCGCGTCGAAGGTGCGGTCGTCGACCTGGGTGACGTTCTCGACGCCCGGCATGCACGCCGCAATGCACTTGGGGTCGAGCAAGAAGTCCCAGACCTTCGCGGCCGGCGCGTTGACGGTGATGCGGTCTTCGAAGATCACAGGTCCATCCTGGGCGTCGCTGTCGCGCGGGGCGGGCGGCGAAGCCGCGAGAGCCATCCTACCGCCGCCACGGGCGCCCCTGGTTCTACAGGAAAGGCGCCCGCCGGGGCCATCGCGCTTCCCGCGCCCGGCGCGGCGCCGCCGCGGCAGCGGTGGGGACGAGCCTCGGGGCTGCCGCGGCGGCTTGTGACGCGCTTCGCCGCTCTGTCAGAATGGGCGGCGCGGAGCGGCCAGTCGGAGCGCCGCGCGAAGGAGGTCAAGCGTGACGACGACCGAGCTGCCCAGCCTGGATTGGCTGCGGGTGGACTTTACCGGCAGCCTATTGCGGCCCGCGCGCCTGCAGGCGGTCGCGGTGCAGTACGCGCGCGGGGAAGCGAGCGCGGACACGCTGCGCCAGGTGCAGGACGAGTGCATCCGCGAGGTGATCGCCAAGCAGGAAGCGCACCAGATGCCGGTGGTGAGCGACGGCGAGTTTCGCCGCGCGAACTTCCAGGACAGCTTCGGCCAGGCCGTGAGCGGCTTCGACGCCACGCCGAGCACCTGGGAGCCCAAGCCGTTCTACGATGGCCAGACGCCGTTCCGGCGGGTGGAGTCCGGGCCGAGTGGCAAGGGCCCCGCCATCGTGAACCGGCGGCCGGTCACGGAGCGGCTGCGGCTGGTGCGCAACGTGCCGCTGGAGGAGTACCGCTTCTCGAGCCAGGTGGCGACTCGCCCGGTCAAGGTCACGCTGGTCGGCCCCGACCGCGTGTCCCAGCGGTTCGAGTGGGAGTCGTCGCGCGCCGTATATCCCGGGCTCGACGAGTTCGTGGCCGACGTGGTCGCCATCCAGCGGCAGATGCTGGCGGAGCTAGCGCGGGCCGGGTGCCGCTACGTGCAGCTCGACGAGCCCGGCTACACGGCATACGTCGACGAGCCGTCGCTGGCGCGGATGCGCGCCCGCGGCGAGGACCCGGACGCGAACCTGGCCCGTTCGATCGCGGCGACCAACGCCGTGCTCGCGGACCTGGGGGACGTGACCACTGCCGTCCACATCTGTCGCGGCAACCAGACCGGCGGCTGGCACCGTGAAGGCTCGTACGACGCGATCGCCGAGCGGCTGTTCGGCAGCCTGAACTGCAAGCGGTTCCTGCTGGAGTACGACAGCGAGCGCGCGGGGGGCTTCGAGCCGCTGCGCTTCGTGCCGAAAGACCGGGTGGTCGTGCTCGGGCTGATCACCACCAAGCTCCCGGAGCTGGAGAGCGTCGACCACTTGCTGCGGCGGATCGAGGCGGCGAGCCGCTACCTGCCCGTCGAGCAGCTGGCCCTCAGCCCGCAGTGCGGCTTCGGCCACTTCCCCGAGGACGTGCAGTGGCGCAAGCTCGACCGCATGCTGGAGACGGCCGCGCGCGTGTGGGGCTAAGGCGGCTCTCGAAGGTGGTGGGGACGTTTGGCGGCGCCAAACGTCCCCGCTATCTCTGCTAGATGCGTCGCATGGATCGTTAGTCGAGGAACGTGACGGTCTCGGCAAGCGGGGCGCGGTCGATGCGGACCAGAGGATTCCTGGTCGTGTCCTCGAACCCGATTGACATGCCGCAGAACAGCACGAGCCCGGCCGGTGGTGACACGACCGCCGCGACGGTCCTGTGGTACACCGACCACGCTATCTGTGGGCAACTGTGCAATCCTTCGCCGCGGAGCAGCAGCATGATCGTCTGCAGGTACATGCCGACGTCGGCCCACTGGGCGGAACCCATGGCGCGGTCGATGTAGCAGAACAGGGCGGCCGGCGCACCGAAGCAGTCCCAGTTCGCGGCAACGGCCTTGGCGCGTGCCTGCTTGTCCTCGCGCGGGATGCCGAGTGCGGCGTAGCGCTGCTCGCCGGCGGCGAATCGGCGCTCGCGGTACGGGGACTTCAGATCGGGCGGATAGATCGCGTACTCGCGCTCGTCTCCGGGGTCGCCCGCGGCCAGGCGCTCGGCGGTGCGTCGCTTCAGCTCGGCCAGCGACGCACCTGTCAGCACATAAGTGTTCCACGGCTGGAGATTCCCGCCCGACGGCGTCCGGGCGGCAGCGGTGAGTACGCGCGCGAGCACCTCCCGCGGCACCGGCTGGTCGGTAAACCCGCGTACCGCCCGTCGGCTCGCGACCGCGTCATAAACGTCCATCACCACTTGCCTCCTGCGCTGTGATGTGCCGCCCCCTGGCAACCTGCCTTTTGCGTGCAAGAGGCTGGAATCCACCCCTAGCAAGAGGTCGCCAGTGCTCTTGTCACGTCGGCCGTGTGGGGGCTCTCTATACTGTTGACGCACGGCGACGAGGAAAGGTGACCAATGAACGAGCGCGACGGGCTGGCGGACCGCTTCGAGGCGCAGCGCGGCCACCTCCGAGCGATTGCCTATCGGATGCTGGGCTCGGCGAGCGAGGCCGACGACGCGGTGCAGGAAGCCTGGCTGCGCCTGGCTCGCGTCGACGCCAACAGTGTGGAGAACCTCGCCGGCTGGCTGCGGACGGTCGTGTCTCGCGTGTGCCTCGACATGCTGCGCTCGGGCGCGTCACGACGGGAGGAGCTTGTTGGCCTACAGGCGCTCGACGCGAGCCACGCCTCTGGTCAAGGCAGCGACCCGGAACAGGAAGCGATGCTGGCCGACTCGGTCGGCCGCGCGCTGCTCGTCGTGCTGGACCGGCTAGGTGCCGACGAGCGGGTCGCATTCGTGCTACACGACATGTTCGCCGTGCCGTTCGACGAGATCGCGCCCATCGTGGGGCGCTCGACGGTCGCCGCCAAGAAGCTCGCCAGCCGCGCGCGCCACCGGGTACGAGGCGCTGCCGCGATCCGCGATGCGGAGCTTGCCCGGCACCGGCGCGTGGTCGAGGCCTTCCTCGCTGCGTCGCGCGCCGGCGACATCGACGGAGTTCTCGCGGTGTTGGCCCCCGACGTCGTGCGCCGGGCCGACCGGGCTGCCCTGCCATCAGGCCGCGCGACTGAGGTCCGCGGTGCGCGAGCGGTGGCGGAGGAGATCGTGGTCTTTGGACGGAATGCGCGATTCGCGGCGCCGGCGCTCGTCAACGGCGCTGTGGGAGTTGTGGTCGCGCCGCATGGACGGCTGCTGCTCGCGCTCGCCGTCAGGATCGAGGGCGAGCAGATCGCCGAGTACGAGCTTATCGCCGATCCCGCCCGCCTTCAGCAGCTCGACCTGGCCGTCCTCGATAGGTGACCGACCCCGGACGTCCAGTGGCAGAAGCGCGGTCGCATGCTGGAAGTCGCCGTATGCGTGCGGGGCTAGGTGCGGGGCGCGCCGGTCAGCGCGCGGCTGGTGGCGCGCGGTCGAGCAGCAGGAAGTCCTCCACACCCAGCAGCCCGAGGATCAGCCGCACCGGCAGCGGCATCTGGCGGCGGGTGGGGTCGTGGACGAGGCGGGGGTTGGTCATGCGCAAGCGCCGCCCGCGCGTGACGAGCAGGCATTCGCCCGCGGCGAGGACGTTCCGCACCCAGTCGGCGCGGGGGCCGTAGGTGAGCGCCAGGACGTAGCCGCCCCGGCGTTTGAAGGCGTTCACGGGCGTGCGGTAGACGCGCCCCGACGAGCGGCCGCGGTGCACGACGATGGCGAAGCCCGGGGCGCGCCCGGCGAATCGCCGCGTGAACGGGTTCGTGACGCGACGGTTGAAGCGGGCGACGGCCATCGGGATGGGCATGACGCCTCCGGGTGGAGCGCGGCGCTACTCGGCGGCGGGGACGCTCGCCGGGGCCTCGCCGGCGAGCAGCGCTTCGAAGGCGGCCTCGTCCAGGATGGTCGTGCCGAGCTTCTGCGCCTTGGCGAGCTTCGAGCCGGGCTCCTCGCCCACGACGAGATAGGTGGTCTTGCGGCTCACGCCGTCGCCGACCGTGCCGCCCAGCTCCTTGATGCGCGCCTCGGCCTGCAGGCGCGTCAGGCGCTCCAGGCGGCCGGTGATGACGAACGACTGGCCCGCCAGCGGCAGGGCGCCGGCCGCTGCGGGCGCCGCGGCGGTGAACTGGAGGCCCGCCCGGCGCAGCTTCTCCAGCACCGTGCGGTTGCGCGGCTCGTCGAACCAGGCGCGCACGCTGGCGGCGATCTTCGGCCCGATGCCCTCCACGGCGTTGATCTCGGCCTCGGGGGCTGCAGCGAGCGCGTCCATGCTCGGGAAGGCGGCGACCAGCAGGGCTGCCGTCTGCGCGCCGACGTGGCGGATGCCGAGCGCGAACAGCACGCGCGCCAGCGGGCGGCTCTTGCTGACCTCGATGCTGCGGAGCAGGTTGTCGGCGCTCCTGTCGGCCAGCCGGTCCAGGCCGACGAGCTGCTCCTTGGTCAGGTAGTACACGTCGGCCACGTCCTTCACCAGCCCGGACTCGATGAGCGCGGCCGCCAGCTTCTCGCCCAGGCCGTCGATCTCCATCGCCGCCCGCGAGGCGAAGTGCTTGAGCGATTCGAAGAGCTGCGCCGGGCACTCGACGCCGCCGGTGCAGTAGGCCATCGCCTCGCCAGGCGGCTGCACGATGGCCGCGCCGCAGCGCGGGCAGTGGGTGGGCAGCTCGTAGGGCTTCGCGTCGGGCGGGCGCTTGGCCAGCACGGGGCCGATGATCTGGGGGATGACCTCGCCGGCGCGCTGCACGATGACCGTGTCGCCCTCGCGGATGTCCTTGCGGTGAATGTCCTCGGCGTTGTGGAGCGCCGCCAGCTTGACCATCACGCCGCCGATCGGCACCGGCTCCAACACGGCGAACGGATTGATGCTGCCGGTGCGGCCCACGTTCACGTCGATCTTCAAGAGCTTCGTCGTCGCCTGGATCGGCGGGAACTTGTAGGCGATGGCCCAGCGGGGCTCGCGGCCGACGGCGCCCAGCTCGGCCTGCACGTCCACGTCGTCGATCTTCACCACCACGCCGTCGGCATCGTAGTCCAGCGTCTCGCGCCGCGCCTCCCAGCCCAGACAGTGCGCGATCACGTCGTCCAGGCTGTCGACGCGCTCGTTGTACTTGTTCGTGCGGAAGCCCCACTCGCGCAGCAGGGCGAGCCGCTCCCAGTGGCTGCGCGGCAGGGCGCCGTCCTCGTGGTAGCCGATCTGGTAGAGCAGGATGTCGAGCGGGCGGCTGGCGGTGATGCGCGGGTCGAGCTGGCGCAG
>JAJPHF010000189.1 GCA_021325365.1 Pseudomonadota bacterium
CATCCTGCTGGGCTCGGGCGAGCCGGTCGTGCTTTGCGCCGTGGACTGGTGTGGCATCCGCAACGACGCCCACCTCGCCTGGCGGCAGGCGCTGGCCCGGGCGACGCATACGGTAGCGGCCAACGTCGCGGTCCAGTGCGTCCACCCCCACAACACCCCCTTCGCCGACACCGAGGCCGAGCGCCTCATCGAAAAGGCTCCGAAGCCGGCCCCGTCGCTCGACCTCAAGTTTTTTGAGCGCGTGCTCGACAAGGTCGGCGAGGCGGCCCGGACGTCGCTGGCGAAGACGACGCCCATCACCCATTACGGCACCGGCCGTGCCAAGGTCGAGAAGGTGGCCTCCAACCGGCGCATCATCGGGCCGGACGGCAAATCGAAGGCCGTCCGCTACAGCGCCACCAAGGACGCGAAGGTGCGCGACGAGCCGGAGGGGTTGATCGACCCGTGGCTGAGGACGCTGAGCTTCTGGAACGGCGACCGGCCGCTGGCCGCGCTCAGCTACTACGCGACCCACCCGATGAGCTACTACGGCGACGGCCGCGTCAGCAGCGACTTCTGCGGCCTGGCCCGCGAGAAGCGCCGCCAGGAAACCAGGGTCTTTCAGGTCTACTTCACCGGCTGCGCGGGCAACATCACCGCCGGCAAGTATAACGTCGGGGCCAGGGAAAATCGTGCCGTGTTGCGCGACCGCATCGCCGACGGCATGGCGGCGGCGTGGAAGGCGACCGAGCGGCACGCCCTGACGGGCTGGCAATGGCGCGTCGAACCGGTGACACTGCCGCCCCGGAAGGAGGCGTCCTTCGGCGAACAGGAGAGCACGAAGGCGCTGGAGGACGCCAACGAGAAGCCGGCGAAGCGCAACAACGCGGCGTTTCAGCTGGCCTGGCTGCGGCGGCGCGACCGGCCGATCGACTTCACCTGTCTCGACCTCGGCGGGGCGCTGGTGCTGCACCTGCCGGGCGAGCCGTTCATCGAGTACCAGCTGAAGGCGCAACAGCTGCGGCCGGACGCCTTCGTGTGCGTGGCCGGCTACGGCGACGACGGCCCCGGCTACATCCCCGTCAACCGGGCCTTCCTCGAAGGCGGCTACGAGCCGACCGTGGCCCTGGCGGCGCCGAGCGAGGAACTGATGGTCCGGGCGATGGCGAAGCTACTGAAGGCGCCGTGAGCCGCTTGCGGCTTCGCCGAGGAGCCAATCGAACGATGCCCCGCTGTGTGGACTGCGGCGCGGAAACGCCGCGCGAGGAGATGTACGGCCCGCCGGACGAGCTGCGCTGCCGCGCCTGCGTGCAGCAGCGCTTCCCGACGACCAACGTCCCAACCCGCCACCGCTCAACCGTCCTGCGCCGCTGGCCCCCGGTGACGACGGCGGTGGTGGTGGCGGCCGTCGCCCTGACGCTCCTGTTCTGGTCCCACGCCCCCCTGGTGCGGCGATGGCTGGTCGCGGACCCCGACCGCGTCTGGGACGGGCAGCTGTGGCGCCTGGGGACCTCGGCGCTGCTGCACGCCAACGTCATCCACCTGGCGTTCGACGTCTGGTTCATCTGGCTGTTCGGCAAGGCGACCGAGCAGTGGATGGGCTCGCCGCGCTTCGTCGGATTCTTCGTCGCCACCGCCGTCGGCCCCCTGGCGGCCGAGTTGCTGGCGGGCGGCACCGGGGTCGGGCTGTCGGGCGTCGGCTACGCCCTGTTCGGCTTCCTCTACGCCCTGCGCCGCGAGGAGGAGTTCGCGGCCGAGCTGATGACGCCGAGCGTGGTGAGCACCCTGGTCTTCTGGTTCTTCCTGTGCATCGTCCTGACGTACACCCATATCATGCCGGTGGCCAACGTCGCACACGGCGCCGGCGCCGTCATCGGCTGGCTCTTCGGCCGGGCGGTGCTGGCCCGACACCGGCTCATCGCGGCGACCATCGTGAGTCTCTTGTGCGCCGCGCTGGCCGCCGCAACGCTCTACATGCCGTGGAACTGGGAGTACGATTGGCACCGGGCCGATAAGTACGTCGCCGCCGGGGATTACGCGCGAGCCCTCGACTGGTACGAGCGCGCCGACCGGCTCCATCCCGGCAATGAGCAACTGGAGAATAACATCGAGCTGATCAAGCGCGACCTCCAGTTCCAGCAGGAGGGCCGCCCGTGACGTCCCGCGCGGTGTGACGATGCAGAACCTGGAAATCAAGGCCCACTTCGCCGACCCCGAGCGCGGCGCCCGCCTGGCCCGCGACCTCGGCGCCGACCTGCACGGCCGGCTGGCGCAGACCGACACCTATTTCCATCTCCGCCCCGGTCGCCTGAAGCTGCGGCACACGCGCGTGGGGCCGGTCGAGCGCTACGAGCTGATCCACTACCGCCGCTGGAACCGCCCCTCGGCCAAGACGAGCACCTACGAATTGCTGCCCATCGCCGACGGGCCGCGCGCCCTGGAGTTCTTCGCCGCGGCGCTGGGCGTGCTGGTGCGCGTGGACAAGGAGCGCGTCCTCTACGTCAAGGACAACCTGCGCGTCCACCTTGATGACGTGACGGGCCTGGGCCGCTTTCTGGAGTTCGAGCTGGCCGTGACGCCGGCGCACCCGCCCGAGTCGTGCCGGGCGCGGATGCAGGAACTGATCCGCCTTTTCGGCATCGCGCCGGCCGACCTGGTGAAGGTGTCGTACTCCGACCTGCTATTGGCCAAGAATGGGACACGGATGAACACGGATTCGACGGATTAGCACGGATCAAGAAGTCCGTGAAAATCCGTCCCATCCGTGTTCATCCGTGTCCCATTTCTTCCAAGAACTGCTTCGCCAGCCGTGGCCCCGTGCCGCTGTCTTCGTGCTTGAAGAACACGAACGCCTCCCGCCAATCCTGCTTCCTCACCCGCCGCGCCCACCCCTTCAGCTCCGCGTCGCCGTAGTCGGGCCGGCGTAAGCGCAGATAGCCCCAGTCGGCGGTCGCCACGAACGGGACCTCCAGCTCGTTGTCCGCCTCGGCGACGCACAGCGCCGCCCGATGGTCGCGCAGCAGGCCGAAGACCTCGTCATCGAACCACGACGGGTGCCGGAACTCAAACGCCGCGCGGCGCCCGGACGGCAGCAGCGCCAGGAACTCGCGCAGCCGCGGCGCGTCCTTCTTGAAGTTCGGCGGCAGCTGAAACAGCAGCGGCCCCAGGCGCCGCTTCAGCGCCCGCGCGGCTTCGAGCAGGCGCGACAGCAGGTCCGCCGACTCCCTGAGTCGTTGCCGGTGCGTGATCTGCTGCGGCGCCTTGAGCACGAACTGGAAATCGGCGCCGACGTCGCCCGCCCACGCTTGCAGGACCGACGCCTCGGGCATGCGGTAGAAGGTGTTGTTGATCTCGACCGCCCGAAAGCGCTCGCCGTAGTAGCGGAGCATCTGCTTGCTCGGCAGGTCGTCGGGATAGAACGTGCCCTTCCACTCCTTGTACGAGTAGCCACTGGTACCGACGTAAAGGTCCATGATCAACCCTCCTGGCCCCGGACTCTATACCGGATCGGGCCGGCGGGTGCCACCGCGAATTGTCCGCGACGTGCGGGGCCGTAGACACGGCGGCCGGGGCCGGGTAGGCTCGGGGAGGAGGCGTACGATGGCATCGCTTCACGTCCTGCGGGGGTACGTTCCCGGCCTGCGCATCACCCTGGGCAGGCCGGAAACGACCCTCGGCCGCGGCACCGACTGCGACGTCCCCATCCCGATCACCTGCGTCTCGCGGCGACACGCCCGCATCAGCCGCCGGGGCGACCAGTTCATCCTCTGGGACCTCGGCAGCAGGAACGGGACTTACCTGAACCACGTCCTGGTCCGCAGCCTGTGCCCGCTGCGGAACGGCGACCACATCCGCCTGGCCGACTTCGAGGCGACCTTCGAGTCAGCCGGCGCTCTCCGTCAAGAGTCCGACTGGCAGAACTCGTTGGACCCGCATCTGATGATGGGCTGGCTCCAGGGCAGTGCCACAGTCAGCCGCCGGCGCTTGTGGCTGTTCGTGGCGGCCTGCCGGCGTCAGTTCGGCGGGCCGGGGCAGTGGTCGGCGGCGGAGTTGGCCGAGCGCTACGCCGAGGAGGCCGACCGGCAGGAGATATTCGTCGCGGAGCTGGGCAGCAACTTCGGCCTGGCCACGGTGGTCGCCTGGGAGGCCGTCAGCGAAGCGGTGGACGCCCCGCTCAACCGGTCGGTGGCCCTCCAGCAGCACGACCTGTTCCGGGGAGGGCCCGACGAGACGTTGCTGGCGGAGTTCGATGCCACGACGGCCGCGGTGTGCCACCTGCTGCGGGACGTCTTCTTCAACCCCCTCAAGCCCCGGCCGGCCATCGACCCGACTTGGCTCCGCTGGAACGACTGCACGGTGTCTCGCCTGGCCGGGGCGATCTACGAGGGGCGCCGGTTCGAGGACATGCCCATCCTCCACGACGCCCTCCTCGACGCCGGCTGTGACGACCCGGACGTCCTCGACCACTGCCGCGGTCCCGGCCCGCACGTCCGCGGCTGCTGGGTCCTCGACCTGCTACTCGGCAGGGAGGGCATGGTCTTGCACTGACTACTTGGCACGCCCCCAACCCCACTTCCGCCCGCCGCCGCGGTCCGCTAAAACGGAGGGGGAAACCGCATCGCCCTCGAACGCGCCGAGGACGTCATGACGCGCCGCACGCTTCGCATCGGCCTGATCGGGGCGGGGGCCAACACCCGCGCCCGCCACATCCCCGGCCTGCGCGCCCTGCCCGACGTGGAGGTCGTCGCCGTCGCCAACCGCCGGCCCGAGTCGACCGCCGCCGTCGCCAAGGAGTACGGCATCCCGCGCATCGCCGAGCGCTGGCAGGATATCGTCGCCGACCGCGAGATCGACGCGGTCGTCATCGGCACCTGGCCGTACCTGCACTGCCCGATCACGCTGGCGGCCCTGGAGGCGGGCAAGCACGTCCTGACCGAGGCGCGCATGGCGATGAGCGCCGCCGAGGCGCACCGCATGTTCGCCGCCTCGCGCCGCCACCCCAACCTGGTGGCCCAGGTGGTGCCGTCGCCCTACGGCCTCAAGGGCCACGCCGTCATGCGCGACCTGATCGGCGAGGGCTTCCTCGGCGAGCTGCGCGAGGTCCACGTCTTCAGCCTCAGCGCGGCGCTGGCCGACCCGGCGGCGCCGCTGTCGTGGCGGCAGGACGCGGCCCTGTCCGGCTTCAACATGCTGACATTGGGCATCCTGCACGAGACGCTGCTGCGCTGGGTGCCGCCGCCCTTGAGCGTGCTGGCCCAGGTCCACGCCCACGTCCCCTCGCGCATCGACCCGGCCAGCGGCGTGCGCCGCCCGGTCGGCACGCCGGACAGCGTGCAGGTGCTGACGACCCTGGAGCACGGCGCCCGCGCCGTCTACCACCTGAGCGGCGCCACGCCGTTCGGGCAGGGCATGGGCATCCACCTCTACGGCAGCGAGGGCGTGCTGCACTACGATTTGACCGCCGACCGCATCCGCGGGGCCAGCCGGCGGCACGGGGCGCGGCCGGGGCAAGTTCACGAGCTGGAAGAGATCGCGATCCCGCCGGGCAAGGTGCGCGAGTGGCGCGTCGAGGCCGATTTCGTGGACGCCATCCGCGAGGGGCGGCCCGTCGAGCTGACCGACTTCGCGACCGGGGTGCAGTACATGGAGTTCACCGAGGCGGTGGCTCGCAGCGCCCAGCGCGGCGAGGTCGTCGAACTGCCGCTGGAGGCGTACATCGGCGAGGAGGCCGGCGGCGACTGAGCGACCCACCAGCCCGAAGCGTCCGCTCAGGCCTGAGCGGACGCTTCGGGCTAGTAGCGCCCGCGCGCCAGCGCCTCGAACTCCGCCCGCAGCTTGGCGCCGACCTCGGGCCGCACCATGCCGACGTAGGCGATCATCCCCTCGAGCCAGGCGCGGAAGTCGCGCCGTCCGTCGCGGTTCTGCGCGTCGAGCCCCTCGGCGCGCGCCCGGTGCAGGATGGCCCGCAGGCGCCGCACCGTGGCGCGCGGCACGCCGGGGCGGTCGTTGACCACCAGGCCGGTGACGCGCTGCGCCGCGCTGCGGCGCAGGACGCGACTCTTCTTCACGTTGACCGCAAACCCCTCGTCCCGGGCGATGTGCCGCACCTGCGCCATCAGGTAGCCGACGCGCTCATTCGCCTCGTCACCGCCGGAAAAGGTCAGGTCGTCGGCGTAGCGCGTGTAGGTCAGGCCGAGCGCCCGCGCCACACCGCCCAGCCGCTTGTCGAGGCGCCGCGCCACCTGGTTCGACAGGCCGGGGCTGGTGCAGGCGCCCTGCGGCAGGCCGCGCGGACCGACGGCGACGTGATAGACCTGCCCCGCGTACTCGACCGCCTGGCGCGGACATTCGGTACAGAGAAGGGCGAGAATCGTCGCCACC
>JAJPHF010000053.1 GCA_021325365.1 Pseudomonadota bacterium
AGTAGCCGCGGTTGCCGATGCGCCGCACGCGCAGCCAGCCGTTGCGGCTCATGCGCGACAGCGACGAGCGCACCGCCTGCTCGCTCAGCCCGAACTCGGCCGCGATCTGGATCAGCGTGCCGACCCACACCTCGCCGCCGCGGTGGATGATGTAGTCGCCGTAGAGCGTGAACATCATCGACTGCGGGCGGACCGCGCGGCTGTCCGAGCCAAGCTCGAATTCGTCTGTCGAAAAATCGTCTAGCGTTCTCATACCGACACACCAATGTTAACACCACGGTAAACAAACGTCAATCGACCTGCCTAATCGACGATACTGGTCCCTGCAGCCGATCGCCGCGACGCCCACATCCGTCCCGGACCCGAGTACAGTACAGGCAGAGGAGGTGAGCAAATGCCACGGTCAGCGACCGCCGAGCGCTTACTTGGCGTTGCGCTCCTCCTAGTATCGCTGGCAGGAATCATTGGGCCAGCCGCAAGTTCGGTCGTCGCTCGACCGGCGATCGCGCCGGGTGTGGTGCTTGACATGCAGACGCCACCGCAGACCGGTGGCCGCCTGCTAATTGAGGACGGCACCGCGGTGCCGCCACCGCCGTACATATCGGGCGACTCGCTTCGCCTGGCTGACGATACGCCAACGCGGTCGCTGGTGTGCGACGGTCCAGCAGATGATTGCTTCTACCGCGCCATACTTGGCCCAGACGGACACCAGGTGCTGTACCAGGCGACATCACGCGGCCGCCCTATGGATTACTCAGTCATCCGCGTGCTGGACACCCGAACCGGAGACGACCGGCTCCTCGCAACGTCAGCAGAGCTTCCAGCCTGGAGCGCCGACCAACGCATTGCCTACGTTCAATATGCGCCGGGCGAGCGACAGCGAGCCGATGCGGCGCAACGACATCCCCAGGCTCGGATCATGGTGCAAGCGTCGATCGATGGTCAGGCAACGCCATGGACGGAACCCGGGCCGTTTCTGGATCTCGTTTGGGCACACGACCGCTTGCTCTCCCAGGTCCTCCGAGGCACCGGCCCCGCGTCATTCCTAGTGGAGCTAATCGCGCTCGACGCCCCAACCTCGGAACGGGTTCTTGCAACATCAGCCACTCTGGTAGCAGTCAGCCCAGACGGCAGCAGCGTCCTGATCACCAAGCCGAACCCGGATTTCGCCTCGCCGCCGTCCGCCATCGCCCAGTTGGTGGCCGTGGTCGATGGCACAGTTCTCAGCGAGTCGCAACTTCCCCCGTGGCTCGATCTTGCGGAGGGTACCTGGACGGGCGATCACGTCGTGGCTGTTGCCACGTCGCCCCGGGGAGGGCTCATGCATCCTCCGCCGGGCTTCGCGGTCGTTCGCGTGTCCGCTGGAACGGTGGCAGTCGAGCGGAGTTGGGGGTTCATGGGCGAGCGTACAGAGAAAAACTGGCCCTTCTACAGCTTAGGTCAGCCACGATTTCTCGACGCGACCGGCAACCGCGTGGGCGCATGGCTCGGTCTGTACGTGTGGATATCGGGCTACCTGGAGTGCGATCTGAGCGCCCATCATTGCGTGTACGACACGAGTTATGCGAATGGCCAGTTCCCCGAGAACCGCAGCCGCCCGCTGCCCGATCAGCCGAAATCCTGAGTCTCCAGCGCCGCGGCGGCCGCCTCGTAGCAGGCCAGCGGCGTCCAGACGTAGCCGGCGCCGATCTGGCCGATGCCGCCGGCACGGTGGGCGAGGCCGGAGTTGGTGACGGGCGTGACGCCGCTGGTGGCGACGCGGCGCACGTCGATGCCCGTCGGAACGCCGCGGTAGCCGAGCGCGGGAATCGTCAGGTCGGGGTGCTCGCCAAGCACGAGCGGGTACATGCGCTCGGTGAACTGCGCCACCTCGCCGGGCGCCACGCCCATGTAGCGGGCAAGGGCAGGCGCGGCGGCGAGCGCGAAGGCGCCCAGGCCCAGCGTCTCGGTGATCGCCGAGTCACCCAGGTCGGGGTTGGCGTCGGCCGGACCGTAGCCCTCGAAGTAGGCGCCCTCGACGGGCGCGACCGGCGCGGTGAACCAGCGATCCGGAAACGCGCTGATGCGGATGCCGAACCGCGCCCCATTCCGCGCCATGCAGGTGACGACCGACGCCCCCGGCACGCCGGCCGCCGCGTCGAGGATCGCCTTGCAGGCAGGCATCGTCAGGTTCAGGAAGAAGATCTCGTTCGCCGCGAGCCAGGCGAGCGCCTCGGCCCGCCGCGCCGCCGGGTCGGCGCCCGCCGCGACGTAGGGCGCGAGCTGGTTGACGAACAGCGCGCTCGCGGCCTTGTGCCGGCTGTGGCACTCGTCGCCCATGTGCAGCGCCTGGGCGATGATCGGCAGGAGATCGAAGCCGCCGGCCGCGCGGATCGCATCGGCCAGCAACGGCGCCAGCACCCGCTCCAGCCAGCGCAGGCGGCCGAGCGTGGCGGCGTCGTAGCAGCCGTAGCGCAGCGCCTGGCCGCGCCCCTCGTTCAGGTTGTTGTAGGCCAGGTTGCCGAACGCTTCGTTGCGCACGACGAACACGGGCGCGGACGGGGAGATGCCGCCGGCGTAGGTGCCGAGCGCGCCGTGCTCGTGCGCCGACGCTAGCTCGATGGCGCCCGCGTCCAGCAGGCGCGCGGCCGCCTCGGACGTCTCCGCCCAGCCCTCGTAGAGCGCGGCGCCGATCACTGTACCGCGCAGGGCGCCGCTGATCTCGTGCGGCCCCGCGAGCGGCGGGCCGGCGTGCAGCACCGTGCGCTCCCCCAGGCCCGGCACGACCTCGCGCGCCGGGCGCAGGTCCACGAGCCGCGGCCGCCCCGCGACGATGCGCCGCCAGACCTCGGCATTCGCCGCATCGATGCGCAGCTGCGCCTGGCTCACGCTGGCTCCCTCCGTCGGCCGTCTCTCCGCGCGGACCAGAGGGTTACGGCGCGGGGACCGGCGGGCGGATGAGCAGCACGGGCAAGTGCGAGTCGCGCACCACGGCGTCGGCCACGCTGCCCAGCACGGCCCGCACCAGCCCCGAGCGGCCGTGCGTGGCGAGCGCGATCAGGTCGCAACCGTTCTTGCGCGCCGTCTCGATGATCGCGTGCGCCGGCGAGCCCTCCACCAGCTCCCAGCTCACCTGGCAGCCAGCCGCCTTGAGCCGCTCGCTGACGTGCTCCAGATAGGTGCGGCCCTCGCCTTCCTGGTCGTCGATCACCTCGTCGATCAGGTCGGGCGCGACGAGGCCGGTATCGGGCCCCGTCGCCGCCATGATCGTGGCCGAGACGTTGGCTACCCGCAGCAGCAGCAGCGAGGCGCCGAGCTTCGCCGCCAGCCCCTGAGCATGTGGCAGGGCCGCCTCGCTGAGGGCCGAGCCATCCAGGGGCACCAGGATGCGCTGGTACATTGGTTCTCTCCTCGGGGCCGCCGGCTCAGCCGGCAGGCAGCGGATGGAGCGCGGCGGTCGGGCCGCCCGCGCCCCCGGCCGCCGCGAGCGGCTCGGTGACGGCGTAGGCCAGCGCGTACTCGCCAGCGTGGCTGAGGGACACTTGCACGGCGCGCACGCCCAGGCGGCGGGCCGACTCGGCGACCGCGCCGTGCAGCACCACGAGCGGCTGACGCGCCGGCCCGGCGACGATCTCTACGTCCTGCCAGCGCATCCCCCGCGCGAGGCCCGTGCCGAGCGCCTTCAGGACAGCCTCCTTCGCGGCGAAGCGCGCCGCGAAGCGCGGGCCTGGCTCGCGGTGCTGCTCGCAGTAGGCGATCTCGCCGCGGGTGTAGACTCGTGCCGCGAACCCCGCGTGGCGCGCCATCACCTGCTCCAGCCGCGGCACGTGTACGAGATCGGTCCCCACACCCACGCGCGCCCCCCCGGCGTTCGAGCCGTGGCCCGATTATACCCCGCGGGCCTCGGTTCCCGAGCCCAGCCCCCCTGTCTGCTGTAGATGCGTTCTCCATGCGCCGTCGGACGTAGAGGAGCGCCGAGCGTCAGTCGGTCGGCCTTCCGCTGTTGGCGTAGCCGCTGCCAGGCGGCGGACAGGGCTCGTTGGGCAACCAGGAGTACCGGTCGCCACAAGCACAAGTACCCTCCTTAAGCCGCCGCGCGCTGCGTCCCCGCGTCACCCCAACGCCGGCGCCGCCGCAGTCCGCTTTCCGCGCCGCCGGGGCGGTTTTGACATGATGCGGGCCTGTCGCTTATAGTTAGCGCGATCCAAAGTATTAGCCTCACTGGCAGATTTGGTCCGCCTGACAATTGACGGAGGCCGCATGACAACCGATCGCGCGCACCTGGTCGACCAGGTGCTGGGCCTGCGGAGCGAACTCTACCGATCGCTGCGCCCCGCGCGCGAGTGGCTGGAAGTAGACCTGACCACGTCGCAGCTCAAGGTGCTCTTCCTCCTCTTTTCGACGGCGAGCGCCTCGATGGGTCAGCTCGCCGCCTCTCTAGGCGTCACGCTCTCGACGGTCACCGGCATCGTCGACCGGCTCGTCGAGCACGGGATGGTGGTCCGCGAGGAGGATCCCCACGACCGCCGCCTGGTCGTGTGCCGCCTGGCGCCCGCGGGGGTCGCGCTCGCCGAGCGCCTGAATCACGCGGGCAACAGCCGCTTGCGCGCGGTGCTCGACCGCCTGTCGCTCCCGCAGCTCCGCTGCGTCGTCGACGGACTGCAATTGCTGACCGACGCGGCCCACGCCGAGGCCGCTCAAGACGACCCGGCGCCCCTGCTCGCGGGAGGTGCGCCCCGCGGCTCGACGACCTGCGCGGCTCGCCCCGTCTCGGGCGCGCTGCTGAGTCGATAAGGAGTCCCAATGTCCCGTCCAACCTCTGCCATCAAGCTCGGCGCCGCGCTGCTCGCCATTCCGCTGCTGACCGCCTGCCTGGGCACGGGCGCGCCGCCGGCGCAGAACAAGCCGAGCACTCAAGGCGCTCCAAGCGGTCAGCGACAAATCGCCGTGCCGGTGAATCTGGCCAGCGTGAACCGCGGAAACATTGCCTCCACGCTGACCTACTCGGGCAACATCCAATCCCGCGCGAGCGTCAACGTGCTGCCGCGGGCGACGGGGCGCATCGAACAGCTCAACGTGGACGTCGGCAGCCGCGTGAAGGCCGGCGACACGATCGCCGTGCTCGACCGCAGCCAGCTCGAGGCGCAGGTGCGCCAGGCCGACGGCGCGCTGCGCAGCGCCGAGGCCCGTCTGGCCCTGCTGCAAGCCGGCGCCCGCCCGGAGGACGTGCAGGCGGCGCAGGCTGCACTCCAATCGGCGCAGGCGCGCCTGGACCAGATGATGCAGGGCGGACGTGCCGAGGATGTCGCGTCCGCGCAGGCGAACCTGGAAGCGGCCCAGGCCAAGCTGAACCAGCTCCTGGAGGGCCCCACCGACGCCGAGGTCGAGTCCGCGCGCGCGGCCGTCGAATCGGCGCGGGCGAGCGTCCAGAGCAGCAAGGAGCGGCTCGACCAGCTCCTGGCCGGCGGCTCGCCCGAGGACCAGCGCGCGGCCGAGGCCGCGGTGGAGGCGGCGCGCGGCAACCTCGACCAGGCGATCGCGCGCCGCGAGGCGCTCCGCAACCCGCCGGCCGATCAGGTGGCCCAGGCGCGCACCGGCGTCGAGACCGCGCAAGCCAACTTGTCCGCCGCGCGTGAGCGGCTCTCGCAGATCCAGAGCGGCGGGTCGATTGCCGACCAGGTCAGCGCCCAGGCGGCGATCGACAGCGCCCAGTCGTCGCTGCAGGCCGCCCAGGACCGCCTGTCGATTCTCCTTAACGGCGGCACGCCCGCTGACCGGCAGGCCGCGCAGGCGGCCGTGGACACCGCGATGTCGCAGTGGCGGTCCGCGCGCGTCCGGCTCGACCTGCTGCGCAACACGCCGAATGCCAACGACATGGCCAATGCCAACCAGCAGTTGGCGACGGCACAGCAGAACCAGCAGAACGCCCAGATCGCGGTGAATGCCTGCGGCTCGAACACGGCCGGCTGCACGGCAGCCCAGGCCGCGCTGACGGCGGCCAACAACGCCCTGGCGAGCGCGCAGGCGAACCTGAACCGCCTGAGCCAGGGCGCCAGCCCGTCCGATCTGGCGGCGGCCCGCACGGCCGTGGAGCAGGCCGATGCCAACCTGAAGGCCGCGCAGGCGCGTGTGGACCAGCTGAACAACCCGACGCCGGACTCGGTGCAGGCCGCGCGCACGGCCGTCGATACCGCTCAGGCCAACCTCGACGCGGCCATCGCCCGGCAGCAGCTGCTGCGCAACCCGGCGCCCGACACGCTGGCGTCCGCGCAGAGCGCCGTGGACACCGCGGAGAGCAACCTGCGCGCGGCCAACCAGCGGCTCAGCCTGTTGCTGGGCGGCGGCTCGCCCGAGGACCAGCAGGCCGCCGAGGCGGCGGTGCAGGCCGCGCAGGGCAACCTGAATCAGGCCGTCGCCCGCCGCGATGCCCTGCGCAGCCCGTCCGCCGCCGACATCGCGAACGCGCGCGCGGCGCTCGACACGGCGACCGCCAACCTGGCGAGCGCCCAGGCCCGCCTGGCCGACACGCTGGCGGGCGCGAAGGCGGCCGACATGCAGGCCGCCATCTCGGCCGTGGACCAGGCCCAGCAGACGCTCACCCTGCGGCGC
>JAJPHF010000136.1 GCA_021325365.1 Pseudomonadota bacterium
CAGAACTACCGTTACGACCCCTCGGGCGTCCAGACCGCCGCGGGCACGAGCCCGCAGAGCCTGGGCTACACGGGTGAGCCGCAGGACCCGGACAACGGCCTTGTCTATCTGCGCGCGCGGAGCTATGATCCGGCGATCGGGCGCTTCCTGGAGCGGGACAGCCTGCTGCCGGACCCGAAGCAGCCGGACTCCCTGAACCGGTATACATATGCAGGCAACAACCCGATTAGCCGGACTGATCGCAGCGGTCACTGTTTTGATCCAGAGCCGATGGCGGTAGGGCCCCGCTACTGTATTGAGAATTTCATTCCCACTGCGTGGTCTTGCCTACTGGTGGTCTTCTGCTTCGGTGGCGACAACAGGGGACCATATCCATATGTCTATCCTATTGACCAAGGATTCAGAATTCGACAGTTCATTTACTCGGACGGGTCATATTATTCACAGTATGGCTTCACAACTTGCTGCTTGGGTGCAGTGCAACAGGGCGGACCTCCGATCTTGTCATCTGGCACGCCATGTTCCGGCGGAGCATATGGCCCGCCAGACGTCCGCATGATCTATGCGTCATGTTCCGGGAGCGTCGGGTTTTCGGGGGGGTTCGCCCCACCGATTGTGACCCAATTTAGAATACTTGAGCAAAACGGTGTCGCATCCGTCGTTAGCGCGTTCGGGACGCCATATCCTTCGACCGAAGTATGGCAGTACGGCGCACCGGACGGGACGGTACCTGTCTTCTACCACGAAGCGACTCCGCTAGGCCCTGGCTCGCTTTTCTTCCCAGGTCCACTGTCGCCGTCAGAACTGCCCGATTGGGAACAATGATTTCAAGAGACTGCCAACATGACGTGGTATTGCGTCACCGGAGGAAACATTGATACAACGGGTTGTGCATCGCGCCTTCCGGCCAGTACTAGTAACACTGGCGGTTCTCACTAGCCTTTTTGTTGCGTGTCTGGCGTATGGCCAGACATCCTGGCCGATACTATTGTGGGAGATACCTGGGGATTATGTGGGGTGGGTAGTGGCGCAGTGGGATACGCCAGAATGCGGACCGTTGGAGTTTCGTGGTTTTGCCTTAATTGTGCCGGTAGATGCGTCAGGATGTGTCTGAACTTCCTCCTCGCCATCCGGGGGATGGCAATATCATATCTACGAATACGTCTACTCTAATGGAGAGCGGACTAGATTGCTGCCAACCGGATATGGCGGTGGTGGTCAAATTTGGTATGGGAGCTTTGTGCCCAGACAAACGTTGCAGCCGTTTCCCCGTAGCTCTATATTCGTTGGTACCGAGGACGACTTTCGGAGTAGTGTGGGCACCGGCCTACGGCCAGGCCAGCAAGTACCGTATGCACCGACACAGGCATCATCGACGCTGTCGCCATCAGCCGCGCCGGTTTCCAGTTTACAGGCGGCTTCGCAGAATAGTTGGGTACCTACCCACCTGCACGGCGCAGCGTCCGCCGGCCGACGCGCTTGACAGCCGCGTAGGCGCGGGGCCACCATGCGGGCATGTCGGATGAGGAGCTGCGCCGGCTGAGCCCTGACGAAGTGGTCGCCTTCGTGCGCCGGCTGGAAGGGCTGCTGGCCGCAGCCGAAGCGCGGATTGTCGCCCTGGAGGACGAACTGACGCGCCGTGGGGGCCACCGAAGACGCCGAGAATTCTTCGACGCCGCCGGCCGCCTCACCGGCCTCAGCGATTGGGGGGGCGCTCCACCGGCTACGCCTACCGCGCGGATGGCAAATTGGCCCAGACCACCAACTTCAACAACACGCTGCAGACCTACGACTACGACAACGCGGGGCGCACGACGAGCGTCACCAACCAGCACAGCGACGGCCGGACGATCACGCAGGATCTGTACACGCTCGACGGGCTGGGGAACCCGACCACCACCACCGTGAACGCCGAGTTCAACCCGACCTTCGACACGCTGACCTATCAGTATGACGGACTGAACCGGCTGCAGCACTTCAACGCCGCGTACGGCCCGACCGGCACGCTCGACTACACCTATGACACCGCGAACAACCGGCAGACGCTGAACCAGAACGGCGTCGTGACCGTCTACAGCTACGACGGTGCCGACCGCCTGCTCACGATCAACGACCAGCCGACCGCCAGCGACAACGACGGCAACCTGCAGAATCGGCCGGGGTTCACCTACCAGTACGACCAGGCGGATCGCCTCACGCAGGTGACCGTCGGCACCGGGAACACCTCCTGCACGGGGCACTCCGTCTACGACGGGGACGGCCGCCGCATCAGCCACATCAACACCGGGACCTGCCGCGCCAACGGCCACACCTACGTGGACGACGTGAGTGGCTCGCTGCCGCAGCTCCTCGAAGACGGCTCGCTCTACTACATCCGCGGGATGGGGCTGGCGTACAGCGTCGATCTGACGAGCAGCGTCGCGAGCGTCTTCCATACCGACCGCCGTGGCTCGGTGCGCGCCCACGGACCAGAACGGGGTGCTGGCGCAGAGCTACCAGTACGATCCGTCGGGCGTCCAGACGGCCGCGGGCACCACCCAGCAGAGCCTGGGCTTCACGGGCGAGCCGCAGGACCCGGACAACGGCCTTGTCTACCTACGCGCGCGGAGCTATGATCCGGCTATCGGACGGTTCCTGGAGCGAGACAGCCTGCTGCCGGACCCGAAGCACCCGGACTCCTTCAACCGGTTCACGTATGCGGGCAACAACCCAAGCAGCAACAGCGACCCGAGTGGGCACCAGGGCCTGTACGGGCTTGGGTGTCTCATCTGCGGCGGCGAGTTCGGCTTCGGCGGCTATAACGCCATGGGCTATCCGGGGTTCACTGGAGGGTTCAGCTTCCCATCTTTTGGTATGGGCTACCCGGGCTTTTTCGGCGGCTTCGGTATGGGCTACCCGGGCTTTTTCGGCGGCTTCGGCTATCCGCCATTCTATGGAGGAGCAGGCATGTCGCTGCTAAGCTTCGGCAGTGGAAATATGCCGCCCTCACCGACTTTTGCTGGCGCCCCTGCTGCGATCGCGCCCATAATGTTTGGCAATCCGTTCGATTACATCACTACCTGCGGTGGTGGCGGGATGTGGGGACTTGGCGTCTGCGGCGGTGCGCAAATCGGAGCTGGAGGCGTATATCCGCAACTGTTTGGCGGCTTCAGCACACCCGGCGCTGGGCTGACAACGCTAATGTGTCCTGGAGATCCGTCACAAGGCTGGAGCTTTGGCTTCACGGGAGCACTGCCGGGGCCTGCTAATGGAGCGCTCAGCTTTGGGTGGTCGCAATTCGGTGGCTGGGGTAGCTGCATCGGGGCCAATGTGGGTACCGGAGGAGTATCATTCATGGGTGGCTATGTAGGGCCACCCATAGACACAGGGCCATGACAGCATACCTGATTTCTAGAGTGGTCCTGTGGCCGATCCCAACATTGTGATTTAACCCGTGGGCCATTGCGCGGCCGCCGGAGCTGCGGCCGCAGGGTTTTTGGCGGACTCGATCATATGCTGCGGCCGCCCCAGAGAGTACCTGATGGGTGGCACCACGGCGGACAGCTTCCCGCTGGCTATAATGCTGGGCGGTGTAGCATGTGGGTATATCCAACAACCCACGCTCAATATGCAAAAAAAGCCCACCCAGTGACATGTAGATCGTATTTACTTGAATGCAGCATATACAAAGAAGCCGCCCAGTAGTATCAGGTAGAATCCGACAAACAACAAGACGCCACTGTTTATATCGCGCGTTGGCAGTCCAATCTTTTCGCGCGCTTCACGCATAAACGTCGCATCTTCGTTTCTGAAGTAAATGAACTGCATACCCATCAGCAATGCGATGCAGCCGAATGGAAGTGTCCACCAGTGCGGTGGGTTATGTCCAGTTGCGCTCGACCAAATAAACATTCCGCTCAATGTGAGAACCCAGGCAAGAAGGAGCCCGGCCAATGTGAATCGTGCTGGACGGTGTGAGCGCATAAGTATTGTCCACCTCACTGTTTTGAGTTCGGAGTTATGACCTCAAGGTCCGAGGCGACTGGTGCTACACTGCCTGGATCAATTTAGGAGCCTGCGCTCGGTTCGCAAGGTAGGGCGAACACGCCATACCCTGGCTACTGCAGGTCTACTGTCTACGTATTGGCTACGAGCGGCAGGCCGATATCCATCTCGCCATCCTGACTCTCGCCTGTGTTCTTGTTCAGCGGAAGCCACACGTCACTTTGCCTTGGACCATCGAGTAGCACGGCACCTGCCCAAGTCATCGCTCGTCGGCAGCATGGCGAGGTCGTAGAGAATGACGAACCAGTTTGGATGGTACCGGGCCGATTGCTGACCTGTCCAATATACACACCCCCAGCGGCGCACGTAACAGGAGAGCGTGTACTTTCCTATAGTGTAATACCAGGTCCGTGGCCTTGAGAAATTGTGTCCGGATGTCAGGGCTATGGATAACGTTGAACGAACTAAGCCGCCACATCGTGGAGGTGCATATATGCAACCGGTTCCAGTACGCCGCGCCGTGCTTGCCTTGATAATCACGCTCGTGATTGCGATCGGCCCAGCCTATTCTAGCATGGCCAGTTCTGTTGGTCAGAGCGGCCCCTCTCCAACCCCCGAATACTTTCTCATGCGCGGTGTGCAGCGCGCTATGGCTAGTGACTACAGTGGTGCTGCGGATGACTTCACCGAAGCGCTGCGTCTCAATCCTGACTATACCGACGCCTACCTGGCTCGTGGTGAGGCGCGGCGCGCGCTGGAGGATTATGACGGCGCGCTGGCAGACTTTACCCAGGCGCTGACCATTAGGCCGGATCTTACCACTGCCTATGTCTACCGCGGAATAGTCCTAGCTCAGTTGATGGACCTGCATGGCGCCATCGACGATTTTACTCAGGCGCTCCAGCTGGCCCCATCCCTGGCTGAGGCAAACGTCTTACGGGGCGAGGCCCGAATGGCGCTGCTTGCCCTGCCCGAGGCAGTAGTGGATTTCCAGGTCGCCTTGCAGGCACGCCCGGACCTCGCCGAGGCCCACGCCAGCCTGGGAGGGGCGTACGTGATGCAGGGGAACTTCGACGCCGCCATGCCCGAGCTCGACGGGGCGGTTGAGCTGAGCCCGACAACCGCGTGGGTCTACCGGGCCCGGGGGGCAGCATACATGGCCCAGGGGGACGCCGCCATAGCCATCCAGGACTTCAGCCGGGCGATACAGCGGGCACCCGAGTTTGCGGCCCTCTATGTCGACCGAGGATTGGCACGCAACCGCTTAGGCGATACTACGGCCGCGGCCGAGGACGTGCAGCGCGCTGTGGATCTCTACCAAGCACAAGGGAACGCGATAGGTCACCAGACGGCCCTCGGCGCCCTCCGCCTGATACGCGACCGCCCGCCTGCTGGTACAGCCGAGTCCGCTCCTGCAGTGAGTGCCACGGATGCGCTTACTCCAGCGGGGGTGCGAGAACAGTTCTTCGCGGCCAGAAATCACGGCGACGTGGCAGCCATGCTCGCCCTATTTACAGATGACGCCGTGCTCGAAGGCGTCCCGGGTACCCGAGCCGTTGGCCGACCGGCGATCCAACAGGTACTCGAAACCGATGCGGTGAGTGGCACGCGGATCACGGTCCTGGACGCCCAGGTGGCCGGTAATGCCGAGACCGGCCACTACGAGGACCGGGCGGACGCTGTGCAAGCGAGCGGCGCGGATCGGATCAGGGGGTCCTACCGGCTGGAGACGCGCGATGGCCGGATCGCTCTCTATCATGAGGAGGCGGATTTCAGCGATCCGCAGACGGTACAGTATCTGCGAGCCGGCATGCGCGTGGTCATGCCGCCGACCTCCCAGGATACGCGATAGCGCCCGCCCACAGCGTGCCCAGGGTAACCCCGATGCTCGTCGTACGTCAGCGCCCGATGCTATTCTGGGCTCGCACCGATCAGTCGCGCGTCCAGGACTTGCGCGAGCTGGACGGTGGCCTCGAGCGGAGGCACCGATCCCATCGCCACACTCGTTAGCGACCCGTACATCCCGCCGCGGCGGAAGAGCACGTAGGCAATGCTGGCTAACGGGGCGCCGCCCTGCGCATCGAGCAGCGCGAGCCGGCCGTCGCGCCAGCCCGGTCTACCGGCGATCACCGTCCCCGTGGCCAGCTGCATCGTGTAGGCTCGGCTCTCATCTCCCACTGGCGCCGTGTCGACCGGCGTGAGGGCGGTGAGCGATGGGGTACGCTCCATCCGACTCTGCACGCCGGCTGCCACCGCATCCAGACCCGGATCGGTGTTTGGCGCTTGGAGCGTCGCGAACACGGCCACGACCGTGCCCGCCGGCAGCAGGCGCGCGCGGTCGAGGTCGCGCGCATCGTCTCGCATGAACGTGGTAATGTAGCCGGGGGCTGTCGGGATACTCCAGGGGCCACTACCACGGGGGACCAGCCGCAGGTCGTGCGGCACGTCTGCCTCGGTGAGGCTCGCTGCCGCGAGGCGCGCCTCGGTCGATGACAGCAAGCCGGTTCCGCCCGCTGCCGACTCGTTGGTACCGCTCGGGGACCCGAACGGCAGGGTCGCGAAACCCGGCACGCGGTCTGGTGTGGTCCCAATCTCGTCGTCTTGCGAAGCGCTGTCACCTCGTCGGCCTGGTACGGCCGCCAGACCTTCCTGGACCCGCCCTTCCGCCGCCTGCGCATAGGGCAACAGCAGGTCCACCGTCGCCGGCGCGTCGGGCATAAGGAGGGACACGCCAAATAGCAAGTTGCCCGTCTTGGCGACTAGCGCGATCTCCTCCCGCGGCCAAAGCGGCCGGCGGAAGGCGCGGCTGCCCTCGCCTAGCGAGGGCGCTGGAACTTCTTCCCCGGATCCTGCGACGTTCAGCGAGCCCCGCGGATTGGCGAGTGCCTGCCCGGCTGCTTCCGCATCCGGATAGCGGGTGACGGAACTCACGAGCCGCACCGGTCCGCGCCTGGGCGCCTCTGGCAAGGCCGGGCCATCGAAGGTCCGGCTAACCGACAGCGTGCCGGCGGTGTAGACGTAGCGGATCAGTTCGTCGACCTCCGTGAACCCATCCGGAAGATCGTCAGCCCTGAGTAGCAATTGCCGAAGGTAATTCTCTTCCTGCGCATCTTGGGCCTGGATACTCGTGGGAATATCACCATGCGCCCGAGAAGAATCCTCGCTCGCGGCTGCCCCCGCGACCCCGAGTCCCCCGGTCCAGCCCTGCGTGCTGAGCATTACAAGCACCGCAACCGCAAGGATAGCGCCAAGCGCTCCGCGACCCAACCGACGTATTGCCATCCCGTCCCCCCTCGTCAATGGCACTGATACCGAATGCCTCCTGTTGGTCGTCTATCCCGGCACTCGGCGCATTCGCCAGGGCTCTCTGTGACCGGCACTGCGCTGAAGGACTGGCGGAGCGCGTAGCTCCTGCCGGCCGTGAGCCAAAGGTCGAGGCGAGCGCCCTCGCGGGGGCCGCCACGAAGCCTGCCGGTCCGCAGATCCAGAGGCGGCATCTGCGGCCGGTTCTCATCCTACCTCACGCCACTCCTCAGCGTATAGGGCGCAGGCCGGTTCACGGAGAGAGCACTGTGCTTGTGCCTCGACTCGCCGAGGCACGACGTTTTCCGCTGCACGCGCGACGCCTACCACCGGCCTGTCGCTGTCCCTACATCTATAGAAACCGGGGTACCGGGGCCGGGCTGCTCCAACAACTGCTGCGGCCTGCCAGGATCAAAATGCCGGAGGTCCTCATAGCACCGCATAACGTCATCGAATAATATCCAGTATCCGCATTATACGGGCGGAGATACCTGTTTGGGCGTTCTGCAAACTCAAACGATTATCCCGGCAAAGCTGAGTCGCAAAATGTGGACAACAATCACTGCCACCAAAGCTGCGCCTACTCAACGCAGTGCGGCTCCTGGCGCGACTACGAGGTGCCTGGCGGGCGAGGGGGCGTGGCGGCTCCCGCACTGTTAGCCGCGAAGCGCCGCAAGCGGGCGCTGAGCGCGGCCGGCTCGGCGCCGATACGAGCAGCGATGGCCTGCACGTCGGCAGCCCAGTAGGCGGGCCGCGGGGGCTGGCAGAGGCGCAGCCGCATGACGCCGGCGACGGGGCAGCCGAGCTGCGCGGCGAGCGTGGCATCGTCGTACTCGGCGAGCGCTGTGGTCAGTAGGAGCCCCGGCCGTGTGGCGAGGGCGCGCACGGTCAGGCGCCGCAAGCGCTTCTGTGCGGTAAGCATCGTGTCCTCCCGCGGGATCGCCGGGGCGGGTGCGCTACCCGCCCCGGCAAGCCTTACGCTACGTTTGCCGCCGCGGCCTCACCCTTGGCGGTCAGCTCGAACCGATCCCAAACCCGTGCTCTGCGGCGTGACGCGCGCCGCGGCGAGGGCCGTGTGAACCTTCGGCAAGGTCCGCTCGATCTGCTGGGCCAGCAGGTAGCGGCTCGTCTCGCTCGGGGCGGTGAGGTAGTCGTGCAGGCGCTCTAGTAGTAGGTCCGCGGCCAGCGCGGCGGCAAAGCTCGCCTCATCGATCTGGAGCGCGTAGCGGTAGGTCGCCTCGAAGGGCAGCGCGGGGGCCGGTGTGGTACCATTGGCCGGGGGGAAGTGACCATCGCTCGCTTCATTCCTGGGCCCTCGGGCGGCTGCAACGCTCGGGGGCCGCTTCGTGCTCGGGCGCCCAGCGCCCTGCATCTTTGCTATACCAAATCGTTTTGGGTGAGTCCATAGGGCAGATGCGAGATTCACGGAAACCGCTCTGCGTGATATGCTCACGGTGGAGGTAGTGCAATGGCTGTAAGCGACCGCTCGCCCCTGAGCGATGCTGCCCGCGCGATGGCTGCCGCCCGCCGTGTGGTCGGACCGGTGCGCTGTGAGGAATGCGGCGCCGAGGTGATGGCCACGACGGCGGGGCGCTACAAGCGGCGCTACTGCTCGCCGCGCTGCCGGGCGCGCGCCTACTACCGCGCCCACCGGGCCGAGCTGACCGATCGCCAGCGCGAGCGCCGGGCTGTCCGTCGCGGGGAGCTGCCCGTAGACCCCGTGCCGCTCTCGCCGAAGGAAGCGGCGATGATGGCCGCGTCGGCCGCGGATATGGCCCGCGGCGACTACCTGACGGACGCCGAGCTAGACGCCCTGCTCGCCCGCGAGGCGTGAGCTGGCGCGGCCGTGGCGGCCCTGTACCGTCATTTGGCCGGCATCGGTGGCCGCCGATCTGGCGCGCCTCGCTCGCCGTAACCCGCGGCTGGTCGCCCGCTTGCGCGCCGCGCTGCGCCGCTACGCCGAGACCGGCTACGGCAACGTGCGACGGCTAGAGGACATGCCGGGCCTGCGCCTGTGCGTCGGCGACTGGCGGATCATCTTCGATCTGGAGCCGGGCCGTATCGTCGTGCGCGCCGTAGATGACCGCAAGGACGTGTATCGGCGCCGCTAGGTCGACCGCGCCAGCCCCTCAATCGGCTCCGCCGCTCTTTCGGCTCTCCAGAAATCGATCGAGGTCCATCCGCTTGAAGCGGAAGCCGCCGCGGTTCCCGAGCTTGGCTGCCGGGATGGTCCCCTTGCGCGCCCAACTCCGCAACGTCTCCGGATGGACCCGCAGGTACGCCGCCGCCTCGGGCGTGGTAAGCCACTCGCTACTGTCTCGCATAGCATTATTGTATTGGATTGTATTAAAATGAATCAAGACGCGGGAGGTAAGTATGCGCGCCGTAGTGTACGCGAGAGTATCGACCGACGCCCAGGAGCGGGACGGCACTTCCCTGGACACTCAGGAGCGGGCCGGCGTGGAGCGAGTGCTGCGGTCCGGCTGGGCGCTTGTTGAGTGCGTCCGGGACACCGCCAGTGGCTACACGCTGGACCGCCCTGGCATCAGCCGCGTGCGCCAGCTACTCAAGCAGGGTGCCATCGACGTCGTGGTAGCCTACGCCGTGGACCGGCTGTCGCGGAATCAGAACCACATCGGGGTCCTAATCTACGATGTCGAGCAAGCGGGCGCTCGGCTGGAACTGGTCACCGAGCAATTCGAAAGCACGGCGATCGGCCGCTTCATTCTGGCCGCCCGCGCCTTCAGTGCCGAGGTTGAGCGCGAGATGATCGCTGAGCGGACCACTCGCGGCAAGCTGGAGCGGGCCCGCTCGGGCCGCATTCCACAGGCGATGGGCAAGGGCTGCTACGGCTACGTCTACAACCCGCGGACGGGCCAGCGGGAGATCGACGTTGCGCAGGCGGAGGTCGTCCGGTGGATCTTCCGCCGGTACCTGGAGACGCGCAGCTACTCCAAGGTCTCCAGCGAGCTGAACGATTCGGGCGTCCGCGCCTTCTCAGGCGGGCGCTGGTATCCGCTGACCATCCGTCGAATCTTGACGAACGAGTCCTATACCGGGCGGCTCGTCTACCGGCGTACGCGATGGATAGTGACCGGGCGGGAGGGCGTTAAGGGCGGGCGCCGCCGGCGGCCCGTTCCTCGGCCGGTCGAGGAGTGGATCGAGATCGAGGGCGCGTCGCCCCGGATCATTGACCAGGCGCTATGGGACCGGGTACAGGCCATCCTGGCGGACCCGGAGCGCACGCGCCAGCGGCGTACCGCGAGGCTCTACGTGCTACGTGGTCGGGCCAAGTGCGGGACGTGCGGGGCGGCGATGATCGGCCAGACGATGAAGGTCAAAGGCGCCGAATACACGTACTACGCTTGTCGGCATGCCTACAATAAGCACGTTCGCGAGCAGTGCTCCGCCCGCTACGTGCGAGGCGACGCTCTGGAGGCCGGCATCTGGAAAGAGGTTCGGCGCGTCCTGACTGACCCCTCGACCGTGCTGCACGAGTTGGAGCGGCGGGACAGACCAGAATTCGATCCCGATGAGGTAGAACGGGTCGAGGGCGAGATCAAGTCCTTGAAGGACCGCGAAGCTCGGCTCGTACGCCTCTATAGCTTTGGCGAGGTCGATGAGCAGCCGGTCCGAGAGGAGGGCGCCAACCTTCGGCGTCAGCGCACGCTACTTGAGGAGCGGCTGAGTACCCTGCGCGGATCGGCCGCGCCGATAGCTGGCCAGGTGGATGCCAGGGCGCTGTCCCGAGCGTGTGCGGCGGTCGCGAATTGGCTGGACCGCGCTGGGCCTGCCGAGCGCCTGCAGGCACTGGAGGCGCTCCAGGTCGCTATCGTCGCCACGCGCGAGGCGGCGACGGTCCGCGGGGTGCTCCCGGTCGAGCCGCCGAGTTTTGCGCTAGCGAACGATCATGCCGATGCAGGTGAGCGGCGGCCGCTGAGGTTCCGCGTAGACAAGCGACCACATGGGCCAGCCACCTCTTCAGCCGAATCGCCATCCCGAGCGTCAGCGCGAAGACGCGCCAGGTCCTGGGCAGCTCGGGCATCTTCCGGCCGGCGCTCGCCAATGGCCCCTCGCTCCACGATCCGAATGGGGCCCCTGAGCACCCCTCGGACTCATGCTGGACCCACCTGAATGCGCGCTTCCCCGGCATTCAGTATTGAGCAACGACGGCGCCGGGCCCCACCTCAATCGGCGACCCGCACACTTGCCAGCGTGCCGGTTAACTGTGGCAGTGTGCCTGGTCGTGGCCTGCGAGGGCGCATACGGTTGGCGTATCCGGGGTACCCCCGCGCAGAAGAGGGCCCATGTCCCCGTACGACACGCTCCGCAGCGGGGAGGGCGACCAGGCTCCCGCGGAGGCTGGGGCAGCGCCGCACGGGCCGGCCACTCGCAGGACCGGAACTGGTAGGCGACGAGTCGGCGCGGTGCTCCGCCTGGGAGCCGGGCTGTCCATTTATGGGGCGGCGGTGCTGCTCGCGTCGTTTGGCCCGCTCTCGGCCCGCCAGCACAGCGCGTGGGCGCAGGCCGCGAGTACCACCGCACAGCCGGCCGCGGGCACGACGACTCCCAGCGTGACCGTCGTCCCGACGACGACGGCCATCGCCACCAGCTCACCCGTGCCCACCGCGCCGCCGTCGCCAACCGCGCGGCGGACGCCGACTCGGCGCGCTACTGCGTCGCCGTCGCCGACCGCGCCGCCGTCCCCAACCGCCCGACGCACCGCGACACCGCCCGTCACCGCGCTACCCTCGGCCACCGCGCGCGCCACTCCGACCCCGCTCGCCACCTTCGCGCCCCCGACCGCCCCACCGACGGTCACGGCGCTGCCCACGGTCGCGCTCCCAACGGTGCGCGCCATAACGCCGGCGGTGCCGACAGCCGCGCCGTCCGTCACGGCGTCGCCCTCCGCGGCTCCCGTGACGATTCTCCCGTTGCCGACCGCGCCACCACCGCTCACCGTCTTACCGTCACCGACGCCCTCGCCCGTGCTGGGTGGAGCGATCGGCAGTGGGCCGGCCAGCCTCCCAGGCGGGGGGCGCGCCACACCGCGCCCCACCACTGCAGCGGTGCGTGGCGCCACGACGCGCGCCGCGATGGTGCCGGCGCCCCGGCCGGGAGCACCGGCGCCGTGGCCGCTCGCCCTGGTAGTCAGCGTGGGCGCTGTGGCCTGCGGCGTGGCCGTCCGCCGCACGCGCAGCGTCCGACCGAACGGATCGGGGCGCTAGCCGCCGTCAGCCTCCGTTCACGATTGCTACCGGCGCCACGGCGGTCGGCACACCCCGTACTGCGCCTGCTAAGTGTGCGGGTCGTTCGCGAAGGCGCCCCCCGGCCGGGTGGACAGCGCCCCGCGGACTGCACGCTCCCACAGCCCAACTGACCGTTTGGCGAGAAGCGCGCTGCCAGGCGCGCGATAATGGGCATGTGGAGCTCGGCGGACAGAGGCATGCGCCCGGGGTGATCAACGGCGGCGGGCTGGATTGCCGACGGAACCCGAGAGACCGGCTTCCCCGTGGCGGTCGGACCACCAACCCACGGGACTAGGAGAGGGAGGACAGAGTTGGGTAGCCACAGAACCCTGCGGTGGATCGGGTCGGTAGCGCTGCTCGCCGCGGCGCTGGCAAATGGCCTATTCGCGCCTGGCGCCTCGGCTGCCGTGCAGCCCCAGCACCGGCCGCCCTCCATTCTGGCCGTCTTGCAGGTGATCCAGGACACGGTGGAGTGGCGTACCGCCAACGCGGCTGCCCCGTCGCCCTCGGACGACACGGGATGGACGAGCGTGGAGGACTCCCAATCCCTCGCTGCCGGCGACGAGGTGCGCACGGACCAGGGCGCGGCGGCGCGCATCATCCATTTCGACGGCACCCGCACCGATATGATGGAGCAGTCCGACCTCCAGATCGAGCAGCCCGACACGAATCCGCAGGGCGCCATGGTGGGCCGCCTCCTGCAGCTCGACGGAATCGCCGTCCACCACGCGGCGCCAGCCGACAGCTCGGCCGGGCTGGCGGGGTTTCAGGTCGAGACGCTGGCGGTGGTGGCGCGCGCCGAGGGCGCCACCGTCCAGGTGCAGATCGACCCGGACGGGACGACCCACGTGACTTACGTGAGCAACGGCCAGAGCGGGCCGGTCTCGGTGCAGTCGACGGCGGCCGGCAGTACGCCCATGCCCCTGACTCCGGGGCAGGCGATGGTCTTCCCAGCGCCGTCCGGCGCCCGCCCCCCAGGAGCGCCCCGCTCCTGATCCGCCCGGGGCGGTGCCGCCGCGCTGCCGCGATCCGCCTCGGCGACCGGCCGGTGCCTGGCGGGCAGCTCGATCAAGCCGCGCGCGGTTTCCACGTGAGTCGCGCTGGACGACGAGGCTGACCACCTGGCCAACTGGCTAGGCTCCTGGTGCACCGTGCCGCCTCCCAGCACAACTGGCGGTTTGGCGGAGGTTCAAACGCTGCCGGCGTTCGACACTGGGGTAGATCAGAGGTTGTTCGCGCGGGGACAGCCATGCGGGCGTGGAGCCAGCCGGCACCGGCGGACCGCGGAGCTGCGCCCGCGGAGGGCTGACCATGACGTGGCAGCGGCTCGGGCGCCTGGTGTTGCTGTGCAGCGCCGTCGCGCTGCCAGTGCTCGGCGGCGGAGCCGTGCTGGCACAGTCGACCGGCGCCGCCGCCCTGCAGGGGCGAGTGCTCCGCCGCAGCGATGGCGCCCTCTTCGTGTATCGCGACGGGCTGCGCTACGGCATTGTGCCCGCCGAGCTTACCGATGCGCAGATCGACGCCATTCCCGACGCGGGGGTGCTCGTGGAGCGCCTGGACAACTTCTTTGCCCTGGCCCTGGGCCCGAGCCCGGCGAGCCCGACACCGACACCCACAGCCCCGGCGCCCACGGTCGGCGTTGTCTCCCCGACCGGCGCGAGCCCCAGTACCAGCGCCTCCTTCGACGCCGCGGTGGCTGGCCTGGTGGGCCAAACCCTCCGCACGTGCGGGCTGCTGGGGGTGCCCGTCGACGTGGCGGTGCAGCAAGCCGAGCCGCTGCAGGGACCCGACGGCGTGCCCCACGTAGTGGTGGTGGCAAATGTCACCAACGTTGGCGACCAGGCCGCGCAGGTCTCGCTGCCGGTCGAGCTGCAGGACAATCGCGGCCGGCTGTTCCAGATAACGAGCGCCGGCTTTACCCCGGACCTCACCGTCCTGGCGCGGCAGTACGGCATCAACGCGCTCACACAGCAGGTGCTCGAGCCCGGGCTGTCGCTGCGGCAACTGTGGACGTTCGAAGTGCCGACGGACGTGCAGGCGCTGACGCTCGTCCCGGATCCCATGAGCCGTTGTGAAGGCGTGGTGGCCCCGTGAAGCCGAGCCGGGACCAGGAGCGGCCGGCGCCCGAGAGGCGCGAGGGTACGCGCCGCGGGGCGGGATGGGCGCCCGGGCTGCTCATCGCCCTGGCAACCGGCGCGACGGCCTGCCGGGCGGCAGAGCCGCCCGCGCCGCCGACCGTCGTCCCCGCCCCGACGCCGTCGCCCTCGCCAACCGCGGCGGTCTTCCCGACCGACATCCCGCACGCGGCCGCGACGTTTCTCCCGGCGCCCACCGCCCTGCCGACGGCGACGGCGCCGCCGTTGCCATCGCTGGTGCCGTTGCCGCCGTGGGAGCCCACCGTGGGACCCGGCCCCGCGCCAACGCCCGCGCCCACCGACGTCGTGCCCGTGCCGACCCACCCCCCGCTGCGCTCGCTCTAAGCCGGGCGATGGAGTCAGTCTAGCCAGCCCGGCTTCACCCAGCCGGCAGGAACAGGAGGGAATCGTGATCCGCACGACGAGCCTCATTCTTGGACTGCCCCTGCTGGCCGTCGCGCTAGTCGCGGCGCGGCCCGCGCTCGCGGCAGCCGTGCTCGCCGAGAGCCAGACCTCCGCCGCGCATCCCGTGGCCTCCCTCCAGGCAGCATTGGATTGGCATTAGCGCTACACGCTGCAGGTGGATGGTCCGCCCGGAGCGACATTCACCGCGGCCGGCGTGGAGACCTACGTGAACGCGCAGGCGACGCTGGGCGGCAGCGCCGATCGCAGCAGTCAGTTTCAGTGCGCGGCGCCATATCGGCTGGAGCTGCCGGCGCCGCAGACCGACCTACGGTATTGGCACTACGCCGCGGCGGTGGCCCCGACCTCGGGCGACAACCTCGTGGTCCGCATCGTCGCTGCCGATGCGGACTGAGATCGGTGCAGACCAGGCGGGTGGCCCGTTACACGCCGCTCGCGTGGCCGCCGGGTCCTCGGCAGCTGAGCCAGCCGTGCGTGAGGTGAGCCGATGGTGAGTCGTAGTTGGTCCACACGGGGGTGCGCCACCGCGCTCGTCGTCTTGCTGGCAGCCTGCGGGGCGGGCGGCCGCACGCCGACGGCCCAGAGCCCGCCGGCCGAAGGAGCGGGCACGCTGGGCACCGCGGCGCCGCTCGTAAGCGTCCAGCCCGTCGGCCCGACCAGCCTGACCACCACCCTCAGCTACGCGGGAAATATCCAGGCGCGGGCGACCGTCAACGTGCTGCCGCAGGCGACCGGCCGCATCAACCGCCTGACCGTCGACGTGGGCAGCAGCGTGAAGGCCGGCGACCTGATCGCGGAGCTGGACCACGCGCCGCTCGACGCGCAGGTGGCCCAGGCCGCGGGGGCGCTCGGCACCGCCCAGGCGCGGCTCGACCTGCTGCGGGCCGGCGCGCGGCCCGAGGCGGTCGAGGCAGCAGGCGCAACGCTGCGGGGGGCCGAGCAGCAGCTCGGGCTCATGCTCGACGGTGGGCGCCCGGAGAGCGTGGCCACCGCGCAGGCGAACCTGGAGGCGGCACGGTCGCGCCTGGCCAACGTGCTGTCGGGCTCCACCCAGGCGCAGATCGACACCGCTCGGGCGCGCGGCCGAGTCCGCCTACGCCAGCGTGCAGAGCACAAGCACGGCGCTCGGCCAGCTCCTGGCGGGTGGCGCCCCGACGGACGTGCGCCAGGCCGAAGCGACGCTGGCGCAGGCCCAGGCCCAACGCGACGCGCTGCGCCACCCGGCGCCCGACCAGGTTCAGGCGGCCCAAACGGCGGTCGACCAGGCGGCGGCCAACCGCCAGGCGGCGCAGTCCCGCCTCGGGGTGCTCCTCGCCGGCGGCTCCATCGCCGACCAGGTGAGCGCCCAGGCCGCGGTGGACAGCGCCACCGCCGCGCTCCAGGCCGCGCAGCAGAGCCTGGCCGAGCTGGCGAACGGCGGCGCGCCGGCCGACCGGCAAGCCGCCCTCTCGGCCCTTGCTCAAGCCCAGACGCAGATTCGCTCCGCCCGCGCGTACTACGATCAGCTGCTGCGCCAGGCGAACCCCGGCGCCGCGGCCAACAGCGCCCTGCAGCTCACGGACCTACACGCTCAGGTCACCGAGGCCCAGCAGGCGCAGCAGACCCAGTGTGGCACGACCGCCCAATCGGTCTCGCAAGCCTCCGCCGTCATCAGCACCGGCACCGCGTCGTCCACCCTCAACTCCGCCGCCGTCCAGTCGCCCGCGGCGACCAACCCCTACTGCCTCGCGGCGCAGGCGGCGCTCGACCGGGCCAACGCCGCGCTGCAGAGCGCCCAGCAGGGTCCCAATCGCCTGACGCCCGAGGTATCGCCGAGCGATCTCCAGAGCGCGGTGACCGCGGCCGAGACTGCCCAGGCGAACCTCGTGGCCGCGCAGGCGCGCCTCGACCAGCTCAACAACCCCACGCCCGACCAGATGCAGGCCGCGCGCACGGCGGTCGACCAGGCCCAGGCGAATCTCCAGGCGGCTCTCGCCAACCAGCAGCTCCTCCGACAGCCCGCGGCCGACACGCTGGCCGCCGCCCAGAGCGCGCTCGATTCCGCGGACACGGCGCTGCGTTCGGACCAGACCTCCCTCGACGTGCTGCTGGCGGGCGGCTCCGCCGAGGCGCAGCGCGCTGCCGACACGGCCGTCGCGCAGGCGCAGGCTCGCCTCGACGCCCTGCGCAACCCGCCGGCCGCGGACGTCGCGAGCGCCACCACCGCCGCGAGCACCGCCCAGGCGAACCTGGCGAGCGCCGTCAGCAACCTTGCCGACGTGCTCGTGGCCCCCAAGGCTGCCGATCTGGTGGCCGCCTACTCGACGGCGGACCAGGCCCAGCAGAACCTGGCCTTGCAGCAGTATGCGTATCGTCCGCAAGAGATCCAGCAGCAGCAGGAGGTGGTCGCGCAGGCGCGCGCGAACCTGGCGCTGGCGGCGGAACCCAACCGGCCGCAGGACATCCAGCAGGCCGAGACTGCCGTCCAGCAAGCCCAGGGCGCGTACGACCTAGCCCGCGCGCAGGCGGCTGAAGCATAGGTCTACGCGCCATATGACGGCGACGTGTCGGCTCGCCTGGTCTCGGAGGGCACGCTCGCCAGCCCCTCCACGACGCTGGTCACGCTGGTCAATCGCGACGTGCAGATCTTGGTCACCATCGAGCAGGCGTTGATGGGGCAAATACGCGAGGGCAGCCCCGCCGTGCTGACCGTCTCCAGCTATCCCGGCGAGCAGTTCCCGGCGGTCGTGACGGTAGTCGCGCCGGCGGCCGACCGGCGCACGCGTACCTTCCAGGCAACCGTGGTGCCCGAAAACCCGGAAGGCAAGCTCAAGGACGGGATGTACGCGTAGGTCACCCTGCACGGCGCCGAAGCGCCGGACGCGCTGGCCATCCCGAACCAGGCCATCGTGCAGCGCGGCGGGAGCAGCATCGTCTTCGTCGTCGTGGACGGCAAAGCCCAAGTGCGCCAGCCTCAGCTCGGCATCAACGACGGCTACCAGACCCAGGTGCTCAGCGGCCTGGAGCGCGGCGACCAGCTCATCGTGGTGGGCCAGCAGTTGCTCAACGACGGCGATCCAGTGCGCGTGAGCGGCGCGCCCCCGAGCGGCTAGTGGTCTGTCAACGGGTGATTTGCTGTGTGTTGGCAGTTGCCAACACACAGCAAATCACCCGTGACGAGGTACCAGTCTGGTGAGTGGACATGGAGCGTAAGCGCACCGCCCAGGTCAACTCACCCGTGACGTATCAACACGCGGAGGCCGGCGCGTGAAGGTCACTGAGATCGCGGTACACCATCCCCTGGTCGTCGCGGCCTTTACGAGCTCCCTCGCCATCTTCGGCATCCTGGCCTACACCAGCATGTCAATCGCCGTCGTCCCCAACGTCAACTTCCCGTCGGTAACGGTCAGCACCCCCTATCCGGGCGCCGATCCCGAGACGGTCGAGGCCGCCGTGACGACGCCGATCGAGAGCGCCCTCGCAACGCTTCAAAATATCGACGTCAACGGCCTGACCTCGACCTCCCTGCAAGGCATGTCCGTCGTCCAGGTGCAGTTCAACACCGCCGCCGATCCGAACACCGTCTCGACCGACGCCGAGCGCGTCGTGAACGGCGCACGCAACCAGTTGCCGCCCAACCCCAACATCGTCCCCTCGATCATCAAACTGGACCCCAACGCCATTAGCGTGGTCACCGTCGCGTTCACCGGGGACCAGCCGCTCGCCCTCATGGAGGACTTCGCCGAGAACGTGCTGCAGAAGCAGTTCAACAACGTGCCGGGCGTCAGCTCGACGACGATCCAGTCGGGGCTGACGCGAGAGGTCCACGTGCTGGTGAACGAGGGGGCGCTCCGCGCGCGCGGCCTCGCCGTCACCGACGTGGTGTCCGCGCTGCAGAGCGGCCAGTTTCAGACCCCTGCCGGCACGATCTGGCAAGGCGACCGCAGCTACAACGTGTACTTCGATGCCCTCGCGCACCAGGTCCCGGACCTCCGTAACCTGGTCGTCAAGCAGCAGCCCAGCGGCCCCGTCTACCTGCGCGACGTAGCCACCGTTCAAGACACCTATCAGCAGCGCCAGGCCATCGTGCGCGTGAACGGCCAGGAGGGGCTGGCGATCGGTGTGGCCAAGACGCCTCAGGCCAGCACCATCGATGTGGTGAACGCGGTGAAGGCCGCGATCGACACGCTGCAGCCGCAGCTCTCCCAGGGCACCCGGCTCGACGTGGTGGTGGACCGCTCCGTCTACACCCAGCAATCGTTCAACACGGTGCAGCGCTCGCTCGTCGAGGCCGTCATCGCCACGGGGCTCATCCTGCTGCTATTCATCCACACCTGGCGCAGCACCGCGATCGTGCTCCTGTCGATTCCCACGTCGGTGCTGACCGCGTTCGCCGTAATGAGCCTCCTGGGCTACAACCTGAACCTGATGACGATGCGGGCGCTCACCCTCGCCATCGGCATCCTGGTCGACGACAGCATCGTGGTGCTGGAGAACATCGCCCGCCACCTGGGCATGGGCAAGAACCCCATCCGGGCCGCCATCGAGGGCCGCAGCGAGATCGGCCTGGCGGCGATCACGATCACCATGGTCGACGTGGTGGTCTACGTGCCCATCGCCATCATGGTGTCGAGCGTCACCGGCCAGTTCATCCGCGGCGCCCAGGCCTTCGGCGACATCTTCAAGGCGCTGGCCGTGGCGATCTTGCTCATGTACATGCTGATGATGATGCTCTTCAACTCCGTGACGCTGCCGCTCGCCGTGATCGTGATGATGTCCCTGCCGCTGGCGACCGTCGGCGCTTTCGGCGCCATGGCGCTCACGGACACGCCGTTCACGCTGTTCTCGCTGCTCGGCTTCGCCGTGCTGCTGGGCCTCGTGGGCAAGAACGCCATCCTGCTCGTCGACTACACGGAGATTCTGGAGCAGCGCGGCTACAACCGCACCGACGCCCTGCTGGAGGCTGGCCCGACCAGACTGCGCCCAATCCTGATGACGACGCTGTCGGTGATGTCCGCGCTCCTGCCCATCGCCAGCGGCCTCGAGGAGGGCTCGGAGCTGCTCAAGGCCGCGGCGGTGGTGCTGATCGGCGGCCTGCTCACTTCCACCCTGCTCACGCTCGTCTTCGTGCCGGCCATGTTCACCGTCTTCGACGATATCCAGCGGGGAATTGGCCGCCTGCTGCGGCGAGGCGCGCCGGAGAACCACCCGCACGGCGACACCGGCACGGGGGAAGTCTAGCCGGGCGGCTGGCCGAGGGACGGCAGTAGGCCCCGAGCAGCAGGCGCTACTCGGGGCCCACGGATCTCAGCTCCAAGGCGTGTTGTAGTTCTCCCACCACGGTGACGTGGCGCCCGGGGGCTGCACGCCGGTGTACCAGCGGGGCGTGACGGGGTCGTTGCCCCAGAACCACGCGTAGCCCTGCACGTCCCCGGCCCCTCGCGCGCCCTCGGCGGTGATCATGATCGCGTCGAGCATCGCCTTCTCGTGGTCGGGCAGCGACGCGCGGAAGCGGCCCAGCTTCTGGATGAAGTCCTTGCGCTCCGCCTCCGTGGCCTTCCTGGTCTGCTGCGACATGGCTGGTCTCTCCTTCTCTCCCCCTCGACGCGCCGCTGCCCCCCTCCGACGCACTCTACCATCCTAGTATGGCACCCTTGGGCGTCGGCTGACCCTGACCAACCGGCCAGTTGCGAGTATGGTCCGGCCGTCGCTGCCCGACAGCCTCGCGCCTGTTCGTGCCGCCAGTTTCGGCTCGCGGGCGCGTGGCGCCCCGGGCGCCTCGGATGACTACCGCGCGCGGTAGATGAGCCGATACACGCGCTCGCCGACGCTCGGCTCATTCTGCAGGTCGATGCGGCGCCCGCGCCAGTACATCGTCCGAGTCCGCGGCCGGAGGAACAGGCTGAGGCCGGCCACGACGAGCAGCACCACGCCGACCGCGGCGAGCGCGTGTAGCAGCGGTACGAGCGCGCCCGCGAGCCACAGGCCCGCGCCGATCAGCGCGAGCTGGCCGGGCGACGCGGGACGCCAGGCCGCGATGCTCTGCCCTCCGGGCGCGCTCCGGCCGCGCGCTCCCCTATCCACGGGTTGCCCCCGCCACCACGGCGCGGGCTCCTCGCTGGGCCATGACGTCTTGTAGGTCATTGCGATCCTCCCGGGTCGAGGTGTCTCGCACCCCGTCCCGAGAGGATTATGGCGGGCGAAGTTAAACGCCAGATGAAGAGCAGCTCCCGACCCGGAGCTACCCTAATGGGGAGTGCTGCCGCCGGCGCCGAGCTGATCGACCGGCACCAGGCCGACCCGCCCGGCGTCCAGCGCGGCCTGCGTGCGGCTCCGGACGCCGAGCTTCCCCAGGATGCTGCTCACGTAGGTCTTGACGGTCTTCTCGGCGATGGCGCGGTCGCGCGATCTCCGGACAGGCATCCAGGGCTCCCGCCACATCAGGCTACAGTCCGTGCCAGCCCAGGTCTTGCGACCGAGCGAGCTCCTCGGGCCACCGACGCACCAGCGCCAAGGACGAAAGGCGGAATCATGGCACGTCCTCTGCCCGTGGCGGCCCGGAGCGGCGGCTCCCAAGCCGGCTACAAGGATATCCAGGCGACGCGGGGCGCCGGTCGCTGCACGTCGTGGCGACCGGCGCTCGGAGGTGCGTTGTGGCTCCAACGGTACCCGATCATGCACCCAGCGCGGTGCCCGCCTACCGGGTAGGCGCGGCGGTCCCGGGACAGGCCGTCCCGCCCTCTGAGGCAACTCTCGCTGAGAAGGGAACAGCCCGGCATCTGGGACCTGTCCCACCCTATAAGCTGCCGGTGCGGCGCGCACCAGGGCCCGACCCGGTCTACGGGCGCCAAGTGGCCAAACAGCGGATGCAGGCCGAGGCCACGCGGCCACTGCGGCAAGACGGCCCGTCGCGAATCGGCGAGCCCCGCACGCCGGGCGCGGAGGCCACCGAGTTTGGGGCGCTCCTGAAACGCTATCGCCTCGCGGCGAGGCTGTCCCAGGAGGCACTCGCGGAGCGCGCCGGCGTGAGCGCGCGGGCGATCAGCGCGCTGGAGCACGGGGAGCGGCGCGCCCCGTACTCGGCGACGGTCCGGGCCATCGCCGCGGCGCTCAGCCTTACCGGCCGGGAGCGGGCGGCCCTCCAGGCAGCGGTGTTCCGGGGCCGCACCCCGCGCGCCATGGCCGGCGCCGTCGAGGCCCGGCTGTCGGTTCCCTTGCCGCTGCCACCCGCGCCGCTGTTCGGCCGCGCGACCGAGCTGGCTGCCGCCCAGGCGCTGCTGCGGTCCGATACCGTGCGCCTGCTTACGCTCACCGGCCCGGCCGGCGCGGGCAAGACCCGCCTGGCCCTGGAAGCGGCGCGTGGCGTGGAGGCGAGCTTCCCGGACGGTGTGCGGTTCGTCGACGTCGCGCCGGCTTGGGACCCGGCGCGCGTCCTCGCCACGCTGGCCCAGGCGGTCGGGGCGGAGGTGCGTGAGCGCCGGCCGCTACTGGCTATGCTGGAGGCCGCCCTGCGCGAGCAACAGCTCCTCCTCGTGCTCGACAACTTCGAGCAGGTGCTCGCGGCGGCGCCTCAGGTGGCGGAGCTGCTCGCCACCTGCCCCGGCCTCAAGCTGCTAGTCACCAGTCGCACACGCCTGCGCTTGCGCTGGGAGCACACTCTGCCCCTGGCGCCTCTTCCCGGTGCTGGCCCCGGACGTGTCGCCGTCGGTGGAGACCCTCGCGTCGGTGCCCGCGGTGGCGCTGTTCGTGGAGCGGGCGCAGGCCAGCGCCCCCGCCTTCGCGCTGACCGCGGACAACGCGCCAGCCGTCGCCAGGCTCTGCGCGCACCTCGACGACCTGCCGCTGGCGCTCGAGCTGGCGGCGGCCCATGCCAACGTGCTGACTCCGGCCCAGCTGCTGGGCTGGCTCGAGCACCGCCTGCCCGCGCTAAGCTGGCACGCCCCGGACTTACCCGCGCGCCAGCCGTCGCTGCACGCGGCGCTCGCATGGAGCTACGCGCTGCTGCCAGAGGCGGAGCAGGCGCTGTTCCGGCGGCTAGCGGTCTTCGCGGGCGGCTGGACGCCGGAGGCGGCGGAGACAGTCACCCACGCGACCGGGCTCGGGCTCGATGCGGTAGACGGCCTCGCCCGGCTGGTCGACGCGAGCCTCGTGCAGGTGAGCCGGCCCGCGGATGAGTGCGCGTGCTTCAGCATGTTGGCGACCGTGCGGGCGTTCGCCGCGGAGCAGCTTGCGGCGAGTGGCGAACGGGCGGAGATCGAGCGCCGGCACGCCGCCTACTGCGTGGCGCTGGCGGAGCAAGCGGACCTTGCGCGCAGGTGGCGGGCCTGCGGCGACCTCCATGAGACACGGGCCGTCCTCGAAGGCGCCCTGGCGCGGCGTCCGGGGCGCCGCGCTGGACTGCGGCTCAAGGTGCTCCAGGGAGCAGGGCTTGCGGCCAGCGCTTCGGGCGACTACGGCACCGCGACAGCCCGCCTGGAACAGGTACTGGAGCTGGCACGTAGGCTGGGAAATGACCCCGACCTCGTCGCAACGCCCGCTACCGTTGGGCTGCTGAGCCCCCGGGAGCAGGAGGTGCTGCCGCTCGTGACGGAGGGCCTGACCAACAAGGAGATCGCCGAGCGGCTCGTGATCTCCGCGAGCACGGCCAAGTACCACCTCACCTCGCTGCTCAACAAGCTGGGGGCGGACAACCGCACGCAAGCCGTGGCCCACGCCACGCAGCAGGGCCTCCTCTGAGCACCGCGGCGTGACCCACAGGCCGCGCCCGCCGCCCCGGAGCTTGTGAGGACCACGGGCAGCGTGCTCAGATCGGACTTTACCGCGCTGCTCACGGCGCGAGTCACGCGGTCGCGGCTCGCGCCGAACGGAAGACGAAGCGGTCGGCGAGGACGAAGTTGACCAGCCCGGCCGCCCCGATGCCGAGCGCGGCGGCCAGCAGGTCGGGCATGACGGTGCGGCCCACGGCGAACACGACCATGTTCAGCATCGCCGTGCCGCTGATCGCCGCGTGGAAGCGCAGCCAGCGTCGCATCAGCGATGCCCGCGCCGGGCGGTCGTCGCGCCGGTCACGCCAGGTGAAGAGCTGGCTGAGACAGAAATTCACCTGCGTGGCCACTAGAAACGCCAGCACGTTCGTGGGCAGCGGGTTCCCGCCGAGGGCGGTCCCCGCGTGCAGGAGCAGGAGCTGCACCGCCCCGGCCAGACCACCAGTCGCCGCGAACCGCAACGGACGCCCCCGAGCCGACTGCAAAGCGTCGACCCAGGCGGGCCCGCGGCCCCCAACACGACGGGGCGGTGCCGACGGGGCGGCGCATCGGCGGAGCGCCTGTCGGCCGCGTACACTAGCCAACATGCGCTTCCCTCCGCTCGGGCCGCCGACACCGTTGGCCGCTCCCCGGCTCCCGGGGCAGCGTGCGCCGCAGCTCGATTAGCTCCACGAAGGCGCGGACGATCACGCTGAGGCTCGCGCCCGTTGCACTTCCGGCCGCGCGAGGGAAGTGGCTCACCGGCAGCTCCTCGACGTGAAACCCGAGCCGCCGCGCCTTGACCAGGAACTCCGCGCTGAAGGTCGCCCCCCGCGCCCGCACGGTCACGCTCTCCCAGACCGTGCGCCGAAACAGCTTGAACGCGCAGTCGACATCCCGCGCGGTGTAGCCGAACAGGCCATGCACCAGCAGCTTCCAGCCCCAAGCGTTCAGCCGCCGGAGCGGGGGATCGGCCCGCCGGGCGCGCCAGCCAATCACCAGGTCGGTGCCCTCATTCATGGCCGCCAGAAAGCCCGACAGCTCCGCCACGTCGAACTGCCCGTCGCCGTCGGTAAAGAAGATCAGCTCCTTGCGGGCGGCGCTGAATCCACTCGCCAGCGCCGCGCCGTATCCCTGGTTGCGCTCGTGCGTCACGACCCGCAGCCGCGTGTCGGGCTCGCGAGCCTGCAGAGCCGCCAGGATGGCTCGCGTCCGGTCGCGCGAGCCGTCGTCGACGACGATGATCTCGTAATCGTCCACCAGCCCCCGCAGCGCCTCCGCCACGTGCCGGACACTCGACTCGATCACGGCCTCCTCGTTGTAGGCGGGGAGCACGACGGACAGGCTGGGCCCACCGGCGACGAATGGGTGAGATCGGAGCATTCGGGCATCTCCCTTGGCGCATGGTAGGCCAGCGTCCCATTGGTCGCGCCCCGGCGGCCCAGCGCGCTTGCGGGGGGAGATCGCCGCGCTCGTGCGCGGGAACGCCCTCCACATCGGTCGCGCCCCGGTGGCCCAGCGCGCTTGCGGGCCGTCCCGGTCGACGACTTCGTGCTCGGCAGTGCGCGCTGCTGTCTCCGCCGCTGCGTCTCCCACGATCGATTGTGACCCGATGGTGTTAACGGCAGATGGAGGATCTGCGCGCATCCGGCGCTGTTCACATCGACAAGGAAGGGATTCGAAACGAGAGCGAGCTGCGCCTACCCGAAGGGGTAAACACGCCTCGCCGTCCACGCAGTTTGCGAAGGGAGGCAGCAGGCGCCCTCGCGGCGGACGCTGCTCCGCTCGGCGGCTCGACTACTTATTCGTAGCGGAGCGCCTCGATCGGCCGGAGGCGCGCGGCCCGCATCGCCGGGTAGCTACCGAAGAACAGGCCGATGGCCGCCGACACGGTGAAGGCCAGGATTACCGCGTCGGGCGTTACGAGGGCATTGCCGAACATCCCGGGCAGGGGCAGGCCGCCCACCACTCGGGATAGGCCCACTCCGACGGACACGCCGACCAGTCCGCCCAGCAGGCTCACGACCGTGGCCTCGACGAGGAACTGCAGGAGGATGTCGCGGCGCTTGGCGCCGACGGCCTTGCGGATACCGATCTCGCGGGTGCGCTCGGTCACCGACACGAGCATGGTGTTCATGATGCCGATCCCGCCCACTACCAGCGAGATCCCCGCGATCGCGCCCAGGAACAGCGTCATCGTGCCGGTGACTTGCGAGATCGTCTGCAAAAAGTCCTCCTGGCTCTGGACCGTGAAGTCGTCCTGAAGCACGCGATGGCGCTGGCGCAACACAGCGCCGATCTGCTGCACCGTGTCACGCATCGACGCCGGGTCCCGGACCTGCACGTTGATCGTGCTGACGGTGTAACCGCCGCGCGCCGTCCGGTTGGCGGCGAGCCGGGCGGTGTACGCGGTCGCCGGCACGAATACCTGGTCGTCCTGGTTGCCGAATCCCGTCCCCCCCTTGCTCTCCATCACGCCGACCACGCGAAACATCACTCCCGGCTGGCCCCCCAGGCTGACGCGCACCCACTGGCCCACGGGGTTCTGGCCCGGGAACAAATTGGTGGCGACGGTGTTGCCGATGACAATCACGCTCGCTCGGCTGTTCTCTTGCTCCTGGGTGAAGAACTGCCCCCGCGTCGCGTGGAAGTTCCGCACCTCGGGGTAGCTGGCGCTCGTGCCGGTGATGCGGGTACTCACATTCTGACCGTTGGCCACGAGCTGCACGCTGCCATTCACCTCGGGCGCTACCGCTGCGATGGTCGGCACCTGGTGCGCCAGCGCGGCGGCGTCGTCGAGCGTCAGCGTCTGCTGACTTCCCTGGCTCTGCCGGACGCCGCTCTGCGTGGAGGCCCCGGGGCGCACGAACAGCAGGTTGGCGCCGAGGCTCTGAATCTGCTGGGTAATGGCGGCCTGGGCGCCACGCCCCATCGCCATCAGCGCGATCACGGCCGCCACACCGATGATGATCCCCAGCATGGTAAGCAGCGCCCGCAGCTTGTTGGCGGCCAGCGCCCGTAGCGACACGCGGATACACTCGGCGAGGGTCATCGGCGATCCATCTCATAGCGCTCGACGTTCGCGGCCAGGGAACGAGCCGCGCCCGCCGGCAGTTGGGGGCGCTGCGGCGCCGCCACGCCACGCCGCACTCTCGGCCGTACTCGCATCCGCATCGTCCCTCTAAAGACGGGCACTCGGCGCGGCGGGCGACGCACGTGCGGCCGTCGCCGACTGGCGGATCGTCGCCCCGCAGCACCATACGCAGCGTACGCGCCGGTACGCCGCCCCCGCATCGGACGGGACGGCTAATTGGCAATCGGCCTTTTGGGTAACCGCGCGATCACCCATTTAGGCTACGCGGGGCCGCCCCTCGCGGGCGACGGCAAGCGATGTGCCGCGCGCTGGCCAGCGGCGCGCGGCGAGGGAGGGCCTCGCCGCGCGCGAGACGAGGCGCCTCACCGGTATACTTTCGGCGGGATCGACGATGCGCTGGCGGAGGCGGGCGCGCGGGTGGCGCCAGTGGAGCCAGAGGGAACCACAATGTCGAACGCCGGGTTTCGCGGGATTTTTCCCTACCTCATCTCCCCGCTGGACGAGAGCACGGGCCGCGTGCGCGAGCACGCGCTGCGCGCGCTGGTGGAGCACCTGGTCGCCAGCGGCGTCCACGGGCTCAGCCCGCTCGGCAGCACCGGCGAGTTCGCCTATCTCGCCCCGGGGCAGCGCGCGGAGATCGTCCGCGTCGTGGTCGACGCGGCCGCCGGGCGCGTGCCAGTGGTGCCCGGCGTCGCCGCGTTCGCCACCGACGACGCGCGGCGCCAGGCCGAGCGCTACCTCGCCCTGGGCGCCGCCGGCCTGGTGCTCATGCTCCAGGCTTTCTTTCCAGTCACGCGAGCGGGGATCGAGCGCTACTTCGAGACGGTGGCCGAGGCCGTGGAGGCGCCGATCTGCCTGTACTCGAATCCCGGGCTCACCGTGGACCTGCCGCCCGCCGTGGTCGGCGCCCTCAGTCATGTCCCGAACATTCGGTACTACAAGGAGGCCTCGGGCAATACCGGGCGCATCCTGACGGTGATGAGTCTTGTGGGCGACCGGATGGAGATGTTCAGCGCCTCGGCGCACATCCCGCTCGTGGTGTTTCAGCTCGGCGGGGTCGGCTGGATGGCCGGGCCGGCGTGCCTCATCCCGGGCGAGTGCGTGCGGCTGTGGGAGCTGAGCCAGGCCGGCCAGTGGGACGAGGCGCTGCGGCTGCAACGCCGCCTGTGGCGCATCAACGAGGCCTTCCAAAAGCATTCGCTCGCCGCGTGCGTGAAGGCGGGGCTGCAAGTGCAGGGGTTCGACGTAGGCGACCCGATCGCGCCGCAGGAGCCGTTGAGTCAGGCCGTCCTTGACGACGTGCGGGCCAGCCTGCGCGAGGCGCAGGGGGCGCCGGCCTGAGCGCCGGCGAGCGGCGGGTCGAGTTGCGACGCTGGATCGAACGCCTCCGGCGAGGGTTCGAGCGGGCGGGCCCCGTGGCGTCCGCCCGGCCGGCGGCGCCCGGCCCGGCCGACGCGCCCGGCGCGCTGCCGGACCCGAGGACCGTTGTGCGTCCCCGCGTCGCGGTCGTCGTCTTCAATCCCGTCATGGTCCCGGCGCGCGGCGAGCGGTTGATCGCGCGCTGCCGCTTCGCCGACCCGGCGCGGCTCGCGCGCGAGTACGTCGCCGACCTGGCAGAGACGAGCGGGGGCTATCTTCAATACGAGATCGTCGACTGGTCAGAGACCGACAGCCTACCGCCGTTGATCGACGGCTACTGCTACAGCGGGCCAGAGTGGCTGGCGTGCTGGGAGCGGGGCGGCGGCTGGCACGACCCGCAGCTTGCCGATTACGCGGCGTTACTGCGCGCGCTCGACGCGCCGCGGCGCGTGGCGGACGGCGAGATCGACGAGGTGTGGCTGTTCGGACCGCCCTACGGCGGCTTCTACGAGTCCACGATGGCCGGCCCGGGCGCCTACTGGTGCAACTCACCGCCCGTCGGCGGCCTCGCCTGCGCCCGCCGCTTTGTGGTCATGGGTTTCAGCTACGAGCGCGGCGTGGGCGAGATGCTGGAGAACTTCGGCCACCGCGTCGAGTCGATGGTCGGCCGCGCTTTTCGCGCCGCGCCGCCGGGCCACGCCTGGGAGCGCTTCGCCGCCTACGACCTGGTCGCTCCCGGCCAGGCGGGCTGCGGTACGGTCCACTTCGCTCCCAATAGCCGTGCCGACTACGACTGGGGCAATCCGGCCCCGGTCTGGAGCACCTGCGACGACTGGCTGAGCTACCCCGCGCTCGCCGGCCGGCGCCGCCAGGTGGATTGTCGCGAATGGGGCGGCGGCGACATCCGCGCCCACCACCGATGGTGGCTGGCTCATCTACCCCGAGCGGCCGGCACGCACGCCGGCTACCTGGCCAACTGGTGGACCTACGCTGTCGATCCGCACGCCACGCGCTGAGCGGCGGCGCGGGGCCGGCCTGCTCACGGATGTGTAGCGGCGTTAACGAAGTCTCCACATCATCTCCACACGAGAAGGGCGCCAATTATTGTGGGCCGTAGCAATAGTCGGATACTAATTATTTGCACTGCTTAAAGGTTGGGTAGTATAGTAACAACACGCGGGGGTCCACGATGCCGGACGAGCGCTCGCAGCTCATTGAGAAGATATTGGAGTTGCGCGCCGACTTCTGTCGCTCGCTGCGCCCGACCAGCGAGTGGCTCGACGTCGAGCTGACCATGTCGCAGCTCAAAGTGCTGTTTTTACTGCACGACGAGCAGCATGTCTCGATGACTCGTTTGGCCGAGGCGCTGCACGTGACCCTCGCCACCGGGACCGGCATCGTCGATCGTCTGGTCGAGCATGGCTGGATTCGCCGTGTGGAGGATCCGCACGACCGGCGCCTCGTGCTCTGCAACTTGACGCCCGAGGGTACACTGCTGGCGGAGCGGCTCCAGCAGGCGGGGACCAGCCATGTCAGCCGGCTGCTGGAGCACCTTTCGGCTGACGAGCTACGCACCGTCGTGGCAGGCTTGGAAGTGCTTTGCTGGGCGGCCTGGAACGACGCGGCCCCCACCGCTGCCGACGCGCGGCAGCCCGACCCCGAATACGCGCCCGCAGCATCGGGGCCCGTTAGCGCGGGCCCGCGGCCACGGTAAGGAGGACCCATGCCCCAGCTCAATCGCATCCCGCGGCTGCTGGCCGTCGTTCTGGGCGCGTCCTTGCTGGCGGCCTGCCAGCAGCCGACCCAAGCGCCACCGGCGCAGAGCAAGCCAGCCGCCCAGCGCCAGGTGGCCATCCCCGTCAGCGAGCAGACCGCGACGAGCGGCCCTATTGCCGCCGTACTGACCTACTCGGGCAACGTCTCGTCGCGCGCGACGGTGAACGTCCTGCCGCGGGCCACCGGGCGCATCGAGCAGCTCAACGTGGACATCGGGAGCGAGGTCAAAGCGGGCGACACCATCGCCACGCTCGACCGGGCGCAGCTCGATGCCCAGGTGCGACAAGCGGAGGGCGCGCTGCAGAGCGCGCAATCCCGGCTCGCGCTCCTGCAGGCGGGCGCCCGCCCCGAAGACGTGCAGGCCGCGCAGGCGGCCCTGAACGCGGCCCAGTCGCGCCTTGACGAGATGCTCCAGGGTGGTCGCCCGGAGGACGTGGCGTCGGCGCAGTCCAACCTCGAGGCGGCCCAGGCCAAGCTGGAGCAGCTCGAGGAGGGGCCGACGGACGCCGACGTGCAGACGGCCCAGGCCGCCGTAGAATCGGCCCGCGCCAGCCTGCAGAGCAGCAACGAGCGGCTGAGCGAGCTGATGAACGGCGGCGCGCTCACGGACCAGCAGGCGGCCGACGCGGCCATCCAGGCCGCTCAGGGCAACCTGAACCAGGCGATCGCGCGGCGCGACGCGCTGCGGAACCCCCCGGCCGACCAGGTGGCGCAAGCGCGCACGGGGGTCGAGACCGCGCAGTCCAACCTCGCGGCCTCCCAGGAGCGCCTGACCCAGCTTCAGCAAGGCGGCTCCATCGCCGACCAGGTGAGCGCGCAGAGCGCCGTGGACAGCGCGCGCTCGGCGCTCCAGGCCGCGCAAGACAACCTGGAGCAGCTGGTCAACGGCGGCACGCCCGCCGACCGGCAGGCGGCCCAGGCGGCCGTGGACACGGCGATGTCGGCGTGGCGGGCGGCGCGCGTGCGCTTCGATCTCCTGCGCAACACGCCGAACGCCAACGACATGGCCAACGCCAACCAGCAATTGGCGACGGCGCAGCAGAACCAGCAGAACGCCCAGATCGCGGTGAATGCTTGCGGCTCCAACACCGCCGGCTGCACCACCGCGCAGGCCGCGCTGACCGCCGCGAACAACGCGCTCGCCACCGCCCAGGCCAATTTCAGTCGCATTAGCCAGGGCGCCAGCCCGTCCGACCTGGCCGCGGCCCGCTCGTCGCTGGAGCAGGCCGACGCCAACCTGAAGGCCGCGCAGGCGCGTGTGGACCAGTTGAACAACCCGACGCCCGACCAGGTGCAGGCAGCGCACACGGCCGTCGACACCGCCCAGGCGAACCTCGACGCGGCCATCGCCCGGCAGCAGCTGCTGAACAACCCCGCGCCGGACACGCTCGCCTCCGCGCAGAGCGCCGTCGACACGGCGCAGTCCAACCTGCGGGCGGCACAGCAGAAGCTGGACCTGCTACTCAACGGCGGCGCTCCCGAGGACCAGCAGGCCGCCGACGCCGCGGTGCAGGCCGCGCAGGGCAACCTCGACCAGGCGATCGCGCGGCGTGAGGCGCTGCGGCACCCGTCGGCGGCCGACGTGGCGAACGCGCGCGCGGCTGTGGACACGGCGACCGCCAACCTCGCGGGCGCCCAGGCCCGCCTGGCCGACACGCTGGCGGGCGCGAAGGCGGCCGACATGCAGGCCGCCATCTCGGCCGTGGACCAGGCCCAGCAGACGCTCACCCTGCGGCGC
>JAJPHF010000179.1 GCA_021325365.1 Pseudomonadota bacterium
TACGCGAGGAGGGACTCGAACCCTCGGCCTCTACCTCCGCAGGGTAGCGCTCTATCCGCTGAGCTACTCGCGCTCGGACAAGCAGGAGTATACCAGGCCCATGCCGCTCCGAACAAGAAACCGATTACCGGCGCCAGCGCCCGGGCAGCCGCGGCGTCCCGCCCCCAGCGCGCTCCCGCCTCGCGGCGAGCCTGCCCTCCAGACGATCCGCCGGTCGGCTCGACGCGCCACACCGAGGGACGCCGCCCATAGCAAACCCGACACCCGACGCCGGCGCCAGCGCCCCGTCCGGCCGCCGTTCCGGCGCCCGGCAAGGCCATGATTCCCGTCGCCGACACGGCGCCCAAGCGCTCCTTCCCCTGGGTCACGGCGACACTCGCCCTGGCCTGCGTCCTGGTGTTCGCCTACGAGCTGCTGCTCGGGCCGCGGCTCGACCTCTTCGTGCGCCAGTGGGGCGCCACGCCCACCCTCGTGCTGGCTGCGCTGAACGGCGATCCCCGCGTGCCCCACGCCGTGCTCTGGACGCTGCTCACGTCCCAGTTCATCCATGCTGGTTGGGCGCACCTGCTCGGCAACCTGCTGTACCTCTGGGTGTTCGGCCGCGCCGTCGAGGACCGGCTAGGCCCCCTGCTCTACCTTGCGCTCTACCTCGCCTGGGGCGTCGGCGCCGCGCTCGTGCAGATCGTCCTCGGCGGCCCCTCGGCCGCGCCGCTCGTCGGCGCGTCGGGCGCCATTTCCGGCGTGCTCGGCGCCTATCTCGTCCTCTTCCCCGGCGCCTGGGTCTCCCTGCTCGTGCCGCTGTTCGTTTTCTTCTGGGTGTTCGACGTGCCCGCGGTCCTGGTGCTCGGCTTCTGGTTCGTCGAGCAGCTCCTGAGCGGCGCCGCCACCATTACCCGCGCCAGCCACCTGAGCAGCGGCGTCGCCGTTTGGGCGCACGTCGGCGGCTTCCTACTCGGCGCCCTCACCGGGCTAACCGCGCCCGGCCCCCCGCGCGCCCCCACGGCCGCCCGCCATCCAGCCCCGCGCCGCGCCCCCCAGCGCGGCCCGTTCTGGCTCGGCGCCAGCCTGGTGGCCACCGCCGCTAACGCCGTCGCCCTGCTCGTCGCCGTCCGCGTACTGCTGGTCCTCCTGACCAGCGCGCCGCGTAGCCTCCTCGCGCCGCTGGTCCGGGCCATCGTCGCGCTGACGGCCCCCCTCGTCGAGCCGTTCGTAGGCGTCCTCCCCGCCGTCCGGCTGGACGGCCGCGTGCTCGAGCTATACGCGGTCGCCGCCGCCCTCGCCTACTGGGCCGCCGGCGCCCTCCTCGCCTCGCTGCTCGAGACCGCGCCGCCGCATCGAGAGAGCTAACCACAGCTGGCTCAGAAGCTCCGCCGTGGTCAGGCCACCCTGCCACGGGTACCAGTAGGGCGCCTCTCCCAACCCTGGAAGCCGCTAGGATGCCCCGCCAACCGGCCGGTCAGGTGCGTTCCTGACGGGGGCGCTCGGGTCCGGCAGTGCCGGCACGGCCGGGATCGTCGGCGCCTGGGGCGCGGCGGGCCGCGGAGCCGCGGCCGGCACCTCCACGCGCTCCAGCCGCGGCCCGGCGATGTCCTTCCGCTTCGCCACCACCCGGTAGCTGAAGGCCAGACCCCCGGTGCCCCCCTGAGCCTCGCGCACTTCGAAGGCACCAGCGCCCTTGTTGCTCACGTAGAGCCCCTTGGTGTCGCCCTCGGGGGTTAGGAACACGTGGTAGTTCCCGCCGTGTACCAGCGCCGCGAAGTCCCGGTCAAGTTGCACGCTGGCCCGGCCATTCGCCAGTTGCTCTTGGCCGAAGTCTTCGAACCACGACTCGGGCGACTCGACACAGTACAGCCGCCGGTAGGAGCCGTCCGGGTGCGGCACCGCCGCTGACTTCGGCCCGCCCAGCACGGTGAAGGCGCCGTTCACCTGCACCGGGCCGTCGAAGCGGGCCGCGAAGCCATTGGCCGGCCCGGTGCCGTAGACGCCGGTGCCGCTGCTGGAGGCGCCGAACACCCCGATGCTGCTGTTGCTGGTCCCGAGCACCCCCACGTTGCCATTGGACGAGCCGTACACGCCAGTCCCGCTGTTCGAGGTGCCAATCGCTGCGTAGCTGGTGGGCGAGGTCGCGTAGAGGCCGTACTGGCTGAGCGAGTTGGCATACACTCCGACGCTGCTCGCCGACGTGCCGAGCACGCCGACGTTGCCGTTAGAGCTACCCTGGCAGCCCACGCCGGTGTTGGATTGGCCCACGACCCCCGTTGCACTGGAGCTGGAGAGGCCATACACGCCGGCCGACTGCCCTGGGGCTGCCAGAGCCCGAGAGTTCGCATCGGCGACGCCGAGAACGCCAATGCCCGGGGCCGCACCGCTCCGCCCAGAATTGCCCCGCACGCCGACCCCCGACCCCGCGTCCCCGCGCACGCCCCCCGAAGTCGCGGCGATGGACTGCCCAAACACCCCCGCCACCGTAGCGTCCGAGGCGCTGGTCTGCCCCGCCACCCCCCGCCCAGAATTCGAGGTCCCGACAAGGGCATCGCCGGTCTGGGTGGTACCTATTACACCCGTGCCACTCCCGAGATGGACAATGTGTAGCACGTCCGAGCTGCCCGTCGATGTCACCGCCTGCATGCATGTGACGCTGGAGTCGATCTCCATCGCTTGAAATGTGAACGGGTCGGGCGTATGCGTCAGTATGGTCTTGCCGGTACTCGTGTTGTTTTGGCCCACTATGAGGGCGCTGCCGTCGGTCGCACTGGCTACCCGCTCGCCGGCCTTTGTGAGCACGCCCGCGATCACCGCCGCTACCCCCGCCAGCACCCCCCGCCGCGCGACATGCCCGCCTGTCCGCGGTCCCAGCGCCTGCTGCGCGTCCATCGCTCTCCCCTCCCTTGTGCGGCCGTGTTCCGGACCGCTGTCGCGCTCAGGATGCGCGACCACGAGGTTTCTGTCAATACGCGCGTACCCTGCTGCGCTCGACCGCGCCGCTGCCGCCCGTCGAACCTGCCTGGACAGCGCCTACCGTAGCTAGATAGCCCGCCCGGGCGCTGAGAAGCCCGGAGCCGTTGGACGGCCTGCGAGGGCTACCGGATGACCTCTGTCGCCTGCAGCAGCACCTGCTGGGGAATGGTGAGGCCAAGCGCCTGCGCGGTCCTGAGGTTGATGACAAGCTCGAACTCGCGCGGCTGTTCGACCGGCAGATCGGCGGGCTTGGCCCCTCGCAGAATGCGGTCCACAAAGTAGGCTGCCCGCTCCATCTGATCCACGAAGTTCGGCCCGTAGGCCATCAGCCCCCCGGCAGCCGCAAACCCAGGATCGCCCGAGATCGTGGGCAAGCCGCTCTGGATGGATAGCTCGACTAGGCGGTCTCGACTCCGGGCAATCAAGGCGTCGAGAATCACGACGATCCCGTCGAGATGTCCCTCAACAGCCTTCTGATAGGCCCGGTCCAGATCCCCAGGCGTGCGGACGCCCAGGCTCAACAGCTCAATCCCTCCGGTCTCTGCCCCGATGAGCGTTTCGCCATACTCGCGGGCCATGGCCGGGTCCCCACGGTTAAAGATGGCACCCACGCGCTCCGCGCCAGGCACTGCCTCCTTGAGTAGTTGCAGTCGCTTGCCAGCCAGCTCCGGCGCCATCTCGGACACACCTGTGATATTGCCGCCCGGGTGCGCGAAGCTCTCCACCAGCCTGGTGCCGACCGGATCAGCGTGAGAGGCAAAGACAATCGGGATCGTCTGGGTGGCCTCCGTCATCGCTCGGGCCGCCGGCTCGCCGCTCGTCACGATTACCGCCGGCCGCAATCCGACGAGTTCAGCCGCCAGGTCCGGGAGTCGCTCCACCTGCCCGTCGCCTAACCGCCGCTCGATGGTGAGGTTCTGCCCCTCAATCCAGCCCCGCTCCTGCAGGGCGTGCTGGAGCGCTTCCAGGCGGGGGCCGACGAGTGTGAGACTCTGCGGGCTGAGATAGCCGATCTGGTAGACCATCGCCGCCGGGGGCGCCTGCCCCGGCAGCCGCCCACACCCCGCGAGCAGCCCCAACCCGGCCGCTCCCGCTCCCCACACGAATCGGCGGCGACTCACTCGCATGGCCATCCGTCCCACCAGCGTGCTCACATCGGCAAATGCCGTAGCTATGATACACATCAGCAGCGCGCCCAGACTATCGCCGGCTTGACCCCGGGACCGCTAGCCCGTAGCGTCTCGCCTGCCCTCCCACCGTCGCTCGACGGTGAAGACCCGCCCGCTCTTGGCCGCGCACCACAGCCGCTCGCGCGCCAGGTGAGCAGCCACGGTCTGGCAGCAGCTTCCGTCTGCCCACCCGCGGCGAACGTGGTGTTTCGTACTTGGCTGGGGGCCGCACCCCCGGTCGGCCGCCTGGTCAACCGGGCTGCAACCCCCAGTAGCGTGCGAACAGGCGCATGGGTCAGGAAGCAGATCCCGCCGCACCGGCTGGCGGGGAGGGGGAGTCTAGCGGACTTCTTTGATAACAGCGGGGCGCCGAGCCAGCGGCTTGGGGAATGCTCGCCATTGGGGTGGTTCCACCAGGCGCGGCCGAGCCGGCCCTCGGGATTTACAAGCTCCAGCGGGTCAGGCTCGGCCGCACCTGGCGAACGTGGCAGAGGAGTGAGCGCGCCCCGTCCGGGGCTTAATCGCCCACGTGTTTAATGGCGTCGCTGACGGCTCCGAGTGCCCCGCTGACGCCCGCGCCAGCCGTCGCCGCTGTCTTCGCTGCCTCGACCTTGCCCCCGGCCTGCTCGAGCCGCTCCGGGCCCCAGGCCTGCCGGATCAGCGGCCAGAACTCGGTCTCTTCCATCTCGATGTGCTGCGCGAGCGCCTGGTGCAGCTGCTCGACCATGCTCAGGAACTGGGCGTCACGCGAGTCGAGGCGGCCGATCTCGTCCATCATGCTCGTGGCCTGCTGGACCATCTGTTCGTGGCGCCGGTGCCAGGCAGAAAGCATGGGCGCGCGATCGCCGACGTCCTTCACGGCCGGATCGTACACGAACCGTTCCTCGATCTGCTCGTGCGCCGTTAGCTCCGGCCGTAGCTTGGCCCACAGTGCGCCCCGTTGATCGGGACTTGCCCCCTCGATCTTCTGGAAGGCGGCCTTCGCGTCCACGTGCATCTGCCTGAGAATTTCTAGCGCGTCCAGGGTTGCCTCCTCGTCTCAGTGCGCGCGACCCGCCGCGGGCATAGTACCTGCCCGCTCCCGGCGTGCCGGCGCAGCAGCGTCGGCAACATGGGTGCAGGACCTGTGCCGGCCAGTACCGGCGCGGTTGCCACAGGCCTTGAGCGCGTCGGAGCGCGACCAGCGAGGGTAGGGCAAGGCATTGGCCTCGGCCGCCCCACCGTGGGGACTGCTGCCCCCAATGCCGGCGAGCCCGAGATAGGCCGGGGCTCGTCCCCTGCTGCCCAACTAACCCTGCCCGGCGGATCATCCTGATAACCGTCGGAAGGCCAGGCTCCCGCGCTCGGCGGGAGCTTGCGCGCCGCCCCGCCCCATCAACGGGCAGGATGGCCGACGCAGCGCCATCTGGCTGATACAGGGGTCATACCAAATCCGGGGGTGGCGTTCCCTTACGCCCTCTCCCTCTGGGAGAGGGTCGGGTTGAGGGCCCGCCTCCGTCGGCGAACCCCAGGGCCGGATCGGATATCAGTGGGTAGCCAATTCGCGGCCGAGCCCACCAACCGCCAAGCAGTCGGGGATTGCGAGGTCAAGAGCGCCGCAAGACCGCCCCGATCCTGCCGCAGCGACGGCGGCCAGCAAAAAAGCCCTTCGGCGTACCGAAGGGCTGGGGCGGAGGGGGAGGGATTCGAACCCTCGGCCCAGGGATTACCCAGGCTCCCGCTTAGCAGGCGGGTGCACTAGACCACTATGCGACCCCTCCAGGGTCGACTCTGCGCTTGAGCGGCGGCGGCGGAGGGGGAGGGATTCGAACCCCCGGGACTTGCGTCCTGCGGTTTTCAAGACCGCCGCATTAAACCGCTCTGCCACCCCTCCAGGCCCACGGGGGCTGCGTCGTCTGAGAGTATACCGGACCCGCCGCCGCTGGCTCAACCGCTGGCCGCTACTCAACTGGCCCCGCGCGTTGCTATCCCCCGCCTGCGCCGGACGACCGCCCCCCGCCAATAGCTTCCTCTTTTAGACAGGCCGCGAGGCGCGCCGGAGAGCGCCCGCCGCCCGGCGCGACGTGGTCGCCGGCATTCCCCGTACA
>JAJPHF010000018.1 GCA_021325365.1 Pseudomonadota bacterium
CCGGAGCGTGGGCTACTTGCAGCACGATCTCAGTCTGGACGAGGTGGTGGACAACCGCTTCTGCGAGCGCGCGGTGCAGGAGCTGGGCCGCTACCCGAGCTGAGCCGCGGGCTCGACAACCGCTTGGGCGAGCGGCCCGCCCGCCTCTGGCGCGGCCGCCACGCCCACGAGCTGAGGATCATTGCGCATGCCTGCCGTTGGCCTCTTCGTGCCCACCGCCGCGCCCGACGCGCGGCCCGATATGGCGGTGGCCTTCGGCCAGCGCGCCGAGGCCGCCGGCCTGGCATCCGTCTGGCTCCCCGATCGGCCGGTGTTTGCCAACCCGGACCCGCTGGTCGCCCTCGCCGCCGTGGCCGCCACTACCAGCCGCGTGCAGCTTGGCACCTGCGTGCTCCTCGGCACGCTGCGGCCCCCGGCGCTGCTGGCGAAGTCGGTGGCCTCGCTCGACGCGCTCTCGGGCGGCCGCGTCATCCTGGGGCTCGGCGTCGGCAGCCGCGCCGACGACTTCGCCGCGGCCGGGGTGCCGTTCGCCGGCCGCGGCGCGCGGGCGAGCGAGCTGATCCAGATTCTCCGCCTGGCCTGGAGTGGTGCGCCGCTGCGCCACGAGGGCCGCGTCTACCAGCTTGACGTGGGGCCGGTCGGTCCCCGCCCGGTGCAGCCGGGCGGGCCGCCGATCTGGCTGGGCGGCAGCGCGCCGGCGGCCCTGCGCCGGGCCGGTCGCCTGGCCGACGGCTACATCGCCAGCTCCACGAGCGGGCCGGCCGGCGTGCGTCGCACGTGGCGGGCCGTGCGCGATAGCGCCGAGCAGGCGGGCCGCGACCCCGCTTCGCTCACGCTGGCGGCGCTCGTCCGCGCCTCGGTGGACGAGGATATCGAGCGGGCGATGGCGCGGACTGTCGCGAACGCGCGCCACTACCGCCCGAACGCCCGCGACGACCCGGACCCGGCCGCGCTGCTGCTGGGCGCTCCGGAGGTCTGTGTCGAGCGGGCCCACGCCTACTTCGCGGCCGGCGTCGAGCTGCTCATCGTCGCACCCGTGACCGCGGACCTCGGCCACCTCGATCGCCTGCTCGGCGAGGTGCTCACGCGGCTGTGAGAGCAGCTACGCGCCTCCGGGGTTGGGCAGGCGCGCGTCAGCGGCGATCCGAGCCACGCAGGGCCGGGGCTGCGGCCTGCGGGCCGCGGGCGGCCACGAGAGCCGCCCCTACGAGAGGACGAGGCCCGGTTACGGCGCGGCTTCGTCGTAGGGGCCGAGGATGCCGAGGGCGTAGTCGACGAACTGCGGATCGACGATGGCCGCCACGTCGATCTTCCGTGGGACCAGGTCGCGCGCCGCGAACCAGTCCTGCGCGGCGATGAGGGTCGTGGGATCGACGCGGCCGTTGGGGTTGATGTAGGTCGGGGTGAGCTGCGCGTAGAGGGCGGGGTCTTTCACCGAGGTCTGGCGGATCAGGGCGCTGACCACGGCGTCGCGGCCCTTGTTCTTCACGAAGGCGTCGGTATAGTCGCGGACGCCGCGCAGGTAGGCCAGCAGCCAGCGGCGCGCGGCCTCGGGCTGCGACCGCACGAAGTCGGCCGAGTAGAGGATGAAGCCGGTCTGCAGCCCGGGGTAGAGGTCGCCGCTGCGATAGAGCTGGTGGGAGATGCCGGCCGCGACACCCTGCGTCACCAGGGGCTCGGTGAGCAAGGCCGCGTCCACGCTGCGGTTGGCGAGGGCGGCGTTCGCCTCGGGCGTCGCCAGGTCGACCACCTGCACGTCGTCGATGGTCATGCCCTGCGCTTCCAGGCCGTGCCCTAGCTCCAGCGCCAGGGTGCTGCCCGCCTGCGCGCCCGGCACCGCGACTCGGAGGCCCCGCAGGTCGGGCAGCGCGCGGACCGCGCCGCTTTCCCACAGGTCCTGCCGCACGACCAGCGCGCTCTCGCTGCGGCCCGGCGTCTCGCGGCCGCGATCGGCGACGATCCGCACGTCCACGTCGCGCCCCACGGCGTTGAACAGCCCGGCGGTGATCGCGGCGCCGATGACGTCGAGCTGGCCCGCGGCGAGCGGCTGCATCATCCGCGTCACGCCGTCGAAGCGATTGTCCTCGACGTCGAGGCCCTGCTCGGCGAAGTAGCCGCGGTCGAGCCCGATGAACATCGGCCCGTTGACGCTGGCATCGGTCACGCCCATCTGGACCTTCACGCGGGGCGCGAGCGGCGCGAGGGCCGTCGGGGCGGCGCTGGCCGGGGCGGCGGGCGCGCCGGGCGCGGCGCCCGCCGCCCCGCTCGAGGGGGCGGTGAGGGCGGGCTCCCGGGCGGCCGGGGCCGCGCACGCCGTCAGCAGCAGGGCCAGGATGACGCCGGGGATGCAAGCGCGGCCAATCGTCCGCACGGTGGCCCTCCACTCTGTTCGGATCACGCGTGGCGGCGGCGCGTGTTCCACTTCCTCCCGCAAGTCCGCCAAAATGTAGCCTCCACTCTGTTCGGATCACGCGTGGCGGCGGCGCGGGCACACCGCCGCGGGCGCATTATACGCGTTGGGCGCGGCGTGAGCGGCACTGCGCGGGGGCGGGTGGAGCCGGGCTCGCGGCGATGGTACAGTAGGCGGCAACCTACGCATTCGGAGGCAGCCGTGGCCCGTTACCGTGTGGTGTACTGCGGGGCGATCGACCCGCCGCGCGATTTGCTGATGCCGATCCTGAGCCCGCTCGACGTCGAGCTGGTCGCCGCCAACCCGCGCAGCGGCGAGGAGATCGTCGCCGCGGCCGGCGAGGCCGACGCCATCATCCTGCACGGCAGCGTGCCGCTGCCTGCCGCGATCTTGCAGCAGCTGCCCCGCTGCCGCATCATCGCGCGGACCGGCGTCGGCGTGGACCGCATCGACCTGGAGGCGGCCGCGCGCCAGGGGCTGCACATCACGAACGCCGCCGGCTGCAACGCGATCGAGGTGGCCGAGCAGACGATTGGGCTGATGTACACGCTGGCGCGCAAGCTGGTCCGCATGAACACCTACGTCCACGAGGGGCGCTGGCAGCGGCACTCGCGCGAGCTACACGCCTACCGCGGGCGCGTGCGGCGCATCACCGGCCAGACGGTGGGCATCGTGGGCCTGGGCCACGTCGGGCGCCAGGTGGCCTGGCGGGCGGCCGCGCTCGGCCTGCGCGTGCTGGCGGTCGATCCGTACCTCGACGCGGCCGAGGCGCGGGCGCGCCAGGCGGAGCTGACGACGCTCGACGCGATGCTGCCCGAGGTGGACTTCCTGACGCTCCACGCGCCGCTGACCGACGAGACGTACCGCCTGATCGGCGCGGCGCAGCTGGCGCGGATGAAGCCGAGCGCCTACCTGATCAACTGCGCGCGCGGCCCGCTGGTCGATCCGGAGGCGCTGTACGAGGCGCTGGTCGCGGGGCGACTGGCCGGCGCGGCGCTCGACGTGACCGATCCCGAGCCGATCCCCGTCGACAGCCCGCTGCTCACGCTGGACAACGTGCTGGTGACGGCGCACACCGCGGCGAACTCCGACGAGTCGTTTGCCGACTGCCAACGCTGCGCCGCCGAGCAGGTCGCGCTCGTGCTGAGCGGCAAGCCGCCGACGAACCCGATCGACGAGCCGTGGCTGCGGCGCAGCGCGGTCGAGACGACGTTCGGCGGGGTGTGAGGCGCCAGGCCGATGGAGTTTGGCATCTTCGACTGGATCGACCGCGATCCGCTGGTGCTGGCCGACACGTACGAGCAGCGCCTGCAGGTGATCGCCGCGGCCGACGCGCTCGGCTACTGGTGCTACCACCTGGCCGAGCACCACGGCACGCCGCTGGGCATGGCGCCCGCGCCGGGGCTGTTCCTGGCGGCCGCCTCGCAGCGCACGCGGCGCATCCGGCTTGGCCCGCTCGTCTACCTGCTGCCGCTGTACAACCCCGTGCGGCTCGCCGAAGAGATCTGCATGCTGGATCATCTCAGCCGTGGCCGGCTGGAGCTGGGCATCGGGCGCGGCGCCTCGCCCTACGAGCTAGCGATGCTGAACGTGGACGTGGCCGAGACGAAGGCCATGTTCGACGAAGCGCTCGACATCATCTTGATGGGGCTCACCACCGGCCGCGTGGACTACGCCGGGGAGCACTACACGTTTCGGGACGTGCTCATCCCCACGCGGCCGTACCAGCAGCCCTACCCGCCGCTGTGGTACCCGACCAGCAACCCCGCGTCGATGCCCTGGGTGGGCGAGCAGCGCTTCAACCTGCTGTTCGCCCACACCACGCGTGACCTAAACGAGCAGCAGCAGATGCTCGCGGCCTACGAGCAGGCCCTGGCCGCCGCGCCGGCCGCGGCCGCGCTGAACGCGCCCGCGGGCGCGCCGCGCTACGGGCTGGTGCGCCACGTCTGCGTGGCCGAGACGGACGCCGATGCGCTGGCGATCGCGCGCGCGGCCTGGCCGGCGTGGCACGCCAGCTTCAACTTTCTCTGGCGGCTGCACGACAACCCGCGCCACGAGGACTCGGCCGACTTCGACGGCGCGGTGGCGAGCGGCATGGCGGTCGTGGGCTCGCCCGCCACGGTCGCGGCGCGGCTGCGGGCGCTGGTCGCGGCGACGGGCGGCAACTACTTCGCGGGGTGCTTCTCGTGGGGCAGCCTGACGCTGGAGCAGCAGCTCACGTCGCTGCGGCTGTTCGCGGAGCGCGTCATACCCGCCTGCCGCACTGCCTGACCAGCGCTTACTGGGGCGCGCCCCGGCTCCCGTGATCGGGATGGGGCCTCTCCCCCGCCCTCACACCTGCCGCCCCAGGAACGCGGCCAGGCGGTCGTGGATGGGGGCGTCGGCCGGGCAGGGCTGCTCGGGGCCGAATGGCCCGCCGGGGCTGCGCGCCCCGGCGGGCATCGCCTGCCGCGCGCGCTCGAGCACTGCCGCGCTCACCTCGGGGTCGAGCGTGCGGTCGCGGCCGGTGGCCTTGGCCAGGTCCCAGGTGTGGACGAGCTGGTCCGCGATGTTGAAGCCGATGGCCTGCGCGCCCGGGATCTGCCCGAACGGCAGGTTCAGCGTGCGCTCCAGCGCGCCGGGCGTCTTCCAGGCGGCGATCGCCGCGCGGGCCGAGGCGGCGTAGGCGGCGGCTGGATCGTCGCCCGACGGCGAGCTGTCGAGCGCCGGCGCACCGACCTGGGGCTGGCCGCTCGCCCCGGCGGCGAACCGCCAGTTGACGCCGATCATGTGGTCGAGGAGCTGCCGCACGTTCCACTCGCTGCACGGCGTGGGCTTCGACAGGTCCTCGGGGCGGAGGCTGGCGACCATCCGCTCGGCGCCCTCCAGGGTCCGCTGGCACATCTCGATCTGGTCCATCGTTGCGCTCCTTCATGGTGTGTCGCGTGCAGCCCGCTAAGACTACCTTCGAGTAACTCCTGCCGCGGCTGCTTCGTCCGGCGCTAACCTGACGATCAGGTGAGGATAGCATCTTGACGAGGGGGCGGACGCGGCCCATAATCGGCCCAGCGTCGCGGCGGACGGCGGCCGTGAGCGCGGGGCGAGGGCGCGCGAAGGGAGGGCGTCATGGACATCCGCGGTGTGGGTACCCCGATCAGCTACTCCGACGACAACCCGATCACGCAGTGGGCGCACGAGTTTCGGCACCAGCGCGACGCGCAGAAGCGCGAGCCGCGCGACGAGGCCGAGCGCAAGCTGCTGGCGCGCTGGATGGGCTGGCGCGGGCGCATGGAGCTGGAGCAGATCGTGGGCTCGGCGTGCTACGCCTACAGCCATTTCAGTGGCGAGCTAGACAGCGAGTGGCGATACGTCCTGGCCGACCACATCCGCACCGAGGCCGGCCACGGCTGGGGCTACATCAAACAGGGCGATCTGATCGATCCCTCGGTAGACCACTCGCAGCCTGATCCCGACTTCGAGGACGAGTACGGCGTCACGCTCAACTATCCGCACATGGAGCTGATGAAGCGCGACTTCCTGAGCTACCTGATCGCGGGCAACCTGTGGGCCTACGGCACCGTGACGGCGCACACGATCCAGAACATCATCATCACCACGCCGAAGGTGCTGGACTTCGAGACGCGAGTGGTGGAGGCAGAAGAGCAGGGCCACCACGACGCCGCGCTGCAGAAGCTGCACGACTACGTGTGGCAGCTCATCGACCGCTATGGCGAGGCGCCGATCCGCCAGCGCATCGCGGAGATCGACGCGGCGGCGATCAACTGCGGCTCGCGCGTGATCTTCTACCCGCCGTGGCGCGACTTCCTGCGGCAGTACTTCGACGCGCCGATCGAGAACGCGGCGCGGTTCTTCGAGTGGCGCGAGTACCTGTACTTGAACGTGCTGGGCTTCCCGCCCGAGCCGGTGCGGCCGAAGCACTGGCCCAAGGAGGTGCCCATGCCGGCGCTCGTCGGGGCGTCGAGCAGTTAGCGCGCGGGACGCGCGGGCGGGGATAGCGCGGCGGAGGGAGCACGATGCGATGGCCACTCGGCGGGCTCGTCGTCGCGCTCGCCGTCGCCGCCTGTAGCGCTCCGGCGGCGCCCGCGCGCCTGTCGCCCGCGAGCCAGCCGAGCGGCGCGGGGCCGCCGACGGTCGAGGGCGCCGCGTCGGCGGCCCCGCCGACGCCGGTGACACTGGCGGCGAGCGAGAACGTTACGTCGAACGTGTTCGTGTGGCTGGCGCGCGACCAGGGGCTGTTCGAGCAGCGCCACGTCGCCATCGACCTGCAGACGATCAACGCCATCAACGCCATCAAGGCGCTCGTCGCGGGCCAGCTCGACGGCGTGCTGCTCGGCAGCCCCGAGGTCGTGGCGGCGCGCGCCTCCGGGGTCGATCTCACGATCGTCGCCGTGTTTGTCTCGCTGTACAACCAGATCATGGTGGTGCCGCCCGAGATCACCGCCGTGGAGCAGCTCCGCGGCCGCACGGTCGGCGTCATCACCAAGACCTCGGTGAACGGGGTCGGCACGGTGGCGGGCCTGCGGGCGCTGGGCCTGGAGACGCCGCGCGACTACCAGGTGTTCGAGACGGGCGTGGCGGGCGTGTACACCGGCCTGGCGAACCAGCTCATGGCTGGCAACGTTGACGGCGCCGCCCTGGAGGCGCAGCTGGCCCGGCGCGTGGTGGCGCAGGGCTACCGCGAGCTGTACGACCAGGCGGCGATGGGCACGCCCGGGGCGGCGGGCGCGCTCACGTTTCGGACGGACTACGTGCGCGCCCATCCCGAGGTGGTGCAGCAGGTGGTGGACACGCTCATCGCGGGCGTGAGGTATGCCAAGTCGCACCGCGAGGAGGCGCTAACCGCCCTCCGCGTACACTCGAAGCTGGATGACCCGGCCGAGCTGGACTTCGTGTACGAGCGCGTGGTGCAGCAACTGCTCTCCGCCACGCCGTACCCGGCCCCCGAGCAGTTCCCCGACGTGATCGAGGCGCTGGCCGCCGAGCAGCCCGCCGTGCGCTCGCTCGACATCTCCACCCTCATCGACCGTCGCTTCGTAGACGACGCCCTGCGGCGCTCGCGCCCGCGCTGAGGACGGCGGCTGAGGTTCCCAAGGCGGCCGGTGCCAGTCGACCACCGGCAGTCGCCACTACACCGTGTTAGCGTCTACCAGGGTCCAGCCGTACTGAGCAAAGTTGTGGTCCAGGGAGAAGGCGTAGCTGATCCTTAGCCGCTCCATCACCGCGAAGAAGATAGCATCGTTCAGCGAGAAGTCCTTATCGGAATATCGGGCAATGATTGCCCGCGCGCGCTGCTCATCTCGAACGCTGACGCGGACCACCGTGGTGGCCTGGCTGGCGTCGATCTCGGTCAGCACGCGTGCAGCAACCGTGCGGTTGATTCGTGTCAGAACGAGAGCGTGCAGTTCGGCAAGCGTGAAGTTTGTAGTGAACAGGCGACGCCGCTCAGCAACCAGTCGTATCATCATCGTACTGGCATTGGAATGGCTCGTGTCGCGGCGGTTCACGAGAACGAAGTAAGCAGAAGTGTCGACAAAGACGCGGTGTCTGTGCGCCGGCGGATAGCTCATCGATGTCGATCGGCATCATAAGCGTCGGCCAGATACTCCCGCTTATGATGAGCGATATCGGTTGGCTCGGCTGACTCTCCGATGCCGATGATGTTCAAGATACAATCGTGCTCGGCGCGTGCCGCCTCGGATGGACGAGCAGATTCCTCCTGGTTACCCGCTCGCTCAATCGGCGTGATCACGGCGATGTCGTGATCGCCACGCCGGAGGACGCGTCCCACGCCACTTCGCTGAACTTCTTCGGCCAGGCGCAACAACTCGGGCGATGCTGTAACGTCAATCGATAGCAGCTCTCTGCTCATGGTTGTCTCCTCGCTCCGTGCCCGACTCCGACGACGCCGAGCCCGCGGGGACCGACGCCCCTTGGCCTGCCACGCAGGCTATCAGCAGCATTGTCCCAGACCATATTGTACCGGTCGTGGGCCCCGGCTGGGCGGCTCGCCGTCCGGGGCGGCGACAGGCGCACGGACGGGTCAGGGGAACCCCGCGGCGGTTCCCTGGCCGCCGGTGGGGTCGGCCTGCGGGGCGAGGAGCATGCCGGCGGCGACGGTTTGGTTAGTGGGCTCGTCAATGAGGATGAAGCTACCGGTGGCGCGGTTGCGCGCGTAGGCGTCGTAAAGCAGCGGCGTGGTCGTCCGCAGCGCCAGGCGGCCGACGTCGTTCAGGCCGAGCGTGGTATCGGTCGGGTCGGGCTGCGCCGTGTTCACGTCCAGCCGGTACTGCAGGCCGGCCACCAGCGCGCGGGTGGTGCGGGTCGTGTGCTTCAGCAGGTAGCGGCCGTTCGGCTGCAGCGGCGTCGGCGCCAGCCAGCAGACGAGCGCGTCGACCACCTGACTCACCGTCGGCGGGCTGTCGGGGTGGCAGAGCAAGTCGCCGCGGGACACGTCTAGCTCGTCGGCCAGGCGCAGCGTTACGTTCCGCGGCGGCGCGGCCTCGGCGAGCGGGCCGTCGAACGTCTCGACCGTCTGGACGTGCGTGCGGAGGCCGGAGGGCAGCGCCAGCACCTCGTCGCCGGGCCGCACCACGCCGCCGACCACCTGGCCGGCGTAGCCGCGGTAGTCGGCGTGCTCCCGCCTGTGCGGCCGGATGACGAGCTGGACCGGAAAGCGGAGCCCGGTGACGCTCACAGGGGCGCGCTCCACTTGCTCTAGGTACTCCAGCAGCGGCGGGCCGTCGTACCAGGGCAGGCGGTCCGAGCGCCGCACCACGTTGTCGCCGTGCAGCGCCGAGATAGGGATGAATGTCGCGGCGCGCACGGCGAGCGAGGCGAGCAGCGGGGCGAACGCCTCGCGGATGGCGGCGAAGGCTCCCTCGTCGTAGTCCACCAGGTCCATCTTGTTCACGCACAGCACGAGGTGCGGCACGCGCAGCAGCGACGCCAGCACGGCGTGGCGCCGCGACTGCTCGGTGACGCCCCGCCGCGCGTCGAGCAGGACCAGCGCGAGGTCAGCGGTCGAGGCGCCGGTGACCATGTTGCGAGTGTACTGCACGTGCCCCGGCGTGTCGGCCAGGATGAAGCGCCGCCGCGGCGTCGCGAAGTGGCGGTAGGCCACGTCGATGGTGATGCCCTGCTCACGCTCCGCGCGCAGGCCGTCGGTGAGCAGCGCCAGGTTCACGTAGTCGGCGCCGCGCTCCCGGCTGGCGCGCTCGACCGCCTGGTACTGGTCCTCGTAGACCTGCCGCGTCTCGTACAGCAGCCGCCCGATCAGCGTGCTCTTGCCGTCGTCCACCGAGCCCGCGGTCGCCAGGCGCAGCAGGTCCCCGCCGTGTGCCATCAGAAGTAGCCCTCCCGCTTGCGGTCCTCCATCGCCGCCTCCGACGTGCGGTCGTCGGCGCGCGTGGCGCCGCGCTCGGAGATACCGGCGCTCGCGATCTCGGCCAGCACCGCGTCGAGCGTGCGCGCGGTCGAGCGCACCGCGCCGGTGCAGGTCATGTCGCCCACCGTGCGGTAGCGCACCGTCGCCACGAACGGCTCCTCGCCCGGCAGCAGCGGCAGGTATGGCCCCGTCGCCAGCAGCAGGCCGTCGCGCGCCACGACCTCGCGCTCGTGCGCGAAGTAGATGCTCGGCAGCTCGATGCCCTCGCGGGCGACGTACTGCCATACGTCCATCTCCGTCCAGTTCGAGATCGGGAAGACGCGCACGTGCTCGCCCCGGCGCACGCGGGCGTTGTAGAGCTGCCACAGCTCGGGGCGCTGCTGCTTCGGGTCCCACTGGCCGAACTCGTCGCGGAAGGAGAAGATGCGCTCCTTGGCGCGCGCCTTCTCCTCGTCGCGGCGGGCGCCGCCGATCGCCGCGTCGAAGCCGTGGGCGGCGAGCGTGTCCAGCAGCGTGGTCGTCTGCAGGCGGTTGCGCGACGCGCGTGGGCCGCGCTCCTCGATCACTCGGCCGCGGTCGATGCTCTCCTGCACTGAGCCGACGAGCAGCCGCTCGCCTAGCTCTGCCACCCGCCGGTCGCGGAACGCCAGCACCTCCGGGAAGTTGTGGCCGGTGTCGACGTGGAGGATGGGGAAGGGGAAGCGCGCCGGGCGGAAAGCCTTCTCCGCGAGGCGCAGCAGCACCGCCGAGTCCTTGCCGCCCGAGAACAGCAGCACCGGCCGTTCGCACTCGGCGGCCGTCTCGCGCATGATGAAGATCGCCTCCGCCTCCAGCGCATCCAGGTGCCGGTACGCCCGGGCGTCGTGCGGCGCGGCGGCTACTCGCTCGGCGACCGCGGCGCCGACAGAGCGCGCGACCTGTAGACTCATGCCTTCTCCTCCTGGCCGGGCGTCGGCCCGACTAGCTCGACGGCGCAGTGCATGCCACACTCCTTGGGCGCGTCCGTCTCCCACCACCAGCGGCCTGCCCGCGCGCCTTCACCCGGCGCCACGGGCCGCGTACACGGTGCGCAGCCGATGCTCGTGTAGCCCTGAGCGTACAGCGGGTGGACGGGCACGTCGTGCGCCCGCACGTAGTCCCACACCTGGGCCTCCGTCCAGCGCGCCAGCGGATTGACCTTCACGAGGCCGCCGTGCTCGGCGTCCAGCTCGACGGTTTCCACGTGCGAGCGCGTGACGTACTGGTCGCGGCGCAGGCCGGTGATCCACGCATCCAGGCCGCCTAGCACGCGCCGCGTCGGGTGCACCTTCCGCACCTCGCAGCAGCGCAGGCGCAGCGGCACCGAGCGGTAGAACAGGTTCGGGCCCCCCGCGCTCACCAGCGCCGCCACCTCGGCGTGGTCGGGCAGGTAGACCTCGACCGCGATGCCGTAGCGTGCCCGCACGGCCTCGATCGTGGCGTAGGTTTCGGCGGGGAGGCGGCCCGTGTCGATGGTGAACACCCGCACGCGCGGATCGACGCGCCACGCCATATCGAGGATCGCCATGCCGTCCACCTGAAAGCTGGTACAGACGGCCAGCCGCTCGCGCGGGAAGGTGGCGAGCGCCCAGCGCAGCACGTCCTGCGGCCCGCGGTCGGCCAGCGCGCGGGCCTGGCGGACGATGGCGTCGGGTGTCCGGCGCCGCAGGGCGGCGCCAGCGGCTGGCGCCCGAGCCGGCTGCAGGGCTAGGGAGCCCCCGACTTGAAGGCTGGGCCAGCTGTCGGGCTCACTGGCCCGGCCTTCAGGCCGGCTCTTGTCCGGCGCGGCGCCATCACTCCCGGACCGGCCCGCAGGCCGGACCAGGGCTGCCGCCGGCTGCTCCAGATACCCGAGCCGCTCCAGCGCGGCGACGACCTTCGCCGCGCTCTCGTCCACCGACTCTCGCTCGGTATCCACGACGACCTCAGGGCGCAGCGGCTCCTCGTAGGGGTCGGACACGCCGGTGAAGTGGGCGACTTCGCCGCGCAGCGCGCGGGCGTAGAGTCCCTTCACGTCCCGCTGCACCAGAATGTCCAGCGAGCAGCGCACGTACACCTCGACGAACGCGCCGATCCGCTGGCGGGCGGCGTCGCGCGCCGCGCGGTACGGCGAGATGGCCGCCACGATGGCGACGGCGCCGTGGCGGGTCAGCAGCTCGGCGACGAAGGCGATGCGGCGAATATTGGTGTCGCGGTCGGCCTTGCTGAAGCCGAGCCCCTGGCTCAGGTGCTCCCGTACCACGTCGCCGTCCAGCCTCTCGACGCGCCGGCCGCGCGCGGCGAGCGTGGCTTCGAGCGCGCGCGCGAGCGTCGTCTTGCCCGCGCCCGAGAGCCCCGTCAGCCAGATCGTGAAGCCCCCGCGCATGCTTGCCTCCTCGTATCGCGTGTTGCCCGCCCCCGCTCCTCGCGCGCCCCCGCTCTCCCCGCGAGCGGGCCTCGTGCTCCAGAGCTGCGTGCGGTCGCGCATCAGGGCCCCCGCTCTCCCCGCGAGCGGGCCTCGTCCTCCCCCTCTCCTAGGGGAGCGGGGGGCCGGGCGGTGAGGTCCCTCTCGCTCAGTGCAGGCTCGGGCTGCCGACCGCCAGCGCCGGCGCCCCGCTGGCGCGCTTCTGGAAGAACCGGACGAGCAGGTAGCAGTCGATCAGCGCCGCAGCCGCCAGGACTACGTATGCGCCGGGGCTCGCCAGCAGCCCGATCTCGATTAGCGTCCGGGACAGGCCGAAGCCGACGACCCAGGCGTCGAAGCTCATGCAGATGCGGCGGAACGTCTCGGCTTCGAGCCGCCGGATGACGAACGCGCCCAGCGGGATGCCGACGATCACGCTCGGCACGATCGTCCAGAGAAGCTGCGCCGATTCGAGGGAGTACAGGCCGAGGAAGTAGTAGGCGGCCGCGGTTAACACGGACTCGACGATGCGGACCAAGCCGAGGCCGGCCCGGAAGTCTTGCCGGACGTACCCCTGGTTGTTGAACAGTAGCGCGAGCGGCGGCCCCGAGATCGTCGTCACGGAGTACAGCACGCCGAGCCCCGCGCCGAACGGCACCCCGACCGCGCGCTCGGCGTCGATGTGGCGGCGAACCCCCGATGCTTGCAGGAGGATCAGCGGCAGGAGCAGCGCGTACGTCCCCGTCTTCACGGCGCCGGGCGTGACGTGGGAGAGGGCCAGGCTGCCGACGAGAACCCCCGGCACGAGCCCACAGACGATGGGGAGCGTCCGCCGCCAGACGCGCGGCAGGCTCTCGCGGTTGACGAACACGACGTAGCCGTTCACCGCGACTTCGACGAGTACGAGCGCCGGATTGATCAAGCGGTTGCTGTAGAAGAGCAACGCCACGGGGACGGTCAGCGAGGAGAACCCGTAGCCCAGCGCGCCGTTGACCGTGGCGGCGAGCAGGGTGACCGCGATCAGGCTCAGGACGGCAAGGTCTGCAGACATCTAGCTCACGCCTCACCTTTCGAGTAAGCTCGCCCAGCGGCTTGTCCGAGCAGCGTGGAAACTGACGGCGGCGCGGGGCGCGCTCGCGCGCCGGCGTGTCGGCTGCGGAGGTGCGGTGTCTGGGCGCGCGCCGGTCCGTCGTGCAAGCCGATGGGACCGTGGCGGTCAATGGGGTGCCGGCGATGCGTCGCCGTGACGAGCCCACGCGAGCGCCAGGCCGCGAGGGGCGCCCCCGCCTCGCGGGCGGGGGCTAGCGACAGGCGGAGCCGCGGCCGATCTGGGGCCAGTAGTTGATGATGTGAGTCGAAATTATCTGGTACATCACGGCAGAGTATAGCGCGCGGTCGGCGGGGCGTCAACGGCTTTGCGGGTGCTTACTACCGGTGGCGCCCCGCTTGCTTGACGGTGCGGGCCGGGCGCGTCATACTCGCAGCGAGCAGGGTGTGGCGCGGGACGCGAGGGCGACGGCTAACAGTCCAGCGCGGCGGTCCGCGGGAGCGTGGGGCGCCGGGCAGGCGGGGCCGCGCGGAGGAGAGCGCGCATGGACTCGAAGGACGTGCTGATCGAGGGCTACGGGCGCATCCCGCAGCTGCTGGGCATGGCGCTCGACGGGCTGACCGCGGAGCAGCTCGCCTACCGCCCGACCGAGCAGGCCAACTCCATCGCCTGGCTGGTCTGGCACTTGGCCCGCGTGCAGGACAAGCAAGTGTCCGACCTGGCCGGCCGCCAGCAGGCCTGGATCGGCGATGGCTGGCACGCCCGCTTCGACAAGCCCGCCGACCCCGACGACACCGGCCAGCGTTACACCGCCGAGCAAGTGGCCAGCCTGCGCCCCGCCGGCCCCCAGGTGCTGCTCGACTACCTGAACGCCGTCTACCAGCGCTCGGTCGAGTACCTCCGAACGCTGACGCCGGCGGACCTGGACCGCGAGCTGAACGAGCCGCGCTGGAACCCGCTGCCGACGGTGGGCGTGCGGCTGGTCAGCATCCTGGCCGACAATCTCCAGCACACCGGCCAGGCGCTGTACTTGCGGGGCTGCATCGAGGACCGCCACTGGTATCCTGCGTGAGGATGGGGATAGGGGATGGGGGCTAGGGGCGGCTAGAGGAGGATCATCATGGCGCAGACGGCACCGGCGACGCGGCGCGCGCCGGACCCGAACCACAAGGTTGAGATCGAGCCGAGCCCGCGCTGGGTGCGGGTCGAGGTGAACGGGACGACGATCGCCGACAGCAAGCGCACCATGCTGCTCCGCGAGACGAACAACCGCCCGGTCTACTACTTCCCGCAAGCCGACGTGCGCATGGACTTGCTGGAGCCGACCGAACATACCACCTACTGTCCCTACAAAGGCGACGCCTCCTACTGGACGATCCGCGTGGGCGACCGCGTGGAGGAGAACGCCGCCTGGGGCTACCTCGACCCGCTGCCGCTGGCCCAGGCCGTCAAGGGCTACGTGGCGTTCTACTGGAACAAGGTGGACCGCTGGCTGGAGGAGGCCGAGCAGATCTACGCGCACGCCCGCGACCCGTACCATCGGGTGGACGTGCTGGAGAGCACCCGTCACGTGCGCGTCGTGATCAACGGCGAGACGGTGGCGGAGACGCGCCGGCCGCGCCTGCTGTTCGAGACGACCCACCCGACGCGCTACTACATCCCGCGCGAAGACGTGCGCATGGACCTGCTCACGCCGACGGACAAGCACACCCGCTGCCCGTACAAGGGCGAGGCGTCGTACTGGACGGCCAAGGTGGGAGGTGCCGAGCTGCCGGACATCGTGTGGAGCTACCTCAACCCGATCGCCGAGTGCCCGCGCATCAAGGAGTACCTCTGCTTCTTCAACGAGAAGGTCGACATCTACGTCGACGGCGAGCTGCAGGAGCGGCCGATCACCGCCTGGTCGTAGGCGGCTGCCGAGCCGCGCCGGCGCCTGTTGGCGGCCGGCGCGGCGTGGAGGAGGACATGGGCAACAGCGGCACACTGCTCGTCGGGACCGTGGGGCAGGGGGTCATGCGCAGCGCGGACGGCGGGGAGAGCTGGGGCCGCGCGGGCCCTGGCCAGGGGATGCACTCGGACTGCATCGTGCGCTGCCTGGTGGCCCACCCGCGACAGCCCGAGGTGCTGTTCGCCGGCACCGACCTCGGCCTCTACCGCACGGACGACGCGGGCGCGCACTGGCAGCACCTGGATACGCCGATGAACGGCCAGGCCGTGTGGGCGGTGGCGATCGACGCGGCCGACCCCTCGCGCGTGCTGGCCGGCACCGGCACGCCCACGCCGCCCAGCATCTACCAGTCGACGGACGGCGGCGCGACCTGGGAGCGGCGGCGGGCCGAGTTCGCCGAGTCCTGCCCGGCCGTGGGCGTGCCGCGGCCCACGGCCATCGCCATCGACCCCACCGACCCGCGCTCGGTCTGGCTGGGCGTCGAGGTGGACGGCACGCGCCGCAGCCGGGATGGCGGCGCCACCTGGGAGCCGGCGGCGCCGCAGATCGTGAACCGCGACGTACACAACGTGCTGGTGACGGGCGGCGCCGACAAGCGGGTGTTCATCCTGGTGAACGACGACGTGTGGATCAGCGCCGACGACGGCGCGAGCTGGCGGAACGTCGGCGTCCGCCAGGTGTTCCCCTGGCACTACCCGCGCGGCATCACCGTGCGCTCGGACGACCCGCGCACAGTGTTCGTGACGGTGGGCGACACCACGCCGGGCCGCACGGGCGCGGTCATGCGCACGCGCGACGGCGGCGCCACCTGGGAGAGCCTGCCGCTGCCGGGTCAGCCGAACTCGGCGATGTGGGTGGTCACTTGCTCGCGCGAGGACCCCGACCTGATGTTCGCGGGCAGCCGCTATGGCTACCTGTACCGCAGCGAGGACGGCGGCGACTCGTGGGTGCGCTACTGGCGCGAGCTGAGCGAGGTCTCGGCCATCGCCTATGTGCCCGCCTAAGCATTCGGCCAGGGGTGGCGTGTCTGTTTGGCTTCGCCAAACAGACACACCACCCTGAGCCGGGAGCTTAGTATGACCGGGAGGGCAGGGGAGTGGCGCAGGAGCGGTTCGCCCGCCCCTGCTCTCCTGTTCGCCTGACCGCGGCCCCGTGGCGCGACTGTGACCCGGGCGCCTCGGAGCGGCGCCCGCGCCACGCGCTACCATTCTCTGGAGCGACTTCCAAAGGCTGCATCTCTGAATGTCCGATGCTCCGTCCGCCCCTACTGTCGATGCTCCTGCCCTGCTGGTTGCTGACCGCGAGCGCGTGATGCGTCTGCTCGCGCGCACGGGGCTGCTGGCCAGCATGCTCGAAGGGCTGCTGGCCGAGCAGCTACGGACGCAGGCCGAGCACGCCGCGCTCCAGGGACGCCTGCGCGAGCTGGAGGCCCGGCTGGCCGCGGCGGCGCCGGGCCCGCTGCTGTCGGCTGGCGCCTTCTCGCGTATCCAGCGCGCCCAGCGCGCCCGCGACGACCTGCGCGACGATTTGCGGCGGCTCCGCGAGCGCTACGCGGACCTCCCCGACCCTGAGCCGTCGCCCGACGATAGCTCACCGGGCGGAGAGCCGCCTGGCTCCGGCTGACCGCACCGCTCGAGGCCCGCGATGCAACCCGCGTTGGCCAACACGAGATAGCCGCGCGCACGGGCACCCTGCGGCGCTGTGGCCCAGCCCGGCGGTGTCGTGCGCCGGCGCGGGCACTGCGCCGCGGGGCGGTGCAGTTGACGGGCGGACCGGCAAGCTGGCACACTTGGGGTCATCGCGGACCCGTGCGGCGGTATCTGTCCTGGCGCGTCCGCTGGCGGGCTCGCTTACCTCGGCGGCGCCGTCTCGCCGGCTAGCACCCCCACCTCGCCGCTCCACGGCCCGCTGCCAGGGCGGCGGTGCTGCAGACCGCGCGTGCATCGTCCGAACGGCCGTGGGACCGTGGCCCTGGAGAGCAGGAGCGCCGCCAGCAGACGAAGGAGGTTCCGGTGAGCCAAGTCCCGGTGGTGCAGGGCGTAGCGTGTGTGCTCGCGCACGTGCCCGGGCTCGTGCCGCTCGGCTCCAAGCCGTGGCGCGAGCTGGCGAAAGACCCCTCGCTGCTCGGCACGCTGCGCGGCCACCTACGCGACTACCGGGAGGCCGTCGCCTACGGTCCGAACCAGGCCTTCATCGGCAACCTGCGGCCGCAGGCGCTGTTCGACGCACCCCAGCCGTGGTGGCAGCACCCCCGCGCCGAGGCGCCGCGCGCCGGTCGCTTTGGCGAGATCGTGTCCGAGGAGGAGTTCTGGGGACTCCTGAAGCTGGCCGACGACTTCGACCTCGTCCAGCTAGACGAGCAGGTGGCGGCGGCCGCCGCGGAGGGGCTGGGGCGCCACCCGTTGCTCGGCGGGACGGACCTGGCGAAGCTCGCGAGCGGCGCGGCGCCGAGCACAGTCGCGGCGGGCGCGGCGGCCCCCGGCCACCTGGCGCTTGTCGACGCGGGGGGCCGCTGCGTTGGCTACGCCGTGCCGGGCCACGAGGAAGACGCGAGCCAGACGCCCCACATCCTGCTGGAAAACCTGGCGGCGAAGGCGACCGGCGCGCTCGCAGTGCGCCACCTGCTGTCCCAGACGGGCACGGCGCCCGACCGCATCGACTACCTGCTGGGCTGCGGGGAGGAGGCGGTGGGCGACCGCTACCAGCGGGGCGGTGGCAATTTGGCGAAGGCGATGGCCGAGCTGGCCGGGCTGCCCAACGCGAGCGGCGCGGACGTCAAGGCGTTCTGCTGCGCGCCGGTACACGCGCTGGTGTTGGGCGGGGCGCTCATCGCGGCGGGCGTGCAAGAGCACGTCGTGGTCGTGGGCGGCGGCAGCCTCGCCAAGCTGGGCATGAAGTTCCGCGGCGCGCTGGCCCACGATCTGCCGATTCTGGAGGATTGCCTGGCGGCGGTGGCGATCCAGCTCGGGCCGGACGACGGCGCGGGCGACCCGCGGCTGCGGCTCGACGTGGTGGGCCAGCACAACGTGGCGGTGGGCGGGGCGCCGCGGCCGCTCTACGAGGCGCTGGTCCTCCAGCCGCTTCAGCGCGCGGGGCTGGCGATTCCCGACGTGGACCGCTACGCGGTGGAGCTGCACAACCGCGAGATCATGGAGGCGGGCGGCAGCGGCAACGTCTCGCGCACCAACTACCGCACGATCGCCAGCCTGGCGGTCGTGAGCGGCCAGCTGCCACGCGAGCGGGTGGATAGCTTCGAGCGGGAGCACGGGCTGCCGGGCTACGTGCCGACGCAGGGGCACATCCCCGCGGCGGTGCCCTACCTGGCCCACGCGCGCGAGGAGATGCGGGCGGGCGCGATGCGCCGCGCGCTGTTCGTGGCCAAGGGCAGCCTGTTCCTGGGCAAGATGACGAACCTGGCCGACGGCATGTCGGTCCTCGTCGAGCGCGCCCCGTAGGCGTCCGGCGGCGCTGGCAGGTGGCGGGAGCGCTCAGCGCGCGCGACGTAAGGGTAGGGAGCGTAGGATGCAGATGGCTCGTTGGGCGTTCGCGCTGGTGGTCATGGCCGCGACTCTCGGGTGCGCGGGCCGCTCCGCGCCCTCTGGTCCTGCGGCCAGCGAGGCGGCGCCCGCGGCCGCGGCGGCGCCCGCCAGCACGGCCGCCGGGCCGGCCGCCGCAGAGCATGAGACCATCCAGTATGGCTACAACCCGATCCTGGCCGGCGGCCCGATGTACCTGGCGCAGGACCGCGGCTATTTCGCCGAGCAGGGGCTGAGCGTCGAGTTCACGCCGTTCGACTCGGGCGCGTTGATGATCGCCCCGGCGTCGGCAGGCCAGCTGGACGTGATCGCGGCGGTCCCCAGCCCGAGCCTGTTCAACGCGCTCGTGCGGAACGTCGACCTGCGGGCCATCGCGGCCCAGAGCTGGTCGACGACGACCTTGCTGCTGCGGAAAGACCTGGCGGACAGCGGCCAGGTGAAGACGCTGCAAGACCTCAAGGGCAAGCGCGTGAGCTTCAACGTGGAAGGCTCGCCGGTCGATTACCAGCTGCGCAAAGTCTTCCTGTCACAGGGCATGACGCTGCAGGACCTCGACGTGGTGCGTCTGGCGAATACTGATCTGGCGGCGGCGCTCGCCAATGGCGCGGTCGAGGCGGGCGTCGCCTCGGATCCGCTGCCCGTCATGATCGAACAGCGGGGCATTGGCGTTCGCTTCGTCAACAGCGGCGACGTGATCGGCCCGCAGCCGAGCGGGCTGCTGGTGGTGGGGCCGGGCATGGCGAGCCGCGGCGACGCGACCGCCACCCGCTTCCTGGTCGCGTTCTTGCACGGGCTGCGGGACGAGCTGGGGGCCATCCACGAGCATAAAATCACCGATCCCGACGTGCTCGCGATCCTCAGCAAGTGGACCAAGGTGCCGGCCGAGACGATCGGCGAGGTGGACACTCCGGGGGCGGACCCCTCCGGCCGCATCGACCTGGCCAACATGAAGGAGCAGCAAGAGTTCTGGGTCCAGGAGGGGCAGGTGCCCACGCGGGCCGACCTCGACCGCTTCGTAGACTACAAGTACCTCGACGCGGCGCTGGCCCAGTCCCCCTAAGGCACGCCACCGCCGCGGGCGCCCTGTGGACGAGGGTTCGTGTCGCAATCGCGACGTACCCGAGTGCAGCCTGCGCTGACGCGAGAGCGTATAATCTAGCAGATTAGCTGTATGCGCCTTTCGGTGATAACAGTTCTTTGCGCGCCCAGGATACGGCTATAATTGACCCAAGAGTTGGTTTTGGAAGCGAGCATAGACTAGGCGACCACGGCCACGGAGCGAGCAGGGACGTACTCGGCCCGGTGGCAGCACTGTTTTAGCGAGAGATCGGCTGGGTCTAGCTCAGCTCAGGAATGTAGGACGGCAGGAAGTCGGGGTATTTCAACAACTTCGCTACCGACAGTGAGAAGGCTGACGGGAAGATGGCCAGTGGGGGCGCTATCGGGACGTAGCCTGAGGTGATGGCACATGCCGCCCTGCCTAGGCTGACTGGAGGATACGCTGTGCAAGGGTTCGACGGCGGCCGCCCCACCTCGGCTGCGGTCGGGTCGCGTGTGCTGGTTGTCGAAGATGAGACCGCGCTCGCCACGCTAATCTGCACGCTGCTCACAGGCGCGGGCTATGTGGCGGAAGCCGTCGGCTCGGGGCAGGAGGCGCTTGCCCGACTGGCGGCTGGCGACATCGATCTCGTGCTCCTCGATTTGATGTTGCCTGATATCAGCGGCCTTGACGTCTGTCGGCAGGTGCGTGCGAACGCCCAGGAAGTGTATCTGCCGATCCTCATGCTGACCGCGCTTGGCGGCGACGAGCAACGGGTAGAAGGCTTCACGGCGGGGGCTGACGATTATATCACTAAGCCCTTCAACTACCGGGAGCTACTCTCGCGGGTCAGGGTGTGGCTGGAGACGCGCCAGCGCCTAGTCGCGAATCAACGGCTCCTGGCCGCGCAGGCCCAGGCCCTCCAGGAGGCCCAGCACCGTGAGTTGACGGCGCAGCTGAATGCTATCCGCATGACGGCTCGGGAGCTGAGCGACATCGTCAACAACCGGCTGGCGATCGCCTCTGGAACGCTTGAGTTGTTGCGCAACGAGGCGGACTTGCCGGCGCCGTTGGAGCGGATGGCGGCGCAGGCGCAACAGCGGTTGACCGAAGCCTCGGAGTCCATTCAGCGGTTAGGCCGCATCTGGCGCATGAAAGTACGAGCGACTGCCACTGGCCCCGCGCTCGACCTTGCCGGGTCGACGCGCGCGCGAAAGCGGGTGCCCACACGGGCCGCATCTCCCCATAGCCCCCGCGCCACGGGATGACACGCGGCGCAGCACGTCGAACGCGTCCAAAGGTGTTCGAGATCGGTCCCAACCCTCCCACGGTCCTGCCAGCGGTCGGCTCTCTGTGCGTCCCGGATAACCTCGGCACGCGTCCGCTTCACTAACCCTTCACCGCGGGGTTGCTCGCTTCATCCTGGACTCTTCGTACGATGATCCCATCAAAACACCCTGTGATTGCGGTGGGACGAGGCATGATCGATTCCTGGGGTGGAGGTGCCCCGCTCGCCCATCACCGCCAGGAATTCGGCCAACGTCCAAGATCGCGCGCCCAATGGCGTTTGCTAGGCCTGCTGAGCCTCTGGCTGATGGCTAGTGTCGTGGCGCCGACCGAGGGTGCCCTAAGGCCGTATGCCAGCGCCAGCGCGGCCAGCACCTGCTCTCCGCGCCCCCCTGTAGGCGTCGCTACTGTGCCGACGAATGATGGCCGGCTACAGGCCACGATCACCGCCAACGTCAACGCGAGCACACCTGCCAACGCAATTCAGCAGCTCCAGTTCAAAAGCAATGGCTCCTCCAACGCGATCGTCGAGATTCAAGGGCAAACTCGTACTGGGAACTTTAGCATTCGCTTCGCTCCGCCGGTGCAGACCGTCGCCTTCTACGTCCGCCCCGCAAATCCCAGCCTAGCAGTTACACAAGCCTTTACAGTGCAAGATGCGTGCGGCAACTGGGACACATTCGTCGGCGCCTCACCGAGCGCTCTATCGCTGGCGAGCCCAACCCCGACAGCAACGACTGCCCCCTCCCCGACGCCGTCACCCACGCGCACGGCGACGCCCACCCCGCTCCCTCCACCGAGCTATACGGCAACTGCTGCTCCCACGTCCGTTGTAGTCAACACCGCTACGCCGACGCCGCTGCCGACGCGGACGCCGACGGCGACGCGCACCGCGACGCCCACCCTGCCGCCGACGCCCAGCTACACGGCCACCGCTACTGCCACGACTGTTGTAGTCAATACGCCCACGGCGTCCCCCACCCTAACCGCTACGCCGGTGTCCGGGACCAGCCTCCCCCTGTTCAGCCTGCCGTTCCAGGGAGCGTATGCCGTGTTCAACCCGCTCGACCACAGCGGACCGACCGGTGGCACGGGGATGGGCCCGGTGCTGACGTGGTGGGGGGAGACGATCCAGGCAGAGGCGCATCACGAAGGGCTCGATTTTCTGATGCCCCAGGGGACGCCCATCCTCGCCGCCGCGGCGGGCCAGGTGGTGCAGGCGGGGGCCGTCGGACCGCAGTGGTGCGCTTTACTGGGGACCAACGTCACCGTCGACGAGGTCGTCATCGAGCACGACGTGGGGAGCGAGCGCATCCAGAGCGCATATCTCCACCTCAGCAGCGTCGGCGTCCAGGTGGGACAGACGGTGCAGCAGGGCCAGCAGATCGGGCTGTCGGGGAACACGGGGTGCAGCACGGCGCCACACCTGCACTTGGGCGCCTATCGCTTCGTGGCCAGCCAGAACGCCTTCGTCGTGATCGATCCCTTCGGCTGGGCGGGCAGCGGCCCCGATCCGTGGGCCACGAACCCGAGTGGCGCGCAGAGCCTATACCTCTGGCTGCCCGGGCAGGCGCCGCCCTTCTACCGGGAGGTCCAGAACACGCTCAATCCCAATGCCGGCGACAACGCGCCGGTGGGGATCACGCGCGTGCGGTACGTCGGCGTCAACGACGCGGCCAATCCGAACAACGAGTTCGTGGACGTCACGATGGACCCGCGGTACGTCTCGGGGGGCACGTTCGATCTGAGCGGCTGGCGGCTACGGAACAACAGCGGGACCACGTACACGTTCCCCTCGGGCACCAAGCTGACCACCAGCAGCCCGACGATACACGTGTTCACCGGCTCGGGGCCGAACACGACCACGCAGCTCTACTGGGGACGGGCGAGCGGCGTGTGGGACAACATGGGCGACTGCGCGCACCTGCTCAACGCGGCCGGGACCTACAACTACGACGTGACCTACGGCCCCGCCTGTTGAGTCCCCGACACGGCGCTCGGCGCGCTCGGCCGCGCGGTCAGCCAGCGCAGCGGTACGTCAGCAGCGTCTCGCGGGTAAGCGGGCTAGGTTGGCCGTCGAGACGGATGGGCTGGCGGACGGCGACTACTTCGAGATCCTCCAGGCGCTCCGCGTCGGCGTGGGCCTGATTCCACTGCCGACAGAGGTACGCTCCGTAGAACGGCCGCCGATCCTTCCAGGCGCTCGACGTGTCTAGGCCCTCAAGGTACTTGAACCAGTGGTCGTTGAGGTACGCGGCCGCGCCGGCGGCGGGGCGCGTGAAGGCCACCGGCCCGCCGCCGCGGTAGACGTCTACTTCCTGGCCATTCGCCAGAGTGCCCGGCACCACGAACCAAGTGCTCGTCTGGGGCACGCTGGGCGCGAACATGGTCCACTTTTGGTCGAGCCCAATCGGGGCGCCGGCGCCCGCCACGATGGATGGCAGATGGAAGGGGAGCTGCGGGAGGCCGGAGACGTTTTGGAGCACGACGTACGTCAGACAGCAGGCCACGGTGAGGCGCATGGTGGGGCCGGGCTCCCAGAAGCGTCCACCAGGCAGCGCCCGGCTCGCGCCGTGCGCGGCGCGAGCGCGTAACCAGCGGAACAGGGCGTTGCCGGCGACGGCGGACTGGGCGTGGCGTAGCAGCGGATGAGAGGCCGCGCGAAGGCTGGCCCCGGCGGCGCCCCGCATTCGCAGCGCCACGAGCCGATCCCAGCACGGCGACGGCACCAGGCCGAGCATGACCGCCATGCTGATCCACGGAAACAGCCCCAAATTGGCGATCGTGAGCCAGAAGCCAGCCTGCAGCGCGACGAAGCCGAGAATCGTGACGATGCGCAGGCGTGCGGTCCAGAACGGCGCCAGCAGCAGCAGGGGGCCGATCGCCTCCCAGGCGAGCACCGCGTGAGTCAGGAGCCGAAGCGCGTCGGGATACTGCGCGAGCGCCTGGCCCAGCGGCGTGGCGAACTGGGCGAGATTCAGGACGTAATAGACGGCCGTTCCGTCAACTCGCCAGTCGCTGCCCGATTTCAGCAGCACGGCAAAGCCGTACACCATGGCGATCTGCAAGACGTAGGCGGCGCTCACGAGGTTCGAGACGCTCCGCGGGAGGCGCGCGGGCTTGCCACGCAGGAGGCTGTCCAGGGACCATCGGACGCCGCAGGGCAGGAAGATCGCCCAGAAGAGGGCGATGCGGAGCAGTACGTCGGCGCTGCTGAGGACGAGCGGGTTGCGATACTGCAGCGAGAGCAACAGGCCCAGCGACAGCGCGGTTGTCCACCGGGTCCGGTAGCCCACCAGCATCAGGACGGCCAGGGCCCCGGCCAGCGCGAACAGGGCGGCCTGCGCCGCCTCGCCGCCGACGAGCAGGTGCAGCGACAGACGCTGGGCGAGCGGGGAGCTGGCGAACGCTTCGCGCGGGAGGACGCCCGCGTCGGTATAGTGCGCGGCCAGGTCCCAGGAGCGCCGGTAGAGGTCCACGAGAATGAGGAGCGCGAGGCCAATGCGGAGGGCGGCGAGCGAACGCAGGTCCAGCGCGAACACGGTCGTGGCGCTGGCCTTGAGGTGCGCCTCGAGCGGGCGGAGGACCGACGTCGCCGGCCACGCGGTGTGGGGTGGAGCTTGGAGCATACTGGACCTCCCGACGCCCGCCGGTCCACAACGGGGAGACTACACCGCTTCCGGGTGGGCCCGTCACCGGGACAGCGGCCCGGCCCTCGCTGCTTAACTCGGAGACAGGCGCGGCCCTCGCGGGGCCGCGCCTGTCTGCCGAGCCGAGAGTAGCTTACGCGCGATGCCCGTTGCGCCGCCGCTGATAGAGCCCGAAGCCGCTCAGGGCCAGCACGCCCACGCCGAACAGCACGATGCTATCCAGCTCGGGAGTCGCACCCGTGGTGGTAGGCCCCGAACCGGTGGTGCTGCTGGTAGTGCTGGTGGTGGTAGTGCTGGTGGTGCTGGTGGTGGAGGGCGAGTTCGTACAGGCGTGGCTCAGCACGAAATTGCCGAAGGTGATGGACGGCGTTGTGCTCAGGGTAGCAGCGAGCAGTTGAGCCGCGGTGAAGGTGCCGGTGGTCGTGAGGAACAGATGGATTGTGCCTCCGTTCTGGTCAAAGGACTGACTGGTTTGGCCGTTCACGGTCACGGTCGCGCTCGATACCGTGGCCGACGGTTGTGTGACGACGAACAGGTACTCGGTGGAGCCCACGGGAGGTGTAAGATCGGAGCAGTCTTGAGTTTCAGCGCCGTTTGCACTGGTGGAGCTGGTTCCGCACGACTGTCCCTGGCCGCAGACCAGGCCGGTGTGTGGCGTCGATGTGCTGGCCAGCGCTGGGCCTGCCACGAGTAGTAGCACGGCTAGCGCGGCAAACAGCGGCAGGACCTTGATGCCGAGAACTCCGCCCGCGTGTTTCATTATAGTCTCCCCTCTTCGCGCGATACCCTTAGACACCGTGATTAGGCAGCCTGGAGACAGCGTGATTAGGCAGTCTGGCCGCAGTATGCGCGAGCCGGGTTGAGATTGCGCTGTGGCCGGGTTGAGCCCCGGTTGCACCCGGCTCGATCTCCAGGCGGCGTGAGGGTTTCATCGCTGCGGGGAGGGCCTCGCGGCCAACCTCGTGGAGCAGACGCTGCACACGGCGCGTATGGCGCATCCCCCCGGGGCGTGATGCGTCCAGCCAAGGTCGGCCATCCCCGGAGCCAAGCACCCGGCCAGGGATGGTGTGTGTTTGGCGAAGCCGAACACACAGACTAACCTGGGCCGGCAGCTTAGGCCTATGTGCGACCAGATACCCGTCCGTACGTGATCAGGTGTCTCATGATGAGCGTGCGCGGTTGGGTCGCTGTTAGGCACCGGTTGCTGCGCCGTTGAGAGCGAGCCATGAAGAGCGGCGGGCCGCATCGAACCGGCGATCGGTGGCCCGGCGGGAGTAGACTTACCCCGCTTCGGCATGTAGGCACCCTTCAGGGCGTCATCCCCAAGCGGTCGGGGCTCCACCAAGCTGCGGCAACTTCAACTGCAAATCGATGGGGTGTTCATAGAGTCTCAACACTGGGCGCATATCTTTGCTGCTACACGGGGCGCTCCGTGAATCTGACCAGGAGGGGGGGCGATGGTGCCAGGGGGGCCGCCCAGCTAAAGCCGCCGTCTCGCACTAGCGCAGGCGCAGATCACGCTTGCGCCGCGGGCCCGGCGGTTGTCCCCGCCCGTGCGCCGGTGCGGCCCTCGCGAAGCGTGGACTGTCAAGCTGGGCTATCTGGGGACTAGCCCGTAAAGCGCGGTGCCAGCAGCCCTTGACGGAGAGGTAGCTGCCAGGGACCCGCGTGTGAGGAGAGGCGTATATGTTCTCGTACCTCCAACGAGGTGTAGCAGCGAGCGTGCTGATCGCAATGGTGGGATTCAGCAGCCTCCTGCTCGCGTCCGCCACGCCGGCGGCGGCCGCATCCGCGTGTGCTGGCGAACCAAACGCCATCGCGCTGTCGCTGGTGATCGACCTAGAGCCGGGGCAGAACATCACTTTGGTGGGGAGCGGCGGCCCCCCCTTCACGGCATCGGCACACGTCACCGCGACCTGTACGCTGGACAACACCCCCGTGTCCGGGGCTGTCGTCCGCGTCTGGGCCAGCAATAGCGCGGGCATCGACGTGACATCCGCGAACGGCTCGCAAACCGGTGTGGTAATCCCGCCCGCGATGAACTTTGTCGTGACCAGCGGGACCGGTGCCACGCCGCCTTGCGGCAGCCCCGCGAGCGCGCTCAACTTCTGCGACGTCACCACGGATGCTAGCGGAGCGGCCGCTTTCACGATCACGTCCCCATCGGCCAATCCGGCGGCCCTGAACGGTCCGGTTCTGATCGGCTCCCACCGTGAGCAGGTCAGGCAGGCTTTCGGGACGACGTTGGTCGATCCAAATGGCGTGTTCATTGGGCCTGTTAACGGAGGCTCGCTCTTCGCATCGGTCCCCGCGGCGACGCCTGAGCTCGACAGCTTCGTGCTGTTCGGCGTGGGAGCCCTCGCTCTCGCCGGCGCTGTCCGAATGGGGCGGCGGGCTTCAACTGCCCCTTAGTCCGGGCCCGTATAGTGGGGGAGCAGCGGGCAGCTCGCTGCTCGCTTCCCCCACCGTACACCCGTCTGGTATTCTGAGCACGGTGCTCGCCACTCAACGGGAGTGCCGCGGGCCGATGAGAGCGACACGAAGGAGGCGACAGTGGCCAAGATGGTATTGGGGCTACTTGTACTGCTCGCCGGTGCCTTTGCCTGGAATGCACCGGCCGCGTTTGCGCAGCGCGGGCAATGTCTTAGCGGGGACTCCGGCATGGACCTGATTATGAACGGCGACGGCTTCGACGTGTCCGCCACGGCGTCGCTCGCGGTTTCTGACGATACGACGGTCGCGGCCGAGCTGCATAGGGCAAAGCAGGGGGGACCGGAAGAAATCATTGCCACGGGCACGGCTCTCAATTCTGGGAGCGGTGTCGTAGCGTATAGCGCGTGGGTATCGCGAGACAGTCTAGGTAGCCCCGGCGACGTCGTCTCCGTGTACGGGTACTTCAACGTGCCTGGACAGTCGCCGAAGCGAACGTGCGGGATCTTGAACATCCATCTCTAATAGGCCGTTAGCTACCCAGCTGGATCATCGTCTGAAGCTCCGCGAGCCGAGCGGTCAATAGCCGGAGGGTCTCCAAATCGTCCCGCAGCTCGGCTATCAAGCGACTCCGCTCCGGCTCGCGGAGCGCGGGCGAGCCCACCGGTGCAAGGTAGCCACACACGTCATCCCCGATGGTCCAGACATAGTCCGGCTGTCCGAGCGTGGCCTCCAGAGCCTGAGCCTTGGCTAGGAGCTGCTGGTGGACGCGGCTGAGCTGCGCCACGATGGCGCGCCAGTCGTCAGGCCCGAAGGTGACGTGAGCGGAGGGCATCGTTGGCCTCCCTTCGTTGCGCTGACCGCCGCCTATCTTGCCGGCTCCTGCCGCGCGCCATCCGGGGATGGGCTGTTGTTGCCGAGAGCGGGCAGCTCGAACCAGATCCTGGCCCCGCCGCCCTTACGGTTCTCGGCGCCGACCCGTCCGCCATGCGCGTGGACGAGATCGCGGACGATGGCGAGCCCGAGCCCCACCCCTCCGTTCGAGGCAGTGTTGGGTGGCTGATAGAACGGATCAAACAGCTGGCTGACGTCGCCTGACGGCAAGCCAGGCCCGCGGTCCGCCACCGCGAGCCGAACCCAGTCTTCCGTCCCGGTCAATCTCCCCTCAATCACGGTGCCCGGAGCGGCAAATTTGTTGGCGTTCGTCAGCAAATTGGCGCAGACGCGGGCGATCTGTGAGCGGTCGGCGAGCACTAACGGCAGGGGCGCAGGCTGCTGAATTACGCATTGTTGTTGCTTCGCGCTGAGCACCGGGCCGATCGTGCGAGCGCAGTCCTCGACCACTGCCCGCAAATCCAGAGGACGCCGGTCCAGGATGAGGCCGTGCTCCTGCATGGTGGTGAAGGTGTACAGGTTCTCCGCGAGGTGCTGGAGCCAGCGGGTGCCGCGCTGGATCGTAAGCGCCAGCTGCTGCGCCTGCGCTGCGTCCAGCTCGTCGAGATCCTCGCATAACAACTCGGCGGCCATGTGCACGGCCGCCAGCGGCGCGCGCAGATCGTGGGCCATCGCCGCGATGCACTCGGCCGCGGCCTGTGTCGTGTGCGGAAGGATAGGAGCGTTGTCCGGCTCCGGCATGTTGGGCTCCGGCTATTGGCTGGAAATCTCGTTCATTCGTCAACCGATTGGCAAGTGCGTTGGGGGCCTCTCACGAGCCGCGGTAGGCAGTGTCGCGATTCGCCCGGTCCAACACTAGCTTATCGTAGCAGACAGCGCGCGCATCTGCCGCCAAAGCGGCTCGGCTCCATGGCCCGGCTCGCGGCCCGGCGACCGAGCGGGACCGAGAACGAGAGCGGCGTGCCTGGCTCGCGCGCGCCAGCAGTCCCAGGCGCCACCGGATGTCTATGGCTGTTCAACGCGAACTATATCTGACCGGACTAGGCTAAGCACACCCGCGTCTGGTGGCGCATGGCCCCAGCTGGGTCGAGGCTGCTTGCGCCCATAGGGGGAGAAGGCGTGTGATGCCGCCCATCGGCGACCTGGAACGCTCAGAGCTGCCTGGGGATCAGCCACTGCGCGAGGCCCTCAGCGTTGTGCTGCACGGTGTGCTAGCACACGCGGTGTCGGACGAGGCCTACGACCCGGCGGCGGTTGCGGCTGCCCAGCGACAGTCACTGACGGTTGGCCGCCTATACGCCGAGCGTGGCTATTCCGTTGCCAGCCTGATTCGCGCGTATCACCAATTGCCCCACCAGATCCGGCATCTGCTGCCTCGGGCGGCGGAGCCCCGGACGCTTGAGCTATTGTGGTGGGAGAAGCAGCTGCGCGACGCCGTCAACGCGTTCCTTCTCATCGCCGTATTGGCGTTCGAGCGGGAGCAGCGGCAGCGCCGGGATGCGGAGCGGCAGGCTGCGCAAGACCAGGCCGTGCGGCACATGGCCGCGACCATCCGGGAGACCCTCCATCAGAGTCTGACGCTGCTTCGCGGCTATAGCGAGCTGCTGGCCGCTCGACCGGAGACTGATCCCGAGACGTCTCTGCTGGTGACTGAGATCCTGGAGGCGACGGATCGACTGACCGCGGATGCCCACCGCTTAGCGGCCGCCAACCGGTATGTGACCCACACGCACAGTCCCGGGCTGCAGCAGCTAGACCTCGACCGCGCAGCCGTATCGGCACCGCTGCCGTAGCACGCGCTCCTTAGTGCGCGGATACCTCGCAGGGGCGGGCGGATGCCCAGACGGGAAGCTGGCTCTCAACGTCATCTCAACGTCGCGATAACGCTCGCACCGCCATCGCCTCGCATACTCACGACATGATGCGGCGTACAGACAGAATCGTTGTGACTGGCGGGGCTGGCTTCATCGGCAGCCACCTGGTCGATCGCTTGCTCGCAGAGAGCTGCGCCGAGATCGTGGTCCTCGACGACCTCTCCACCGGACTGCTGGCGAATCTGGCTCAGCATGATGCGGAGCGGCGTCTGGAGGTGGTCGAGGGAGACATCCGCGATCCGGCGGTCGCGGCCGCCGTCCTGCGCGGCGCCGGCGTCATCTATCATCTGGCGGCCCATCCCGGGGGGAGCACGCCAGCAGACGCGGAACAGGCGTTCACTACTAACGTGGTGGGCACTTTCAATCTGCTGCGCGCCGCGGTGGCCCAGGAGTTTCCACGGGTCGTATTTGCCTCGTCCTGCGCCGTCTATGGCGAACCGATCAGCCTGCCAGTGGAGGAAAGCCATCCGCTGCTCGCCGCGGATTGCTACGGCGCAAGCAAGGTGGCGGCGGAAGCCTATTGTCGCGCCTTTCGGCGCGTGTTTGGCCTGGATACGGTGGTGCTTCGGCTGGCTCACGTCTATGGCCCGCGCGACCGCGACACCGTGATCCCGACGTGGATGAGCCAGGCCGCCAGTGGGCAGGACCTGTGCGTCCAGGGGGGCAAACAGGTCCTGGACTTCATCTGGGTGGGCGACGCGGTCGAGGCGCTCGTTCGGGCGGGGCGTCCCGATGGTCCCCTGCCGGCCATCAACGTCGCGAGTGGCACCGGCACGCGAGCGCACGACGTGGCGCGCCTTATCCGCCGACTCGTCGGGGGGCAGGGCCGGATCAAGCTCCTGCCAGCACCGCCCAGCGGCGTCACCCGCTTCGTCGGCAGCGTGGAGCGCATGCGCGAGGTGTTGAAGCTGGAGCCGCCGCTCGATCCGCTGGCTCATCTTCCCAGCCTTGTGCCGACGCCGGTGGGCGCGAGGTGAGCCACGTGAAGCCACGAGTCCTCCTGGTGGTCAACGCGGCCGTGGCGGCCACGGGCCCGCGCCCGGCTGGCCCCCGCAAAGACTACGATGCTCTGGCCGAGCGGCTTGGCGCCGACATTCTGGATCGTGGTGCCGTGACGCGACGGCCGCTCACCCGGCTCGCCGCCCGTGCTCTCGGCAGCCCGGTTGTGCAGGCGTGGCTGGCGTTTCGCCGCTGTCACCGCTACGACGTGGTGGTTACGGACGGGGAGGGAAGCGGCATTCCGCTGGCGCTCTTGCTCAAGCTCGCCGGCGCCCGCTGCCCACACGTCACGATCGGGCATCGCCTCTCGACGGCCAAGAAGCGCCCCTTCTTTCGCTGGCTGCGCGTCCACAGTCACTTCACACGCGTCGTTCTGCACTCGGTGCGCCAGCGTGACACGGCAATCCGCGAGCTTGGCATTCCCCCGGAGCAGTTGGCGCTGGTGCCGTACCAGGTGGACGCGGACTTCTGGCGGCCGCAGCCCGTGGCGGAGGAGCGCTTGGTGTGCAGCGCCGGGCTGGAGCACCGCGATTACCCGACGCTGTTCCGGGCCGTCGAAGAGTTGGACGTGCGGGTGGTGATCGGTGCGGCGAGCCAATGGTCGCATCAGCGCAATACCGCTGCCACGGCCACGCGCCCGGCGAACGTCGAGGTTGGCTCCTTTGATTATGTTGCCTTACGTGATCTCTACGCCCGCGCGGCGATCGTCGTGGTGCCACTGGCCGATGTGGATTTCCAGGCGGGAGTGACGACGATCTTGGAAGCGATGGCGATGGGCAAGCCAGTGGTGGTCACTCATACCGATGGCCAGACCGATGTGGTCGAGGACCGCCGTACCATCACGCGTGGCACCCCGTCGCGGCCGCGGCCGGTGAGCCTGCTGCAGATGTTGGCGGCCACGAGCGGCGTGGAGCTGGCGCCCAACGGCTTCTACGTGCCGCCCGACGACCCGGCGGCCATCCGCCGCGCCATCGTCTACCTGTTGGACCATCCGGCGGAGCGAGCGCGTCTGGGCGCAGCCGGCCGGCGGGCGGTCGAAGAGCTGCTCACGCTCGACCACTTCGTCGAGCATTTCCGCCGACTCATCCACGCGGCCCACAACGCGGGGGCGACCGTCAATAGGGCGTCGCGCCGCGGCGAGCCTCTCGACGCCGGCTACTCGCAATCCGCGTGAGAAGGTCGAGGTCATGCTGCAATCACTGCTCTCCAATCTCTTGACGCTGTTCGCCGCCGGGCTGTTCGTCCTCACCGCCTACCTGCTCGCGCTTACGGCCGCGGCTTTCAGCCCGCGGCGGGCGCCGCGGGCGGCGGGCGCGGCGCCGCGGCGCTTCGCGGTGCTCGTCCCGGCGCACAACGAGGAAGCGCTCATCGGGCGGCTGCTCACCAACCTGCGGCAGCTCGACTACCCCGCGCACCTGTACGACGTGTACGTTGTCGCGGACAACTGCCAGGATACGACCGCAGCCCAGGCCCGAGCGCTGGGCGCCCACGTTTACGAACGCTTCGACCTAGCGCATCAGGCGAAGGGCTATGCCCTCCGCTGGCTGCTAGAGCGGATTCGCGAAGACGGCCCCCCTTACGACGCGGTGGTGGTGCTAGACGCCGACTCGGTGGTGGCGCCCAATCTCTTGCGTAGCATGGACGCGCGGCTGGCCGGCGGTAGCCAGGTGATCCAGGCCTATTACTCCGTATTGAACGTGGGCGATTCGTCGGTAACCGCGCTTCGGTACACTGCCCTGGCGGCGATTCACTACCTGCGCCCGCTGGGGCGCGCGAGGCTCCGTTTGTCGTGTGGGCTCAAGGGCAACGGCATGTGTTTCGCCGCGCCGATTCTGGAACGGTTCGCCTGGCGCTGGTACACGCTCGCCGAGGACGTCGAGTTCCACCTGGCACTCGTGCGGGCGGGCGTGCGCGTGGATTTTGCGCCCGAGACCCAGGTGCTGGCCGACATGCCTGTCTCCTACGCGCAGGCGGCTAGCCAGAATACCCGCTGGGAGCGGGGGCGCCTGCAGTTGTTGCGGCGGCACGTGCCGGGCCTGCTGCTGGACGCCCTGCGCACGCGCAGCGCGATGCGGCTGGACGCCGTGGTCGAGCAGCTCATCCCGCCGCTCTCCGTTCCTTTCGTGCTGGGCGGCTTCTGCCTGCTCGGGGGCGGGGTGGTCCATAACGAGCTTGCCGCGACGCTCGGCGGCCTCAGCCTGTTGGGCCAGGTAGGCTACCTGCTAGCCGGGCTCGTCCTGGTACGAGCGCCGCGCCGTGCCTACGTGGCCCTGCTCTACGCGCCACGCTATGTGATCTGGAAGGTTAGCTTGTACGGCCGTGCTCTCGTTAGCACCCGGGCTGCCCGTTGGATCCGGACCACACGCTTGCCGGCTGCCGGTGCTGCGCGCGAGGCGCTGCCGCTCTCCATGCCTTCGAAGGCGCGTATCGAGGGGAACAATTAATGCACGCTACGTTCGACTATCTGATCGTCGGTGCGGGGTTCGCTGGCAGCGTGGTGGCAGAGCGGCTCGCGTCGCAGGCCGGCCAGCGGGTCTTGCTGGTCGATCGTCGCCCGCACGTCGGTGGTAACGCCTACGACCATTACGATGACGCCGGCGTGCTCGTGCACAAGTACGGTCCGCACATTTTTCATACCAACTCCGATCGGGTATGGCAGTATCTTTCACAGTTTACTCGCTGGCGGCCCTATGAACACCGGGTGCTAGCCAGCGTGGATGGCCAGCTCGTGCCCATCCCTATCAATCTGGATACGGTCAACCGGCTGTATGGGCTCAACCTGACGTCGGCTGAGCTGGAGAGCTGGCTGGCGGCGCGTGCCGAGCCACGCGCCGCGCTCCGGACCTCCGAGGACGTTGTGGTGAGCAAAGTCGGCCGCGAGCTGTATGAGAAGTTCTTTCGCGGCTACACGCGCAAGCAGTGGGGGCTGGACCCCTCGGAGCTGGATGCGGCAGTGACCGCGCGGGTGCCGACGCGTACGAACCGCGACGACCGCTACTTCACCGACACGTATCAGGCGATGCCGCTCCATGGGTACACCCGCTTGTTCGAGAACATGCTGGCCCACCCGAACATCAAGGTCATGCTGAACACTGACTACCGCGAGATTGCCGGCGTTATCCCGTATCGCGAACTCATATATACCGGTCCGATCGACGAGTATTTCGATTACTGCTACGGTAAGTTGCCATATCGATCGCTGACGTTCGCGTTTCGGACGTTCGATATTCCGCAATTGCAGCCCGTTGCAGTGGTGAACTACCCGAACGAGCATGAATATACGCGGGCAACGGAGTTCAAGCATCTGACCGGGCAACAACACTCGCGGACGACTCTCGTCTATGAGTATCCGGGCGCGGACGGGGACCCGTATTATCCCATACCTCGGCCTGAGAACGCTCAGCTGTATCGGCGTTACAAAGACCGTGCAGATCTAACGCCAGGCGTTCACTTCGTGGGGCGGCTTGCGACGTACAAGTATTACAACATGGATCAAGTAGTCGCCCAGGCGCTCGCCCTGTTTGATCGCTTGGTCGCTGGCAGGCGCGGCGCCCGAACAGAAGACCTAGCCGGCCACGAAGAGTCGACCGGCAGCCGGCCCGCGCGGCTGGCCCACGCTCTCGCGTGACGCAGACGGCTTTAGGCGGCCGCGGAGGCCACGCGGACGACGACCTGAGGCGCGCGGTGCGGTCTCGGAACGTTCACGGGTGGAGTGGCGATGCGAGGGATCAGAGGGCGTCGTATCGCCAACACGCGCTCGTCTCTGCGCGCCAGTCGGCGGCCTGAAGACCCCAGGACGGCCGGCTGGTTCGGCCTGCCGTCGATCCGTGTGCTGGCTTGTGTTCTGGCGCTTGCTATGCTTGTCGCCGGTAGGCCCGCGCGTGCCGCTCCGCCGGCCGCCGCCAGCCCGCAGCCGTTCGTCGAGACGTTCGATGGCCGGCCCGATCACCCGCAGCCGTGGCACCCCGACAACTGGGACGTCACTATCCACTCCCGTGACCGGGAAACCTTCTACAATTTGGAGCCGATGGACGCGGGGCATAGCGCCCATTGCGGCGCTCCGCCGGCCATGCACCACGTCGACTCGTACGAGGACGCCGTCTTCCAGTGCAATGACCACGTCATGACGGCGATCAAAGCGGGCGGTTACGGCGTGATCTACTTGACGCCCAACCAGCTAGTCGACTTCAGCGATGGCGAGGCCGTCATCCGCTTCGACATGTCCACCCTGCGCACCTCGTTCAGGGACTGGATCGATCTGTGGATCACTCCCTACGACGAGGAGCTGCAGCTGCCGCTCGATCGATGGCTACCCGATCTCAACGGCGAGCCCCGCGATGCCATTCACATCAAGATGAATCAGGTTTTTTCGTCGGGCGGGAACGCCCAGACGGTCTTCGGGGGGGAGGTGATCCGCGGTTTTGACGTCCAGGACGTGCCCGCCAATGCGGGGACCGGCTACGAGAGCTTCCTTACCCCGAGTGCCACGCGGCGCGACACGTTCGAGCTGCACATCTCTCGCACCCATCTGAAATTTGGGATGCCGGCGCACAACTTCTGGTGGATCAACGCCGACATCCGAGACCTCGGCTGGAGCCGCGGCGTGGTCCAGTTTGGGCACCATTCCTACAATCCGGCCAAGGACTGCACGCCGAGCGGCACGCTCACTTGCACGGCGAATACGTGGCACTGGGACAACGTGCAGATCTCGCGCGCGCTGCCGTTTACCATGCTGCACGCCGACCGCCGTTACGTCGACCAAAATAGCGGGTCAGCGGTGGTCTTCCCCGCGCCGGCGCCCGAAAACGCCCATCTGCGCTTCGTTGGCATCGGCAACGTGATCCAGGCGAGCTACGACGACGGAGCGACCTGGCAGGGAGTGGATCTGCAGCAGCAGCTCCGCTACGGGGATGGCAATTTCCGCTCGTACTGGACGCCCATCCCGGCCGGCACGACGAGCGTGCGCTTTCGGGGCGAAGGCTGGTATGGCGGACCGTGGATGGTCCGCGACGTCTCCATCTGGGCGCTCGATCCCGCGATTGGTGCGGCCTGCCCCGGCTGCCCCGCCCCGTGATCGCGATGCCCGGCACCGTGCGCCGCGGCTCTGGCTCCTGGGGGCCACTGGGCCTGCTGCTCACTACCGCGGCCTGCGTGTTGCTTGGCACTGTCCTCTTTGCACCGCACGCTCGCCGTGCGGCGTCAGCGCCCGTCGCGGCCACACTGGGGGAGCTGCCCGTGGGGTGGCCGCGGACCTTGCAGCTGGGCGTCAGCGATGGGCTTAGCACGGGCGCGGCCTTACGGGCTCGTGCCCCGTTTGGCTTCCGGTATCAGTACCTGGCCGGGGGCGTCAACACCGGCAATGGCTGGGCGACCTGGAATCCGGACGGCAGCTTTGTCACGAGCTACGTTCAGGAGTCGGTGGAGAATGGGCTCATTCCGATCTTCACCTACTATATGCTTACCCAATCGCGGCCCGGCAGCGCGGCAGGCGAGAGTCAGGCCGCGTCTGCCAACCTGCAGAATACGGCCACGATGACGGCCTACTACGACGATCTGCGCCTCTTCTTCCAACGCGCCGGTGCGTTCCCAGGCACGCTGATCGTGCTGCACGTGGAGCCGGACCTGTGGGGCTTCGCGCAGCAACGCGTGCGGGCCGATCGCGCGGACACGGTGCCGGTCCAGGTCGCTGCGACGGGGCAGCCTGAGCTGGCGGGGCTGCCCGATGACTTGCGGGGCTTCGCCCAAGGGGTCGGCCGCCTGCGTGACCGGTACGCCCCCAACGTGCTCCTGGGCTACCATCTGAGCACGTGGGGCACGGGCACCGACTTCGCCTACACCCGGCCGCCGGCGCCGGTGGTTGATGCGCTCGCCGACCGCGCGGCCGCGTACTACGCCTCGCTCGGCCAGCCGTTCGATCTCGTCTTCGCCGAGTTCAGCGACCGGGACGCGGGCTTCAAGGCGCAGATCTACGGCGATCACGGTGCCTCGTGGTGGCGCCCCGACGACTTCGACCGCCACGTCCGCTTCCTGGCGCGGTTCGCCGGTACCACGGGGCGGCGCCTCGTTCTGTGGCAGATCCCGTTCGGGAACACGAAGATGCGGGCGATGAACAATACCTGGGACCACTATCAGGACAACCGGGTGGAATGGCTGCTGGACGACCCGTCGCGGCAGCACCTCCAGGAGTATATCGACGCCGGGGTGATTGCCCTGCTCTTCGGCCGCGGTGCCGACGGGGCTACCTGCGCCTGCGATGCGGCCGGCGATGGCGTCACTAACCCCGAGCCCATCAACGGCAACGACGGCTGGTCGCTCAACGCCGACGACGATGGCGGCTACTTCCAGCAGCAGGCGACCCGGTTCTATGGGGCTCCGCCTGTTCTGTTACCGGGCGAGTCCTCCGCTTACGAGGCCGGCGGGAGCTAGACCCGACGGCGTGACGGCGTCGTCGGGCGGCTTCGCCCGCCTCCGGGTGGCATGTGCTGGCTGACACGCCGGCTGTTGCCGGACGGATGAGCCTGCTCCGTCTCTTCCGCCGCGGACCATAACCATGCCGCAACCCGCGCAAGCGCGGATGGGCCATGGCCTGGTGTCACAATCGGTTAACAGAGCGGACGGCCTTGAGCGGCGACGCTGGCAATTGCTAGCAGCGTCGGGTGGCGATCCGATAGGATAGCCGAGTTGCCCGGACTGGGCCGCCAGCTCGGAACCAATGTCAAGGCGAGGAGCCTGCATGGGAATCTCTCGCGCTCTGTCGGCGCTTCTCGGCATCCTCTGTATCAGCGTGGGCGCCTGGCTCGTCGGCCCGGCCGTGCAGGCGCAGACGCCCGCCCAGTCCTACCTCCAGACGTTCGACGGCATGCCTGCCGCGCCCATGGCCTACCGCCCGCCAGGCTGGGACGTGCAGATCCAGAGTCGTGACATGCAGACCTGGACGAGCTTGGAACCGATGACCGCGCAGCACGGCCCGGACTGCAGCCCCCCGCCGGCGACGTTTCCGCTCGGCGGCGACTACCCGAGCCATGTCTTCCAGTGTCACGATCACGTCATGACTGCCATTCAGGCGGGAGGGTACGGCGTCATCTACTTGACCCCGCCCGCGCTCGCCGATTTCAGTCAAGGCGAGGTGGTCATTCGCTGGGACATGTCCACGCTGCGCACGTCGTACCGTGATTGGACCGACGTGTGGGTAAGCCCGCTGGGGGATCACCTGGCGCTTCCGCTCGAAAACGACTTCCAGGTGGACCTGGCCGGCGCACCGCGCCGCGCCGTGCACGCGAAGATGGGCCAGTTCTTTAGCGCCGCGGGGCCTTGGACCTCCTTCGGGATCGAGACGACTCGCGACTTCATCTCCACGAGCCTGCCCAACACGCTCCAAGGCTACGAGACCGTGCTCACGCCCGACGCTGCGCGCCGCGATACCTTCGAGATGCACTTGAGTCGGACGCACGTCAAGATCGGCATGCCCGCCTACAACCTGTGGTGGACGGACACGGACATCCCGGACCTGGGCTGGACGCAAGGCGTGGTCCAGTTCGGGCACCACTCCTACAATCCAGCCAAGGACTGCACGCCGAGCGCCACGCTCGCCTGCACGGCGGATACGTGGCACTGGGACAACGTGAGCATCAGTCCGGCCGTGCCGATCACGATCACCGCGCTGAGCCCGCGGCAGATTAGCGACCAAGCGCCCGGTGGCTGGGTACTGCCCAGCCCCGCTCCCGCCGAGAGTTACCTGCAGTTCAGCGCCAACAATGCCCCAAACAACACGCCGCAGATCACGCTCAGCTTCGACGGCGGCCAGACCTGGCAAACGGTCCAGCCCCAGCCGAGCGGCCTGCCGACAAATGATACGATCGCTGCCCGCAGCTACTGGGTGCCGCTACCGGCGGGCACGACCGCCGTCCAGGTCCGGGGCCAGGGTGGCTACTGGGGCGGCTCCTGGCAAGCCAAGGACGCGAGTGTCTGGACGGGGTCATTGACGAGCTGCACGCCCCGCCCCCCGGTTGGGGTGTCCGTCGCAGCGGCTGGAGCCGGCCGGTTAAGCGTCACGGTGAGCGCCCAGAATGCTCCCCAGACGTCGCCCAACTCCGTGCAGATGCTCCAGTTTCTTGGCAACGGCGTGCGGATCCAGCTCGACGGGCAGACGTATAGCACGCCGTTCATGGTGAACCTGGCGGCGAGAACCTCGCAGAAGACGTTCGTTATCCAGCAGCCATCGCCGGGTCAGGCGGTGACCGTGCCGCTGGTGGTTGTCGACGCCTGTGGACCGTGGTCCACGTTTGTAGGCGGCGGCACGTCGGCAATTGCGAGTGGCGCACCGGGGACGTCCTCGGCGCCCAGTGCCGTGGCGCCCAATGTCGCAGGGACACCGCCGAGCGCGCCGAGCGCTACCCCCACGCGTGGGCCTGCGACGGCGACGCCCACGCCCCTGACGCACGCGAGCGTGGCCAGCATGTCGGCGCAGGTAGCCACTCCCACTCCGGTGCCGAGCGTCAGCACCAGCACGGCGCTCGCGGCCGCTCCCCTTGCGGTGCCCTCGTCGCCGAACGTGTCGGTGCCCACCAGCGTGACCCGTGGACCGAGCGTCCCGAATCCCAGTGTTGGCATAGCAAGCCCGAGCGTCGTGGCCCCCGCGGGAGGCGCCGGCGCCCCCGCCCGGCCATCGGGCCCCTGGATGCCGCTTCTTGGATCGCCGCCTGGATTGCCCGCACCGTACCCCCAACAGTGGATGCCGTTCGGCTATCCTGGTCCGCCGCCGGGTTGGCCGCCCGCGTATCCTGGCAATGCTTGGACGGTACCGCCCGCCGACCTTCCGCCGGGTGCCCCGCTCGCACCTGACGAGCCGAACGCCCCCTGATCATAGCAAGCCAATGACGGCTGGTCCCTCAGCGCCGATTCAGAAAGGCTTACGTGCTAACGCGTGTAGTCGTACAGCAAGGAGCGCAGTCGCGAAGTGCCGACCTCCCGCCGGTAAGGCGTACTTGGCTACATGCGCCGCACAGCCCCGTGCCTGTAGGTGCCGAATCCATCCTTGGTGACCATGGACCTCTATCTGGCTGAACCCAACCCGGCGTAGCATACGCCGGAGCGTGTCTGGTGTAAAGAAGCGAATATGCGGATCACGCCAGGGTTCAGCGACGGAGAGAGCATCTCCAAAAGGATTCCAGACACCGAACAACCCAAGCTCGATACGTCGCCGGAGATGCGCGGTGTTGGGCGTCGTAGCGATAAGGAAGGCCCCGGGCTTCAGTACACGAAGAATTTCCGCTGCGACCTCGTGAGGGGCGAACAAATGCTCGAGAACTTCGATGCACACTACCGCGTCGAACGTGTTCTCAGCGAACGGCAGCGGCTGATCGATATGAATGAGGCGTGCGTCTAGGCCTCGGGCTTGGGCCGTCTGAACACCAACCGCCGATACGTCCACGCCGATGTATCGGCGGCCATTTTCAGTCAGCCATATACCTGAGGTTTGGCCGTCACCGCAACCAAGATCTAGACAGAGGGCGCCACGCGGGATGAGCTTGTCCATATGGCGCCGGACTGGATCCGGCAGGTCACCATACTGGCCTCTTGCTTCACTGGCACGCAGTTCTAAGTGCTCCTCATTCCAATAGCCATCATAGTACGTCTTTACAGAGCTTTCTGGTGAGTTTGACAGGATGGAATTCATTGGATATATCTCCTTTGAACCGAACCTTCGTATTGCTGAATCTCTCTTGACTCGTTGCCTGACACTGAACTCGCCATGTGCAGCATGGGCTACGACATTTCGTGCCGTAGGCACACCACAGCCGGGAGCGAGAACGTATTGGTGGGAATAGGAGGCTGACCACCTGCGCACTGGGCGGGAATGAGAACATCATCGATCTGCACTAAGCAGCCGACGGTGCTGCTACATTGTGTAATCTTGCATCCGCTGCTATACGTTCCAGGATCATGGTGGCCTTGGTCCCAGCTATCTCGGGGGTGAAGGTAGACTCCACTCGTTGACGGGCGGATTGTCCTAGCGTGCGGCGCAACCGGTGATCCCGGAGCAGGGCGTGCATAGCTTCGGCTAGCGCGGCAGTATCGCCCGGCGGAGCGAGCAGGCCGGCTTCGCCATCCGGTATGATCTCGGGAATTCCGCCACTGTGGAATGCAACTACCGGAAGTCCCGCGGCGGCTGCCTCGAGTACGGCTAGCGGGCACGGATCATCGTAGGAAGGGTGGACGAAAACATCAAAGCTATTGAGCAAGCGTGGGATATCCGAGCGCCGCCCTAAGAAGTGTATCTGGCTACTCACGGACGTCTGTTGAGCCTGCATCCTTAGGGCGTGGGCGAGTTGCCCGTCGCCCACGATAACCAAATGGGCATCGACATGGCGGTGTGCCACCTTCGCGAACGCCTGGATCGTTTCACTGTGTCCCTTATAAGGGTCTAGACGTGCGACGAAGCCCAGCACCTGGGCGTCGGGCGCCAGACCTAGCTCCATGCGAACATCGATGGAAGAAGCTCGTGCGGCCGAGAGAGGCGGCATCGCGTTATGGATCGTCGTTACGCGAGCTGGAGGAATTCCAAAATCGATGGCCTGCTGGCGAATGAAGTCGCTCACCGTAATTACATGTTCGCAGGTCCGGAGGCGGGAAAGCGTTGCTGGCCGGAGCCACCAGCCGATGTTGTAATGAAGGTGGATGATCTGCGGTTTCTTCAGGAGTGTTGCGAGATAAGTTGTCGCGGAGCAGTCCCAGATCTGCTGATTTGAGATGAGCACATCGGGGTCATAGCGTCTTGCTGCTTGGTAGAGCGCGGGTAGCCGCAGCCGGAAGCGGGCACGCGCCACGAGCTTTCCGGGGATTGAGCGTAACCCGGAGGTGTGGGGGCGCCAGCCCATATCGAAGCCCGCCACGTCAGTACGAGCCATCTGCCTGAACTGGGCGGGGCTGACTGTATCCCCGGTCCATTCATGATGAAGTACGAGGGCGTCGCCATGAGAGCGATGTGCGAGCAGCGTTGCGAGGACGCGGGCTTCTGAGGAAAAGCCATTCGCGATCTGGATAGCAAGTATCTTCATTGGCACCCCCTGGTGCTCGGCCCAGCCTTGGTAGTGTGACGTGTACTCGGGTGCTGCATTGGCGCTTGCGTAGGGGGGCAATTCGGGCCGAGGTCGGCGGATCGGGAATGGGCCCGAGGTGGGAGCCCAACAGAGTGAGAATGAGGAGAGATAGCGGCGCCTCCGGAAGCAGTCCGCCGAGTCGCGGGACTCGTGAGAGGTCGACGACGCTCAGATGAGAGCGAGGCGAGAATGTCGTATGCATATGGACGGCGAGTGGGGCGGGAGCACCCGGTCGACGTCCGCAATGATTGGCTCGGCGGGCGTCGGGTCAAGGCGATGGTGTGCCAGCCCATGGGCGGCCCGTCGGCTCGTAGCGTGTCGCTATAGCGTGTGGTGGCTGGTGTGCTCGCCAACGTACGCTTCTCACCCACTGCGGGAGCGCCCGGCGGGAGCGACCGCCGGGCGCGCGGCGGCTGGCGGGGCGCTGGTCGACCTGAGCCGGCCGGCTGCGGGGCCGGCCGCGCGCTGCACACAGGCCACGAGCTGGCCGGCGTTCCGCTCGGCGTCGAACAGCCGCTCCGCGCGCGCGCGGCCGTAAGCACCCATCGTCCGTCGGCCGACCTCGTCGGCTAGCAGGCGGTCCAGCGCGGCTGCCAGCGCCGGCGGGTCGGCCGGGGGGATCAACAGCCCCGTGTGCTCGTCCGCTACGATGTCCGTGGCACCCCCTACCCGCGTGGCGACCACCGGCAGGCCGGCGGCCATCGCCTCGACCGAGGCGATGCCGAAACACTCTCCGAGGCTGGGCAGCACGAACACGTCGGCCTGCTGGAACAGGTTCCGCGCCACGGGGCTGTTGCCCACGACGTTGTGGTGCACGCGGATGCCCGGCTCGGCGGCGACCGCGGTGCGGGTTACCAGGTCGAGTTCGCAGCGACCGCGGCCGTGCGCGCGGAACCAGTCGAGTAGGAGCCGCCCGCCCTTGCGCTCGAAGTCGCCGCCCACGAACAGCACGCGCGGCAGTCCGCGTCGGCCCTCGCGCGCGGGCGGCGGTCCCCAGAAAGCGAGATCGACGCCGGGCGGGATGACGTGGATCTTCGCCGCGGGCACCCCGTACTCGTCTATCAGCGAGTCACGCACCCACGTGCTCCACACGACGATCTGCTGTGCTAAGGCGAAGGTGCGCCGATTGATCCAGTGCTTCAGGCGCGCGACCGGGGTGTCGCCGTCCGGGGTATGGTCGTAGTAGGCGCCCAGGCGATCGTACTGCGCCGGGGTCACGTCCAGGCTCAGCACGGTCGGCACGCGGGCCAGGTAGTCCCACTGGAAGACGGCCGGCTTCTGCGTGTGGAAGAGCAGGGCGTCGAGCGGGCGTCGACGCAGGCCGTCGCGGACCTGCAGGAAGCCGCGCAGGGTGCCGCGGACCGAACGGGGGAGCGCCGTCAGCCGTTCGAGGCGGCCGTTACCCGCATAGGTCACTTCCAGCCAGTGGGCATCCACCCGCTCGTCCCGCTCCAGCACGCGGCGCAGCGTGTGGTAGTGCGTCACGTGCCCCAGCACCTGCTCCATCACGAAGCCGACCCGTAGCTGGGCCGCGCGCGCCTGCGTCATGGCCGGGCTCCCCGGGCAATCGAGCGCCACAGACGCGCGGCGCTGCCCAGCTCGTCGGCGACGCCCTGCCAGTAGAGCACGCTGAAGATGCCGCTCATCGCCAGCGAGGCGGGGCGGTGGGCGCCTAGCGTGTCGGCCAGGCGAGCCGCTCCGCCGAGCGCGAGCACCGCGGTGCGCACGAGCCACTGGCGGCCGACGCACCACCGTGTGAGCCACCGGGTCAGGCGATGGCGGGCGTGGAACTCGCGGAACGCCGCGCGCAGCGCCTCGTGGCCCTTGCGCGCCATCTCGACGTCATAGCGCCCGTACTGATACGGCGTGCGGCACCAGCTCACGAAGGTGCGCGTCGGGTAATGCACCACTCGGGCCTCGCCGTGGAAGGCGAAGCGCGCGCCGCGGTCGCGCAGGCGATAGCCCAGCTCGACGTCCTCCGCCCGCTTGAAGCTCGGGTCAAACCCGCCGGCGGCGAGGAAGCGCTCGCGTCGCAGCGAGGCGTTGGCGGTGAAGAACTGGCGGGGCGTACACGCGTACTTTCCGGCCAGCATCGCCTCGTACTGGGCCACGAGCTTCGCTTCCTCCCAGCGAATCCAGGCCGGGCGCGACCACCCGTCGGGTGGGAGCATCGGGCCTATCACCACCAGGTCGTCCTGCCCGGCCTGGGCCGCGACGTGCGCGGCGACCAGGTCCGGCGCCGGCGCCACGTCGTCGTCGAGGAAGAGGATCAGCTCGCCGCGCGCCTGCTCGACGCCCAGATTGCGCGCCCGAGCCGGGCCGCCATGTGCCTGCTGGGCGATCCGCAGCGCATAGGGCAGCGTGAGCTGCTGTACCCGCTCTAGCGTGCCGTCGGTCGAGCCGTCGTCGACCACGACGACCTCGAAACCGCTGGCCGGGTACGTCTGGTCGGCCAGCGCGTTCAGCAGCGTGCAGAGACTGTCACGCCGATTGAACGTCGGGACGACGATGCTGACGAGCGGCTGCACGGCTATGGCGTTCCCTTCGGCTAGCGGCGTCGGCTTGCCGCACTTGAGACACTGGAAGTGTGACGGTTGGTGTTTGCGGTGTCCGTAGGGTGGCGGTTGAGAATCAGTTGAGCCCGCCGTGGTGCGAGGCGCGGGCGGAGTGCCGCCTACGGGGAGGGCTGCGTCAGTCGACGGAGTGACGCCCAAGGGCGCCGCGCGTAAGCCGCCGCGCTGCACCCAGATCGTCTACAGTCACGACGCCGAGCGCTAGCAGCGCGGACAGATACGCGAGTCCGCCACCGATTACCGCGAGCGGCAGGGACAGCGTTAAGATCGCGGCCGCAACTCCCACGAGGCAGACCGCGGCCAGCCCGATGCGCGCGCTAACGCCCAGGAATGCGCGCTCGAGCAGACCACTCGGCATCAACACCAATGCCCCGGTAAGCATCAGCAGCTCGGTGAGCACGGTCACGACGGCCGCGCCGATGGCACCATTGCCGGCCTGGTGCTCGAAGTACGGGATGCAGAGCAGATTGAGCGCCGGGTTGAAGACGGCGGCGACAATGCCCACGATCAGCCACTTGTGCTCGCGGCCGAGCGCGATCAGCGCGGTACCCAGGACCATATCGACGGCAACCAACGGGATGTGAAGCGCCAGGATCTGGAGTAGTGGCACGGCGTGCTCGAATGGCGGGGGCCAGCCCAGGAGGCCGGGAATGGCGGGGGCGGTGGCGACGATAAGCCCACAGAGCGGGACGGTCAGCACCAGCGCCACCACCAGGCTCTGCCGGAGCGTCTGACGGGCCAAGGGGACGTCGCCGGCGCAGCGTGCGAGCACGGGCAAGAGCGGCGTTATGATTAGCGTTGGGATGAACCCCGGAATACTGATGATACGGTAAGCCGCGGCGTACCAGCCGACCACGGCGTCCTGGGCCATGGCGCCCAAGAGCAGCTTGTCGACCTCGCCGTAGACCTGCAGAGCGACGTTCCACCCCAGGAAGGGGAGCCCGCAGCGCGCGAGGTCGAGTAGCAGTGACGGGGCAAGAGCCGCTCGGGCGAGCCGGAAGCCCGCGGAGCGCCAGCTGGCGAGCGTGACCACTCCCGACGCAACCAGCCCGGCGACCATATAGGCGATGAGGTCCCCGCCCAATACGAGCACGGCGATGCCGGCAGCCGTGCTTCCCGTGGCCGCGGCGGCATTGAGCCAGGCGAAGCGCGCATGCCGCTCCTGGCCGACGAAGAGCGAAAATAGGACCGTCTGCGGCGCGCCGACGATCATGCCGAGCAGCGCGATGGTGAGCGGCGCCGCCTGCGGCGCGCGGTGCCCCAAGAGCGCCGTCGCCGCGAGCAGCAGGGCCGCCACCGCGAATGCGCTGACGAGTGACAGCGCCAGCGCCGTCGAGCCCAGCCCCGCCACGCGGTCGGGCTGGCGGGCGATCTGGCGCCGCAGGTAGTTCGGTACCCCGAGCGACGCCACCAGGCCCGCGAGATTGGCTAGCGTGATGACGACCGCATAGTGCCCGAGCCCCTCGTCGCCGAGATAGCGGGGCACCAGCACGGCCGCGAGCAGGCTCGCCGTCCAAGTGACCGGCTGGGTGCTGAGGAGAGACAGGCCTCCGCGCACCAAACTGGCCGCCGGACGACGCTGGTCCGTCGCGTCTGGCGTGAACGCCCGCCCGCCGGCGGCCCGGCTGCCGCGGTCGGCGGTGCGGACAGCCGCTACGACTGCACCATCGTCGGTCACCGTACGTGACCCCCAGTTGCTACCCGAAGAGGCCATGACGTCATCGACAGGTTCCCCGCAAACGTCTGAATATCCGACTCAGCGATCATGTGGATCGACGGATACTAATAGCAAGCCGTACCACGCATAGGGGGCGGTGTCTCTGGCGGGCACGCCGCTTACGCTCAGTTGAGCTAGAATTGGCGCACAATACGAGCTGGTACGCCGGCTACGATGGTCCGAGACGGCACATCACGCGTAACCACGCTGCCTGCGGCTACCACGGCATCATCTCCGATAGTTACCCCTTTAAGGACCGTGGCTCGGGTTCCCAGCCATACGCGATCGCCGATCGTCACCGGTCGGATCGTCAGGCCGATCCCGGGAATCTCGTGCTGATCGGTGTCCATGATGACTACATCTCGGGCAATCTTACAATCGCGCCCGATCGTTACCGATCGTGCTGCTACAATCTCCGAATTACGGTTTAGATAGGTGCCGTTGCCAATACGGATGACCGCGCCAGCCCAGCATTCTAAGCGCGCTCCGCTAAAGAACGAACAGTTCTCCACCTCGATTCGTCCGCCGCGATTATCAATCGTCGGCAGTGGCAGGCCGCCGATTACCAACACGATACCTGCCTTGCTAAACCGCGTACGTAGCCAATAACCGAGGATGTGGCTAAGCAGCCCATAGCGCTGAAGTCGGCGGGGACCGATGCGGACCAGGCTGATCAGCTTCCGCACCGCGCCAAATGAGTCGCCGGTACTGGCATATATCCGGCGGCAAAATGGAATGAAGGTGTCCATGAATCCAGTAGTCCCGTCCTGCTAGGTCAAAATTCGCGGACGACTCGCGCCGGGACTCCGGCCACGACCGTCCGGGGCGGTACGTCTCGGGTGACGACGCTGCCGGCCGCCACCACCGCATCATGGCCGATGGTAACGCCCTTGAGCACGATGCTTCGATTTCCGAGCCAGACCTTGTTCTCCAGAACGACTGCAGCGCCGGTGGTGTCCCAGCTCTTGTCCTCCACTCGATGGAAGTCGCAGTCCATGACCATGACGTGCGTCCCAATCAGGCAGTCATCTCCGATCTTCACGTGCTTGCTAGCCACGAGGGAGGAGCCATAGTTGATGAACACGTTGTTCCCGATTTCTAAGTGCCCTTCGGGCAGGGCAACCAGCTCCAGGGTGGCCACCGTGGAAACCAGGCGAACGCGGTCGCCGAGGGTCATTTCTCCGTAGTTGACCACCGCGGGCTTTCCCCGTAGCGTCACGCGGCGGCCGAGCCGTGTCGCGCTCCGCAAGCGGAGGCGCGCGTTGAGGGCCGGCCACACCAGGTGCAACCGACTCGGTGCTGCCGCCAGCCACCGGAGCGCGCCGAGGCAGCGGCTCTCCGACTGGCCTCCCGCGCGGGCACTCCCAAGGGCTTGCTGAGCTTCCATGAGGTCTCCAAGATACTTCAAAACCTTGATGGTAGTGACTGAGCTGGTTTCCGAGGCTAGTGGGTAAGGTTGGCTGGGCCAACCTTACCCATTAGCCTCGACCAGATGCTTAGGCGGCCGGTACACCAAGCCTGTACAGCCGCTTCCCAGCGTCGATCTCGTAGCGGAGACTCTCGCGAATCCCCACCAGGCAGGCTCGAAGGTAGACCATCTTGGATGCCCGTTGTCGGATCCGTAGGCTGCTCAGCACCTCGCGGGCGCCCAGACGCAGGAGTTGGTTCAAGAGAAGACGGAGCGCCAACAGATCGCCACAGCGAACGTGCTTGAAGTAGAACGCTCCGTCGCCCACACCGTAAGCGTAGAGAGTCGACGGCCACTGGGCGCTCGTCCGGAGACCATAATGGTCGACCTGCACATCGGGGCAGAGCAAAGTCGTGCCACCCGCGAGGTACACTCGGTACTGGAAGTCGAAATCCTGTGAGGACCGTAGGGGGCCTCCGCCGCCCAGGGCCTCGTCGAAGCCGCCGATTCGCTCAAATAGTTCCCGCCTGGCGGCAAAGTTCGCGCCCATGCCGTAGATCTGGAAGCCGTCACGCTGGCTCAGATAGCGGCGCTTCGAGATCGACAGCGTCGGGACGATACCCTGGGCGTCGGCCAATGCTGGAGGGAGCAGCACTTGCCCGTATAGGATGTCTGCCGCCGGCGCGTCGCTGAAAGCACGGGCTACCGCGGCGACCCAGTCCGGCGGGGCGACACAGTCGTCGTCGGTGAATGCCAGGAGCTGGCCGCGGGTTTCCCGCACCCCGGCGTTATAGGCCCCGGAGAGCCCGGGGCGATTCAAGTGCAAATAGCGGAGCGCCGGATGGTCGGCGGCGAGCCGCTGCACGACCTTAGCGGTCTGGTCGTCATCGCTCTGATCGACCACCAGGATATCGAAGTCCGGATAGGTGTTGCGCAGGACGCTGCCTACGGCATTACCAATTAGATCCGGACGATTCCGCGTAGGGATGATCACGGATACGTGCATCGTAGCCTCCGTCTGTCTTCGGGGATAATCGTCACTCTATGCCTGGATGTCTCGCAGGATGCCGACAGTACCCATCAGGGTGCCTAGAAAGACGGTCACCCTGCCGTCAACCAGGCCAAGATCAACGTAACAGAAAACGAGGGTCTGGATGATACCAACTAAGGCTAGGACGCCGAAGATCTTGACCGATGGGTGCGGTGATGTTCGGATCGCGGCTGCAGCATAGGCTACGGTGCTGCACATGAGTATCCAGAACGCGATAAACCCAGGAGCGCCAGTTTTGAGCCAGACCCACATAATGTTGTGATGAGGTTCGTAGTGCCAGAATTCCCACCAGGATAAGCTGGGTAGTGGGACGACGAAGTGGAATTCGCGGCCGAACCCAACGCCGAGCAGTGGATCGGAATGAATGGTTTCGATTACGTTGACTTTTTCGAGCGCCCTGTACTCGTTGGAGCTGGCGTCGCGCGCATCGGGCTGGCTCAGGGAGCGAACAGCGCGAGCGGGTTGGCCGAGTAGGCCGGTATTATTCCAAAAGATGGGCAAGTAGATCGACGTGCCGATAAGCAGCGGCAGGATCACAATGCCGAATGCCTTGCGGTGGGTCACGGCCAAGACGAGGGCGAGCGCAAGAAGGGCGACGAGAAGAGCGATGTAACCAGCCCGGCGCTGCGTCGCCAGTAATGTAAAGAGAGTGACTGGAGCTAGGGCTAATCCAAGCAGCCGCTGCCACGCGGGGGAGCGGTAGATCCAGAGCGCCAATACCAGGAAGAGTTCGGTCCCCAGGAAGATGACCGTGTCGTGCGTATAGACGAGTTCTTCGGGGATGCCGCTCAGGACGGTGTTGACGAGGACGATGTGTCGGTAGGCGCCCTCGATGGCAAAGGCGCCGACAGCTAGCAAGGTGATGCCGGTCAGGATGGTGACGTGGCGAGTGTTTTCGATTGTGTTGGAGGCGACGAGGTAGCAGAGAAGGACATACAGCAGCGCGCGCGCCTCCCAAAAAGCAATGTAGGCGTCACCGCCCGCAAGCGTACCGCGCACGATGCCGCCGAGGAGCGCAAGGTAGAAGAGGACCAAGGGCCAGGCAAGGCTGCCCATCCGGAAGCGGAGGTTGCGGCGCGCGATTCCCTGAATGGCCCAGCTGCCAAAACTGAATAGGAGAAGGAGCTCGAGGGGGCTGGCGATGAACCCCGACACGCCGAACGAGCTTTGGAGACCGAAGTTCAGGTAGCGTCCGGGTAGCATGAGGTCATCGGGGCCGCCGGCCTCGAAGAGCAGCACGAGCGCAAAGAGGACATACACGCCGAGGCGTGGTTGCCAAAAGATGGCAGCGAGAAGGAGCGAGGTCAAGAGGACGAGGGGCGGGATGAGCCCGTAGCGGAGGACGAGCCAGGACCCGCCGCCGGTGGCAAGCAGGACGGCGATGGCCAGCAGCGCGGTCCGCCGGCGGTTCAGGGAAAGATAGCCGGCGGTAGTGAGTAGCAGTGGCTCGACGGCCGTTTCGAGTGCGGACTGGCGTCGATGCCCTAAGAGGTTCATCATGGGGTTAGACGAACCTCGCCGAGAGGAAGTAATACAGGGCCGTCATGAGCGTGGCGAGGAGCGCGATCGCCAAGTTGGCGCGCCGCCCGAGTCGGTGGGCCCAGAGACCGATGGCCACGGAGAGGAAGATGACCACGAGCATGAGGTTCATGCGGGCGGCTCCTATAGACCCGACAGCCGACGGAACCAGCTCGGCATGGCCGACTGAGTGCCGTTGAGCACGACGCCGCGGAGAAGACCGCGGGTGTCGTCGAGGTGGGCGAGGGCTTTGTGAACCACCGGGCCTGGAGTCACGCCGGCACGCACAACCAACAGCGCGCCATCGGTAATGTCAATGAGGGGGAGAGCATCGCTGTTCACCAGGATGGCCGGGACGTCGACGATGATGATGTCGTAGCTTTCGCGGAGGTGGGCGAGGACTGCCGGCATGCGCGGCGAGCGGAGGAGGCGGCCGCCGTTGGTCGCGGTCTGTCCGGCGGGGAGCAGGAAGAGATTGTCCAACAGCGTCGGGCAGACTGCGAGCTGGGGCGACAGATCCTCCAGGAGGCAGTCGGCGAGTCCCGGAGTGACTCGGACCCCAAAATCCTCCGCGAGGACTGGCCGGGCGAAATCCGTCTCCACGAGCAGGACGCGGCGATCAGGGTAATCCTGAGCAAGCGTGGTGGCCAGCCCCACCGCGACGGTGGTCTTACCTTCCCCCGCGATGGCGCTGGAGACGGCGAGCGTCTCCGAGTGGCCAACGCCCGCGCGGGTGTAAATGCTACGGAACAACTCGTCCGCGCCGTCCGGGAGCCACTCTGGTGCGGTGTCGTGGGCGGGGACATCGGCCGGCTGGGCGGAGAAGGCGCTGGGCGCAACGGTCGGTTGCCGGTCGGTCGCGTCTAGCTCAGCTACCACGGTGAACCCCCGTAATCCGGTGCGGATAATTAGCGCGCGTCCCCGGGTGCCGGTAGCGCCGCGCCCGCCGTAAAGCCGATAGCTCGCCGTGTGCTGTGCGGGCCGAGCAGGTGTCGGGGACGCCTCGCTTGTAGTTGCGGGATGCTTCCCACCACCCGGGTGACGCCGGCCAAATCGTTCTCGTTCCGGATGGAGCGATCGCCAGCGACCAGCAGGATCAGGAGCCCGGTGCTTAAGCCGAGCCCGAGGAGTAGCCCGGCAATCGGGAACACCAGCACGCGCTTGCGCTCGCGGGTGGGTGCGTTCGCCGGTTGTGGGGCATCAACTACCTGGAAGCCGAGTTCTTGTCCCTGCTGCGCCACGGCGACGGCGAGCTGAGCGCGATCGAGGGACTGCTTGATATTCTCGAGGTTGCGCTGCTCGCTATCCAGCGTTCGCATCAAGTCCGCTGCTTTCGGATCGACCAGTGCCGGCGACAGCGCAGGGCGCACCACGACCGCTCCCCCACCGCTGACAACGTCGGGCATCGTGATCCGCGGATTGGCGGCAACATACTGCCGGAGGTTCTCGCTGGCCTTGTCCAGCCGGTCTTGGGCGTCCTTGAGCTGACCTTGATAGAACGAGATGGCTAGCTCGCCCTGGCTAGCCTGATCCTCGGAGCTTTTCTCTTGGTAGGCCTCGAACAGCGCGTTCAGAACCTGAACGGTCAGCTGGGGGTTCTGCCCACGATAGCGGATGGCCAGTAAGTGGCTCCCGCTGGTGCTGATTCCCACGTTGCGCACAATCAGGTCGTATGCGCGGTCCTGGCCGTTGCGGCTTCCCAGTAAGGCCGCATACGGGGTCCGGCGAGCGACGTCGAGCACAAAGGCACGACTCCCCAACAGCTCTTGTAGCCGATCCCGTTGGATCTGCGCTGGGGTAATCCAAGTGTTAGTGTCGTTGTTGCTCTGCAGGTAGTCCGGGCGCTCCGTCCACACTGTTGCCCAGGATTCGTAGTAGCTAGGCGCCATGGCGTAGCTGACCGGGCCCACGATCAAGGGGATCACGACAACCGGCAGCAGAACCAGCAGCTTATGACGGAAGAACGCGTCCAGAAATCGCCCGATCATGCCGCCCTCCCGGCCCGGCGGTGCGTGGCCGTGACCTCGACCGTCAGAGCAAGCAGCGCTCGTCCATTGTGTTCGGCGTCAAATTTCCGCCGCGCCAATGTGTGCCCGACGCGGCTCATCTGTTGACGGCGCTGGTCGTCTCCCACCAGCGCGCTCAGGGCCTCGTAGAGCTGCCGCCCGTCCCCGGGCCGGATCAGCAGCCCCGACCGCCCGGCCTCCACGGCCTCGCCGAGTGCGCCGACGTCGGTAGTGATTACCGGGAGAGCCGCGGCGGTGGCCTCCATCAGCACGACGGCAAGACAATCGGCCAGACTGGGCAAGACGAAGACATCCGCCTCGGCATAGAGCCGTAACAGCTCGGGGCTGTTTGGGCCGAGGCCATGGTGGACGTAGACGTTCGCCTGCGGGGGCACCGGCGCCTGGGTGACTAGGTGCAACTCGCAGCGTTCGCCCAATGGCCCGCGCATGCACTCTACGAGGGCGGGCCCGCCTTTGCGCTCGAAGTCGTTGCCCACGAACAGGATGCGGATGCGCTCGGTATCGTGACTATCTGGCTGGCCACGGGACAAGCGCCGAGCACCGAGGTCGAAGTAAGCGGGCGCGGCACCCGGCGCCAGCACCCGAATGCGCTCGGGGGCTACACCGTAATCGTCGATTAGAGAGTCACGCGCCCAATCCGACCAGGTGACCAGTCGCGCCGCCGCCTGGAAGGCACGGCGGTTCAAGCGGTATACCTGGCGGTCCACCAAGCCGTCGCCCGCCGGTCGGTGTCCATAGTGGCAGCCCACACTGTCGTAATTGATTGGCGTCGCATCCAACGATACGATGGAGGGCACCCGCTGCATGATGGGCACGGAGAATAGCGACGTCACCTGAGTATGGAAGACGGCCGCGTCGAGTGGCGCGGCGGCCAGAGCCGTCGTCAGCGCGCGCCGCGCCCGCCAGCTGGCACGCACCGACCAGTTGCTGCGGAGTAGCGGGACAAAGCGGTCCACACCATTCACATCGAACGGCACCGGCAGCCAGGTCGCCGTCACGGCGCTCTGCTGCTCGACCACGGCGCGCAAGTTGCGCGAGTGCGTCACATGGCCGAGCGTCTGCTCCATCACGAAGGCAGTGTGGATCGGCTTTATCATGAGTTCTCCAGGGATTCGCGCTTTGCATCATCCATTGCTGGAATTCTGCGGCTCGTCTCGTGAGCCTGCGTTCAGCACCAGTTGAGATTCGGTTGACCGTCAGAGCCTTCGTCCGGTTTCGCACTACGTCGTTAGGAGATCGGCGCGAGAGTCCGAGCGGTTTCGTGTGCTAGATACTCCACGGGGGACCACACCGGCTGGCCGCGGCCGATGCCGCAGTAGATGAAGCCCAGGCGGGTCATCGCGTCCGGCTCGTAGATGTTCCGGCCGTCCACCAGCAGGGGGAAGGCCAGCGCTCG
>JAJPHF010000112.1 GCA_021325365.1 Pseudomonadota bacterium
CGAGCGCTGGCCTTCCCCCTGCTGGTGGACGGCCGGAACATCTACGAGCCGGACGCGATGACCCGCCTGGGCTTCATCTACTGCGGCATCGGCCGCGGCCAGCCGGTCCACTATCCGCCCGACCAGGCGCCCGCCGCCAACGGCCACGTCGCTCCCAGCGCCACCCCCGCCCGGTAGCCGGCCCGCGCGTTTGCAGCGCTCGGCGGTGCGCCAACCGGAGCGCGCCCTCACCCCGACCCTCTCCCAGGGGGAGAGGGGGAGGGACGAGGGGGACGCCCGCACCCTGCGACGCGGCATACTGCGAGCGTCGCTCCTCGCCCAGGGAGCGAGGGAGTACGGGAAGGCCAGCGCCGGGTTCAGTGTACGGGAGAGAGCAAAGGGCGCCCCTGCGCGGTGCTCGTGCCGGAGCGCCCCTCGCTGCGCCTGGGCCGCGGCGGTCGCTAGACGAGAATCGACTCGCGGTAGCCCGCGCTGCCGCTCTGCTCCGCGGGGAAGATCTGCAGCTCTTCCATCCAGCGGTGCGTCTTTTCGAACATCTCCGCCGTGTACGGCTCCCCTACGACCCGCTCGCCCGTACCGAAGCCGCGCACGTCCACCAGAGCGTGGTACTGCTCGGGCAGCTCTTTCAGGAAGTAGTGCTTGTAGCGCTCGGGCTCCAGGTCGATGTCGCGCTGCGCGCGCAGCAGCGCCCGGAAGTAGCGCTCCACGTCTTCACGGTCGGCATCCGGCGAGATCATGTAGCCGATCATGAAGGTGGTGTCGAGCACCTTGCGGAAGCCCTGCTGCTCGACGACGTACAGCGGCGCGCCGAACAGCGCCGCGGCCGGCACCTCGCGGCCGAGCGCCATCCGCAGCCGGTCGAGCGGGAAGCCGCCGAACCGCAGCTTCACCTGATCCGCCGGCACGACCTGGGCCAGCGCTTGCAGGGAGGAGAAGTGGCTGCCCGAGTGGTAGCCAACGGCGATCTCGACGCCCGCCAGGTCTTCGGGCTTGCGGACCGGCGACTCCGGGGGCACGTAGATCCCCGATGGCGTGACCGAGTATGCCTTGCCGTACATCCAGCCGCGGCCCGCGGAGGCCGCCATGTTCGTCGCCCAGTGGCAGGCCGACGAGACCTCGCAGTCGCGGCCAGCTTCGTACGTCTCGAAGGCGCCGCGCGTTACGCCGACCGGCGCCGCGTCCGTGGACTGCACGCTGCCCACGTCGGGATGGAACGTGCTCAAGTCAAGCGGTCGCACCAGGAAATCGTAGTCGAGGCCCTCGTCCTTGAAGTAGCCGTGCTCCTCAGCTACCCACTCCTGGAGCCGTCCGTGGGAGTGAATGCGGAACTTGCCCATCTCTCCTCCGCCAGGTGAGCAGCGCGTAACCCCGCTGGGCCGCGCTCGCTGGGCTGTCGCCTCGCAGCCGGCGCACCGCCGGCCATCCCGCCTACGGCCAGGGTACTCACTCGTGCCATAGACTGCAAGGGAGAGGAGCCTATAGCGCCATCGAAGATTTCGATGACACTCGCGGCGGTCCCGATTGGCAGGTTCGGCGCGCGGTCGGCCGACGCCGGGCGGGGCGACGGCCCGCGAGTCGCGGACGGGCATGACACCCGTTCTCACCAAGCGCTGGCTGTTCGATGCCGAAGCCACCCCGGCCACGGGGCGGCAGGGGGCGAGCCCCTGCCCTACGTCGGCCGGGGCCCGTAGACGGGTGTCTAGTCCGCGCGGGACGCCCGTCACAGAGACCTCTTCCCTGCCCAACGGCTGCCGGGGCCTGGAGACTGACGCGCGATGCGGGCCGGGCGGCGAGGAGCGGCGCCTTGGCGCCGCGCCGGGTAACTGGCGCGTTGCGGCCTCCGCACCGGCCTCCGTCCGGTGTGGTATAGCTAGGGCATGGCGAATCGACTACGCGAGCAGCTTTCCCTGCTGGGCGACGACGAGACTCTCGTGGCGCGCGGCCTGGCGGGCGCCTCGCCGGTGCGCCGGCAGTACCTGGAGTTCAAGCGCCGCCATCCCGACGCCATTCTCTTCTTCCGGCTGGGCGACTTCTTCGAGACGTTCGACGACGACGCGGAGCTGGTGGCCGGCGCCCTGGACCTGACGCTGACGAGCCGCGACCTCGGGCGGGGCGACAAGGTGCCGATGGCGGGCATCCCCGCCCACGCCGCCGAGGGCTACATCGCCCGCCTCATCGCCCAGGGCCACCGCATCGCCATCTGCGACCAGGTGGGGCCGGTGCCTGAGCGGGGCCTGGTCCCGCGTGAGGTGGTGCGTGTCATCACGCCGGGCACGCTCGTCGAGCCGGCGCTCCTCGCCGCCGAGACGAACAACTACCTGGCGGCGATCTGGGTGGGGAATAGGGGCTGGGGGATAGGGGATAGAGGACGAGATGCGAGGACCGTTTCGCAGCCCCTACCCTCTACCCTCGAAGCGCCTCGGAGCGTCGGCCTGGCGTACGCCGACATCAGCACGGGGCAGCTGGCCGTCACGACGCTGGGCGGCGACGACAGCGCGGGCGACGACGTGGCCGAGCAGCTGGCCGCCGAGCTAGCCCGCCTGCGGCCCGCGGAGGTGCTGTTGGCGCGCGGCCCGGACGGCGAGGTGCCGGCCGCACTGCTGGCGCTGCTGCCCGAGGGCAGCCATGCCACCCCCCGTGCGCCGGACCTCTTCCGCCCCGACGCCGCCCGCCGCACTGTGCTCGACCACTTCCAGGTGCCGTCGCTCGAAGCCCTTGGCCTGGACACGGACACCGCAGGGGCGTCCGGTAGAAGCGGGGCCGGTCGGCGGAACGGGTCCGGCCCCAGCGTTGGGGGGGCGAGGGGAGGCCAGAGCGCCACCGTGCCCGCGCTTGGCGCGCTGCTCGCGTACCTGGCCGACACGCAGGGTGCCGCGCTGCCGCTGCTGAAGCGTTTGCAGGTGTACGCCGTCGAGGGCGCCATGCTCCTCGATCCGGCCACGCGCCGCAACCTGGAGCTGCTGCAGGGCGTGCGCTCGGGCAACCGCCAAGGGTCGCTGCTGGGCGTGCTCGACTATACCCGCACGGCCATGGGCGCGCGCCTGCTGCGGCAGTGGCTGACGCAGCCGCTGCTCGACCTCGCGCGCCTCGAAGCGCGCCAGCAGGCCGTGGCCGAATTGTTCGACTCGCCGCTGCGCCGCGCGGAACTGCGCGAGGCGCTCGGCCGCGCCGGCGACCTGGAGCGCCTGGCGGCGCGCGCCGCCCAGCGAATCATCGGCCCGCGCGAGTGCCTGGCGCTGCTGCGCGGCCTGGAGACGGTGCCCGCGGTGCGGACGTTGCTCGCCGATCCGGCGCTCGTCACGCTGCGCCGCGAGGAAACCGCGCTCGACCCTTGCCCGGCGGTCGTGCAGGCGATCGGGACCGCGCTCGCCGACGAGCCGCCGGCCGTGGTGGGCGAGGGGACTATCCGCGCCGGCCACTCGGCCGAGCTGGACGAGCTGCGCGCGCTCAGCGGCGACGCCAAGCAGTGGCTCGCGCGGCTGGAGCGCGAGGAGCGCGAGCGGACGGGCCTCAAGGGCCTGAAGATCGGCTACAACCGGGTCTTCGGCTACTACCTGGAGGTGTCCAGCGCCGTCGCGGCCGGCCGCACCGACCATTTCCAGCGCCAGCAGACGGGCGCCGCGACGGTGGGCGAGATGCTGGAGCGGCTGGGCTACCAGCGCAAGCAGACGCTCGCCAACGCCGAGCGCTACGTCACGCCGGCGCTAAAGGAGCAGGAGCTGCGGCTGCAGAACGCCCAGGATGAGGCGCTGGAGCTGGAGCGCCGCCTGTACGCCGAGCTGGTGAACACCCTGGCGGCGGCAGCGCCGACGCTGCTGCGTACGGCGGGTGCGCTCGCCCGTCTGGACGTGCTCGCCTCGCTGGCGGAGGCGGCCGCGCAGGGCAACTGGACGCGGCCGACGCTGGTCGAGGACGGCCCGATCGACATCACGGCCGGCCGCCACCCGGTGGTCGAGCGCACGCTGCCCCCCGGCAGCTTCGTCGCCAACGACACGTTGCTAGCGAGCGGGAGGGAACCTAACCCCCCAGCCCCCTTCCCTGCGAAGGCAGGGGGAGCAGACCTGGCCGTGCCTTCTCCCCCCTTCCTTGATAGGGAAGGGGGGCCGGGGGGGTTAGCTGCTGCGCCCCAGATCGTGATCCTGACCGGCCCGAACATGGCGGGCAAGAGCACGTACCTGCGGCAGGTGGCGCTGATCGTGCTGCTGGCGCAGATCGGCAGCTTCGTGCCGGCGCAGCGCGCCCGGCTGGGGCTGGTCGACCGCATCTTCACGCGCGTCGGCGCGCAGGACGACATCGCCAGCGGCCACAGCACGTTCATGGTCGAGATGGTCGAGACCGCGGCCATCTTGCGGAGCGCGACGCGCCGCAGCCTGGTGATCTTGGACGAGGTGGGGCGCGGCACGAGCACCTTCGACGGCATGGCCATTGCGCGCGCCGTGGTCGAGTACCTGCACGACCACCCGCGCCTGGGCGCCCGCACGCTGTTCGCCACCCACTACCACGAGCTGGCCGACCTGGAGCGCACGCGTCCGCGGGTGCGCGCCTACCGCGTCGCGGTGCTGGAGGAGGGCGACGACGTGGTGTTCCAGCACCGCGTGGTGCCCGGCGGCGCCGACCGGAGCTACGGCGTCCACGTCGCCCGCCTGGCCGGCCTGCCGCCGTCCGTCACGCGGCGCGCCCAGGAGCTGGTCGCCGAGCTGGAGACGCGCGCCGCAGCGGCCGACGCGCCGCCCGCGGGCGTGGCGCCAAGCAACGGCGCCGCCGACCACCCGGCGCTCGCCGAGCTGCGCCGCCTCGACGTGCTGAGCCTGTCGCCGCTCGAAGCGCTCAGTAAGCTGCTCGACCTGCAAGAGCAGGCGCGGCAGCCGTACAGCGGCTTGCGGGCAGACTGAGCGGGCCGCCGGCCGGGGGTGGGGGCCACGAGAGCCGGCCCCACGACACGCCGGCTGTTCCCCTGGCGCGCAAGCGGCTCTAGGCGCCGGGAAGCGATACCAGTGGGGGGGCCTCGACGACCCGCAGAAACGCCCGCACCACGAGCGGGTCGAACTGCGAGCCGGCGCAGCGCGCGATCTCCTCTAACGCGACGCTCGCCGGCAGCCCCTTGCGGTAGGGCCGGTCGCTGGTCATCGCGTCGAAGGTGTCGGCCACGGACACGATCCGCGCCTCCAGCGGGATGGCCGTGCCGGCGAGTCGGTGCGGGTAGCCCGCGCCGTCGAAGCGCTCGTGGTGGTACAGCACGCAGCTCAGCGAGGCCTGCAGGAACGGCACGTCGCGCAGCATGTGCGCGCCCAGCTCCGGATGGCGCTGCATGTGCGCCCATTCGTCCGGCTCGAGCTTGGCCGGCTTGCGGAGCACGCCGTCGTCCACGCCGATCTTCCCAACGTCGTGCAACAGCGCCCCCAGCTCCAGCGTCATGAGCTGGTCTTCGTCCCAGCCCAGCTCGCGGCCAATGGCCACCGAGTACTCCGCGACGCGCTCGACGTGGCCGCCGGTGTAGGCGTCGCGCGTCTCGATGGCCGCCGCCAGCACCCGTACCGTCGTGATGTAGGCTTGCTGCACCTCGGCCCGCCGCGCTCGCTCACGCTCGTACACCTCGCGCAGGTCGCGCGCGTAGGCGACCATCTGCTGCTCGGCCCGCTCCAGCGCCTCCGCCCGCACCCGGCTCTCCGCCAGGATGCTGGCGTTCGCCAAGCTTACGGCCACGTGCTGCGCCAGCAGTGTCAACAGCGTGCGCTCGCGCGCCGTGATCTGGCGGGGCGTCACCCAGGCCACGTAGAGGAGCCCGACCGGCTCGTCGCCCAGGCGCAGCGGCAGGCCGGCGAGCGCCCGCCAGCCCAGCGCCCGCGCCGCCGCGCGGTCCGGGTCGGCGGCGGGCAGGTCCTCGACGTCGGGAACGGCCCGCGGCCGGCCCGCCGCGACGATCGCCGCCGACAGCGCACCGCAGGCGAGCGACGCCAACCCTTCGGGCGCCTCAGTCCCCGACGACCCGCCGCTGCGCAGAGCCCGTGCGGCTGGGTCCCAAGGGAAGATCACGGCGGCGCGCGCCCCCAGACGCTCCACGCACTGGCCGACTCGCGGGACCAGGTCGGGCAGGTCTCGGCTCGCGCTTATCGCCACGCTCCAGTCCCACACGGTAAGCAGGTCAGGACACGGCAGGTCCATCGCGCCCGCGGCCTCGTACGGGCCGCCTGCCTGCAGCGACGCGGGATCGGGCGCAGGCGCGTGGCCATCGCCGGCCGCCTCGGCCCACGAGGAGATGCGGGGCAGGCGCGGCCCGCGCGCCGGTGCGAAGACTGGTGGGGTCACACACCCTCCTCCGCCGAACGCCGGGCCGCCCCGGCGTCAGCAGCACTCATCACCGCCCGTGGCGGCGAGGTAGCGCGAGTAGCGCCGGCGGTACGCCGTGACGCGGTCGGCCGCGCTGCGGCCCGGGGGCGTCAGCAGGACGACCGCGGGCGCCGGCTCGCGGCGCATGGACGGCGGGGCGCCCAGCAAGGCGCACAACGCCCGCGCTACCTTCGACAGTAGGTCGTTCGCCTTGATCGCCATCGTGCCCCTCCCTGGGTTGCCCCGGTCGCCGCCACTTGCCGCGCGGGCAAGCGCCTCATGACACGCTGGGGCCACACTTCCCTGTCTGACGCGGGAGACGCCGGGCGGCTGCGACCGCTCCGGCTTCCTATGGGAATCATCGGCGGGTCGCGGACGGGAGTAAAGGGAGGAACACCGCGGGACGCCTACGGCGGGGCCGGGGCGAGGCGGAAGTCCGCGCCCAGCGTCACCTCGAGCGCCGCGGCCGGCGCGCGCTCGGCGTCCACTTGGACGACGGCGGCGGGCAGCGCGAGGGCTCGCGCCAGCGCCTCCGCCTCGGCCTGTCCCCCGGCGGGCGCCCGGATCGCCGTCGCGCTGGCGGCGCCCGCCGCCCATCGGGGCGCCGCCACCTCGTAGCCGAGGCCGCGCAGGTACGCCACAACCGTCGGCCCCAGGTCTGGCGTGCCGGCGGTGGCCACGGTCACGGTGGGGCGCGGCGCGGCCGGCCCGCCGGCCCACAGCGCCGCCAGTGCGGGCTCGACGCGCGCCCGATCCAGGCGCAGGAGGTACGCGCCGTCCGACCCGGTGTACGGCTGGACGAACGGCGGGGCGAGCACCAGCGACTTCAGCCCGCCGGCCGGTAGCTGCTGGGCGACCTTCGCAAACGCGAGGAGGTCGGCCGGCCCGAGGTCGGTGCGTACCGCGCCCAGCGCCTCCGGGACGAGCTGGGGCGCGCGGAGCAGGACCGGCCAGCGGAGCGCGCGCTTGCGCAGAGCCAAGAGGAGCTGCTGCTGGCGCTCCATGCGCCCGAAGTCGCTGTCCATGTGGCGCGAGCGCACGTAGCTGAGGGCGGTGGCGCCGTCCATGTGCTGGACGCCCTGGGGAATGACCAGGCGCCGCGTGCCGTAGTCGTCCGTCGGGTAAGCGTCGTCCACGAGCGCGCGCGGCACGTCGACGTCCACGCCGTCCAGCAGGTCGACCAGCCGCTCGAAGCCGCCGAAGTCCACCACGGCGTAGTGGTCGATTGGCTGGCCGAGCATGTCGCCGACGATTTGCTTGGCGAGCGCCGGCCCGCCGCCGGTCTGACGCACCTCGCCGTAGGTGAACGCCGTGTTGATCTTCGTCTCGCCCACGCCCGGCACCGTGACGGCCAGGTCGCGCGGCACCGACAGCAGCGCCACCCGGCGCTCGGCCGGCACGACGCTGAGCACCATCATCACGTCCGTGCGGCCCGGCAGCCCGGCGCGGCGCTCGTCGGGCCGCAAGTCGACGCCCATGAGGAGGATGTTCGTGCGCGCCGGCCCCTGCCAGTCGGGCAGCGGCGCCGGCAGGCTGGCGCGCGGGTCGGCCGCCCGGACGGCGGGCGGTGGTGGCTGCGCGGCCGGCGCGCGCGCTTCCGCCGTCCCGCGCGCGCTGGGCGGGATGGGCGGCGCGGTCCGGCCCTGGGCGATGGCGCCCAGTCCGCTGCCCGCGGCGGCGGACAGCGCGAACAGCGCCGCCAACAGGCCGCGCGCCAGCCAGCGCGGCCGGCGCGGCGGAGCGGGCGTGGGGATCCCGGCCGCCATCCTGCCCTCTCGCCTCCCTCGGCGCCGCTCCCCTCAGCGCTCTCCTCCGGGATGATCGGCTGTCCCGGGGGCTCCCACCAGTACGCGCGTACCGGCGGATGGCGGGCGCCACGGCCCGCGACGAAGTCGGTACCTGCGTCTGCCCGCGCCCGCGACCTCTGGCTGCCCCGCGCGGGCCGGCCAGCCCTGTTGGCTGCGCGCGGGCGTCCGTATGCTGACGGGGACGACGGACCATGACAGGAGCTGCCGATGGGGGTGCCCGGTCCTATCCAGAACGTGCTCGGCCAACCGCGCGTCGCGCGGATCGCCGTCGCGGTCGCGGCGCTGGGGCTGCTCGGCATTGCCGCGACCGTCGCGGCGCCGGCCGCGCAGGCGGGTAGCGCGGGCGGCGCGCCGCGCCCCGCCCAGGTGGCCGCCGGCGCGGCACCCCCGCTCACCCAGACGGGCGGCGCGGCGCCGGCCGCGCCGGCCGCGCCCGCCGCCGCCCCACCGGCACCCGTGTTTGGCGCCCGCCCCCCCGCGGCGCCGCCCGCCCCGCCGACTCCGGCTGCCAGCCCCGAGCCGGCCGTCCGCGTGGTGCTCGCGCCGGATGCGCGCGGCCCGCTGCCGCCCGCCGTCACCGTGCCGGCCAGCCAGGTGCCGCCGAGCGCGGTGGCGCCCGCAACCGCGCGCGGGCCGGCGACGACGCCGGCCAGTGCGCCGGTCGCCGGCTCCGCCGGCAGCTTCAGCCTGGCGAGCATGACGGCGCCCGGCGAGGCCGGCGGCGCGGCGCGCGTGGAGGCCGGGCCGAGCGCCGCCTTGCGCCTCACCAGCGTCGCGCAGAGCCAGCTTGGTGCGCGCTACACCTGGGGCGGCACGTCGCCCGCGACCGGCTTCGACTGCAGCGGCTTCGTCTACTGGGCCTACAATCAGATCGGCCATCCCATCTCGCGGGTGATGACCGAGCAGTTCGCCGGCGGCCGCCCGGTGCGCGTGGACGAGCTTCAGCCGGGCGACGTGCTCTTCTACCAGAACACCTACACCGCCGGGCTGTCGCACAACGGCATCTACGTGGGCGACGGCAGGTTCATCCACGCGGCCGACGAGAGCACCGGCGTGGTGCTCACCCCCGTCCACACCGCCTACTGGGAGCAGCACTTCGCGGGCGCCATCCGCATCCTGGAGTAGGCTCGCTGCCGGTGGCCGGGAGAGGGAGAGGAGGGGCCGGTTGGGGGGACACCCCTCAGGCCCCCCGGCCGGGGAGCCTCCCTGCACCCCCGGGGGACGAGGGGAAGGAGCAGCCCCCGGCCGGGTGTGGCGCGGCATACTGCGAGCGCCACTGCCCCGGCCCCCCCGGGCGGCGGCGGATGGTGGGCGGCGCTAGGCGGCGGGGCGGGGGCCGGCGAGCTGGGCGACGAGGCGGTGGAGGTCGTCGACGCGGTAGGGCTTGGCGATGACGGCCTCGACGCCGCGGGCCGCGGCCTCCTCGGGAGAGATGCGGTCGCCCCAGCCGGTGGCCAGGGCGAACCGCGCGCGCGGGAAGTGGCTCCGCACTTGCTCGGCGAGCTGCCAGCCGTTCATGCCCTCGCCGAGGCCCAGGTCGGAGATGACCAGGTCTACGGGGGTGGTGGCCAGGTACTCAAGCGCCTCCTCGGCCGAGGCCTTCGTCTCCACCGTGTGCCCCTCGATCCGGAGCACGCGGGCCATCGCGCGCGCTAGGTCCGGCAGGTCGTCGACCACCAGGATGCGGAGCCCCGCGGGCGCGCTCGCGGGCTTGGGCGCCGCCGCCTCGGCGCCGCCGCCCGCGTCGACGGCCGGGAACGAGAGCTGAAAACAGGTGCCCTTGCCGACGGCCGAGCGGACAGCGATCTGCCCCCCGTGCTGCTGCACGAGGCCGAAGACCATCGCCAGGCCGAGCCCGGTGCCCCGCTCACCCTTCGTCGTGAAGAACGGGTCGAAGACCTGGGCCTGGACCTCGGGGCTCATGCCGACCCCCGAGTCCGCGACGTCCACGGCGATGCGGCCGCCCTCGCGCCGGGCGGCCAGCCGGATCGTGCCGCCCGCCGGCAGCGCGTCCACGGCGTTGAAGATCAGGTTGGTGAAGACCTCGCGCAGGCCCTCTGGCGAGCCGTCGACGAGCAGGTCGCGCTCGGCCTCGACGTGCAGGCTGATCGGGCGCCCCTGCTCCTGCGCGCCGTCGCGCCAGCTGGGCGCCGTCAGCTTGGCCACCTCGCGCAGCAGGGCGCCGACGTCGATGCGCTCGGTCGGCCCCTGCTGGCGCGGCCGCGCGAACGTGAGCAGCCGCTTCACCGTCTGCCCGCCGTCCATCGCCGCCTGCACGATGATGTTCAGCGAGTCCTCGAGGTCGTCGAGCGCCGGCGTCGGCTGGTGCAGCGCGGCGCGCGCCAGGCTGCCGTGGGCCGCCACCAGCCCGAGGTACTGGTTCAGGTCGTGGGCCACACCGCTCGCCATCTGGCCGAGCGCGCGCAGCTTCTCGCTCTGGGCCAGCGATTTCAGCTGGCGCTCCGCCTCCTTGTAAGCCGTTACGTCGCGGGTGATCGTCGCGGCGCCGGTCACCCGGCCCTCCGCGTCACGCAGCGGCGAGATGCTGATCGAGACGTTGAGCCGGCGCCCGTCGCGGCAGACGCGCTCGCTCTCCAGGTGCTCGATGCTCTCGCCCCGCTGCACGCGCGCCAGAATGTCCGCCAGCTCGTCCACGCGGTCGGGCGGCACGATCAGGATGCCGGACTGCCCGACCGCTTCGGCCGCCGTGTAGCCGAACATGCGCTCGGCGCCACGGTTCCAGTCCACGATGGTGCCGTCGATCGCCTGGCCGATGATGGCGTCTTCCGAGGCTTCCACGATCGCCGCCCAGCGCGCGAGCTGCTCCTCGGCCTGCTTCCGCTCGGTGATGTCGGTGACCATCGCCAGGGCGCCCAGATACTCGCCGCCGTCGTCGAACAGCGGGTTCGTGACGACGATGGCCCAGAGCGGCGTCCCGTCTCGGCGCTGGAACTTGAAGTCGTGCCCCTCGGCGATCCCCTCGCGGCGCCGCGCCACGTTGCGGAGGGCAATCGTCCGCTCGGTGGCATCCATGAAGCTCAGGAAGGAGGCGCCCAGCATCTCGTCGACGCCGTAGCCGAGCATCTCGGCCATGCGGTGGTTGACGAAGGTAGTGTTGCCCGCCGCGTCGATGATCCAGATGCCCTCGCGCGAGGTCTCCACGATGCGGCGGTACCGCTCCTCGGAGGCCGCCAGGTCGCGGACCAGCCGCCGCTCGCGGGTCACGTCCGAGAAGACGGCGAGCGCCGCGGTGATCTGGCCGCCCGCGTCGTGCAGCGGCACCGCCGAGGCCTGGACCAGTCGCTCCTCGGTCTCGCCCGGGCGCGTAAACGCGTACTCGAAGTCGTGGACCGTCTCGCCCGCCAGCGCGCGCCCCACGGGGGTGGCGTGGGGCGGGATGGGCAGGCCGGTCGCCGGGTACCGGAGGCGGAAGACGTCGGCCTGGTCGGCGAGCGGCTGGCGCGGGTTGGGGAGGGCGCCGCTGATCGCCCGCCCGGCCTCGTTCATCAGCACGGTCCGGCCGGCCGCGTCGACCACCACGACCCCGCTCGGGATGTGCTCGATGACGGCCGCGCGCTCGGCCGCGGCGCGCCGCAGGTCCTCCGCCTGCGCGGCCAAGGCCGCGTGGGCGCTGGCGCTGTCCAGGATGGTCGCCGCGTAGCTGGCCACCGCCTCGGCCAGGCGCACCTGGGCGGTCGTAATCTGGGTCTCCGTGCGCCACCCGACGATCAGCGCGCCCAGCGCGCCCCCATGGCCGTGCAGCGGCGTGCTGAGGGCGCTCTGTCCGCCTTCGGCCTGGTGCACGGGGAAGTCGTGCTCCCGCTGCGCCGTGACCTCGCCCAGGCGCTCGAACAGCACCGTGCGCCCGGCCGCCAGCGCGCGTCCGGCGGCGCCCTGGTCGCGGGGCACCCGCACGTTCTGCCATCCCGTCGACCGGTGGCCGCTCATGCCGTGGAAGGACAGCGTGTCGTCGGCCTCCAGCAGCGAGACGCCGGCGTAGTCGGCGCCCAGGAGCCGGCAAGCCTGATCGGTGATGAGCTTGATCGCGCGCTCGGTATCGGTGGTGGCCGCGCCCTGGCGCGCAAGCTCCGCCAGCGCCTCCGCCTCCACCCGCCGCCGCTGCGCGTCGTCGTGCAGCCGCGCCGCTTGCAGGGCAGGCGCCACCTGGGCGGCCAGCAGGGAGAGGAGCTGCTTCTGCTCCGCGGTAAACTCGCGCGGCCGGTGCGCGAGCGCTTCCAGCACGCCGACCGCGCGATCGCCCACCCGCAGCGCCACCGCCGCGACCGCTCCCACGCCGGCGGCCAGCGCCCAGGGAGCGGCCTGCTCCCAAGCCGCGTAGTCCGCGACGACCACCGGCGCCCGCTCCCGCAGGGCCGCGGCGGCCAGTCCCTCGCTCGCCGGCAGCGCGTCCGCGTCCACCGGCAGCGGCCCGTTGTACGCGAGCCGCCGCAGGGACTCCCCCTCGGGCTCCCACCAGAACAGCGCGGCCGCGTCGGCGCCCAGCAGGTCACGGGCCTGGTCCACCGCCAGCCGGGCGAGCGCGCCGGGGTCCAACACCCCGCCCACCGCCACGCCGAACTCGTACAGCGCGCGGAAGATGCGCGCCTGGGCCTCGGCCTCCGCGGCCAGCTTCTCCTTGGCGGCGTAGGCCCGCACCACCTCGGCGCTGAGCTGCTGCGTGGTGATCTCCGACCGCATGCGCTCGGCGGCCACCCGCGCGTTCGCGGCCTCCTCGGCGAGACGCGCTTGCTCGCGCCGGATGTCCTCGTAGGCCGCGGTTAGGCGGCGGCGGGTCTGCACCCAGACCTGCACGCGGGCCAGCAGCTCCGCCGTGTCGAAGGGCTTCACGACGTAATCGTCGGCGCCGGCCGCGAAGCCCGCGCGCCGCTGGTCCGGGTGGGACACTGCGGTGAGCATGATGATCGGCACGTAGTCGTCGCGCTCGCGCGCCCGGATGCGCTGGCAGACCTCGATGCCGTTCACGTCAGGGAGCAGCAGGTCGAGCAGCACCAGGTCGGGGCGGACGATCTCGACGCAGTCCAGGGCCGTCGCACCGTCGTGTACGACTTCGACGCCGTAGCCTTCCCGCTCCAGGATCTGCTGAAGGATTTCGGCAATCGACGGATCGTCCTCGATGACGAGCACGACAGAACGATGCGGCTGCATACCTCGGCCCCCACTGCTGGCATGTGCTGCCAGCCAGACTGGAGCATAGCACGCTAGCAGAATTAACCGCATCGGTCAGGTGGCATATTTCGTTAACCATCCGGCAACCCGCAGCCGGCGCTAAGCTGCTGGCCCTAGTGCAAGCTCAAGCAAGCTCTTCGGGTTAGCGAAGCCTGCCCGGGAGCGCGGCCGTCCCGGCCGCCTGGCCGGCGCAGCCGACGCCGGGGCGGGCGGGCGAGACGCCCGCGCTCCCCGGTCGCCTGCGTCGCCGAACAGCAAGTCTGGATATACACTAGATGGTCTCAACGGCGCCGCCGTAAACGGCGGGCCAGGGAGACGCGCTTGGCCGGCCGTTCACGGCAGCGACCGGAACTGCGTCACAACCGGGACCGGCCGCTTAGGCTGGGCGGGCGTTCCGCCGCGCCGCGACCTCCTTGCGGTAGAAGGACGGCCCGGCCGGCCGGAGGCCGAGCTGGTCCGCGCCGCGTACGATCTCGGTGCCGCCGACGAAGAGCACCCCGCCGGGCCGCAGCGCGTCCACGAATCGCTGGTACAGCAGGTTCTTGGCCTCGTCCGTGAAGTAGATCACCACGTTGCGGCACAGAATCAGGTCGTAGCCCTCGCCCAGCGCGGCGCCCAGCAGGTTGTGCTCGCGGAACTCGACGAGCGGCTTCAGCTCTGGGCGCACCGCATGGCTCTGCCCATCCGGGGCGGCCATGAAGTACCGGGCCAGGCGCTCGGGCGTCACCTGGCGCAGGTCGGCCGGGCCGTAGCCGTCGCCGCGCCGCGCCCGTTCCAGGACCGTGCGGTCCACGTCGGTCGCCACGATGCGGTGGGCGCCGCGCTGGGCCAGCTCCTTCAGCAAGATCGCCACCGAGTACGGCTCGGCGCCGATCGAGCAGCCCGCGCTCCAGATCCGCAGGCTCGGCCGCGCCGCCAGCAGCTCCGGCAACACGCGCTGCTCCAGATACAGGAACCGGTCCGCGTCGCGGAAGAACTCCGAGACGTTGATCGTGAAGTAGTCGCGGAACTCTTGCAGGCGGGCGGGCTCGCGCTCCAGCAGGCGGGCGTATTCTATGAAGCCGTCCGCGCCGACCCGCTGCACCAGCGCCTCTAGCCGCCGCCGCAATTGGCCCTGCCGGTAACACGTCAGGTCAACGCCCGTCAGGCGCCGCACCGCGCGCAGAAAGTACGCGTAGCCGACCTCGTCAAACATGGATTGCCCTCCTCGCGGCGCGCGCCGGCAGCGCGGCCAGGTGGCGGCGAATCGCGGCCGCCATCTGGTCCAGCGGCACCACCTCGTCCGCGAGCCCCGCCGCGATCACCGATCGCGGCATGCCAAACACCACGCAGGTCGACTCGTCCTCGGCGAGCACGACCCCGCCGGCCGCCTTCACCGCGCGCGCCCCGGCGGTGCCGTCCTCGCCCATCCCCGTCAGGATCACCGCGAGGACCGCCGGCCCGAACGCCTCGGCCGCGTCCTCGAGCGTCGTATCCACGGACGGGCGCACGCCGTGGCGCCGCGCGCCCTGGTCGAGCGTCACCCGGCAGCCGGCGAGCTTCAGGTGGAAGTCCCCGGGCGCCACTAGCGCGCGGCCCGTCGCCAGCGCGTCGTGCTCCTGCGCCTCGGCCACCGCCAGCGCGCTGCCCTGGTCGAGCCGCTCGGCCAGCGAGCGCGTAAAGCCCGCCGGCAGGTGCTGCACGATGAGGGCGGCGCCGGGCAGGTCGCCCGGCAGCCCGGCCAGCAGCTCGGCCAGCGCCCGCGGCCCCCCCGTCGAGGAGCCCACGACCAGCAGCCGGTCGGGCGCTGGCCCGCTCCCGAACAGCGTGGGCAGCGGGGCCAGCGGCCCGGTTCCCGCGGCCGTGGAGTGCCCGGCGCCGGCGGGGCCCGCGGCGGCGCGCCCGAACGCCGGTCCGGCGCCGGCCGCCCCCCGCGGTCGGGCCGGATCACCTGCCGCGTGGGGAGGGTGGGGCGAGCGCGGCGTATGGGGCCGGCGTACTCGCGCGCGCGCGGCGGTCTTGACCTTCGCAATCAACTCGCCGGCGATGCCCGAGAAGCCGGTGCCCAGCTGCCCCGAGGGCTTCTGGATGAAGTCCACGGCCCCGAGGCCCAGCGCGCGCACCGTCGTCTCGGTGCCGGCCGCCGTCAAGCTGCTGAACATGACCACCGGCCGCGGCGACCGTTCCATCAACATGCGGAGGGCTGTGAGGCCGTCCACCCGCGGCATCTCGACGTCCATCGTGATCACGTCGGGCTGCAGCTTCTCGACCTTCAGCAGCGCGTCCAGCCCATCGCGGGCGGTGTCCAGCACCTCGATCTCCGGATCGACCTCCAGCACCCGCCGTACTCCCTGCCGCATGAGGGCCGAGTCGTCGGCGATCAGCACCCGGATGCGGCGGCCGGCCGCCACGCCCAGCGCCGCGGCCGGCGTTCCGGTCGACAAGTCGCTCATAGCTCCACCTCCGGGCCGCTCACTTTCCGCACCATCACGCGGCCGCTCGCGGCGTCCAGGCGCACGGTCCGTCCCTGTGTGCCCCCCGTGTCCTCGGCGCGTACCCGCACCCGGGCCAAGGCGAGGGCCGCCTTCACAGCCTCGACGTTGCGCTGACCGATCGGCGGCAAGCTGCCGGTGCCGCCGATGGCGAGCACTGCCGCGCCGCCGGCCAGGCGGCAGTGTAGCCGCGCCGCCGCGGCCCCCGCGCGCTGCATGGCCGCCAGCAGCGCCGGCACCGCGGTGTCGGCGAACTTCCCGGGCGCGGTCCCGGCGCCCTTCTCCGGCACGGCCGGCAGGACCACGTGCGCCATCCCGGCCACCTTGGCCAGCGGGTCGTAGAGGCAAATCGCGACGCACGATCCCAGGCTGTAGGCCACCAGCTCGCCGTCACGCGCCACCTGTAGCTCGCCTAGGCCCACGCCCACCGCGCTACTCGCCGTGGCGACCATGGCCCACCCCCACGAGCATTGCCTCCGTGACGGCCTGGACCATCGCCGGGCCCGGGAACATGAAGAACGCCACGTCCACGACCTGGTCGTCGCAGGCGAACTCGGTCTCGACCACTAGCGCGTCGTCCCACTCCAGCAGCATCAGCTCGGCCGCTAGCGTGTCGAGGATCGCGCCGCGCATCTCGTGGAACACGATGGGCGGCGTCGGCGCGAGTACCAGCCGCGCCCCGTCGGCCAGAGCCGTCAGGAAGAACGACCCGGCCACGTTGCCCACCTCGGCGAGCGCCGACACCTCCAGCGGCTCCAGCGCCCGCGTGGTCCCGGCAGGCTGCCCGAGCAGCATGTCCACTAGCTCGTAGGCCGCCGACTCGCTGAGCGCGAGCAGGATGCAGCCCGAGCCGTCGCCCCCCACGCCCAGGTGGATCGCCACCACGGGGCGCTCCGGGTCGCCGGCCAGCGTCGACAACTCGGCCAGTGGCACGGTGCGCAGGGCCACGGCCTCGGCGGCGATGCCGCGCCCGGTCATCTCGGACAGCGCGGCCGCGCCGCGCTCGGCCGCGTGGCGGATCGCCCGGGCCAGCGCGTCCGACGCGGGATCGCTAGTTGAGCGCGAACGCCGGCTCCGCCTGCTCACGGCCATCCGCGCACCTCCATTCCTGGCGGCCCGCGGCCACCTGCTGCACCAGCCCCGGCACGTCCACGATCAGCGCCACCGTGCCGTCGCCCAGAATCGCCGCGCTGGAGATGCCCGGCACCTGACCGATGACCGGCCCAAGCGCCTTGATGACGACCTCCTGCTCGCCGAGCAGGGCGTCGACCATCAGGCCCACCTGCCGGTCGCCCACGCGCACCGCCACCACCAGCGCGTCCTTGCCGTTCGGCGCGGCGGATGGCGCCGCGCCGAACACCGCGTTCAGCCGCACGAGTGGCAGCACGCGGCCGCGCAGCAGGATCGCCTCCTGGCGGTGCATCCGCTGGATGTCGCGCAGCGGCACGCGCAGCGTCTCGGTCACCGAGCTGAGCGGCAGCGCGTGGATGTCACCCGCCACCCGGACCAGCAGCGCCTGGACGATAGCAAGCGTCAGCGGCAGCCGCAGCACAAAGCGGGTGCCCTGGCCGAGCGCCGACTGCACCTCGACCGAGCCGCCCAGCCGCTCCACGTTGGTGCGGACGATGTCCATCCCCACGCCGCGGCCCGAGATGTCGCTGATCTCCTTCGCCGTCGAGAAGCCGGGCGCGAAGATCAGGTCGATGGCCTCGCTCTCCGAGAGCCGTGCCGCCGCCTCGGCCGTCAGCATGCCGCGCTCGGCGGCCTTCTGGCGGACGCGCTCGGCGTCGACGCCCGCGCCGTCGTCCTCGACGAGGATGACGATCGAGTTCTCGACGTGCTCCGCGGCCAGGCGCACCCGCGCCGTCTCGGGCTTGCCCCGCGCCAGCCGGTCGGCCGGCGCCTCGACACCGTGGTCGACGGCGTTGCGGAGCAGGTGGACCAGCGGGTCGCCGATCTCCTCGATCACCGAGCGGTCCAGCTCGGTCTCCTGGCCCTCGACGACCAGCTCGACGCGCTTGCCCTGTCGCGCCGCCAGGTCGCGCACGACGCGCGGGAAGCGACTGAATACCGTACCGATGGGCAGCATCCGGCTCTTCATCACCTCGGCCTGCAGCTCGTCGGTGATGCGGCCCAGGTGGAGCGTCGTCTCGCTCAGGTCGGCCAGCAACCGCTGCTCGCCGATCTGCTCACCCAGCGCGCGCCCCAGCTCCAGCAGTCGGGTGCGGTCGATCACCAGCTCGCCCACCAGGTTGAGCAGATTGTCGAGGCGCTCCACGTCGATGCGCACGGTGGTCGAGCCGCCGCGCACACCGCCGGGCCGCGGGCTCTCCGCTCCCTTGGCCTCGCTGGAGCGCGGCGCGGGCGCCGGCCACTCGGCCTCGGCTGCGGCAGCGCTAACCTCCTCCGCGAGCTGCAGGCTCAGCACGCGCGTCTCGTCCACGTTTGCCAGCAGCTCGCGCAGCTCGGCCCCGCTCTTCTCCGAGCGCAGCCACAGCTCCAGCCGCTCTTTGACGGCGCCCTGCTCTACCTCGCCGCGCGACGGGTGGCTGACCAGCACGTCGGCCGCGCTGTCCAGGGCGAGGAGCGCCTGGAGCGCGCGCACCGCCGTCCAGTCGCCCGGGTCGAAGCCGAGCAGCACGTGGTGGGTGGCACCATCGGGCGCCGGCAGCATGGTGGGGCGAATCGCCGTGGGAGCATGCGCCGGCGGCGCCGCGGCCGCCCCGGCGGCCTCGCCCGCCGCGAACGCCTCCAGCGCCGCGGCGAGGCTCTCCACCTCGGTGTCCGTCTGCTCGCCGGTCTCCACCTCGCCGGCGAGCACCTTGAGCACGTCCAGCGCCTCGAAGAAGCGGTCCACGAGCGCCGAGCTGATCGTCAGCTCGCCGTGGCGCAGCTTGTCGAGCAGCGTCTCCCAGGCGTGGGTCAGGCGGGCCATCCGGACGTGGCCAATGGCCGCGCCCGACCCCTTGATCGTGTGCGCCGCGCGGAAGATCTCCTGCAGCAGCGCCTCGCTGGCCCCATCCTGCTCGAGCCGCACGAGCTGGGCGTCGAGCCCGTCGAGCAGCTCGGTGGTTTCGGCCAGGAAGACGTGCAGCTCCTCCGGCGTCGCGTCGAGATGCAGCTCCATGGCCTCACCCCTTGATGGCGAGCTGGGCCTCGAGGGTGCCGAACGGCGTGACTAGCGGCACCACGAGCCGCTGAATCCCCGCCGTCGATACACGGCTCCCCGCGCCCACGAGCAGCACCGGCGGAGCGATCTCGGCCGCGATGCCCTGCTCGGCGAGCAGCGTCGCCGCCCGCCCCGTGATCACGTTGCCAAGCTCGCCGATCCCGGACAGCGCCAGGTCGTCCAGCTCTTCCACCGGCGCGCCCATGAGCTGCCCGACCACCGCGACCGCCATCTCGCGGCTCATGCCGTACACGGCCAGGCCCGTAAGCCGCCCCGTGATCCCGACGATCGCCGTTACGTCCTGGGTGGTGTGGCTTCCCGCCTCCAGCCGCAGCGGACCGCGTTCGACGCTCACGCCCAGCTCCGCCTCCAGCACCTCGCGGGCGCCGGTCAGGAACGGCTCCAGGTGCTCTGCCCGCGGCATCCCCCGCGGCGGCTGGCGCAGCGCCTGCTCCACTTCCGGCGCCAATATGGTGTTCGTCGTCATCGCGTTGCTCCTCGTCGCGGCGCGGTTAGCGCAGCATCTTCTGGACGGCAGCCAGCACGCGCTCCGGCTGGAACGGCTTGACCACGAAGTCCTTCGCCCCCGCCTGCACCGCTTCCAGCACCACGTGCTGC
>JAJPHF010000155.1 GCA_021325365.1 Pseudomonadota bacterium
GTCGACTCGTTAGGCCTCACGGGCCCCTGGCTAGTTGGCTCCGGACCGGCGACCCTGCGGCACCCGAGCGGTCACCGCTTACCGTTGCTCCCTCTCGGGCCTAGCGGAGTTCACGGGCCGTCGCCGCGCAGGACCAGTCCATCAACACTACTTGACCAGAGGCTACCGGAAACACCGAGCCTCGAACGGGGATTCAACCCCGCATGCAGCGGATTTCGGGTACAGGGCACCGCCAGCTCCCCGTCTAGCACGACCTGGGAAATTGTACCCGCCGGCCGCGCGCGGCGGCAACCGGGCGGCGCGCGGTCCGCCCAACAGCGCTTTCCTGCCAGCCGGCCGCGTGCGACAATGGCTCGGTCGCGCCACACCGGCCCCATATCCCGCCTAGCGAGGAGTGGCACTATGCCAATCGACGAGACACTGGCCAGGCAAGTGCTGGCCTACATCGACCGCGACGAGCTTGCGCAGCTTGCCTGCGACATCGTCAGCATCCCCAGCCCCACGGGGCAAGAGAAGGGCGTCGCCGAGCACCTGCTGGCGTGGTCGCAAGCCCACGGGATGAAAGCCGTGCGCCAGGAGGTGGAGGTCGACCGCCCGAACGCCGTCGGCATCGTGAAGGGCCAGGGCAACGGCCTGAGCCTGATGTTCAACGGCCACATGGACACCAGCTTCACCGGCACCGACGAGGACCTGCGCATGGTCGCGCAGGTCGAGCCCGAGGCCGAGCTGCGCGGGTCGATTGCCGACGGCAAAGTGCGCGGCCTGGGCATCTCGAACATGAAGGGCGGCGTCGCCGCCTTCTTCATGGCCGGCAAGGCGCTCCGGGCCAGCGGTGTACCGCTCAAGGGCGACGTGATCTGCGCCGCGGTCGTCGGCGAGATCTCGCGCACGCCCATCGGCCCCTGGCAGACCAAGGAGTACCGCGGCGAGGGCGCCGGCACCCGCCACCTGCTCACCCACGGCATCCAGTCCGACTACGCCGTGGTGGCCGACGGCTCGGACATGAACCTCGTCTGGAGCCAGAACGGCGTCGTCGACTTCAAGATCACCACGTTCGGCCAGGCTGAGTCCGCCTGGGGCAGCAAGCGCACCACCCACCCGATGCTCAAGCTGAATGCCATCGTCAAGATGACGCGGCTGATCGAGGCCATCGAGCGGTGGGGCGACGAGTTCGAGGAGAAGTACGTCTTCGAGTCGCCGACCGGCCCGCTCTGGCCGAAGGTCAACGTGGGCGCCATCGAGGGCGGCGCGCCCTACCGGCCCAACTACTTCCCCGGCGTGTGCAGCGTCTACGTGGACGTGCGCATCCCGCCGCAGCTCCGCCCCGTCGCCGTGCAGCAAGAGCTGGATCGCGTGCTCGCGGCCACGGGCCTCGACTACGAGCTGGAGGCCTACAAGTCGCTGCTCGGCCATGTGGGCCAGGGCGTCGAGCCGCTGGTCGCCGCGGTCGAGGAAGCCTACCAATACCTCTTCCACGAGCCGGTCAAGCCCGAGCCGCCCGCGCGGGCGAGCATCTGGACCGACACGAACATCTACAACGAGATGGGGATCCCGGCCGTGAAGATCGGCCCGCGCGGCAAGCGGATCGGCCCGCGCGCCGAGGAGCTGGCGATCGACGAGATGGTGCGCGCCGCGCAGCTCTACGCGCTGGTCGCCCTCGACGTCTGCCGCCGCGAGCGAGCGTGACCTCCCCCCCCGCCCCCTCCCAATGTGGGAAGGGGGAGAGGGACGAGGCCCCACCTCCCGGCCTGTCTCTCGCAGCGAGCCGGGGGCGGAGGACGAGGCCAGGGTGGCTCCCCCCTTCCCTCTCAAGGAAGGGGGGCCGGGGGGTTAGGTCCGCCCCCCCGTCGCCGCCTGCCAAGAGCGCGTGTCGTAGAAGCGGGCGGCGGGGGGCGCGGGCAGGAGCCCTTGCCGCGCAGGTCGTCGACCGACTGGAGCTCCGGCCGCGCCATGACGATCCGCTCGGCCGCCCCTGCATCGCCCCTCCCACACCTCGCTGGTAGTTCGGCCGCGGCGCCCACGCCGACGGCAGCACGCCCAGGGTAGCGCCGCGACGCCTTCGGCGCCGCCCCGGGGCGCCACCAAGACCCGGCCCGCGCCCGCCCGGATGCTACTGGAGCTGCCGCCCCGCCTGCGGGCCTGCCGGCACCCGGCCCGCGCCCGCCCGGATGCTACACTTGACGTAGCCACGCGCTGGAGAGGCTCATGGCGATGCCGTCCGCCGTCCGCCCCCTTGGGACCGCGCTCGTCGTCCTCCTGGCGGCTGCCTGCACGAGCAGCGGCCAGCCCGCGCCCGCCACGCCGAGCGGCGGGGCCGCCACGCGCCCCGCCGCCACGGCAGCGCCCTCCCCCGCGGCCGCCGCCGCCTCCCCCGCCGCGCCGCCGCGCGTGGAAACCGTGAAGGTGGCCGAGACGGCGGCCATTGCCTACGCGCCCGTCTACGTCGCCGAGGCGCGCGGCTACTACCGCGAGCAGGCCATCGAGCTGGACTACCAGAACGTCGCCGGCGGCGCCGACGCCGTGCCACTGCTCGCGCGCGGCGACGTCGACCTGAACCTGGCGGCGATCAGCGCCGGCACCTTCAACGCCTTCGATCGCGGCCTGGACATCAAGATCGTCGCGCCGATGGGCATCCTGCCGCTGCACGATAGCTCCCTGCCGCTGCTCGCGCGCAAGGAGCTGATCGACAACGGCACGCTCCAGAGCGTCGCCGACCTGCGCGGCCGCAAGGTGGCCGTGAACACGAAGGGCGCCATCGTCGAGTACTTGCTGACGAAGGTGCTGGAGCAGAACGGGCTGGCGCTGCGCGACGTCGAGGAGACGCCGCTCGCCTTCCCCGACCACGCCAACGCCCTCGCCACCGGCGCCATCGACGCGTCGATCACCGCCGAGCCGTTCGCCACCCGCGCGATCGACCTCGGCTCGGCCACCAAGTGGGTCGCGGAGATCGCGCCGGGCAAGATGACGACCGTCGTGATGTACGGCGGCCAGTTCATTAGCCAGCAGCCGGACGTGGCGCGGCGCTGGATGCTCGCCACCATGCGCGGCACCCGCGACGTGCAGGGGCCGGAGCTGGGCGTGCTGTATCCCGACAAGTTCTACACGCCCGAGAACCTGGACGTGTTCGAGAAGAAGCTCGGAGTGAGCGCCCAGGTGATCCGCGACCAGGTGCCCTATACCTGGGACCCCGACCTCGTGGTCCAGACGGACTTCATCCTCGACCAGGAGCGCGTCCACATCCAGAACGGCGTGCTCCAGCTCGCCCAGCCGATCCCGGCCGAGCGGCTCGTCGACAGCAGCTTCGTCGACGCCGCACGCCAGCAGCTCGGCAAGGTGAGGCCGTAGGACCTACCCCCCCGGCCCCCCTCCCAATGTGGGAAGGGGGAGAGAGACGAGAAGGCGGCCGGGGAGGCTCCTCCCTTCCTTGGCAGGGAAGGGGGGCCGGGGGTTAGGTCGGTCCCTCCCGGTGCTAGACTGAGATGGCGTCCCAGCCCGCGCGTGGGAGGTGCCCGATGGCCACGACCGCGGTCCGACAGCCCCGCTGGATGCAGGCGCTGGGCATGGCCGCGCCGCCGCCCCCGCCGGCCGTCTGGGAGCGCCTGCCACCGCGCCCGCCGGGCCGGCCGATCGCCGGCAATACCCTGGACTATGTGCGCGACCCGATCGGCTTCGTCACCCGCTGCTACCAGACCTACGGCCACGCCTTCAGCCTGGCCTGGTTCGGCTACCCGCTCGTCTGGCTCATCGGCCCCGAGGGCAACCGGCTGATCCTGAGCGAGCAGCCGCAAAAGCTGCTCTGGCGCCCGGCGCTCGCCAGCCTCATCCCCCTGCTCGGCGAGGGCCTGCTCGTCACCGACGGCGCCCTGCACGACCGCCTGCGCCGCCTCGTGCTGCCGGTCTTCCAGCGCCAGCGCATGGAGGGCTACCTGCCGATCATGTGGGACCACGCCCAGCGCTACGCCGCCCGCTGGCGGCCCGGGCAGCTGATCGACGCGGACCTCGCCATGCGCCGCCTGACCCTCCAGATCGCCGGGCGGACGCTGTTCGGCGTCGAGCTTGGGGCCGAGCACGCCCAGCTCATCCGCGCCTTCCGCGACGCGCTAGTGTACAGCGACGTGCAGTGGCCGTTCAGCATGCTCCGCATCAACCTGCCGTTCACGGCCTGGGGGCGGTTCGTGCGCGCCCGCGCGCGCCTCGACCGCTTCGTCTACGACCTCATCCGCCAGCGCCAGGCCGATCCCGCGGCCGGCGCCCACGACGACGCGCTCTCCGCGCTCCTGGCCGCCCGCGACACCGACGGCAGCGGCCTCAGCCCCGTGCAGGTGCGCGACCAGGTCGTGCAGCTCCTCGCCGCCGGCCACGAGACGACGGCGCACGGCCTGGCCTGGACGCTCTACTTGCTCGCGCAGCACCCCGCCGTGCTGGAGCGCGTGCTGGCCGAGCAGGACGCCGTGCTCGGCGGTCGCCCGCCGACTTTCGACACCCTGCCGCGGCTCACCTACCTGGAGATGGTGACGAAGGAGGCGCTACGCCTGTACCCGCCCGCCTGGGCCGGCGGCCGCCTGACCGCCACGGAGATCGAGTGGCAGGGCTATCGCTTCCCGCCGGGCACGTTCGTCATGTACAGCCAGTGGCTCAGCCACCGCCTGCCGGAGGTCTTCCACGATCCGGAAGCCTTCCGCCCCGAGCGCTTCGACCCCGAGCATGGCGAGTCGCACCCGCCCTTCGCCTACGTGCCGTTCGGCGGCGGCGCCCGCCTCTGTTTGGGGATGACCTTCGCGCTGCAGGAGATGAAGGTGGTGCTGAGCGCGCTGCTCGGCCGCTGGCGCTTCGCGCTCGAGCCGGGCCAGCGCATCGTCCCCCGCCCGCTCGTCACCCTCTCCCCGCGCCACGGCGTCCGCATGCGCGTGCGCGCGGCATAGCCCGCGACGTTACGCTTTGGAGCGGACGAGGCCGAAACGGTCGCCGTACTTCTCGCCGTAGAGGATGGCGAGCTGCTTGAGGAAGGCGATCACTTCGCGGCTGGTGAACTTGCTGAAGCCATGCTTGCGATCAGTAAAGACGAACGGCACCTCGACGCAGCGCTGGTAGCGCGCCCGCGCGATGACCTCCAGTCCGATCTTGAAGCCGATCGGGTTCAGGCACACGCCCTCCAGCGCGCTGCGGCGCACGACGAAGAAGCCCGAGGTCGCGTCGTGGACGGGGGTGAGCCCCCAGGTGAGCTTGTTCGCGACCAGCGACACGAGCTGGCGGTGCCAGGGCCAGTCCTCCATGCCGCCGTTCGCCACGTAGCGGCTGCCGACGGCCAGGTCGGCCCCCTCCTCCTCGATGGCGCGCACCATCGGCAGCAGCGCCTCGGGCGGGTGGCTGAGATCGGCGTCCATCACGGCGATCAGCTCGCCCTGCGCCAGCTTCAGGCCGTCGAGCACCGCCGACGCCAGGCCCATCTTGCCCGGCCGGCGCAGCACGCGCACGGGGTAGCGGTCCGCCAGCGCCTCCGCTAGATCGGCCGTGCCGTCGGGCGAGCCGTCGTCCACGACGATGATCTCGGCCGTCAGCCCGCCGAGATCGAAGGTCGCGTTCAGCCGGTCGAGCAGCTCGGGCAGCGCCCCACGCTCGTCGTAGGTCGGCACAATGACGGAGAGCATGCATTACCAGCTTTCAGCCGTCAGCTAGCAGCCGTCAGCTAGCCGCGGGCCGTGCGCCGACCCGCCCGCGGCTGCGCAATATCATTCCCGGCGTGGCGAGCGCGGTCGGTCACCGCCACACGCTGATAGCTGACGGCTGTCGGCTGACCGCTACCGGTCGGCTTCGCCCTTGGCCCCCGCGGCCTGCTTGCTCTGCAGGGCCGCCTGCGCGGCCGCCAGCCGCGCCACGGGCACCCGGAACGGCGAGCAGCTCACGTAATTCAGCCCAGCCGCATGGCAGAAGGCGATCGAGGCTGGGTCGCCGCCGTGCTCGCCGCAGATACCGATCTCCAGGTCCGGCCGCGTCCGCCGCCCCCGCTCGACGGCGATGCAGATCAGCTCGCCCACGCCCGCGCGGTCCAGCGTCTCGAACGGGTTGACCGCCAGGATCTTCTCCTCGATGTACCTGCCCAGGAACTTGCCCTCGGCGTCGTCGCGCGAGAAGCCGAAAATCATCTGCGTCAGGTCGTTCGTGCCGAAGCTGAAGAACTCGGCCATCTCAGCGATCTGGTCCGCGATGAAGGCGGCGCGGGGAATCTCGATCATCGTCCCGAACTTGTAGTCGACCTGCGTCCCCGCCTCGCCCTGCACGGCCTGGGCGACCGCGCGCAGCACGGTCTCGACGCGACGCAGCTCTTCCGTGTTGCCGATCAGCGGGATCATGATCTCCGGGTGGGCATCCACCCCCTCGCGCTTCAGCTCGACTGCCGCCTCGAGGATGGCGCGCACCTGCATCTCGTTGATCTCGGGGTAGAGCAGCCCCAGGCGGACGCCGCGCAGCCCCAGCATCGGGTTCGCCTCGCGCAGCGCGTTCACCGCCGCCAGCATCTTCTCGGCCTCGGCCAGCCGCGCGGGATCGTTGCCGCGCACCCGCAGCTCGGTTACCTCGACCAGCAGGTCGTCGTACTTCGGCAGGAACTCGTGCAGCGGCGGGTCGAGCAGGCGGATGATGACCGGCCGCCCCGCCATCTCCTTGAGCAGCCCCTTGAAGTCGCCGCGCTGGATCGGCAAGAGCTGGTCCAGCGCGGCCTTGTACTGCTGCCAGGCCGAATCGGCCGCCAGCTTCGCCTCGAGATTGGCCAGCGCCGCCTCCTCCGCGGCCAGGTCAGCGGCCACCATGTCCGGCGGCGCGTGCTCCTCGGTCTGGCGCATGCGCCGCGCCTGCAGCTCCCGCCGGCGCTCGTCGATCCCCAGCGCGGCCTTGGCCCGCGCCGCCCCCGGCGCGGCGAGGATCATCTGCTGCACGAGCGGCAGCCGCTCCTCCTCCATGAACATGTGCTCGGTGCGACAGAGGCCGATGCCCTCGGCGCCGAACTCGCGCGCCCGCTCGGCGTCGCGCGGGTAGTCGGCGTTCGCCCAGATGCCCAGCCGCCGCACCTGGTCCGCCCAGCTCAGCAGCTCGGCCAGCTCGTGCTCCTCGGCCAGGTTCGGCTCGATGGTGGCGAGCTGGCCCGCGAACACCTCGCCGGTGGACCCGTCGAGCGACAGCCAATCGCCCTCGTTCACGGTGCGCCCGTTGACCGTGAAGCTGCGCCCGCGTAGGTCGATCCGCACGTCGTCGGCGCCCACCACCGCCGGCTTGCCCATGCCGCGCGCCACGACCGCGGCGTGGCTGGTCATGCCGCCGCGCGCCGTCAACACCCCCTGGGCGGCAATGAGGCCGTGTACGTCGTCCGGCGAGGTCTCGGGCCGAACGAGGATCACGCGCTCGCCGTTCTGGCCCATCGCCTGCGCTCGGTCCGCGTCGAACACAGCCTTGCCCACCGCAGCGCCCGGCGAGGCGTTCAGGCCCTTGGTGACGAACCCGTCGCGCTCCCGCGCCTGCCACACGGCCTGGGGCAGGAAGCGTGGCAAGAGCAGCTGCTGCACCTGGTCGGGCTCGACGCGCAGCAGCGCGTCCTCGCGCGTGATCAGGCCCTCGTGGACCATGTCCACCGCGATCTTCACCGCCGCCGGCGCCGAGCGCTTGCCGGCGCGCGTCTGCAGCATGTACAGCTTGCCGCGCTCGACGGTGAACTCCATGTCCTGCATGTCGTGGTAGGTGGCTTCCAGCCGCTCCGCGATCTGCTGGAACTCGCTGTACGCTTGCGGCAGCTCCTCAGCCATCTTGCTGATCGGCATCGGCGTGCGGATGCCGGCAACCACGTCCTCGCCCTGCGCGTTCACCAGAAACTCGCCGTATAGCTCGTTCTTGCCAGTGTTCGGGTCGCGCGTGAAGGCCACGCCCGTGCCCGAGTCGTCGCCCATGTTGCCAAACACCATCGTCTGCACGTTGACGGCCGTGCCCAGGTCGTGGGGGATCTTGTAGAAGTTGCGGTAGTCGACGGCGCGCTTGCCCATCCACGACTCGAAGACCGCGGCGATCGCCAGGCGCAGCTGCTCGATCGGGTCGGTGGGGAACGGCTTCCCCGTCTCCCGCTGCACCACGTCCTTGAAGGCGGCCACCACCTCGCGCAGCGCCGCCGCGTCGAGGTCCGTGTCCTGCTTCGCCCCGTGGCGGTGCTTCGCGTCCTCGAACACCTCGTCGAAGCGCTCCGCCGGGATGTCCTGCACGATGCGCCCGAACATCTGGATGAAGCGGCGATAGGCGTCGTAGGCGAAGCGCTCGTTGCCGGTGAGCGCGATGACGCCCTGCACCGTGTCGTGGTTCAGCCCCAGGTTGAGGACGGTGTCCATCATGCCGGGCATGGAGATGCGCGCGCCCGAGCGCACGGAGACGAGGAGCGGGTTGTTGCGGTCGCCGAAGCCCTTGCCGGTCTTCCGCTCCAGGTCGCGCAAGGCTTCGAGCGTCTGATCCCACATGCCGGGCGGGAACTGCTTGCCCGCCTCGTAGTACGCGTTACAGGCCTCGGTGGTGATGGTGAACCCGGGCGGGACCGGCAGGCCGGCGCGGGTCATCTGCGCGCAGCCCGCCCCTTTGCCGCCGAGGAGGTCGCGCATGTCGGCGAGCCCCTCCTCGAAGCGGTATACCCACTTCTTGGCCGTTGCCTGCCCGGCCGTCGCGGCCTCCGCCTGCGCCATCTCGCTGCCTCCCGCCATAATGCTCCGAGCGAATGTAGTCTACCACGCAAGGCGGCCCGTCGCGCCGATTCGGGGACCTGGGGCGGCCGTCCGCCGCGCCGTCGCGCGGCCGGGCCTGGTCGAGGGCGCGGCCGAAGGTGCCGCAAGTTCCGTACCATTCTCGCGTGGCTCCCCTCGCCGCTGCGCCCACCGGTGCCGGGCTGGATAGTCGGCCACCCTCGTTGCCATGCTAGCGTATGCATTCGTATAGTGCCGTATAGCGCAGAATGGAGATCAAGGGCGGGAGGCAGGGCGCATGCGCATCGACGTAGACGAGTACCTGACCGTCGCGAAGGCCGCGGCGCTCCTCAGGGTCCACCAATCTACCATTCGCCGCTGGATCGACCAGGGCAGCCTGCCCGCCTACCGCGTGGGCCAACGCCGTCTCGCGCTCAAGCGCGCCGACGTCGACCGGCTTGTGCGCCCGGTGGCCGCGGCGGGCGTTGCGCCGGATAGCGCGATAGGGCCTGTGGCCGACAACGATCTCAGCACGCTGACGCCGCGGGAGCGGGCCGCTGTGATCGCGGCGCGCCGAGCAGAGATTCCGCCGCTCACCGCGGAACAGCGTGAACGGGGCTTGCGCGCGATGGCGGAGGCGAGAGCAATCCGCGACAGGATGCTTCGCGAGCGCGGTGGGGTGCCCTTCTCAGAATCCTGGGAGATCCTGAACCAGCTGCGCGATGAGCGCAGTCAGCAGCTATCGTGATCGTCGTCGACGCGTCGGTAGCCGCCAAATGGATCCTGGTCGAGGCGAACTCGGATAAAGCTGATGCGCTCTATGCCGACTGTGTAGCTCGCAACGAGCCCATCATCGCGCCGCGCTTGCTTCCCTTCGAGATCGCCAACATTCTGCGCCAGCGTATGAGGCGCACGGGCATGCTGCTCGCCGAGGCGCAGCAGCTCATGGACCAGTTCCAGCGGTTCACCATTACGCTGGTCGAGCCGCCGGACCTGTACGACCGGGCGCTCAGCCTGGCCAACGCCCACGCGCTGCCGGCAGCCTACGATGCCCACTATCTGGTCTTGGCAGAGCATTATGGGTGCGCGCTCTGGACGGCCGACCAGCGGCTCCTGGGGCTGGTAGGCGGCACGCTCTCCTACGTCAGTCCGATCTCCGGTTATTAGACTCCGAACGGGCTCATCGGCGGCAGGCCGCGGCTGCAATCTCGCGGGGTCAGGCGGCCCGGTCTGGTATGATTTAGCGGCGCCCTCCCACATGATTGCTTTCCCCGTCGTGGCGCGCGCTGCCACGCTGGGCTGGGGCCGGGTGCGCCCGCGCGGAGCAGGACGACGTCTTGATTGACCAGGCTCACATTCGTAACTTCTGTATCATCGCCCACATCGACCACGGCAAGTCGACGCTCGCCGACCGCCTGCTGGAGATGACCGGCACGCTCACCGAGCGCCAGATGGCCGAGCAGGTGCTCGACCAGATGGACCTGGAGCGCGAGAAGGGCATCACCATCAAGGCGAAGGCCGTCCGTATGCGCTACGCGTACGATGGCGAGGAGTATCAGCTCAACCTGATCGACACGCCGGGCCACGTCGACTTCGCCTACGAGGTCTCCCGCAGCCTGGCCGCCTGCGAGGGCGCCATCCTGGTCGTGGACGCGGCGCAGGGCGTCGAGGCGCAGACGCTGGCGAACGTCTACCTGGCGATCGAGCACGACCTGGCGATCATCCCCGTCATCAACAAAATCGACCTGCCGAGCGCCGACCCGCCGCGCGTGACCGAGGAGATCGAGCGCGTGGTCGGCCTGCCGGCCGAGGACGTGCTGCTCGCCTCGGCGAAGGATGGCACCGGCGTCGAGGCGATCCTGCAAGCTGTCGTCACGCGCGTGCCGCCGCCGCGCGGCGAGCGGAACGCGCCCCTGCGGGCGCTGGTCTTCGACTCCCACTACGACTCGTACAAGGGCGTGATCGCGTACGTGCGCGTGGTGGATGGCGCCGTCGGGCCGACGCAGCGCATCCGCCTGATGGCCACCGAGACCACCGCCGAAGTGCTGGAGGTCGGCGTCTTCCGGCCGACGATGGGACCGGTCGAGGGCCTGGCCGCCGGCGAGGTAGGATACATCGCGACGGGCCTCAAGGACGTGCGCGACGTGCGCGTGGGCGACACGATCACGCTCGCCGCCGCGCCGGCCGCCGAGCCGCTCGCGGGCTATCGCCCCGCCAAGCCGATGGTGTTCGCCGGACTGTACCCGACCGCCAGCGACGACTACCACCTCTTGCGCGACGCGCTCGACAAGCTGCGCCTGAACGACGCCTCGCTGGTGTATGAGCCCGAAAGCTCGGTGGCCCTCGGCTTCGGCTTCCGCTGCGGCTTCCTCGGCATGTTGCACATGGAGATCATCCGCGAGCGGCTGGAGCGCGAGTACAACCTGGAGCTGCTCATCACGGCGCCGAGCGTCGAGTACCACGTCTATACGACCGACGGGCGCGAGCTATTGGTCGACAACCCGGCCGCGCTGCCGCCGCCGAACCACGTGGAGCGCATCGAGGAGCCGTGGGTCTCCTTGGATATCATCGTGCCGTCGCGTTACATTGGCGCCGTGATGGAGCTGGTGCAGGACCGCCGCGGCGTGTTCAAGAAGATGGACTACATCGACGAGCAGCGTGTCCTCATCGTGGACGAGATGCCGCTCGCCGAGCTGATCGTCGACTTCTACGACCAGCTCAAGTCGCGCACCCAGGGCTACGCCTCGCTCGACTATAGCTTCGCCGAGTACCGGCCCGCGAAGCTGCAGAAGCTCGACATCCTGGTGAACGGCCAGCCGGTCGATGCCCTCTCCGCCATCGTTCACGCCGACAAGGCGCAGAGCCAGGGCCGCGCGCTGGTCGAGCGGCTGCGTGAGCTGATCCCCCGCCAGCTGTTCGACGTGCCGCTCCAGGCCGCCGTCGGCCAGAAGGTCATCGCCCGCGAGACGATCCGCGCCATGCGCAAGAACGTGCTCGCCAAGTGCTACGGTGGCGACGTGACCCGCAAGCGCAAGCTGCTGGAGAAGCAGGCCGAGGGCAAGAAGCGCATGAAGCGTCTAGGCAGCGTCGAGATCCCCCAGGAAGCCTTCACCGCCGTCCTCAGCCTCCGCGACTGACACTCGTGATACGATGCCCGCCCGCGGCTCTTTTCGTAGGGGCGGGTCTCGTGCCCGCCCGCGGCCCGCAGGCCGCAGCACCGGCGTCCACGCGGCGCCCGTGCCTCATCGGCTAGCTGCCGTCGCGCCCAGCCGTGGGAACAGGCGCAGCGCGTTGTCACGCTCGATCGCGGCGCGCGTCGCCGCGTCGAAGCCGGTGTACGCCTCCCAGCCCGCAATCTCCTCCCGCAGCCGCTCGCCGTGGACGAACGGCAGGTCCGAGCCCCACACGATGTGCGTCGGGTCGGCCAATTGCTGCAGCGACGGCAGCGAGAAGCGCGACATCGAGCTGGCGATGTCGTAGTACAGCGAGCGCAGCGTGCCGATCACGTCGGGCACGCCGGCGTTGTGCTCCAGGTTGGCGATGCGGTGGGCCAGGTACGGCACCGTGCTGCCGCCGTGGCAGAAGATGATGCGCATGTCGGGGTTCCGCCGGAAGGTCTGGTGGTACAGCATGTTCAGGATGGCGCGCGTGCTGTCGAAGATGTACTCGATGATGCCCGCCGGCGCGCCCAGGTTGTACTCGGGCGGCGCGGCACAGTGCGACGGATGGACGAACACGACGGCCTTGCGGCGGTTCAGCTCCGCGAACAGCGGGTCGTACAGCGGGTCGCCCAGGAAGCGCCCCTCCATGCTGGAGAACAGCCCCACGCCGTCCAGGCGCAGCGTGTCGAGCGCGTAGGCCACCTCCTCCAGCGCGCCGTCCACGTCGGGCAGCGGCAGCACGGCGAACGAGCCGAACCGCGTCGGATGGTCGCGCACCAGGCCCGCCATGAACTCGTTGCAGGCGCGGGCCACCGCGCGCCGCTCGTGGCGGTGCTCCTCGAACACGCGGGGCGTCAGCGACGTAATCGCCGCCTCGATGCCGAACTCGGCCATCGTGCGCAGCTGCGTGTCGGTGTCTGGCACCCGGAAGGGCATCGGCGTGCTGTCCACGTACTGCGGCGGCAGGACGTGGTGGTGTACGTCGATCCGGCGCTCCGCCGTGGAGCCGCCCGTTGCGTCTGCCATCGTCGCGCTCCTCGTCTCATCCAGTCTCGCTGCTCGGTGAGGGCCCATCGGCCATTCTAGCGCGCCCGGCCCTCGACGCAAGGCGTGTGACCATGTCCGCCGCCAAGTACCATACCGGTGAGACGCGTTGGACCCCCTCGGTGGGTACTGCCAGGAGGCGCCATGACCGCACCCCAGCGCTCAGCACTCAGCAGTCAGCAGTCAGCACTCAAGGTGGGCGTGCAGCTCCACCCCCAGCACTGCACCTACCAGCAGTTCCGCGACGCCGCCTGCCGCATGGAGGCCAGCGGCGTCGACTCGATCTGGAACTGGGACCACTTCTACCCGCTCTACGGCGACCCGGACGGCCCCGCGCTCGAGGGCTACACGGTGCTGGCCGCGCTGGCCGAGGCGACCTCGCGCGCCACCATCGGCTGCATGGTCACCTGCAACAGCTACCGCAACCCGGCCCTGCTCTCGAAGATGGCGACGACGATCGACCACATCAGCGACGGCCGCTTCATCCTGGGTATCGGCGCCGGCTGGTTCGAGCGCGAGTACGACGACTTCGGCTACGAGTTCGGCACGGCGACCACCCGCCTGCACGACCTGGCGGCGGCGCTCCCGATCATCAAGGAGCATTGGGCAAAGGACAACCCGCCGCCGGTGCGCGGCACGATCCCGATCCTCATCGGCGGCGAGGGCGAGAAGATCACCCTGCGCATCACCGCCCAGTACGCCGACGCCTGGAACGGCTTCGGCGGCGTCGACAACTGGAAGCGCAAGAACCGCGTGCTCGACGACTGGTGCCAGAAGCTCGGCCGCGACCCGCGGGCGATCGAGCGCACCGCCAGCATCGGCACCGAGGACCTCGCCCACCTCGACGCGCTCGCCGACGCCGGCTGCACGCACGTCATTCTGGGCTTCGGCCCGCCGTTCGACGCCAAGCCCGTCGAGCGCCTCGTCGCCTGGCGCGATCAGCGCCAGCGGGCCGGCGCGCGTGCCTGAGCGGCCTGGCCCCCGCCCTCGCCGCGCCGCCCGCGCGGGGAGCGACCGCCGGGCGGCGCAAGCGCCGCGCCAGCCGCCCGAGAGCGCCCCAACGCCCGATCCAGCACCGGGCGGGCCGGCCGCGCCCGACCGCGCCGCGCTCGCTCTGGCTGTCAAGGCCCACGCCCGCGCCCTCGGGTTCGACCTCGCCGGCATCGCCGACGCCGCGCCGTTCGCCGATGCCGAGGCGCGCACGCTGGCCTGGCTGGGGCGCGGCGGCGCGGCCGGCATGGCCTGGCTCACCGCCGAGCGCGTGCGCCGCGCCTGCCGCCCCGCCGAGCTGTTGCCCGGCGCGCGGTCCTTCATCGCCGTCGGCATCGGCTACCGGCCCGCGGCGGAGGGGCGAGGGGAGGAGGGGTTAGGTCACATTGCCCGCTACGCTCAGGGCCGCGACTACCACGACGTGCTGAAGCCGCGCCTATGGGCGCTGGTGCGGTTCCTGGAGGAGCGCCTGGGGCGGCCGGTGGCGGCGCGCGTCTTCGTGGACGACGGCCCGTGCCCCGACCGCGCCGTGGCCCAGCGGGCGGGCCTCGGCTTCTTCGGCAAGAACACGAACCTGCTCACCCGCACCCACGGCTCGTACGTGCTGCTCGGCGCCGCGCTCACCGACGTGCCGCTGCCGCCCGACCCGCCCGCCATCGCCGACTGCGGCGCCTGCACGCTCTGCCTCGACGCCTGCCCGACGGGCGCCCTGCCGGCGCCCTACGTCGTGGACAGCGCGCGCTGCATCAGCTACCTGACTATCGAGCACCGCGGGCCGCTGCCCGAGGCGCTGCGCCCGCTCGTCGGCGACCACCTCTTCGGCTGCGACGTGTGCCAGGAGGTGTGCCCCTGGAACCGGCTGGCGGCTCCCACCCGCGAGCCCGCGTTCGCGCCCGAGGCCGGCGCCGGAGCGGCGCTCGATCCCGTCGCCACCCTGACGATGGACGAGGCCGCCTACCGCGAGCGGCTGCGCGGGAGCCCCCTCAAGCGCGCCAAGCGCCAGGGCCTGCGACGCAACGCCGCGCTCGTACTCGGCGGCCGCGACGACCCAGCGGCTATGGCAGCCCTCGCCCTCGCCCGCGACGACCCCGACCCCGTGGTCGCCGAGCAAGCCGCCTGGTCGCTCGCCCAGCTGACCGCGCCCGAGGCGCAGCCGCCGGCATAGGGCGTGGTGGCACCCCGGGCCGAGCCAGCAAGCGGTTTGGCGGACCCCTTGGAGCCGCGCCGTTCCTGGAATGCCTGCGCCAGCCGCCCCGCCCGACGTGGCCCGATTCACTCTCTATCTGTGACACAGGTCGCTGTGGCTACGTCGCTCGGCGCGTAATCTACATTCGACACCGATCTCGCCACCGTCCAGGCAACTCAATAGCGCAAGGGAGGGATAACGGCATGCAGGCAACGGGCCTCAAGCGGCTGACCTTGATGGGACTAACGGTACTCGGCATGGCGACCAGCGCCAGCCTGGCAGCGCCCCCGGCGGCAGTACACGCGGGAGATCTCGAGCTAGTGCGACGCTCCGCCGCAACCCAGGTCGCGGACCTCGATCTCGCGGGCCAGTCCCGCGGCGGCTCGGGGCAGGCCCTCGACCCGGCGAGCGTGCGCCGGATCAGCGCCTCGGTACAGGCGGCCGTGCAGCGTGGTAGCTCACAGCCGCCGCTGGTGGACGCCTATCCGGGCGGCTCGGCGGCCGGCACGGGCCAGGGCGCCGGCAGCGTCCGGCCGGCGGTGGGCGATCCGCTGGGCACGCGGGCCGAGATCGTCGAAGAGGTGCTCTGGTATCGCAGCAACTTCCTGGGGTTCGGCGATCAGGGGAAGCTCGGCGAGCTGGGCTGCTCCCTGTCGACGGCGCAGCGGAAGCGGGAGCTGAATGCTCTCGCCGCGCGCTACGAGTACACCAACCAGGTGGGCCTTACCGAGGTCGAGATCTGCACGGGCTTGTTCACGGTCCGCCGGTAGGGCCGCCGGTTACACGGGGGCCTGGTGCCCCACGGCGCGCGCGGCACAAGGCCGCTGTCCCCACGGGGGCGCGCCTCGTGCGGCCATCGCCGCCCGCTATACTGGGTTGACCCGCCTGGCTTTCCCAGTGGCTCACCGCCAGGATCAGCGCTGGCGGCGCGCACCCTCGGTCTCTTCGAGCGCACACCAAGCGACAGCGCAACGCCGGGCTGACGTGCAGCTTCGGCAGGAGGAGTAGGATGACCCGACCGATCCGATGGGCGAGAACGACCGGCCGACTCGTGGTGGGAGGAGCGCTGAGCGCAATGCTCTTGACCACGGCCGTGCGTGCGTTCGCCGCACCCGACACGCAGCAAACGCAGACGGTCAGCCTCACGCCGACGCGAGTGGGAACCGCCGGCCAGAGCCGCTGTGGCGCCACCCTGTCCGCCCCGACCGCGAGCTGCCAGGGCTTCGACGGGCGGGACGTGCGCAGTCTCTCCGACCTGTGGGTCGTCGGCTACGAGAACAACCAGGACCGGGGCCAGAAGCACGTGCTGCAGGCGGTGGCCGTCTTCGGCCTCGCCCCGCTGCGCGGCCTCGCCGCGCAGGGCACGCTGACCAGGGCCACGCTCAGCTACGCCGAGGCCAGCACCGTGCGCCGCTCCCCGACCGGCGACTCGCAGTACGGGATCCTCCCTACCTGCAACACGGGCCTGGGCGTGCCCACCGACGGCTGGGACACGAGCTTTGACCGGGTGGTGCCGACGCGCCCCGCGATGATTGCCGGCGTGCAGGGGGCGACCACGGGCGATTACGGGGCCTGGGACGTGACGCCCCAGGTGCAGCAATGGCTGGCCGCGGGCGGCGACGAGCGCACGTTCGTGCTGCGCGGCGACGACGAGTCGCTCGACGTCCGCGGCCAGGGCATGTGCCTGTCCTACGTCTTCGACCTGCAGCTGACCGCCGAGTTCACCACTGAGCAGTAACCCCCGGGGGCGGGTCGCCGGCCGCGCGGCCGGCGACCCGCCCGGGCCCCATGTCGCGGGAACGCGGCGACCCACTGCACATGGCGCGAAATGCCCGACGCCCGCGATGGCCTGGCGTGCTATGATCACAGCAAGCGAGCGAGACGACGTGCAAAAAGACGATTCCCTGGCCGATCTCTTGCACGCGCGCGGGAGCCGCGTGACGCCGCAGCGCCAGCTCGTCATCGAGCAGGTGCTAGCCACCCGCGGCCACATCGTCCCCGAGGCGATCTACCTCGAAGTCTCGCGCCGCTTCCCCTCGATCAACCGCTCCACGGTGTACCGCACGCTGCAGCTGCTGGAGCAGATGGGCCTCATCAGCCACGCGCACGTCGAGGAGGGCAGCACCCGCTACCACCGCGCCGAGGAGCCGGCGCACATGCACCTGGTCTGCCATAGCTGCGGCGCCATCCAGGAGATCGAGGACCTGTCCGTGGGCGAGCCGCTGCGCCAGTCCCTCCACGAGCGCTACGGCTTCGAGAGCGACCTGACCCACCTCGCGATCGCCGGCCGCTGCCGCGCCTGCGCGGCCAGCCCGGCCCCCGCCACGACGACCCACCACCACTCGGCTCCCGCCGAAACCCGCTAGCCTATTCGGCCGGCGATCAGCCGCTGCCTCGCGGCCGTATTGCATCCCGCCGCAATTGCACGCCGTCTTTGCTGTAACGTTTTGCAACATGCCCCGTTTATCAGTCGGGGGCGGTTGCGTCTGCGGTCCGTCCCCGCCAGATCGAAGCGAAGTCATGCCCCGCGACTTCAAGGAGGCGACATGCGACGGCTACTCGCTGCGCTGCTGCTAGCCGGCAGCGCGCTGCTCACCGGGCCGCGGCCGGCGGCCCATGCGGGAGACATCGGCGACCACCCCGAGTGCCAGCGACAGTTCCGCGACCTGGCCGAGCCGTACTTCCGCCAGATGCTCTGGTACGCCAACGCCGCCAGCCTGTATCCGGTCGGCCCGGACGGCCGCCCCCCGCTCTACAGCTGGCCGGCCAGCGCCTACGGCCCCCTCAACGGCTACGGCCCCGGCAGCCCCTACGGCCCGGCCTTCGGCGCCTGGGGGCTCGGCTCCTTCGGCCCCGGCTTCGGCGGGCCAGGCGGCTTTGGCATCACCCCCCTGGCCGCCGCCGGCTGGCAGTTCGCCGGGACGCAGGCGCTGGGCAGCCTCGCCGCGCTCAACAATGGGCCGGCCGGCCTGAGCTTCGCGGCGGTCGCCGCCGGCCTCAACGCCCAGTCACCCGGGCTCGCGCCGGGCGGCGGGCTGGGCGGCCCGGGCACCGCCGACCTGATCGCGCTCGCGGCGCTGCAGCAGGGCGAGGTGGGCAACGTGTTCGCGGGCCTGGGCTTCCAGCAGACGCTACAAGCGAATCGCATCGCCGACGCCAGCCTGCGGCAGGCGGTGGTCGCCAACCGCCTGGCGGCGGCCGGCTTGAACGCCGATCGCACGGCCTACCCGCTCTCGCGCGCCAACGATCTCTACCAGGTGATCGCCGGCATCCAAGCCTGGGTCAGCAGCACCTGCCCCGCCGCCCCCGACACCGGCGTGTAGCGCCAGTCTGGTCCGGCCGCGAAGCCCCGGGGCGGCAACGCCCCGGGGCTTCGCGCTGCTTCCGGGTCAGGAGGGCCGCCCGCTGAGGGGCGATCCGTCTCAGGTATCGCCTACGACGCCACGTTGGAGGGGTCGATGCCGTCGAAGGCCGCATCGCTGCCGCCGAGCGCGGTCATGATCGTCCGCATGTCGTCGAGCATCATGCCGATGTAGCTGTGCTCGGGGCTGCCGGGCGCGCCGGGCAGCTCGTCGTCGCGCAGGCTGTCCACGAAGCGGGCGCCCGTCTCGCGGCCGATCACCTCCAGCACCGGGCTGGGAAACACCTCGGAGCCGAAGATCGCCGGGAGCTGCTCCCGGCGAATCTGGTCAACGATGGCGGCCACGTCGCGCGGACGGGGCTCCGAGAAGTCGGACGGCTGGATCGCGCCGATGACCTCGAAGCCGTAGCGCGGCGCCCAGTAGGCCCACGAGTCGTGGTAGGTGAGCAGGCGCCGGTTCTGGGGCGGCACGGTCTGCACGGCGGTCATGATCGCCTGGTCGAGCTGGTCGAGGCGCGCGATGAGCTGCGCGGCGTTCGCCTGGTAGTAGTCGGCGTTCGTCGGGTCCATCTCCACCAGCTTGTCCCGGATCAGCTCGGCGTAGTGGCGCGCGTAGGCCACGTTCAGCCAGAGGTGGGGGTTTGGGTGGCCGCGGCTCTCGGGGAAGCTGAAGTCGAAGATCCACTGGTCGCGCGTGATCGTGTTGTCCGCGAGGAGGAGGATCTGCGAGCCAGGCTTCTGATTGGCGTTGATCATGCGCAGCGTCGGCGCCTCGAGGTCCAGGCCGTTCAGGACGAACAGGTCGGCCTCGGAGATGGCGCGCGCGTCGGAGGGACGCGGCTCGAAGGTGTGCGAGTCGACGCCGTCGGGGATGAGCTGCAGCAGGTCGATGCGCGAGCCGCCGACGTTCTGGATCAGATTCGCGATCGGCGCCACCGAGCTGACGACTTTCAGGTGTCCTTGCCCGACGCCCGCCGACGGCAACACCGTCAGCGCCAGCGCCAGAGCGCAGCAAGCCGCAACCGTGAGGACGAGCGCGCGCGGTAGCCGCATCACCGTACTCCTCCGCCGACAGCCAGAGCCCGGCTCGCGCGCTCCGCTTGTCGCAATGGCATGCAATAGCCGATTTTAGCAGTTACCCTACTGATGGACAAACTAATGCTGCTCTAACGGTTGAGCTGCCATATCCATCGTGGCTGGTAGGCATCTTGGCAGATGGGCTAGAATGCGGTGCCGAGCGTTTGTTGGAGGCTCCCTTGCCCCCCCTGCTGGAATTCCGCAACGTCGCTTGTGCGTACGGCGCGGAGCGCGTGCTGTCCGGCGTGACGGTAACGGTCGAGCCGGGGCAGTTCGTCGGGCTCGTCGGGCCGAGCGGCTCCGGCAAGACGACGCTGCTCAAGGCCGCGCTGGGCCTCGTGCGGCCCGTCGCCGGCGAGGTGCTCTACGACGGCCGGCCCCTGCGCGGCGCACCGCCGAGCATCGGCTACGTGCCTCAGCTCGAGACGGTCGACTGGACCTTTCCCGTAACCGTGGAAGAGGTCGTCTTGATGGGCCGCACGATGGAGCTGGGCCCTTGGCCCTGGGCCGGCCGCCGCGCGCGGGCCGAGGTGCGGACGTTGCTGGAGCGGCTGGGGCTCGGCAACCTGGCCGAGCGTCACATCCGCAACCTCTCGGGCGGCCAGCAGCAGCGCGTGTTCCTGGCGCGGGCGCTGCTCCGCCAGCCGCGGCTGCTCGTGCTCGACGAGCCCACCAGCGGCGTGGACATCCGCACCCGTCACGACGTGCTGCACCTGCTGGCCGAGCTGCAGCGCGCGGGGACGGCGATCCTGCTCTCGACGCACGAGCTGAACGCGGTAGCCACCCACCTGCCTTACGTCGTGGCGCTGAATCGTTCGATCATCGCCCAGGGCCGGCCCGAGGCCGTGTTCACCGACGAGATCCTGTCGCGGCTCTACGGCGCGCCCATGCGCGTAGTGCGCGAGGGCGACGTCACCGTCGTCGTCGATCACCCCGACCTGGTGATCGGCGCGGGCCACCGGGCGGGCAATGGCGTTGCTTGAGCCGTTCCACTACGCGTTCTTCGCGCGCGGCCTGCTCGCCGCCACCCTCGCCGGCGCGCTGTGCGGCCTGGTCGGCGTCTACGTCGTGCTGCGGCACATGAGCTACATCGGCCACGGGCTGTCGCACGCCATCTTCGGCGGCGCGGTCTTCGGCTACGTCTTGCAGCTGAACTTCTACGTCGCCGCGGGCATCTGGGGCTTCCTGTCGGCGCTCGCGATCAACGAGACGGCGCGGCGGCGCCGCATCGGCGCGGACGCCGCGATCGGCATCGTCACCACCGCCAGCTTTGCGCTCGGCGTGGCGATCATCAGCCGGGCGCGGCAGTTCACGAAGAACTTCGAGGCGGCCCTGTTCGGCAACGTGCTCGGCGTGTCCGACCAGGACGTGCTGGTGATCGCGGCAGCCACGCTGGCCTGCGCGCTGGTGCTCTTTTTGGCCTACAAGCAGCTCCTGTTCACCACCTTCGATCCCGAGGTCGCTCGCGTGTACGGCGTGCCGGCCGGCTGGATGGACACGCTGCTGGCGCTCGTCCTGGCGACCACCATCGTGGTGTCGATGCAGGTGCTGGGCGTCACGCTGATCGCGGCCGCCCTCATCATCCCAGCGGTGGTCGCGCGCCAGCTCACCGATAGCTTTGGGCGCATGACGGTGCTATCCACGCTGATTGGGGCGAGCTGCGGGGCCGCCGGCCTGTATCTCAGCTACTATCTGGACGCCGCGTCCGGCGCCACGGTCGTGCTCGTCGCCTCGGGGCTCTTCCTGCTCAGCTGGGTATACGCCGACGTGCGCCAGCGCCGCGCGTTCGGCGCATCGCGCCTGGCGCCCGCTCCCCGCGAAGTGCGCATCCTCGAATGAGCGACCACCTGCCCCGCGGGCGCCCGGGGCCTGCCAGGATGAGCGCTAACGACGAAGCGAAGGCCGAGGTGGGGGGGCTCTGCACCCTCCCCCGCTAGAGCGGGCTGGGATGAGGACCCGCCCCGGCAGGTGAACCGCCAGGCCGAATCGGGCGTGAAGCGATGGCGGGGGGCGCTACTGGATGATCTGGTCGGCCTGCAGCAACACGCGCTGTGGCACGGTCCGATTCAAGGCCTGGGCCGTGCGCAGGTTGATCACCAGTTCAAACTTCATCGGCTGCTCTACGGGAATGTCCTCTGGCCTGGTGCCCTTCAGAATCTTGTCCACGTACCGAGCGCCGTCGCGGCCTTCATTAGCATAGCCCGGTCCATAAGCCATCAAGCAACCGTTCTGCGAATAGTCCTCGCGCGCGCATATGGATGGCAAGTGGTTCTGGATGGCCAGATCCGCGATCAGTTGTTGGTTCGAATTGGCCAACGGATTCAGCGTCACCCAAACGGCGTCATTGTGCGCCTCCACGGCCTCTCTGAATGCCGCCTCGTATCGATCGACACTACTTACTTCCATCGAATACAGTTCAATGCCCAGCTCGCGTGCAGGCAGCTGGCTTTCTTGCCATTGTGGCGTAGATCCTGGAGCCTGGGGGTCCCACAGGACGGCGAGGCGCGAAACCTCGGGAATGGTGTTCTTCAGAAACTCCATTCGCTTGCCCGTCAGAATCGCGGCCATGTTGGTAACGCCCGTAGAGTTGCCGCCGGGATGCGGCAGACTCTCGACCAGTCCAGCCGCAACGGGATCGGTGACACCCATAAAGACGACCGGTATCGTCGTGGTGGCTTGCTTCGCGGCCTGGGCAGCGTTGGTGGTGACTCCGACAAGCACGTCGGGCTCAAGACCGACAAGTTCCGCCGCGAGCCCAGGAAGCGGCTCAAATCCTCCGGCCTCGTGGCGATAGTCGATGATAATGTTCTGCCCCTCGATATAGCCCAGATCCCGTAGTCCCTGGCGAAACGCCTCCAGACGCGGCGCGTCGGCAGACGCGGATACGGCAGCCAGATACCCTATGCGGGGGATCTTCTTGGGGGGCTGTGCGCAGGCGGACGCGGCAAGTACGAGGAGGCCGATGCTAACGGCAACCCACAGGCTCCACCGCAGCATGGTGTGGTTTCGCTTCATTACGGCCCCCTCGCCTCCAGGTAAGCGTTCGCTTACCGATCAGAAGACGCAGCGGCGGGTGCAGCGCGATCTTCTCCACGAAGAGGGGTATACGGCGTTGCCGGCCGTATTGCAACCCCCTGTCTCACGGCAGGACCGAACGCTTACGAGGAGCGATGGGCCGCAGGCGCGGATGCGTCGCGCCCCTCACGGGGTGGTGGGCGCGGACACGCCGACCGTGGGGAGGCCGGGCGGTACGGGCGTGGCGGCCGCGGCGGGCTCGGCGGTACTGGTCGGGCCAGGCGTCGGCGTGGCCGCGGCGGTGGGCTCGGGCGACGGCGCGGGCGTGGGCTCGAAGGCCGGCTCCTTCACGAAGCGCTGCACGTCCTCGACGTTGAACGACCCGATCAGCCACAGCGTGTTGTCGTCCGGCTGGCGCGCGTAGTAGCCGTCCTCGGTCGGGCTCTTGCCGCCGATCAGCAGGGTGTGGTCCACGCCCGCGCCGTCGCGCAGCGTCAGCGCCGTCTGTGGGTCGTCCAGGCCGTAGGGCGCCCAGTCCGTGTTGTTGTCGTTCAGGCGCCGGCTGCCGCGCATGTTGGACAGGCGGACGAGCGTGCCAGTGATGCGCCAGTAGTCGGCCCGCACGTCCTGCGGCAGGAGGTACCATAGCCCGTCGGACCGCTTCTCCATCGTCTCCTCGCCCTCCGGCGAGCGGGCGACGACCCGCTGGACGGTATCCTTGTCCAGGTTCCAGATCTGCAGCTTCGGGTCGAGCCCGGAGGGGTTGGGGTTGGGCCGGTAGTCTAGAAAGTAGACCCCGGCCCCCAACACGGCGAGGATGGCGATCAGGATCGCGGTGCCCCGGAAGCTCATCAGCGCCGCCCCCACCAGACCAGGCCGCCAGCCACGAGGATCAACAGCGGCAGCAGGATCATCGTGCCGAAAATGATCGTGTTGCGCTGGGCCGTGCCCAGGAACAGCGGGCGCTGCTCGGGCGGCTTCGGCCGGATGGCCGCGAGCGCATCCGAGCCGCCCAGCCAGCCGACCGAGTTCATGAAGAAGTCGCGGTTGTTGCCGCCGAAGGCGCTGACCAGCGCCTCGATGCCGTTGCTCGGGTAGTCCGAGTCGCCGACGATCACGGCGCGCATCTTCGGCTTGTCCGCGGCCGTGGGGGTGGCCGGGGTGGCGCCCGCCTGGTCGCCGCTCGCCTGGTCGCCACTGGCCGCGGGCGCGTTCGGCGCGTCGGCCTCGACCGCTACCGCGAGCGTTACGGGGCCTTTCGTGTCCTCGCCCTCGACGTAGTCGGTGCCCTGCGCGTCGAGCGGCTTCACGTAGCTGCGGTCGCCGCTCGTCTCGGCCAGCTTCGTGATGGTGACGCCCTGCTGCTGGCTATCCGGCACGTTGATGCTCGTGGCCTCGACGAGCACGATCGGCAGGTTGTCCCGCGCCAGCGACTCGGTCACCTTGTGCAGGCCGTACTTCACGACCACCGGCGCTCGCGGGTCGCGCTGGAAGGCGCTGGCCGGATCGAAGACCAGCCCGTTGCTGAAGGTGATGCCCCAGCGCTGCACGATGTCCGCGACGTTGCTGGCCGTGCGCGGATCGACCATCAAGAACACGTGGCCGGCGCGGTCCAGGTAATCGTTGATCGCCTTCGTCTCCTCGGGGAGCAAGGGGTTCCGCGGGCTGGCGATGACCAGCACCGCCGCGTCGTCCGGCACGCTGCCCTGGGTGGCCAGGTTCAGCGTGTCCACCTGGTAGTTCTCGCTCGTGAGATTGCGCTTCATCTCGCTGTAGCCGTCTTGCGTCTGCGCGTCGGGGCTGTGCTCGCCGTGGCCCGTCAGGAAATAGACCTTCGGCTGCACGGCGGCCGTCAGCTTGATGAGCGCGCTCGTGAAGTCGCTCTCGGTGAGGCCGGTGCTGTCCTGGCGCTTGTCGCCCATCTGGAAAACGATCGTGTTGTAGGTCCGGATGCCGAACTGCTGCGCCATCCCGAGGTTCGTGACGGGGTCCACGGACTCCCAGGTCAGCTTGCCGTTGGAACTGGCCTCGTAATTGCGCAGCAGGGTCTCCACGGCGGGCGCGCCGCGATCGTCCGGGTTGATGAACGCCGTGACGTGGACCGGCTGGGGCAGGCCGTCCAGGACCTTCTGCGTCTGGTCGGAGAGCGTGTTCACGCCGCTCGCCGTCACGTCCCAGCGCTGCGAGTGGCGAATGCTGACGAAGTTCAGCAGCCCCAGGATGCCGAGGAAGACCACGATCACCAGCAGCGTGTTGCCGCCGTAGCGCGCGCCGCGGCTGCCGATCGCCCCGACCACCTCGCCGGGCTCGATCGCCACGTAGATCCCGACGAGCAGCACGCCCACGATGAGCAGCAGCCGCTGCGGCGTGTCGAAGTAGCCCTGAATGAAGTACCAGACGGCCGCCGCGGCGAGCGCGATGATTCCCAGGATCAGGACGGGAAAGCGAATACGTTCGAACCACGCGACCATTAGCGCCACCTCCGGGCCTGGACGGACTGAACGGTAAAGAAGAGCGCGGCGGCGATCACGCTCACGAAATAGACGATGTGCCGCGTGTCGATCACGCCGCGCGGAAAGTCGTCGAAGTGTCGGGTGATGCTGAGGAAGCGGAACAGGTCGCCGATGCGCCCGCCGGTCATCTGGCTCAGGCCGTCGGCCAGCCAGAGCAGGAGCAAGATGACGAAGGCCAGGAGAAAGGCGATGATCTGGTTCTGCGTCAGCGACGAGGCGAACAGCCCGATCGCCAGGAACGCGGCGCCCTGGAGGATGACGCCCAGGTAGGCCGCCGCGATCGGGCCGCGGTCCGGGTTGCCGGCCAGCATGATGACGGCGGGATAGACCAGAGTGATCGCGAGGAGGATCAGCAGCAATAGCAGCACGCCCAGGAACTTGCCGAAGACTAGCTCGTAGTCGCGCACCGGCGCGGTGAGCAGCAGCTCCAGCGTGCCCGTGCGCTGCTCCTCGGCCAGGAGCCGCATGGTGAGCCCGGGCACGACGAACAGGAAGATGACCGCGAAATTGGCGAACAGCGGCTGGATGGACGCCGTCTGCGCCTGGTTCAGGATCAGCGCGAACAGCACGCTGCTGATGAGCACGAACAGCGCGCCGACCGCGTAGGCCACGGGCGACACGAAGTACGAGCGCAATTCGCGCTGAGCAATCGCCCAGATATTACCCATCGATTCTCTCCCACCGGGTCAGGTCAAGCCTCGACCAGCTCGTCGGCCGATTCGTTCTCTTCGGTGATGATCTCCAGGAAGATCTCCTCCAGGCTCAGGCGCACGGGCCGCAGCTCGAGCAGGCCCCAGCCCTGCCCCACGACCGTCGCCGCCAGCTGCTCGCGCAGGTCGTGGCCGAGCGCGCAGGCGACCGTGTAGGTGTTCGTGCCGTCGGCGCCGCCGGCCACGGTCACGTCCATGACGTGCGGCAGGGCGCGGAGCTGGCCGACCACCGCCTCGCGCGGGCCGCGGACCTCGACCTGGAGCGTCTCGGCGCCGCGCAGCCGCCGCGTCAAGTTCTCGGGCGTGTCCTCGGCGGCGATCTCGCCGTCGTTGATGATGAGCACGCGCTGGCAGGTAGCGCTGACCTCGGGCAGGATGTGGGTGCTCAGAATGACGGTGTGATCGCCGGCCAGGCCGCGAATGAGATTCCTCGTCTCGATGATCTGCTTCGGGTCGAGGCCAATCGTCGGCTCGTCGAGGATCAGCACGTCCGGATCGGCCACCAGCGCCTGGGCGATGCCGACGCGCTGGCGGTAACCTTTCGACAGCTTGCCGATGATCCGGTCGCGCACGTGGGTCAGGTTCAGCGCCTGCATGACGTAGTCGACGCGCGCGCCCTGGTTGCGCCCCGGCACGCCGCGGATCTTCGCCATGAAGCGCAGGTAGTCGGCTACTTCCATCTCCGTGTAGAGCGGGACGCTCTCGGGCAGGTAGCCGACGTGCCGCCGCGCCTCGATAGAGTGGGTAAAGACGTTGTAGCCCGCCACCGTGGCCGTGCCGCTGGTCGGCGGCATGTAGCCGGTCAAAATCCGCATGGTGGTCGTCTTGCCGGCGCCATTGGGGCCAAGGAAGCCGAGAATCTCGCCCTTCGCCACCTCGAAGTTCAGGTCGCGGATCGCGGCGCGCGGGCCGTAATACTTGGTCAGGTTCTTGACGGTAATCATAGGCGGTCCCTCGCTAAACAGCCGACGAGAGGTGCGGGATCGAACAGGGCTGCTTCTGGAGTAGTGTAGCCGGGAAGGCATGGCGGCGTGAAGGGTTATGGCGAGCCGGCCGCGCTAGGTCGTCTCGGGCGCCGCCGGGGCGCGCCGCGGGCGCCGCCCCTCCGTCCAGCTCGCGGGCGACGCGCTCAGCACGAACACCTGGTCGTCTTCCACTTTGACGGGGATGCGGATGAGCGGCGGCGGCCGGTATGGATACTGGGGCGTGGGCTGGATGACGCCTTCGAGGTCGAAGTTGGCGCCGTGGCACGGGCAGTCGAACTGGCGGGTGGCCGCGTTCCAATCGACGATGCAGCCCATGTGGGTGCAGATCGCCGAGAGCGCCCGCAGATTCCCGCTGTCGTTGATCAGGTGGCCCATGATGGCGCCGGCCGTGAACGCCTGCACCGTGCCGGGCGGCACGTCGGCGAGCGTGGCCACCGGGAACCATTCGCCGTTCACCAGCGTCAGGTCGCGCGACGGATCGGCGCGCTGCGCCGTGCCGCCGGGCGACGGCGCGCCCGGCTCCGCGAAGCGGCCCAGGGCGAAGCCGGCGGCTCCCGCGGCGGCCGCGAGCGCTGCGGCGCCCGCCGCCAGCGCGCCGCGCCGCGAGACCGCCCGCGGCCGCCCGGGCCGGCCGTCCCGCGCCGCCCGCAAGCGCCGCCCCAGCTCATCGGCGTACTCCAGGCGCGGCTCGGCCGTCTCGGGGCGCAACTGCTTCAGCAGGGCCGCGACACCGAATAGCTCGGCCTCATCGGCGCCAGCCGCGGCCGTGGTCGGGCGACGCTCGGCGAGCAGATCGTCGATCGCCGCGTTCAAGCGCTCGGCCGAGGGCAGCACGCGCTCGACGGCGTCGTCGGCGGCTTCGTGCGGCTCACGCTGGTGGTCGGCCATTCTCTCGTCCTATTGCCGCAGCCTTCTGCACCGCGCGATATTGGAGCACCTTGGCGTGGTTCTCGGTAATTCCCATCGCCTGGGCGGTCTCCTTGATCGAATAGCCGCGGAGAAAGCGCAGGGTCAACACCTCGCGATAGCGGTCGGGTAACTGCTCCAACAGCCAGCGGGCCATTCGCGTCGCCGTCTCGTCAGGCCGCACGGCCGCCCCGGCGGGGTCCGGGACGTCCAGGTAGCCCAGGGGGTCCTGCGGCACCCGGCTGCGGCGTCGCCAATAGTCTGCAAGAGTAGTACGCGCGACCTGGTACAGCCAGGCCTGCACGCTGGCGTCGTCGCGCTCCGGCTCCAGCTGCCGGACGGCCTTCAGGAAGACCTCGGAGGTCAGGTCCTCGGCCTCCTCCTGGTTGCCAAGCCGGCTGTAGAGGAAGCGGTAGATAGGCACGACGTAGCGGGTGTAAGCGCCCGCGACCGCCTCGCTCAGCGCCCCCGGCACGGCGGGGGCGTCGAGCCGCCCCACGGCGGGCGGGGGCGAGGCCTCAGCATCGTAATCCGACGGGTAAACCACCGACATTCCACGCCCAGTCGCGCTTGGGCCCCGGCCGCGCCGCCGGCAGCCTCCGTCTTGCCCCTATGATACCCGCTCTCTCGGTGTGCCGGGGACCGCAAGGCGCAGGGAGCCGGCTCGCCTCCGCGAGCCGGCTCCCTGGCCTCGGGTCAGCGCACGGCGGATGGCCTTACGGCAGCGTGCCGTTCTGGCGCGCGGCCTTCAGCGCGTCGTAGGCCGGGCGCGGGCTGCCGTCGGGGTTGGTGATCGACCACCAATACTCCTCGTTTTGCTGCGTCCAGCCCGGCGCGGCCAGGTTCCACAGCGCCATGACGCCGATCCAGGGCGACCAGTGGTCGCGCGCCCACTCGTAGGCGCCCACGATGTAGTCGGCCTTCTGCTGCTCGGTGACGCGGTGCCAGGCGTAGGCCGGGTTCACCTCGTCCGACGTCCAGCCGAACTCCTGCAGCCAGACCTGCTTGCCGCTGTCGCCGTTCTTCACCATCACGTCGCGCAGCTGCTCGACGCGGCGGAAGCTGAAGCTCGGGTCACCGCCGTAGCTCGGATCGGCCGCCACGGCGTCGGGGCTCATGTCGGGCGGGGCCTTGTAGCCGGCGCCGTGCGCGCCCAGCACGTCGAAGTACTGGCCCGCGCCCGCGTCGTACAGCCACTGCAGGTACACGTCGTCGGGCCGCGCCGTGTCGTCGTTGGTGCCCGTCGGCGTGAGCCCGGCGCTGATCACCGTGATCTGCGGATCGGCGGCCTTGGCGGCCTCGTACGCGATCTTCAGCATGTTCACGTACTGGCCCGCCTGGTCCTGGTTGATCGGCTTGTTGCCCCACTCGCGGGTCAGGTTGGGCTCGTTCCAGACCTCGATCGCGTCCACCCGGCCGACGCCCTGGGTCGAGCTGGGGCCGTAGCGGCTGACGAAGGCATTGACGAAGTCGCCGAAGTCGTTCAGGTCGTCGGGTGGTCCGTTCGGCACCGGGACCGCCTGCGACCAGTCGGGCGCGAAGTCGAGCCGCGCGATGATCTTGACGCCGGCGTCGTTCGCCGCCTTGACCACGCGGTCGGCCTCGCTCCAGTCGAACTGGCCCTTGTCGGCCCCCTCGATCGCCTGCCACTGGAAGAGCTGCCGAATCCAGTGGAAGTTCAGGTCCTTGACCTGGTTCAACAGGCGCCCCGTGGCCGCTGGCTCGCCCCAGAGAAACACGCTTACTCCGTAGTCGGGGCTGGGCGCCTGGTAGGGCGCGCCCGCGAACGTCGCGCTCAGCGTGCTCCAGTCGGTCGGTGCGGGCGGCGGGACGAAGGCGTTGGTGAGGTCGCTGTCCGGCAGCTCATCCGGGCGCGCCAGCGCCGGCGCGGGGGCGCCCGCCTGGTACTGGTTAATGAACCGGCCCCCCTGCGCCGCGGACGCCAGGTCGGACGGCACGTTCTGGCCGGTCAGCAGCGACGCGAGCCACGAGCCGAGCGGCAGGCTGGTCGTCGTGCCCGCGTTGCCGTCGTAGGCCATGATGCCGTTCTCGAAGCGCTGGTAGATCATGCTGGGATTGTTGGGGTCTGGCACCGCGTTGGTCAGCGGCCGGCCCCAGACCTGGAAGGCCACGTAGGGCAGCAGCTCTTGCGGCTGGTCGCCCGCGGGGAACGCCTCCTGGTAGGTCACGCTGTTCAGGTAGGTCGTCAGGAAGTTCACTTGGGTGCCGTCCGGCATCGTGTCGGGCACGAGCTGGTAGACGGCGGCGAGCGTCTGCTGCGAGTAGTCGGGCGCGTTCGGGTCCTGCGGCATCATCGCCGCGATGCTCGGGTCGTTGGCGGGGATCGTCATGCCGTTCACCGTCGTGAACGGGAACGCGTCGCTGTTGCCCAGCGGCACGACGAACACGGTGTTGTCGGGCTGCAGCAGCAGCATCCGGTTCTCGTAGAGCTGCACGGGGAAGCCCAGGTAGCGGAACTGGTTGGAGATGGGCTGCCCCAGCGTCCGGCTGCCGCCGTGCTGCTGGAAGTAGCGGAAGAAATAGCGGTTGGCCACACGGTAGCCGGTGCCGGCGAAGTACCGCGCGTCGGCCGCCGGCCGGGCGACCGGGGCGCTCACCGGCAGTGCGACGGCGCTGGGCACGGCAACGGCGCTACTATCGTTCTCGGTGGCGCCGGCCGCGGCGGCAGGCCCCGCCCCGAACTCGGGCGCCGGGCCCGCGTCGGCCTCCTGCGTGGCCGGGTCGGGGGCGCCAAAGCCGGGCGCGGCGTCGGCCGCCGGCTCCGCGGCGTTGGCGGTCGGCGTGCTCTCATCCTGCGCGGCCGCGGCCGCCGGCGCGCTCGCCGCGCTTGCGAGCTCCGGTGCCACGGCCACGGCGGCAATAGGCCCGCTGGCGGCGGGGGCGGCGGGCGCGGCGCAGGCGGTGAGCAAGAGCAGCGCGACCATCCCCCAGGTGGTGATCCCTCTCACGCGTCCTCCCTGTTCGACAGCGAGTTGTCGGTCGCCCGTCCGGCAACCGGCACAGACTCAACGACTATAGCGAAGCGAGGGGCGCCCGCTCCAGCGTTTGGCGGGCGGCAGCGATCGCGCCGACCGGAGACATTGTGCGGCCTCGGGGCCAGCCGCGCGCCGCCCGGCGCCGTCACGAGGCTATCACAAAGGCCGGCGGGCGGGGCAGCCCCCGGAGATGCAGGGGCGCTCCCCTGCCGGGGGGCTTAGGGGGTGTCCCCCCAGCTCCCCCCTTCTTCCTCTATACTCCTCCTGCAATCATGCCGCCCCCAGTCCTGGGGGTTTCGGTCCCCGGAGGCAGCGCTTTGGCACACACCTACCGTATCGACGATATGAGCAAAATCGTGTCGCTCGCGAAGCGGCGCGGGTTCGTCTTCCCCGGCAGCGAGATCTACGGCGGTTTCGGCAACTCCTGGGACTACGGCCCGCTCGGCGTGCTCCTCAAGGAGAACATCAAGGCGGCCTGGATGCGCGCGATGGTGCAGGAGCGCGACGACGTCGTGCCGATCGAGAGCGCCATCATCATGAACCCGCGCGTGTGGGTCGCGTCGGGCCACGTCGGCGGCTTCTCCGACCCGCTGGTCGAGTGCAAGGAGTGCCACATGCGCTGGCGCGCCGACCAGCTCGAGGAGAACAAGTGCCCCAACTGCGGCGGCGAGCTATCCGAGCCGCGCCAGTTCAACCTGATGTTCAAGACCTACGTCGGTCCCGTCGAGGAGGACGCTGCTATCGCCTACCTGCGTCCCGAGACGGCGCAGGGCATGTTCGTGAACTTCAAGAACGTGCTCACCACCATGCGGCTGAAGCTGCCATTCGGCATCGCCCAGATCGGCAAGTCGTTCCGCAACGAGATCACGCCCGGCAACTTCATCTTCCGCACGCGCGAGTTCGAGCAGATGGAGCTAGAGTTCTTCGTCCGCCCGGGCACCGCCGACGAATGGTACGCTCACTGGTCGCAGGCGCGGTACGACTGGTACGTGCGCTACGGCATGCGGCCCGAGAGCCTCCGCATGCGCCCGCACGAGGCCGAGGAGCTAGCCCACTACGCCCGCGGCTGCGTCGACGTGGAATACCATTATCCGTTCGGCTGGGGGGAGCTAGAGGGCATCGCCAATCGCGGCGACTTCGACCTCCGCGTCCACGAGGAGGCGAGCGGCGAGGAGCTGCGCTTCTTCGACGAGGAGACGCGCGAGCACATCCGCCCCGCGGTCATCGAGCCGGCGGCAGGCGCCACCCGCAGCACGCTGGCCTTCCTGCTCGACGCCTACGACGAGGAGCAGATCACCGAGGGCGACAAGCAGGACACGCGCGTCGTCCTCCACTTCCACCCGGCGCTGGCGCCCTACAAGGCCGCCGTGCTGCCGCTGCTCCGCAACCGCCCGCCGCTCATCGCGCTGGCCCAGGAGGTCCACCAGGCGCTGCGCCGCCACCTCATGGTCGCCTATGACGAGACGGGCGCTATCGGCCGCCGCTACCGCCGGCAGGACGAGATCGGCACCCCCTACTGCCTGACGGTCGACTTCCAGAGCCTGGAAGACCGCACCGTGACCGTCCGCGACCGCGACTCGATGGAGCAGATCCGCCTGCCCATCGCGGAGCTGGTCGCCTGGCTGCGCGAGAAGGTACAGGGATGAAGGGGTAGTGGGGGACACCCCCACGCCCCCGGCAGGAGACACCGGCGCCTCGCCTAGGCGGAGGCGAGGTCTTGCATCACCACCTGGGCCGCGTTGTGGCCGGCGGCGCCCAGCCAGCCGGGGCCGGGATACATGCAGGTGCCGCAGAGATAGAGGCCGCGGATCGGCGTGCGGTAGTCGGCTAGCGCCGGCAGCGGGCGGTTGGCGCCCGCCTGGTCGGCCGTCATGCGGCCCATGCCCAGCGCGGCGCGCGTCAGGTTGGCGTAGCGCACGGCCACGTCCTTCGGCGTGAGGGGGACGCACGCCAGGATGTCGGCGTCGCTCAGGTTTTGCGCGTACTGGCGCCAGGCGGCCACGCAGCGCGCGGCATACTCCTCGCGCACGTCGTCCCACGCATCAGCAGAGCCGCCGGGCGCGTAGGGCGCCGGCTGGAGCAGCACGGCGGTGTGGTGGCCGCGCGGCGCCTGCCGCCCATCGAACAGCGACGGCACGATCACGGTCATGCCACGCGGCTCCGGCAGCGCCCCGGCCCGCACGTCGCGCCAGAGCACGTCCAGCTCCTCGGGCGTCTCGCCGCCGATGAACACGCGCAGCGCATCGCCCGCGAGCGGCAGATTGTGCGGTCCCTGGCCGGGGGACGGCGCCCGCGCGGCGGTGCGCCGGTCGGCCAGCAGGTAGTCCGGCGCCCGCGCCAGCGCCAGGTGGACGCCGAACAGCGCGTGCTCGTCGAGCTGGAACCCACGCACCCGCGCCGCCAGCTCCGGCGCCAGCGCGTCCGGGCCGACCAGGTCGAGCAGCGTCTGCGCCAGCCCGCCGCTGCTCACCACGGCTCGCGCGTGGATCTCGCTGCCGTCGGCCAGCGCCACGCCAACCGCGGCGCCGTCCTCCACCAGGATGCGGCGCACCGGCTTCAGCACCTGGTAGCGCCCGCCGCGGCGTACCAGCGCCCGGATGAGCGCCTGCGCCGTGACGTGCGCGCCGCCGAGCGCCACGGCCAGCGGAATCGTCCCGGCGAGCGCAAGGAGAAGTGCCGCACCCATACCGGCATAGTCGGGCAGGATGCCCCACGGCACCACGAGCTGCTGAAGCGCCGCCGCCTGCACTTGCGGGCTCTCGAACAGCTCGGCCGCCACCTGGCGCGGGCTAAGCGCGGCGTAGCGCCGTAGCTCGGCCGGCAGGGCGCCGGCGAAGGGGAGCACGCCATCAGCCGCGCCAGGGGGAGGGGCGTAGGCAGCATCGGCCGGGGACCCGCGCGCGGCGGCCAGCGTCCCGGCGCACAGTGCGCGGTAGGTCTGGGCGTCCCGCGCGGACAGTGACGCCAGCGAGCAGCAGGTGGCCTCCACGTCGGTCGTGAAGATTACCGCGCGGCCGTCGCGCAGCGGCAGCGCCGCCTGGACCGGCGGCACGCGGTAGCGAGCGTTCTCGCGGCCAAGGTCGAGCAGGCGATAGGGCGGCGTGGCCTCGAAGGCGTTGAAGAGGCCGCCGAGCATGTTGTGCCAGTAGCCGTGGACGCTGCACTCCTCGGTCGTCAGCAGTCCGCCCGCTTCCAGCCGCGCCTCCAGCGCGAGCACCCGCACGCCCCGCGCCGCCAGCTCGCCCGCGAGCACCAGCCCGTTGCTCCCCGCGCCGACGACGAGAACGTCCCACTCCGCCATGGCCCGGCTCTCCCCGTGATCAACGGTCGGCTATCATTCGTCGCCAACTAGCCGCCCGGGCTCAGCGTCCCGGGCGGCTCAAGCCTCGCATTCTAGCATGTGTCCACGATGGGGACCGACCAGTGCATGAGCTGCGGCCGCTGGGAGTATGCTCAGACAGGCGCCGCGTGGGACACTATCCCATGCGCCACCTATACTAGCCGGTGAGAGCATCACTCTCACCAAGGAGCTTGTAGTGGCCCAACATGCGGAGTGGCTCCCGAGCCGGACCAGTGCTGATGACGCGTGGAACGACACACCCAATCTCGAAGAACTGGCGGCCCAACAGGGAGTGAAGCCCGCCGCCAGGTTCGAGGGTTTACTTGGCGACTTCTGGCCGGAAGACGAGAGCGCGGATGACTTCATCGCCGCGGTACGGCAGTGGCGTCGCGAAGGGGACGGCGAGGATCGCCACTAATGGCGGCCGTCGTCGTGGATACTGATGTTGTATCTTTCCTGTTCAGGCACGACTCTCGCGCCGAGCTTTACCGACCCCACCTGGCCGGACGCCTCCTGGTCGTCTCGTTCATGGCGGTGGCCGAGCTAGAGGTGTGGATGCTGCAGCACGCCTGGGGACGAGCCCGTCGCACCAGACTGGAGTCCTACCTCGAAGGCTACGTCATGTACTCAGCGCATCGCGCTCTCTGTCGAACATGGGCTGCGGTGGTGACCGCTGGCCGACGGTTGGGACGACCCATTCAATCTGCCGATGCGTGGATCGCGGCGACGGCGCTGGTGCAGAACATCCCTCTGGTGACGCACAACGCTCGCGACTACTCGGCAGTGGCAGGACTGACGATCATCTCGGAGTCGCCGGCATGAGCCAGAACCCCGAAGTGCAGCGTTGGGTCAGCTACCCTCCCGCTCTTGTGTGAGCGCTCTAGTGGGTTAGGGGGCCAGCGATGCCGAACGTAGCGACGCGCAGCCTGCACGAGCGGCTGGATGCCCTGCCGCTGTCGCGGTTTCACTGGAAGCTGCTCGTGGTCAGCGGCCTCGGGTGGATGTTCGACGCGATGGACGTGCTCGTCGTCGGCTCGGTCGTCGCCGCCGTGTCGCGCGAGTGGGCCCTCGACGCGACCCAGAGCCAGTGGATCAACACGGCCAACGTGGCCGGGCTGTTCGTGGGCGCGCTCGCCTCCGGCTGGCTGGCCGACCGGCTAGGCCGCAAGAGCGTCTTCCAGCTCACGCTGCTGGTCTACAGCGTGTTCACCGGGCTCTCGGCGGCCGCAACCTCGCTCGCCCTGCTGATGGGGCTGCGCTTCCTGGCAGGGGTCGGGCTGGGCGGCGAGCTGCCGGTGGCGAGCACGCTCGTCTCGGAGTTCGCGCCGGCGCGGCGCCGCGGGGCACTGGTGGTGCTGCTCGAGAGCTTCTGGGCCTACGGGAGCGTGCTGGCGGCGCTCGTGGGCTTTCTGGTGATCCCGACCTGGGGCTGGCGCGCGGCGCTGCTGCTCGGCGCGCTGCCCGCGCTCTACGTCTTCGCGGTGCGGCGAGGCATCCCTGAGTCGCCCCGCTTCCTGCTGAGCCGCGGCCGCGCCGCCGATGCCGAGGCCGTCATCCGCCAGATCGAGGCCCAGGCGGGCGTAGCCTCCCCCCCGCCGGCCGCACCGGCCGCGGCGCCCCCACTCAGCACTCCGCACGCCACACTCAGCACTGCGTCGGTCGCCGAGCTGTTCGCGCCGCGCTATCTCAGCCGCACCATCGCGCTGTGGGTCATGTGGGCCACCATGAACTTCAGCTACTACGGCATCTTCCTCTGGCTGCCGCTCCAGTTCGTGCGCAAGGGCTTCACGCTGAACGACGCGCTCCTGTTCAACCTCATCATCGCGCTCGCCCAGGTGCCCGGCTACTTCTCCGCGGCCTACTTCGTCGAGCGCCTCGGGCGGAAGGTCACGCTCGTGGCCTACCTGCTCGGCGCGGCCGTGGGCGCCTTCTTCTTCGGTCAGGTCGCGCTCGAAGCGAAGGACGTACCGGCTATCCTCTTCTGGGGCAGCGTCATCAGCTTCTTCAACCTCGGCGCCTGGGGCGTCGTCTACACCTACACGCCCGAGATGTATCCGACGCGCCTGCGGGGCACGGGTGCCGGCTGGGCCGCGGCCTGCGGGCGCGTGTTTGCGTTCCTGGCACCGCTCTCCATCGCCTACCAGATCGCGGTCTTCGGCGGCGACCAGACCGTGTTCGTCGTGTTCACCGTCGTCATGGTGCTCGGCGGGCTCGTCGTGCTGGCGCTTGGCCCCGAGACACGCGGCCGCAGCCTCGAAGAGGTGACCGGGGGATGAGGCCAGGCCGCCCGAGCGCGCGGACGCGGACGCTGGGCGCGCTCGGGCTCGTGTTCGGCGTCATCGCGCTCGACGTCGTCATGGTGGGCGGGGCCGGCCCGCGCATCGCCGCCGACCTGCGCGGCGTGGACCTGCTCGGCTGGCTGTTCACCGCGTACCTGCTGGCCTGGACGGTCACCGGCCCGATTTTCGGCAAGCTGGCGGACGTCCACGGGCGCCGGCCGGTGCTGCTCGCCGGCCTGGGTTTCGGCGTGGGCGGCGCGCTGCTCGCCAGCCAGGCCGCGACCATGGAGCAGGTGATCGCCTGCCGCTTCGTGCAGGGCGTAGCCGCGGGCGCCATCATGCCGGTGGCCTACACCGCCGGGGGCGACCTCTATCCGCCCGCCGAGCGCGCCAAGGGCCAGGCCCTCTTCGCCTTCGTCTACTTCGTGGCCAGCGCCGTAGCCCCGCCGCTCACCGGGTTTCTCGTCGGCACGCTCAGTTGGCGGGCCATCTTCGTCGTGGACGCGGTGCTGGGCGTGCTGGCCGCCGCCGCGCTGTGGGGCCTCATGGCCGAGCGCGTGGAGCGGCGGCCGCACCGCCTCGACGTGCTCGGCGCCGTCCTGCTGATGGTCGGCGTGGGCGCGCTGCTGCTCGCGCTGGCGTTCGGCAGCCGTGGCGTCGGCTGGACGGCGCCCCCACAGCTCGTCCTCTACGCGGTCGGCGCGGCGGGCACGGCGGGCTTCTTCTGGTGGGAGGCGCGCGTGGCCGAGCCACTCGTGCCGCTCAGACTGTTCCGCCACCGCGTGGTGCTCGGCGCCTGCCTGGTCACGCTGCTGATGGGCAGCTGCCTCTGGTCCATCAGCGCCTTCGTGCCGCTGCTCGTCCAGGGCGTGCAGCGGGGTAGCGCCTTCCAGGGCACGCTCATCTCGCTGCCCGTGAACGGGTTCTGGTTCGTTAGCAGCGCGCTGGCGGTGCCGCTGCTCTGGCGCTGGGGCTACCGTCAGACGAGCGTCGTGGGCATGGCGGGACTGGCCGTTGGTTTCGCCGTGCTCGCCCAGGCAGGCGGCGAGGACAACCTGGCCTACGGCCTCGTGCTGGTCGGCGTGGGCGTCGCGGGGCTGGGACTGGGCTTCGTGAACAGCGCAGTCACGGTCGCCGTGCAGAACGCCGTGCCCTGGGCGGAGCGGGCCACGGCCACCTCCACGCTGCAAGTGTTCCGCCAGTTCGGGCCGAGCGTCGCCATTGCCGCGCTGCAAACGCTGCTAAACGCCCAGTTCGCCGCGCGGGCGGCCGCACAAGGGATCGCCGTCGAGACGCTCGGCCGCGCGGCTGGCGCCCAGGCCAACGCACTGCTCGCCCCGGATCTCCAGGCCAGCTTGTCGCCGGCCGCGCTCGACGGCCTGCGGCTGGCCCTCACGGTAGCACTGCACCAGACGTTCTGGCTCGTGGCCGCCATCGCCGTCGTCGGCTGCCTGGCGGTTCGGCTGCTGCCGAGCGGCCATCCCGCTGAGCACGTCTTCCACGAGGAGCCGGTCTCTCCTCCAGGGAAGGGGGATCGGGGAATGACGAGTGAGGTAGCCGCGTCTGCCTCCCACACGTCCTGAGCAAGAGCCGGTAACAGATAGCGGGGCGTTGACAACAATCCCCCGCTCAGCCATGCTGGGGGCTGCACGCGGCCGGCACACGGCCGCGCGAGGGAGGGGCAGACGATGGACGGGCAGCAGGCACAGGATTCCAAGCCACCGACAGGGAGCGTCCGGCGCCGAGGCGTGCTGGCGGGCATCGCGGCGCTGGCCGCAGGGGGGCTGACCCGGACGGGCGAGCGGGTAGCCCAGGCGGCGAACGGGGACCCGCTCACCGCGGGCAACAGCTTCACCGAGACGAACTTCTTCCGGCTCACCAATACCAGTAGTACGTCGACGGCCGTGGTCAACCCCCTCCCGGGGGACAGCGCCGTGTTCGTGGGGGCCGACCAGGCCGATGGGGCCCGTGGGTACAGCTACGGGTTTTTTGGCTTTGGTCTCTGGGGCATCAGCGACCTCGGCAAAGGCGTCGTCGGGACCGTCGTCGGGACCGCCGGCGGCGACCCGGGTCCTGGGCCGCTAGTGTCAGGCATTGGTGTCATGGGGCAGTCGGGCAGCAGCGGGGGGTACGGCGTGCGGGGCGACGCCACGGGCACCAATGGCGTGGGGGTGCGGGGCAACTCGGGCACCAGCAGCGCCAACCCGGGTCGGATTGGCGTCCTGGGGATCGCGGACCCCGCGGCGCAAAGCCTCGCCGTCCCGAGCCAGGCGGCCGGGGTGTACGGCCTCACCAACGGCAGCGCGGCGGGCGTCGTGGGCCAGTCGAACAACGGGGTGGGCTGCCAGGGCAGCTCCAACGGCAACGTGGGCGTGCTGGGTGTCTCGAATGCCAGCATCGGCGTCTTCGCCAACTCCATCAATAGCACCGGCCTCTACGCCACCTCCGGCTCGGGGACCGGCATCGTGGCGAGCACCAACAACGGCAACGCCATCCAGGGCGCCAGTAACGGCAACGTCGGCGTGCTCGGAACCTCCAACAGCAGCATCGGCGGCTTCTTCTCGTCAGGGACGAGCACGGGGCTGTACGCCACTGGACCGGGTTCGGCGTTCGCGGCCCGCTTCGATGGGCCGGTGCAGGTGAACGGGGCCTTCACGGTGCTCGGGGGGCCGAAGTCGGCGGCCGTGCCCCATCCCGACGGCTCCCATCGGCGCCTGTACTGCATGGAGAGCCCCGAGTCGTGGTTCGAGGACTTCGGGCGGGACCAATTGGTGAGCGGGCAGGCGCGGGTCCGCTTGGACGCGGACTTCGATGCGCTCGTGCAGGGCGACAACTACTACGTGTTCCTGACGGAACACGGCGACCAGGGCGGCCTCTACGTAGACCACATCGGGCCTCACGCCTTCACGGTGCGTGCCCGAAATACCGCTGCGAACGCCCCGTTCAGCTACCGCGTGGTCGCCAAGCGCAAGGACATCGCCGGGCCGCGCCTGGAGCGGGTGGACATTCCGGCCGCGCCGCCGCGCCCCGCCGCTCCGCCACCGCCGCCGGCCATCCCGGCGCTCGAGCCGCCGCGGCTCGACCCCAACGCCAACGCGTCGGAGCGCGGGCGGTCCACGCGGTAGGACGGTGGCGCGGGCGGCCGGGGGATAGCTCGGCGTGGTACCTACAGCGGTTTTCGCGGCCATTGCGCCCGTATGCGTTGGCCGTACCGTAGGGCAGGGGCTCGTCCCCTGCCGCCCGGTGGCCGGGGTAGCTCTAGCATCATGAAAATCGCTCTAGCCAGTGCAGCGCTGCGTCAGCCCCCTGTGCCGGCCGGCGTCTGCCAGGGGGCGAGGTCAGCCCGTTCGGCAGAATGCCCGCGTACCCGCCCAGGTAGACGAGATCGAGCGGAGGGAGGATTGGGCGCTCAAGTGGAAGGGCATCGAGCTGCCGATAGACAAGATCAGCCTACAGACGAGCGGCGGCGCCCGGCCGAGGCGCGCCGACGTGATGGCGTGCCGCCAGTTCGGCCGTCATCGTGCATTAGCAACGTGTATGCGGTCGTCTCGCGCATCCCGCCCGGGCGCGTGATGACGTATGGCGAGGTGGCGCTGGCACTCGGGATGCCGCGGGCGGCGCGCGTGGTGGGCGGGGCGCTGCACCTGCTCGGCAGTGAGTCGGACGTGCCCTGGCACCGCGTCGTGAACCGCCACGGGATGATCAGCACGCGCTGCCCCGAGCACAGCATGTGGGAGCAGGCCGCGCGGCTGCGCGCCGAGGGCGTCGTCGTGGATGACACGCTCACCCTCGACCTGGCGCGCTACCGCTGGGCGCCCGACCGCGGCGTGCTCGCCGACCTGCAGCTGGCGCCCGAGGTGCTCCACGCCGTCGATACGCTCCTCGCTCGCGCCGAGCCAGCCGACGACGCGCGGGCCGACCAGCCGCGCCGCGCGGGCAACGTGCCGCGGAGCCGCGGGCCCGCGTCGCGCCGGCGGCTGTAGCCCACCACCGGGCCGCTCATACCGAATCCGGGGGTGGCGTTCCCTTACTCCCTCGCCCTCTGGGAGAGGGACGGGGTGAGGGCCCGCCTCCGTCGGCGAACCCCAGGGCCGGATCGGATATCACACGCCATCGCGCCGGCGCGGCGGCGCGCGCGGGCCTCGCTCTATACTGAGAGTCAGCGCCAGATGGCAAGCCGAGGTGTCGAACCTCGGCGAGCGCGAGCTAATGATCGAGATCGACGCCGTGGCCCCGCTGCCCGAGCGGGCCGGCGGCGTCGCCAACGACGAGGGATAGCGCCATGGCCGTGAGCAAGCCCCGCACCCACTTGCTGAGCGACGAGCAAGTCCACTACGCCTGGGACAACGCGCTGCCGCCGCGGCTGGAGATCGAGTCGGGCGACGAGGTGACCTTCACCACGCGCGACGCGGGCGACGGCTACTACGGCCCCCACTCGACCGCCGAGGACGTGGTGCGCAAGGTGTTCCGCGGCCACCCGCTGACCGGCCCGGTGTACGTGCGCGGCGCGCGTCCCGGCCACGTGCTCGAGGTCGAGGTCCGCGAGGTCCGCCCGGGGCCGTTCGGCTGGACGGCCATCATGCCCGGCCGTGGCCTGTTGCCCGACGACTTCGCCGCCCCCTACCTGCAGAAGTGGGACCTCGCCGGCCGCGACCGCGCCGTGCTGCGCCCGGGCGTCGAGATCCCGCTCGACCCGTTCTGCGGCATCCTGGGCGTCGCGCTGGCACAGCCGGGCCAGCACAGCACCATGCCGCCGCGCCAGACCGGCGGCAACATGGACGTCAAGCAGCTCACGGCGGGCGCGACGCTCTACCTGCCCGTGGAGGTCGAGGGCGCGCTCTTCTCCTGCGGCGACGCCCACGCCGCGCAGGGGGACGGCGAGGTCTGCCTGACCGCGATCGAGACGACGGCGACGGTCACGCTGCGCTTCCGCCTGCACGACTCGTTCACGGTGGCCGAGCCGCAGTTCCGCACCGCGGGCCCGCTCGGCCCGCGCACGAACGTCGGCCCGCACTACGCCACGACGGCGTATGGCACCGATCTGATGGAGGCGAGCCGCAACGCGGTGCGCTACATGATCGACCACCTCGGCCGCACCCGTGGGCTGTCCCGTGAGGAGGCCTTCGTGCTGTGCAGCGTGGCCGTCGACCTGCGCATCAGCGAGGTGGTGGACGCGCCGCACTGGATCGTCACGGCCTTCCTACCCGAGAGCGTCTTCCGGGACTGAGCGCGCGGCCGCCGGAACGGTCCACCGGTTCGGACAGGTTTGGCCGCGCGAGCCAGTGCGACTCTCGCGCCCTCACAGGCCCGGATCATCCGTGGAGCGGTCGAGGTCGAGGGCCGGGCCAACGGGCGTCTCGCGCGTCTCGACCCGCACCACACGCTGCAGCTGGGCGATGACCCGCGCGCTGTCCCGCGCCTGCTGCAGCGCCTCGCGCGTCAGCTCGTACCCCTCGCCGGTCAGCCCAGGATGGTCCGTGAGCACGTCGAGCGCGCCGATGATGCCCTGCAGGTGGTTGTTCAGGCGGTGGGCCAGCTCGCGGGCGGTCACGGTGACACCTTCGAGCTGGGCCACCAGCAGGCGGCGCTCGGCCTCGCGCAGCTCGGCCTGCTGCTTGACCAGCTGCGCGTGCGCGGTCTGGACGCGCCGGCGCGTGCGCAGCCACACCTCGACGCGCGCCAACAGCTCGTCGGTCGAGAACGGCTTGGGCACGTAGTCGTCGGCGCCGACGGCAAAACCGTCCACCCGCTGTTGCTCGCTGTCGAGCGCGGTCATCATGATGATCGGCAGGAACGCGTCCTGGCGCTGCGCCCGCGCGCGGCGGCAGACCTCCAACCCGTCGAGGCCCGGCAGCATCAGGTCGAGCAGGACGAGGTCCACGCCCCCGGCTAGCAGGCGGACCAGGCCCGTGGTCCCATCGGCGGCGCGCTCCACCGCGTAGCCGGCCCCCTCGAGCAGCATGTGAATCAGCTCGGCGAGGCCCGCGTCGTCCTCGACGACCAGAACCACAGGGCGCGGGGCCTCCATCGATCTCCCCTGCTCGGCACGGTCGTGGGGCAGCTGCGGGGCCAGCGCGGGGCGGTCCGGCTACAGCTGGTCGGTCAGCCGTCCGCTGCTGACCAGCCACCGCGCGAACGCCAGGCGGCCGTGGAGCACATGGTCGGGCTCGGGGAGCGCTTTCATCGTACCGGCCCGCGTGGCCTGGCAATGGGCGCAGGCGCAATGGGCCCGGGCGACGTGGGCCTCGTGGCCGCACTGGCGGCACAGCTCGATGGTCGTCGGATTGAAGCGGCGGCACCAGCCGCACATTGTGTAGCGCATAGCTCCTTCGAATACTCCCCGGGAAAGTCTCCCCGCGTCACCCCCCGACGCATGGCCCATCATACCATCGATGCGGCCGGCGCTCCAGCCAGGCCAGGAGAGTTGGTTCCGCGGGCCGCCCGGCGCCCGGCGGAGCGCCGCCCCGCTCGCCCAGTACCCGCCCCGGCGGCTGGTATAATTCGCCCCACGCGCGTGCGAGAGGGGTCGGCCGCCGCGTGCGCGCCTACTGCGACCGCTAATCCGCCCCACGCGCGTGGGAGAGGGCCATGTGGCGCCTGTTTCCCCTCCCGGCCGTCGAGCGCCCGGCCGACAGCGTCTACGCCGACCTCGCCTGGCCCCCGCCGCCCGCCGCGCGCCCGCACGTCGCGCTCAACATGGTGAGCACGGTGGACGGCCGCGCCGCGGTCGCCGGCCGCGCGGCCGGCATCGGCGGCGCCCACGATCGCCTGCTGATGCGTCAGCTGCGCGCCCGGGCCGACGCCGTGATGGTGGGCGTCGGGACGCTCCGCGCCGAGGCCCTGACGCCAACCGTGCCCCCGAGCTACGTCGCGGCGCGGCTGGCGCGGGGACAGACGCCGCAGCCGCTCGGGGTGCTCGTGAGCAACTCGGGCCGGCTCCCGCTCGCCCGCGCCTACTTCGCGCGCGCCGACTTCGCGCGCGTGCTCATCACGAGTGCGGCGGGCGCGACGACCGTGGAGCCGGCCGCCGCCGCGGGCTTGCGGCTGATCGTGGCCGGCGAGACGACGGTGGACCTATCGGCCGCGCTCGCCGCGCTGCGCGACGAGCTGGGCGTGCGCTGGCTGCTCTGCGAGGGCGGCCCGACGCTGAACCAGGCCCTGCTGCGCGCCGGCCTCGTGGACGAGCTGTTCCTCACGCTCGCGCCGAAGCTGGCCGGCGGCAGCGAGCCGTCCATCGTGGCTAGCGCCCCCCCGTTGCCCGACAGCCCCATCGGGCTGCGCCTCCTGGCGCTTCACGCCGATGGCGACGAGCTGTACCTGCACTACCAGGTCGCGCCCTCGCTCGAGTGACGACGCGCTAGCCGCATCGCCGGCTGTGCGCCGCGGGCGGGCGTCGCTCAGCTCTCCGGCAGTCGGCCCAGGTCGGCGAGCACGTCGTTCACGAGCTCCGTGCCCCAGAGCGCCGCGAACGTCGCGTCGGAGATCGGCTCCGTAATCAGGCCGAGGTCGCGGAAATATTGGTACGCGTAGCGCAGCGAGTCCTCGTTCGGCAGGCCGTTCGGGCTGTAGCCAATGGGCACCATGTCGTGTACTACGGCCGCGTCGATGCCGGTGTAGCCGGCCATGATGCTCTCGATCTGCGCCCGCGTGGGGTTGTCGGGCGGACCGGCGAAAGCTTGCAGGTAGTCGCGGATGGTCCGAATGTACGCGCGCACGTAAGCGCGGGCGACGGCGCGGTTGTTGTAGAGCGTGGGCGAGAAGCAGAGCGCGCTGACGGTGAAGCCTGGATACAGCTCCCCCAGCCCCACCAGCTTCTCCACGCTGCCCTGCCGCAGCGCCCGCAGCAAGAACGGCTCGCCCAGCGCGCCGGCGTCGATGGCGCCGTTCGCGAGCGCCGGCAGCTGGTCGGCGAAGGTCATCGCCTGGATGTTCAGATCATCCAGGCTCATGCCGACACGCTGCAAGCCCGCCGCGATCATTGCGCCGTTACCCGACGCCTTGCCCGGCGGCACGAGCCCCACCAGGCGCCCCCGCAGGTCCTCCAGGCGGCGCACCTGACCCGAGTCGTAGAGGTCCTTGCGGACCACCAGGGCATTGAAGTCGAAGCCGGGGCGGAAGCTGCCCTTGTCGAGCACCAGCTTCATCGGCACGTTGCGCGCGACGGCGTTCCACATCGGCGCGGTGCCGCCGATACCGGCGATGTCGATCTGCTCGGTAGCGAGGGCCGGCGTCATCTGCGTGGCGTCGAGGATCGGCACGATCTCGACGTCGAGCCCTTCCTGCTGGTAGTACCCCAGCTTGTCGGCGGCGTAGATCAGCACGTCGCCCGCCACGTTCTGCACCGCGACGCGCGCCCGGCCGACGGGCGCCAGCGGAACGCTCGCCGCGCCCGGCGCGGCAGGGCCGGCTGTAGCCCCGCCGGCCGCGGAGGGGGTGGTCGCCGGCTGGCTCGCGGCCGGCGCCGCCACAGCCGTGGGTGGCGCGGCCGGCGGGCCGGCGCTCGGCGCGCAGGCGGCCGCTAACAGCAGCACGGCGAGCGCGGGCCAACCAAGGACAAGTGCTCGTGGCATCGGTCCGACTCCAGGCCCCCGCCGTGTTGGCGCGCCGCGGCTCATTGGGGACGCACCATGCTACCACGCCGCTGGCCCCGACCCTGGCGCTTGTCCGCGGAGAGAGAGGAAACCTACGCTCGTACGGCCGTCGGACGCGCGGCGCGGGCGCCGCGGCGCTACTCGGGCTGCTCGGCGCGGGCGCGGAGCGCCGTGAGCCGCTCGACGAGGACGGCGCGGGCGGCGAGGTACCGGTCCACCTGCTCGTGCAGGCGCACCAGCAGATCGGGCTCGTCGAGGTTCATCACGTCGGGGCGCGGCTGCAGCGTGTCGTTGCACCAGGTGTGGCCAGCGCTCGCGTGGCTGCGGTGCGCGCCGAAGGTGCGCGTCACGATCAGGTCGGCCAGCGGGTCCGGCTCCTCCGCGATGGCGCAGAAGACGTACCACCCGCGCGGCGACGGAATGAAGCTCCAGCGACGCTCGGGGAAGAACGTGTTGATGTCGCGGACTAGCTGCCGCGCGGCCGGACTGACGTTCTCGCGCACCAGCAGCCGGAAGCCACGATAGCGCTGCTCGGCCACCGGCCGCCAGACCGGGCGATAGCGATCGGTGCGCCGCGCCAGATCGTCGCTCACGCTACCTCTCCAGGCTGGGGGCTTGCTTACTTGATGGTAGCGCAAGCGCGGCCGCGACGCTCGCGCGCCGCGAACGTCGCGGGGCTACGCGGCGCCCGGGCGGCGGCGTATACTGAGATTACCAGCGGGGCGAGCGCCGCGGCGGCCGCGTCCACGATTCTACAGCGGGATGCGAGAAAATGGTCCTCTACGTGATGACCTGGGACCTGCCTACCCACCGCGAGAACCTCACGGTGTACTCCAACAAGGCGCGCAACGACTGGATTCCGACCGTGCTGCGCCATCCCGGCGTCGAGGAGTTCCGCACGTTCCGCAACCCGATGGAGAGCACGCCGCAGGTGATGGTCACCATCGAGTTCGATAGCCTCGACTCCTGGCGCTCGTTCGTCGAGGGCGACGACAACCGTCGCATCATGCGCGAGCTGCGCATCATCGGCGCCACGAACGTGACCGCCCACTTCTGGCTGCCGTCGAACATCACGCCCGCCACCGAGCGCTCAGCCCGCTGAGCGCGCAGCGCCGGGCGCGGGCAGGCGCGGCGCGCTGCCCGCGGCAACCCGTGGCGGCACGCCACGCTCGCGCCAGAGCCGGGCCAGGCGGCGCGTGCGCAGCAGCGCGGCGTAGCCCAGGTAGGCGGCCAGCAGCAGCCCGAGCGCGCCATCCCGGCGCCCGCCCAGGGTGACGTAGCGCCGCCAGAACTCGCGCGCCGGCTGGCCCAGGTAGGCGCGGGCGCGGACTCGCTCGCCCTGCCGCCAGCGCGTCTCGGCCTCCAGCGCGGCGTAGCGCCGCTGCTTCGCCACGAACTCCGCGAGCGTGTCGTAGTTCAGATGGATCAGCGGCTCCCGCAGCCAGCCCGCCGGGCCGTCGAGCGCGGCAACCTCGTGGACCAGTCCGCCGGGCGCGTAGCGCGCCGCGGTCCGCCGCAGCAGGCGCAGCTGATAGTCAGGGCTCCAGCCGGCCCCGCGCACCCATTGTCCCCGAATGCGGTTGCGCCGCGGCACCCAGTAGCCCGCCGTGCCGTCCGCGGCGGCCCGCGCCACGGCGTCGCGCGCCTCGGCGGCCAGCGCCCGTGGCACGCGCTCGTCGGCGTCCACGAAGAACACCCACTCGGTCTGGGCGAGCGCCAGCGCGCGGTTGCGAAAGCGCGGGAAGCTCTCGAAGGGGACCACCCGTACCTGGTCGGTGTGCTGGCGAGCGATCTCGGCCGTGGCGTCCGCCGTGCGGTCGTCCACCAGCACCAGCACGGCGTCGGCCCAGCCCAGGCTGGCGAGGCAGGGGCCAATGAACGCCGCCTCGTCGCGGGCCAGCACCGCCCCGGTGATCCCCGGCCCCTGCGCGGCTGGCGGCCCCGCGGGGCGCGTCGTCACTAGAAGCTCACTTCGACCAGCGAGCGGCCTACGCCGTCGTCCCAATAGCGGTGGCCCTCCTGCACGAGCCCGCCGTAGAGCCACATCTTGGTCACCTTGTGCAGCATCTGGATGGTGCCGGTGACGGTCACCTCCTCGCCGGGCGCCAGGTCGTGGCCGAAGCCCCAGCGATAGGGATAGCGCGCGCCCGCGGTGGTCGGCGCGCCCTGCCAGTCGATGCCCACCCGCCAGAAGCCGGCGCGGTCGATGTAGGCGCCGTTCTCGATCGAGCCGAAGCTCTCGTAGCTGTTGTAGGTGTAGCCGGGGTCAGGGCCCTGCGTGCGCAGCACCGTCTCGCCGATGTTGCGCACGCCGATCTCGACGCTTACCGAGCCGCCCAGCAAGACTTGCCGCGGGGCGATGTACACCGACGTGATCTTCGCCTTGGGGACGCCGCCCGCGTCCAGCAGCACCGGCACCCGCGCGACGCTCACGTTGCCCGCGCGGTCGCGCGCCTCGACCGTGTAGTAGTACAGGCCGTCGCGCAGCGGCCGCTCGTTCACCACGCCCGCCCACGTCTCCGCGTACTCGCCGGCGTCGCGCTTGTCGTCGCGCACGCCCACGTACTGCTTGCGGCCCTGCTCGTCCGTGGCGTAGATCGACACGCGGGCGTCCTTGGTCAGGCGGAAGCTGATCTGCGCCACGTCGTCGATCGCGTCGAAGTTGGGCGAGATGGTCTGGGGATCGGCGACCAGATTCTCGATCCGGGGCGGGTCCGTGTCGGCGGCCGCCACCGCCACCTCGGCGCTGTTCTCCTCGCGGTAGCCCTGCTGGTCCACCGCCTGCACCGTCACGCGGTACGCGCCCGGCGCGACGACCCGGCGCTCCACGCCGTCCGGCGTCGGGGCGTAGGTGCCGTCGAAGCTGAGCTGATAATCGTCGCCCGGCGGGCGCGGCTGGCGCTCGCGCAGTACCAGGCGGTTGCCGTCGTGCCCGTCCAGCCACACGGACACGTCGGCCGGGCGCCCCAGCGAGTAGTGGACGACGACCGGCTGAGTCACGCCATCGCCCAGCACGCGCAGCGCCGGGCCGCTGGTATAGACGGCGCCGAGCAGGGGCGCGCCGGCGCGGCAGCTCCCGAGCGCGAGCAGCGCCGCGAGCACGAGCAGGATGAGCGCGAGCTTGCGCATGGCGTCTCCGGGGTGAACGTCGGGAAATGCTAGCAAAGGCGTCCCGGCCCCCTCAAGCAATGCGCGCCGGACACGACCGCCGGCGGCCTGGCGCCGGCCCACGTCACGAACCGGTCACAGAATGCCTGCCGGCCGGGAGGGGAGCGTGCTACAATCCGCACCGGCGCCCGGTACGGGCGGGCGGCGCACGGGCCGCGGCGGCGGCTGGTGGTACGCCGACCCACGATGGGGACGCTCGGAGCGGGTGTGGCAGGGAGAACCGATCAGTCGCCAACGCGTGAGATGCCCAGCGCGGGACCGCAGAGCGCCCGCCGCCCCAATCGTCCGATGCTCTCCGCGCGGCGGGGCCAGGCGCGCCGGCACACCCCGGGCGGCCCGGCCGCCGCGATCATCGCGCTCGTCCTCGGGCTGAGCCTGCTCGCTTTCGTGCTGCTCCAGATCGTCGTCGGCAGCGACCGCATCGGCGGCCCCCCGCCGGCGGTCGTCGCCTCGCCGCCCGTGGCCACGCTCGTCGTGCCCGCGGCGCGCGCCCCCCTCGCGGTGCTCGACGCCCAGAGCCCGGACGTGGCCCCGCCCGGCCCGACCGGCGCCAAAGCGTTCACCACGTCGCCCGAACTCGTCGACCTCGTGCACAAGCGCCTGGGCGAGCTACGCGGCATCTTCGGCGTGGCGATCAAGAACCTCGATACCGGCGAGGGCGTGCTCGTGAACGCCGATCGCGCCTTCCCGTCGGCCAGCCTGTTCAAGCTCACCGTGATGTACGAGGCCTACCGCCAGCACGAGGCGGGCCGCCTGAGCTTCAACGAGATGCTGACCCTCACCGACAACTACGCCCGGCTCGACCTGGGCACGCTCGCGGTGCCCGTCGGCACGTCCGTCAGCGTCGACTGGGCGCTCGACCAGATGATCACCCGCAGCGACAACGCCACGGCGAACCTGCTCGCCGACCGGGTCGGGTGGGCGAACATCAATAGCACGATGCAAGACCTGGGCATGCGCGAGACGCGCCAGGCGGGCGACCAGATCACCACCTCGCCCCGCGACATGCTGCACCTGCTGGAGCTGCTGGCGCTGGGCCGTGGACCGAGCGCCGCCGCGAGCACGGAGATGGTCGAGCTAATGCTCGACCAGAAGGTCAACGACCGCCTGCCGGCGCAGCTGCCGCGCGACGTGCCCGTGGCCCACAAGACGGGCAACCTCGACGGCGTCGTTCACGACGTGGGCATCGTCTACTCGCCCGACGCGACCTACGTGATCGCGCTGCTAGCGGAGGAGGCGCCCGACGTCGGGCAGGTGACGCAGGCCGAGGCGGCGCTCAGCCGCGCCGTCTACGACTACTTCAACGCGCCCGGCGGCACGCGCGCCCGCTCGACGCTGCGCGCGCCGAACCCCGCCGCGCGCCCCACGCCGGTGCCGCCGGCCGTGGTGGCGACGGCCGGCCCCGGCACGGGCACGGCGCTGCCCGGCGGCGCGACGGCCACGGCAGCCACGCCGCTGGCGACGGCCGCCACCAGCGCGCTGAGCACGAGCACGCCGCGCGTCAGCGCGCCGCCAGCTCCCGCGCCGACCGTGGCCGTCGTCGCCTCGCCGGGCCGCAGCGAGCCGCCCACGGTGGCGCCGCCACCCACCGCCGTGCGCCCGACGGTGGCGCCCGAGGCGCCGCGCGCGGCCCCCACGCTCGCTCCCACGGCCGCGCCGGCCGTCGTGACCGCCGTCCGCCCCACGGCGGTGCCGCAGGCCGTGCCCGCGGCGCCCCCGACCGAGCCGGCTCGCGGCCCGCTGCCGCCCACCGCCGCGCCCGTCGCGCCGGTGAGCCCGCCAACCGCCGTGCGCCCGACCGCCGCGCCCCAGCCGGCAGCCCCAGCCGCCCCGGCCGCTCCGGCCGCCGCGCCGACCGTCCGCGCGCCGGAGGCCCCGCGCTTCGGCGGCTCGTCGGCCGCGCCAGCGCGCTAGCGACGCCGAGGAGCCGTCAATGCCCGCGCGCGGCCCCGACGCCCCCCTACCCGCCGCGGCGCTCGCCCGTCGCTGGCAGCTGCCGCTCAAGCCGGCCGCGCAGGCCCGTCTGGAGCGCCGGCTGGGCCGGTCCGGCTGAGCGGGCATGCTCCGCCGCCAGCCCCCGGGGCAGTATCGCCAGCACCTGGCGCACGGCTGGCCGCTCGTCGTGAACCTGCTGCTCATCACCGTGGTCGAGCAGGTGCTGGACTCGGTGCTGAACTTCGGCACCACGCCCCTCGACCGCCTGCTGCCCACCGCCATCGTGGAGGATGCCTGGCACGGGCTACTCTGGACGCTGGTAGCCATCACCCTCGGGCTGTACCTGACCGGCCACATGGTATCGGTGCGCCGCGTCGTCGTGGCCATTATGGTCGTGTTCACCGTGGGCTTGATACTCAACGCGATCGATCTCGCGGTGCCCTCGCCCCGGCACGTCGAGACGCGCGGCAACGGCCTCCTCTTCGACGGGGTGCTGATCTGGCTGAACAACGTGCTGCTCTTCACCATCTGGTACTGGCTGCTCGACGGCGGCGGCCACATGCAGCGCCTGGGCAATCGCTGGGCGCCGCGCGACTTCCTGTTCCCGGCACAGGCGGCGACGCTGCCCGACTATCCCTGCTGGCACCCTCTTTACGTCGACTACCTGTTCCTGGCATTCACCACGGGCACCGCGTTCGGGCCAACGGACATCCAGGTACTCTCGCGCCGCGCCAAGCTGTTGCAGATGTGCCAGATCGCGATCTCCGTGGTGGTGATCACGATGGTCGTGGCGCGGGCCATCAACTACCTCTCCAACGGCTAGGCTGCGCACGCTTGCGTCCGCCGGCGGATATGCTATCATCATGGAAATAATTGCTGGCGACGCGCGGTTAGCTCACCGGAAAGGAGCGGCAACATGGACTGGACGCCAGAGCCGGATAGCGCGTTGATCGTGATCGACGTGCAGCGCGACTTCTGTCCCGGAGGCTCGCTCGCCGTGGCCAAGGGCGACCAGGTCGTGGCGCCGCTGAACGCCGCCGCGGCCCGCTTCGCGGCGGCCGGGCGGCCGGTGATCGCCACGCGCGATTGGCACCCGCCCCGCACGATTCACTTCCAAGAGCACGGCGGCACCTGGCCCGCGCACTGCGTGCAGGGCACGCCGGGCGCGGAGTTCCATCCCGACCTGCACCTGCCGGCGGGCACCATCGTCGTGTCCAAGGGCGTGGGGGAGGACGAGGACGCCTATTCCGCCTTCGAGGCGCGCGACGCCGCGGGCCGGCCGCTGGCCGATCTGCTGCGCGAGCGCGGCGTGCGGCACCTGTACGTGGGCGGCCTGGCCACCGACTACTGCGTCAAGGCGTCGGTGCTCGACGCGCGCCAGCACGGCTTCGAGGTGACCGTGCTGGCGGACACCGTGAGTGCCGTGAACCTGCAGCCGGACGACGAGGCGCGAGCGCTGGACGCCATGCGGGCGGCCGGGGCACGCCTCCGGCCCAGCGCGGGTGTGACGCGATGAACGGCGAGAACGCCTGGCCCGGCGGCGCGCGGGCCGCTGGGCCGAAGCGCGCGCCGCTCTCGCCCGACGAGTGGGTGCCGCCGCTGGCGCCCGAGGAAGCGTCGCTCAACCGCAGCTACGTCGCCTACCACCCGGGCCTCATGACCGACCTCTACCATCCCGACGCGGCCTACGTAGCCTGGCGCCACGGGAAGCTGCAAGAGACGACCTTCGACCTGTACACGCGCCGCGCGCCGTTCGGCAGCGCCTACCTGCTGGTCGCCGGCCTGGAGCAGGCCCTGGAGTTCCTGCAGGCCTTCCACTACAGCGACGAAGACCTCGCCTTCCTCCAGCAGGTCCGCGACTACGACCGCGGCTTCCTGTCGTTCCTGCGCGGCCTGCGCTTCACCGGCGAGGTGCTGGCGATGGCCGAGGGCACCGTCGCCTTCGCCGAGGAGCCGCTGCTGCGCGTCACCGGGCCGTTCTGCGAGGCGCTGCTGCTGGAGTCCGGCCTGCTGCAAGCGGTCAACCTCTCCACGCTGATCGCCACGAAGGCGGCGCGCGTCGTGTGGGCGTCGCAGGGGCGGCGCGTGGCCGAGTTCGGCGCGCGGCGGGCGCAGGAGCCGTTCACGGTGGCCCGCGCCAGCTACATCGGCGGCTGCACGTCGACCTCCTTCCTGGCCGCCGCCTTCCGCTTCCGCCTGCCGGCCACGGGCTCGATCCCCCACGCGCTGGTCCAGTGCTTCCCGAGCGAGGAGGACGCCTTCGAGGCGGTCGCCGAGACGTTCAACCGCTACACGCTGCTGCTCGACACCTACGACGTGCGCCGCGCGATCCACACGGCCGTCCGCGTGGCGCGGCGCGTGCGCGACCGCCTGGGCCATCGCCTGGCCGCGGTCCGCCTCGACTCCGGCGACCTGGTGGCCGACGCGAAGTACGTGCGCGCGGTGCTCGACGAGGCCGGGCTGCAGGACGTGCGGATCCTCGGCAGCGGCGACCTCGACGAATGGCGCATCGCCGACCTGCTGGCGGCGGGCGCCCCGTTCGACGCGTTCGGCGTGGGCACCGCGCTCGCCGTGGGCGCGGGCGGCGTGGAGCAGGGCGTGGAGGGCGGCGCGCTGGGCGGCGTGTACAAGGAGGTCGCCTACCGCCAGCCCGACGGCACGATGGCCTACCCTGTGAAGGTAGCCGGGCCGAAGACCACCTGGCCCGGCCGCAAGGAGGTCTACCGCGTCGGCAGCTTCGCCTACGATCTGGTCTGCCTGGCCGACGAGGTGGCGCCGCCGGGGGCCGAGCGGCTGCTGCGGCCGGTCGTCCTGAACGGCCGTATCGTGCCGGGCAGCCTGCCGCCGATCAGCGAGGTCTGGGAGCACGCCCGCGAGCAGCTCGGGGCGCTGCCCGAGCGCTACAAGGCGCTGAACGACGCACCCGCCTATCCGGTCCGCTTCTCCGACAGCCTCCAAGCGCTCCGCAACGAGGCGACGACGGCTGCCGCCGACGAGGACCGCCGCGTCGTCCTCGCCGAGCCGGCCGCCCCGGCCGCCGCGGGCGCGCCCGCCGACCACGGCTGAGCGGGCGCGCCCGCCTCGCCCTGGCCCATGCGAGTGGAGGCGGCGCTGGCGACGTCCGGCCACTAGGATAGCCAGGGCACGTCGACCTTTGGCGCATGGAACGAGTATGCTATAGCATGTGCTCGGGCGTGCCGGCCGCGGGGTACGTCCGAGGTATGGCGGAGGGCAGCGTGGCGAGCAACGTCGAGGCGCAGCGGGTGGTCGTGCCGGAACCAACGTCGAGCGAGCAGAGGCCGAGGAACGAGGCTGCCAGGCTGCTGCTACGCGAGTGGCTGGCCGATGAATCGGGCTACGACGAGGCGACCTGGCCCATCGCCAGGCGCGCGATCGAGGCTCACCGGCTTTCGACCCGTCCGCGCTTCGATGGCTAGTATCCTACTTCTCGATTCCGGCCCCATAGGGCGCATCGCCCATCCCCGCCCGAATCGCGAACTTGCCACCTGGCTAGCCGGAATTTTGGCCGCAAACACGCTCGTGATTCTGCCAGAGATCGTCGACTACGAAGTGCGCCGTAGCTTTCCATTAGATAGAGGGTCTGGGCGCTTCACTCCAGCGCCTCGACCGCCTCAAGGAAGCGTTGACCTACCTGCCCTTGACTACTGCCACGATGCAGCGAGCGGCGGAGCTATGGGCCGCGGCGCGTCGGCGTGGTATGCCAACAGCGGATCCGAAAGAGTTGGATGGCGACGTGATCCTCGCCGCTCAGGCTCTCCAGGTCGGCGGAGCCATAGTGACCGAGAACGTTGGCCACTTAGCGCAGTTCGTCGAAGCCAAGAGCTGGCGCGAGATCACCGCATAGCGAACGGGTCGCCGTAATGGCGCTCCCCGCCTAGGTGGAGGACTGGTGAGTACGTTCTGGCTGGACATGCTGGGCGGCGAGGTCCGCTACTACGACGCGGGCGGCGTGCGCACGCGCTGTCTAGAGGCGGGCAGCGGACCGCCGCTGGTGCTGCTGCACGGCACGGGCGGCCACGCCGAGAGCTGGATCCGCAACGTCATGCCGCTCGCCGCCCACTTCCACGTCTACGCGCTCGACCTGGTGGGCCACGGCTTCACCGACAAGCCCGACCTGGCCTACACGCCGCGCGACTACGCTCGCCACGTCGTCGCGTTCCTCGATGCGGTCGGCGCGGACCGGGCGCACGTCAACGGCGAGTCGCTGGGCGGCTGGGTGGCGCTGTGGCTGGCCCTAGAGCACCCGGACCGCGTGGACCGCTTGATCCTCAATACGGCGGCGGGGCTGAAGCTCTCCGAGGCGCAGCAGATCGTGCCGCCGCAGCGCGCCGAGATGGCGCGGCTCACGAAGGAGGCCGTCGAGAACCCGAACCCGGACACGGTGCGCCGCCGCCTGGAATGGCTGGTGAAAGACCCCGCGGACATCACCGACGAGCTGGTGCAGACGCGCCTCCGCATCTACGCCGATCCCGCCACCCAGCGGGTCATGCCGCGCATCCTGGAGGGCGCCGCGCTCGGCGGCGGCGACCGGCCGAACCCCGACGTGATCACGCCCGACCACCTGCGCCGCGTGTCCCACCCGACGCTCGTGCTCTGGACGAGCGACAACCCGGGCACGACCTGGCAGGAGGCCGAGGGCGCCGCCGACCTCTTGCCGCGCGGCCAGTTCCGCCTGCTCAGCAACTGCGCTCACTGGCCGCAGTACGAGCAGGCCGACGAGTACAACCGCATCGTCGCGCACTTCCTGGGCGGCGCGACGCGGTAGCCGGGGTAGCCCTGTCTACCAGGATGGACCTGATCGCGCCCGCGGGCGCCACACGGTCCGATGGCGCACCAGGGGCATCGCGTCACGCGCGCTACGCCAGATCAGGGGCGTTGCTTGCCGCGCCCTCCAGCCGTAACCTCGCGGCCCGCCCCGCCCATTCTGACCCCCACACGGCGTGCTAGGCGGCCGGGCTGGCCGCCGCGGGCGGCGCCGACGCGACCGCCTTCGCCGCCAGGGCCGGGGCGCCGGTCGCGAGCAGGCTTTCCAGGGCCTGGGTGTCCAGAGGCCGGGCGAAGAAATATCCCTGCCCCAGATCGCAGCCTAGCTCTCGCAAGCGCGTCACCTGCTCGCGGTCCTCGACTCCCTCGCTGACCGTCTGCAGCGCGAGCGTGCGGCCCAGCTCGATGATCGTGCGCACCAGCGCCGAGTTGTCGGTCCCGGTCGTTATGCGGTCCACGAACAGCTTGTCGATTTTCAGCACGTCGATCGGGAACTGCTGCAGGTAGCCGAGCGACGAATAGCCGGTCCCGAAGTCGTCGATCGCCAGGCGGACGCCCAGCGCCTTCAGCTCTTGCAGCCGGCCAATCGTCGCCTGCGTATCCTGCATCAGCACGCTCTCCGTGATCTCCAGGACCAGGCTGGCCGGCGGCAGGCCCGTCTCCCGCAGCGCGCGGCCGACCTCCCCGACGAGACCGGCCTGCTGGAGCTGGCGAGGCGACAGGTTCACGCTAAGCGTCAGCGGCGCATCGCCCGGATACTCGAGCTGCCAGCGGCGCACCTGCCGGCACGCCTGCTCGAGCACCCAGCGACCCAGCGGCACGATGAGCCCCGTCTCCTCCGCTAGGGGAATGAACTCGAGCGGCGGGACTAGGCCGCGTTGCGGGTGCTGCCAGCGCACCAGCGCCTCCACCCCCGCGACCCGGCCCGTCTGGAGTACCACGGTCGGCTGGTAGTGCAGCAGAAACTCGCCCCGCTCCACGGCACGCTGGAGGTCGGCCTTGAGCGCCAGCCGGTCAAGCAGCGCCCTGTGCATGCTCGGCTCGAAGACCTCGTAGCGCCCCTTGCCGTTGCCCTTGGCGATGTACATCGCCACGTCGGCGTTCCGCACGAGCTGATCGGCATCCTCGTGCCCCGACGCATTCAGCGCGATCCCGATGCTGGCGCGCACGAACAGCTCCTTGCGCTGCAGCACGACAGGCGGGCGCAGCGCCTCCAACAGCCGCTCGGCCACGCGCGATGCGTCGTCGGGGCGATGCAGGTCCTCGAGCAAGACGGCGAACTCGTCCCCGCCCAGCCGTGCGACGATGTCGCCAGGGCGCAAGCCGCCACGCAAGCGCTTGCCAACCGCGACGAGAATCTGGTCCCCCGCCGCGTGCCCGAGAGTGTCGTTGACGCTCTTGAAGCCATCCAAGTCGAGAAACAACGCGGCCACGGCCCCATCGCGACGGGCAGCCCGCGCCAGCGCGCGCGACGCTAGCTCGTGGAACAGGCCGCGGTTGGGCAGGTCGGTCAGCGGGTCGTGGGACGCCTGGTGCTCGTTGAGCCGCCAGGCGACGATGCTGGCCGCGCTCGCGCCCAGCACGAACGCCCCGTGGATAGCCGCCCATTTCCACGGGTGCGCCCAGGCGTCGGGATGGTTGAACACGGCGGTCGGATCGAGCACGCCGACCACACCGTGGTGCAGCACAACGTAGACGATGGCGACCAGAAACGGTACCCAGTCCTGGTACAGCGTGATGACCGCCACGACCACGAAGAAGTGGAAGTGCATCTCGACGTAGCCGCCGGACAGGTGAATGAGCACCGCGGACGCCGTGACAAGGCCCAGACTGGCGAGCGTCGCCCGCAGGCGGCGACTGCCCCGGCCCGAGGCCGCTAGCAGCGTGGCGAGCCCCACCAGCCCGCTTTCTGCCAGACTGTGCTCCCACCCAACCCCAAGAACGAGCCCCAGGGAGAACAGCCCGACGACGTGTAGGGCGAGCACAACGAGAATTCCTCGATGCCGTTGGGACCAGACATTGGCGGGCAGCGACCGCCCCGCCGGCAGCGCCTGCCGCACCCCCCGCAGGCACCGCGCGCCCAGCTCACGTGGGTGCCCCGCCGGACAAGCGGACTGCGCCATCTGCCTAACCTCCCGACTGCGATGTGCGCACCGGCGCGCCGTGCCAGGAGGCACGCGCGCCACTAGAGAGATTGTCGGCAGCGGCGCGGCCCTTGTGTAGACGAGACACGCATAGCGCCCGCCGCGCCACGGTGGATGGCGATCGCCCCGGTTCACGCCCGCTCGGGCGCCACCTTACATCTCTTTTCCGCGCGACGTGCCCCGATGGCGCAGCCACTAGCACCCGCGCGCCCAGCCATGCCCGCTCCGGAGCACCAAGACTTGACTTAAGCTCCCTTAACGCTCCCATTCACGGCTTCCGCGCTAAGCTGCCGGCCCAGGTTGGTGTGGATGTCTGGCTTCGCCAAACATACATCCTATCCTCGGCCGAGCGCCGAGGAGCTATGTCTAGTGCTTTCGTTTCAGGGACTTGCTGAGTAGAATGCGAGGGGGAGCACAACTTGTGATAAGGGGGGGAAACCTGTGGCGACCTTCGAAGTAATCCCTCTGCAAGAGGCACGGCGCCTGGTGATGGCCCCGCGGCGCCTCGCCGAGACCGAGTACCGCGAGTACGTGGCCGCCCTGGACGCGAACACGGCCGGCCGCATCGAGCTGGGCGAGGGGGATCGCCCGATCAGCGTCCGGGCGCGCCTGAAGGCCGCCGCCAAGGCGGAGGGCAAGTCGCTGGAGATCCAGCGCCAGGGCGATACGCTGGTGTTCTGGCTGAGCGACGCCAGCAGCGGTCGGTAGTCCCGGCGGCCAAGGTGTAACGCGCGGGCGGTTCTTACGTTTGACTAAGAGAAGGGCAGGGGGAGAGAGTGAGGTGCCGACTCACTCTCTCCCCACCTGGGAGGGGGACCTGGGCCGCTCGCGCGGTCCAGATGCCTCACTATACCACTGATTTCGCTCCGCGGGCAGGGTTACCTGCCCGCCGCTGTGAAACTTTTTGCCGGCCCCTCCCCCCGCTCGCGTCACGCCGCCCCGGGGTCACGCTCACGCCAGCGTGCGCACCGCCGCGAGCACGGCCTCCACCGCCGCATCCAGCCCCCGCCCGGTATCCACGCGGCGATGGCGCCCGGCGGGCAGCTCCTCCCACGGCTCCCACTCGGCGGCCAGCTGCTGATACACCGCCCAGTCCGCGTCGGACACCGCCTGGACGTCGTGCGCGCGCGCGGCCAGCCGCGCCCGGGCAGTGTCTGGCGCGCACACGCACTCCACCGCCAGCCAGGGCACGCCCAGCCGCGCGGCCAGCGCCACGGCGGCCGCGCGGTGGTCGGCGCGGCGGAACGAGGCGTCGAGCGCGACCGAGACGCCGCGCTCTAGCCAGCCGCGGGCCGCGTCCAGTAGCGCGGCGTATGTCGCGTCGGTGGTCGCCGCGGTGTACAGCCCGGCGCCGGGGCGCGCCCCCTGCCGCGCGGTCGGCGCCAGCCCCGCGCGCTCCTTCCGCACCACGTCGGAATTCAGCGGTACGAGCGCGAGCCGCTCGGCGAGCGCGTGCGCCAGGGTCGACTTCCCGCTGGCGGGCAGGCCGCCCAGCAGCAGGAGAAACGGGCGCCGCGCCCCCCCCGTGTACGCGTAGCGCGCGAGGTCGAAGTAGCCGCGCGCGAGCGTGCGCTGGGCGGCACGAGCAGCACCATCCAGCTGCTTGTCGGCCGCGGCGATACTGGCTACCAGCCCACGCACGGTCGCGCGGTAGCTCTGGTAGAACGGCAGGAGCGTCGGCAGGGCGCGGTCATCGCTGGCGACGACGTAGGCCTCCACGAACGCCGCGCGCAGGTCGGCGCGGCCGTGGCGATCGAGGTCCATCGCCAGGAACGCGACCTCCGCGGCTACGTCGGTGCAGCGCAACTGGCTGCTGAAGTCGATACAGTCGAAGAGGATCACCTCCGCGGGCGAGCCGGCCTCGTCGCCCCCCCGAGCCTGCCGGGCGCCCACCTCCTCGGCCCCGTGTTCCTGCGAGTCGCGGGGCGACGGCCGGTCTTCGCCTTCGGCGTCGTCATGACGAGGCGGAGTCCCCGCGTGGCCGGGGGGCGTCCACGGCGCCAGCGCGCCGTCCCGCCAGGCCGCGGCGTCGACGACGCACACGCTGGCGGCGTGCAGGTCGCCGTGGCCGTCGCGGATGCGCTGCTCGGCCACGCGGCGCTGGAACAGGTCGCGCTGCTCGCGCAAGTAAGCCGCCGTCCACGCCTGCAGGTGCGCGTAGGTCGCGGCGTCGAGCGTGCGACCGACGTACGGCGCGCAGCGGGCGAGATTGTCCTGCACGGTGTGCCGCACCGCGCCGGGCGTGCCGTAGCGAGCGACGCGCGGCCCGGCCGCGGCGGCGGCGTGGAACGCGGCCACCCGCCGCGCGATCTGCTCCAGGAGCGCGGGCGTCGCGGTGCCGGCCGCGAGCAGGCGCGTGAGCATGCCCTCCTCGGGCAGGCGACGCATGGCCACCGCGCGCTCGACCACGCGCCCGCGCCCGCCCACGCGCACGGCGCCCGCGCGCTCCACGATGGGCACGACGCCCAGGTAGACGTCGGGCGCGAAGCGGCGGTTCAAAGCGACTTCGCGGCGGCAGTAGTAGGCGCGGCGCGCGGGCGTCGAGTAATCGAGGAAGCCGAGCGCCACGGGCTTCTTGATCTTGTACACGCGCTCGCCGGCGAGGAGCACGTAGGAGATGTGGGTCTGGCGTAGCTCGACGGCGGCGGGGCGGGGCTCCGGATACGCGGCCGGCTCCAGCAGCGCGCGGATGAAGGGCGGCAGCGCGCCAGCCCCGCGATCGGGCCGCCGTCCGCCGCGCGCGCGCGTCGTGTCCTGTCCGGGTTGGTGGTCCATACCACCAGTGTAGTCGGACGGGAACCGGATGGCAGCCCCGTTAGCTGCCCACGGAGGCCGACTCAGCCGGGGGGGGTAGGGCCTCGTCGTCGGTGGCGCGCGCTTGCAGATCGAGCGCGTCCAGGCGCCGCTCGGTGTTCGCGACGATCGTGTCGAGGCGCGCCAGATGCTCGCCCAGCTCGGCCAGCAAGGCCGGCTCCGGCGCCAGCTTGCGTCCCCGCTGGAGCAGGTGCCGGGCGAGCAGCAAGTGTTCGAGCGCCAGCAACAGCAGCGCCCGACGCCGCGCCGGGGACAGGGGGCTCGCCGGATCACGCGCTTCCCGCAGCCAGGCCAGCGCCCGGGTCTGGTGCGCGGCGGCCTGCTCGACACAGCGAGCGAGGTGGCGCTCGTTCACGGCGCTAGGCACAGATGGCGTCATGGTCACAGATGACCTCGAGCTGGAGACTGCCCTTCGGGCGCGGCGAGGGAGAGCACGCGGCCGCTTCCGTGCCGCGTATACCCGTAAGATCAGCGTCCCCTCGCCGTAAGGAGTGTACACGCCGATATGGCGGCGGCAGAATGCTGGGGGCTTAGACTTGCCTTAGAAGTCAGCTGTCAAGCTGCCGCGCGGGGAGGGCGCGGAAGCTGTAGCCGACGCCGCGCTTGGAGAGGATGTAGCGCGGGTTCGCGGGGTCGGGCTCGATCTTCTGGCGCAGGTAGGTGATGTACAGGTGGACGTAGTGGCTCTCCTCGCGGTACTCGGGCCCCCACACGCGCGCCAGGATCGTCTCGAAGGAAAGCGTGCGCCCCGCGTTCTGGACGAGGTGGTAGAGCAGGCGATGCTCGGTGGGGCGGAGGCGCAGGCGGCGCCCCTCGACGATGGCCTCGCGCTCCTCGAAGTCGATCTGGAGACGCTCGTCGATCGTCACCAGCGGCGATTGCGCCACCTCGGTACCCGCCGTGCGGCGGAGCACCGCCTTGATGCGGGCGGCGAGTTCGGCCGGGCTGAACGGCTTGCTAACGTAGTCGTCGGCGCCGAGCGTCAGCCCGTGGATGCGGTCCGATTCGTCCGAGTGGACCGTGACGATGATGACGGGCACGCTCGAGCTGAGACGCAGGCGCTGCAGCACGTCGAAGCCATCCATGTCCGGCAGGGCCACGTCGAGCAACACCAGGTCCGGGAAATCGTTGCGCACCGCTTGCAGCGCCTCTTCGCCCGTGGACGCCTCCTGCACCTGGAACCCGTGCTGGTGCAGGCTGACCCGCAGGAAATCGACCATCCGCGGCTCATCGTCCACGGCGAGGACGCGCGGCGGCCGCTCGGTCGCGGTGGCGCTCGACCCACTCAGTGCCTCGAGCCCGGTCTGCACACGGCCCTCGCTTTCGCCCCGCGCGGCGCCCCCGCCAATTCAGGGCCGCCGCGGCGCTCGTCAGCTCCAGCCCGCGCGGCGCGGCGGCCAGGCGGGCTGGTTCATGCTACCCGCAAGAAGCATGCCGCCTCTCAACGCCCGAGACGATACGCTGCGCGTTCGCCGAGCGCCGCGGCCAGCCGCCCGGTTACCGGGGGCGCTAGCGGCGCAGCGAGATGCCGGGCGCGGTGCTGGGCCCGAGCGGCGCGCTGGCGTCGGAGATGTTGTTCTGTGCCAGCAGCCATGCCACCACGTCCCAGTACTGCTCATCCGTCAGCGAGCCGGGCGCGTCCTGGGGCATCGAGTCGGTGGTGAAGTCGTACAGCTCCTGCGCGTTGCGAAAGCCCGTCAGCGCCCGCGGCCCGACCACCAGCGGCGCATCGGGCGCGCTCCGCCCGGCCCCCTCGCCGCGCGCGCCGTGACAGCTGGCGCACGACGACGCGTAGATCTCGGCGCCGGCCGCCACCTGCTCGGGCGTATACGCGCGCGCGGCTGGTCCGGCCTGCGCCACCCAGCACCCCGCCGCCAATAGTCCCACCGCGCCCAGGCGCCACGCGCCTCGCCCCCAACGCTGTCCCATTCGCGTGTCCCCCTCCGTCGCTCTCGCCGCCCCGCCGCGGTCGCGGCCGCGAGCCGGGCCGTGTCCGTGCGGCACCCCGCATTATGCACAATCGACGGCCGGGCGCAAGCCGTCGCGGCTCCCCGCTCCGCTAGGTCCAGGTTTTGCAATGCTCTGCACGGACGCGCGCCGCCGATCGACGAATTGCCCGGTCTTTTTGAGACGTAAAGCGGATATGGTGAGTATGATGGAGGGTGGGAGGATACGATGAGCGGACAGGACCTCAACTGGCTGATCGGCGGGCCGCAGGGCAGCGGCATCAATCTCTCGGCCGAGACGTTCGCCAAGGCCTGCACGCGCGCGGGCTATCGCGTGTTCACCAGTATCGAGTACCACTCGAACATCATGGGCGAGCACAGCTACGAGCGCGTCCGCATCTCCGCCGAGGACCGCGGCTCGGCGCTCGACGCCGTCCACGTCATGGTGGCGCTCGACGCGGAGACGCTCGTCGGCCCGCACCACGGGGAGTTTCCCGAGCACCGCGGCCACCTCCACGAGCTGGTCCGGGGCGGCGGCGCGGTCTACGACGCCGCGATCAAGCTCGACGCCGCCCACCTGGAGCGCGACGACGTGCGGCTCTACGCCGTGCCGTTCGACGATCTGCTGCGCCAGACGCTGCGCGAGTTCGGCCGCGAAGACCAGGCCGCTCGCCTGCGCGTCATGACCAACACCATCGCCGTCGGCGCCTCGCTGGCGCTCATGGGCTTCCCCATCGACTGCTTCGCCGCGGTCATCAAGGAGGGCTTCAGCGGGCGCCGCGCGGCGCTGGGCGAGATGAACGCCCGCGCCGCCGCGCTGGGCGCCGAGCACATCCGCGAGCACTTCCCCGAGCCGTTCCCCTTCACGCTGCCGAAGGTCGAGCCGCCCGCGCGCACGCCCATGCTGATCCGCGGCATGCACGCCGCCGCCATTGCCAAGCTGCAGGCGGGCCTCACGTTCCAGTCGTATTACCCGATCAGTCCGGCCACCGACGAGAACGTGTACCTGGAGGCGCAACAGCGCAACTACGACCTGCTCGTCGTCCAGACCGAGGACGAGATCTCGGCCATCAACATGGCCGTGGGGGCGGCGCACGCGGGCGCCCGCGCGTCCACGTCCACCTCGGGCCCCGGCCTGGCGCTGATGGTCGAGGGCCTGGGCTTCGCGGCGATGACCGAAGCGCCCGGCCCGGTGCTGGTCCTGTGGCAGCGCGGCGGGCCGAGCACGGGGCTGCCGACGCGTCAGGAGCAGGCCGACCTGCGCTTCGCGCTCCAGCCCGGCCAGGGCGAGTTCCCGAGCATCGTCGTGGCCCCCGGCGACGTGCCGCAGACCGCCGAGGACTGCTTCGAGGCGTTCAACTGGGCCGACCGCTACCAGATGCCCGTCATCGTGCTGGTGGACAAGCTCCTCTCGTCGTCGTTCTGGACGCTGGACGAGCTGAGCTTCGACGGCTGGCGCATCGACCGTGGGCCCCTGGCCGCCCTGCCGCCGCTGCCGGGCAGCAGCGGGAACGGCCAGCACGCGAACGGCAACGGCGCGAGCGGTGCCAAGGTGACGGACTACCTGCGCTACGCGCTCGTCCAGGGCGGCGTGTCGCCCCGAGCCCTGCCCGGCCAGGAGGGCGGCATCTTCTGGTCCACCACCGACGAGCACGACCCGCGCGGCCACATCACCGAGAACGCGCAGAACCGCATCGACATGATGCGCAAGCGTATGGGCAAGCTCGACAAGGCCGCCGCCGAGATTCCCGCCGACCGCAAGGTACGGCTCTACGGCCCGCCCGACGCCGAGTACACGCTGGTCGGCTGGGGCACGACGAAGGGCGCCATCCTCGACGCGCTGGCGGAGCTGGCAGCGAGCGGCGGCCCGCGCTGCAACTTCCTCCAGGTACGGCTGATGCGGCCGTTCCCGGTGGCCGAGGTGCAGGCCGCGCTGCAGGGCAAGCAGGCGATCCTCGTCGAGAACAACTATACGGCGCAGCTCGGGTCGCTGATCCGCGAGCAGACCGGCATCGACCTGCCCGTGAAGGTGCTGAAGTTCGACGGTCGGCCGTTCTCGCAGGAGGAGATGGTCGAGGGCCTACGCCAGGCGTTCGGCCAGCGGGAGGGCCGCGTGGCCGTGACCCATCTGTCGGCGTAGGGGCGACCGCAATGAGCCGCCGCCGTGACCGGCGGGCCTGGCGCTAGCCTCCTGGCCCGGCCTTCAGGCCGGCTCGGGAGCACCGCAAGGGGCCCCAGGTGCCGGGCGACATGCTAAAAGGGGATTTTTGATGGCAGTTGACACGCGACTCACGGCACGCGACTACAAGACCGACGTCCACAACAACTGGTGCCCCGGCTGCGGCGACTTCGGCATCCTATCGGCGATCCAGAGCGCGCTCGCGCAGCTCCAGATCCCGCCGCACCGCGTGGCCGTGTTCTCGGGCATCGGCTGCTCCGGCAAGGCGCCGCACTACATCAACGCCTACGGCTTCCACACGCTGCACGGCCGCGCCTTGCCCACCGCCACCGGCGCCAAGCTCGCCAACCTCGACCTGACGGTGCTCGCCGTGGGCGGCGACGGCGACGGCTACGGCATCGGCGCCGGCTATTTCGTGAACTCCGGCCGCCGCAACCTGGACTTCACCTACATCGTGTTCGATAACGGCGTGTACGGCCTCACCAAGGGCCAGGGCTCGCCCACCCTGGCGCGCGGCCTGCAAACGAAGTCGATGCCCGAGCCGGCGCTGCAGGACGGCATCAACCCCATCGCGCTCGCCGTCGGCGCGGGCTACACGTTCATCGCCCGCGGCTTCGCCCTCGACGTGAAGCACCTGACCGGCCTCATCGCCGCGGGCATCCAGCACAAGGGCAGCGCCTTCATCGACGTGCTCCAGACCTGCCCGACCTACAACGACCTGTACACGAAGGACTGGTACCAGGGCGCCCGCGACAGCCAGCCGCGCCTCTACAAGCTGGAGGAGCACGGCTACGACCCCGTCGTGCGCGACGCCAGCGACCACGAGGAGATCGTCGCCAAGAAGCTGCAAGCGATCGGCAAGTCGTACGAGTGGGGCCCGCGCATCCCCCTGGGCATCTACTACCAGGCGAACCTGCCGACCTACGAGCAGGAGGCCATCGAGCGACGGCCCAGCCTGGGCCAGACGCCGCTCGCCGCCATGAAGCTCGACGGACGCGACACCGCGCCCCTGCTGGATGCGCTCCGCTAGCCCCTCAGGGATGCAGGGGCGCTCCCCTGCCGGGGGGCTGTGGGGGGTGTCCCCCCCACCTGCCCTTTATTCCTCTTTCCCCCGGAATTGGGGGCCGGGGGGCCGGGGGGTGTGGGGGTGTCCCCCACCAACCTACTTGCTGGAGGAAACCTATGGCAGAGCAGATCGAGCCGGGCGCGATAGTGGAATGCACGGACTACCCGCTGGGCGCGGTCGAGCGCGTGGCCGACGACGGCGCGCTCATCGTGCGGCCGGCGCGGGCCGACTACCTGCTGCGGATCCCGCGCGACCTCGTCGCGAGCGCCGACGCCGGCCGCGTCTGCCTCAAGGTGCGCTTGCAGGACGTGGAGCAGTACGCCCTCGACGAGCGCGGCGAGCGCCAAGCCGCCGGCGGCGTCGAGACCCAGGCCACCAAGGCGGCGCCGACCGCGGAAGAGGTCCTGGGCCTCCCAACCGGCGAGCTACCCACCTCGCCCCAGACCGGCTAGCCGCGCGCCAGGCGTCCACCCGCCCAGACGTTGGAACCGCCGCGATGGCGCGCTGGCTCGGAGCCAGCGCGCCATCGCGGCGGTTCGCGGCGCTGCGCCCCGGCGCTAGCCGGCGCTCGGAATGCCAGCCACCACCTGCACCGGCGTGCTCTCGTTCGTGCAGTGCGTGGTCTGACACCCATTGCCCAGCTGGTCCGCCAGGTTGCTGCCCCAGGCCCAGACGGAGCCATCGCCCTTCACGGCCAGCCCGTGCTGCTCGCCCGCGGCGATCGCGCGCACGTTCGCCATCCCGCCGCTCACCTGCACGGGCGTCACGCGGTTCGTCGTCGTGCCGTCGCCTAGCTCTCCGACCCCGTTCTCGCCCCACGCCCAGGCCGTCCCGTCGTCCTTGATCGCGAGGCTAAAGTAGTTGCCCGCGGCCACCGCGGTGACGCGGACCATGCCGCCGCTGACCTGGACCGGGCTCGTGCGGCTGACCGTCGTCCCGTCGCCGAGCTGCCCGGCGCCGTTGTCGCCCCAGGCCCACACGGTCCCGTCGTCCTTCACCGCTAGGCTGTGGACCAGGCCGGCCGCCACGAAGCGGGCGTTCGTCATGCCGCCGCTGACCTGCACCGGGGTGGTGCTGTAGCCACCCGTGTCCCCGTTGCCAAGCTGGCCCATGTCGTTGGAGCCCCAGGCCCACACGGTGCCGTCCGACTTTACGGCGAGGTTGTGCGACGCGCCCGCCGCGATGCCGATGACGTTGTCCAGGCCGCTCACCTGCACCGGCGTATTGCGATCGGTCGTGGTCCCGTCGCCAAGCTCGCCCACGCTATTGTCGCCCCAGGCCCACACGGTGCCGTCGTTCTTCAGCGCCAGGCTGTGCCGCAGGCCGGCCGCGATGGCCACCGGGCTCGCGCGCACGTCCGACAACCCAGTGACGCGCTCTGGCGCGCTGCGGTCGATGTTCGTGCCGTCGCCTAGCTGGCCCGCCCCGTTGCGGCCCCAGGCCCACACCGTTCCGTCTGAGTCGACGGCCAGGCTGTGGCCGTAGCCGGCCGCGACGGCCGCGGCCGTGATCCCGATGACCTGAACAGGGAAGCTGATCGTGGTAGCGAGCCCGGGTCCGTCCCCGAGCTGACCATCCACGTTGCTGCCCCACCCCCAGACCGTCCCGTCCTCCTTGAGAGCCAGACTATGGCGGCTGCCGGCGCTTACCCCGACGGCGCCCGTGAAGCCAGTCGTCTGGCCGAGCGGGGTCGCCGACGCGTCGGGTGCCGGCAGGGCGGCGGCCCCAATTCCCCCGACTGCCACCAGGCTGAGCGCCACGACCCAGAGAAGGACGCCATGCGCGCGGGTACTCATGCCACTTCTCCCCACTCCTTATGTAAGCCCGCGTCCAGCATGCCAGCCGGCGCCGGAAGGCTCCCTGAACGTCCCGCGCGGCACCCTAAACGCCCCCTTAACAATTCAGGAGGCGCGGCCCGGGGGGCCGGGCTGGAGCGCGGCCGCCCGGGGGGAAGAGGCAGCGGTCGCGCCATTGGCGACACAAGCAGCGAGGCATTCAGGATGATCTCCTGAATGCCTCGCTGGGCCACTACGGCTATGCGCGGGGGCGACGCTAGGCGGGCGCCCCCGCGCGCGCGCCGATGCCGAAGAGCGCCTGCGCGTTGTGGTACAGGATCTTCTCCTTGGACTCGCGCGGCAGGCGCGGGTGCTCGCGCAGCCGTACCAGGTTCTTCGGGAACTCGTTGTCCCAGTGGGGAATGTCCGAGGCGTAGAGGAAGTGCTCGTCGCCGAGCAGCGCCACCGTCTCGGGCAGCATCGTCTCCTCGGCCTCCAGGCTCACGTACACCGGCGACTGCTTGAACAGCGCGCTCGGCTTGATCTTGAGGTGCGGCGCCTCGAACTCCCCGCGCAGCTCCCAGTGCTCGTCCAGCCGGTCCAGGTAGTACGGCAGCCAGGTGGCGCCGATCTCCAAGAAGGCGATCTTGACGTTGGGGAAGCGCAGCGGGATGGCGTTCCACATGACGCTCGTGAAGTGCAGCAGCAGCCCCGCGGTGAACGTGTAGGCGTGCATCTCGCCGAAGGTGCGGAAGCGGTCGCCGCCCACCTCGGCCGACGACTGGCGGTTGCCGTGGATGCACAGCGGCACGCCGAGGCGGTTGGCCTCCGCCCACACCGGCTCGTAGATCTTATCGCCCAGCCCGAACGGCAGGCCCATCGACAGGATCTCGAAGCTGATCAGGCCCAGCTCCTCGACGCCGTAGCGCAGCTCCTCGGCCGCCGCCACTGGGTCCTGCATCGGCAGCACGCCCACGGCCTTCACGCGGGGGGAGATAGCGCTGTAGTCTTTGGCGAACATGGTGTTCGCCGCGCGGCAGAGTGCCTTGGCGAACTCGACCTCGCGAAGCTTCGTGATGTTGCCCGAGCCCGTGGGAAACAGCACGGCATAGTCCATCCCGTGCTCGTCCATCGTCTTGAGCCAGAAGGCCACCTCTTCGTCCGGGGCCATCTTGGCGATCGACATCTCGTTGCCCAGCGTGTTGAACAGCAGGTTGTCCCACGGCTGGTCCGACGGCCAGAAGCTCGTCCCACGGCGGCTCCACGGCTCCGGCAGGTACTTGCGGATGTCGCTCTGACGCTCGACGACGTGGCCATCGGCGTCGATCACGGGCAGATCGTGAGCCATCGGGCTCCTCCTCTCGGACAGCACGGCGTGCGGCACGTCAGCCCCGGCGGCCGCCACGGCCGCGCGCGGACGGCGCATTATACCCGCGGCATCCCGCGCGTGCAGGAGCACCCGCGCGCGGCGGTGCCGGCGGCCAGACACCGCGGGCCGCCAATGCGCTACAACCTCGCGGGGCCTACAGCGGTTTCCCTAGGCATCGAGCCTTGCAGAGCGCGACCGGATAGGGCAGGGACAGGGCTCGCGCCCTGCCGCCCCGATGGGACTGCCAACCGGCGGGTCAAGCGGACCCGTCGTAGGGCAGGGGCTCGTCCCCTGCCGCCCGCTGGGTCTGCTAACCGGCGGGTCAAGCGAACCCATCGTAGGGCCGGGGCTCGTCCCCTGCCGCCCGGCCGACGCTGCCCGGCTCGCTTGTCCTGCTAACCGCTGTCAATACTGGCTGGTGGAGGGAGCGACATGAGTTTGACGCTGGACCAGGCCGCGCGCATCGTCGACACGGCGCTGGCCAAGGGCCGCGAGCTGCGCCTGCAGCCGCTGTGCGTGGTAGTACTCGACGCGGGCGGCCACCTCAAGGCGCTGAAGCGCGAGGACGGCGCGGGCATCCTGCGCGCCGACGTGGCCATCGGCAAAGCCTGGGGCGCCCTGGGCATGAACGCGCCGAGCAGCCGCGCGCTCGGGCAGCGCCTGCAAGACCGCCCGTCGTTCCTGGCGGCGATCGGCATGCTGGCCGAGGGCAAGGTCGTGCCGGTGGCGGGCGGGTTGGCGATTTACCAGGGCGACGAGGTAATCGGCGCGGTGGGCATCTCGGGCGCCTCGTCCGACGAGGACGAGGCGTGCGCCCTCGCCGGCATCCAGGCGGCCGGCCTCGCCGCGCGTGTCTGAGGGCCGCCACACCGCCCGGCTGCTATAACCTAATACTCCGTGGAGCGCGCAGCGCGGTGGGCCGCGGGCCCGCGGCCCACCGCGCTGCGCGCCTGTTAGGCATAAGCGTGAAGGTTGTCGAACCCACCGAGCGCCGCCGGGTCGTGGGCTTCGTCGGCGTGGCCGCTCTCGCCACCGTGGCCGTCCTGGTAGCCGATGCGCTGTCGAAGCAAGCCGTCACGGCCGCCTTGGCCGACGGCAGCGTGCGCGAGATCGTCCCCGGCTGGCTCGTGCTGACCTACGTGCGCAACACCGGCACGGCCTACGGCCTGCTGGCCGGGCAGGGCTGGCTCGTCCTGCCGCTGTCGCTCGCGGCGGCCGTGATCGTGCCGCTCGTCCTGTGGCGCGGCGGCTTCTGGCGGGGCCATCCGCTCCTTGGCGGGCTGAGCGCGGGGCTGATTCTCGGCGGGGCGTTCGGCAACCTCGTCGAGCGCATCCAGACCGGCGCCGTCACCGACTTCATCAACGTGCCGCCCATCCCGCTCTTCCAGGTGTTCAACCTGGCCGACGCCTCCATCTGCGTCGGCGCCGTCCTCCTCCTGCTCCTCAGCAGCACCGACCGCGGCGAGCCACGCGCCGAGAGCTGACCCCGGCGACCGGAGACGCCGCCCCACGCCTGCATCGAGGCGCCGCGCCCTGCCGAAGTTGCGCCCCGTGTAGCCGTGCCGTATCCTCGGGCCACGCGCTAGCGACGGTGGTTGTGCTCCGGCCTGCTCCGGTGGCGGCGGCCGGGCCCGGCCGGCAAGCGGTGCGATCTCGACAGGCTCGTGGACGCGAGCCGCGGAGGAGAAGGGGGCCGCGATGGAACAGCGGGTGACGTTCGAGTCGGATGGGCTGAAGCTGGCGGGTATCGTGCATACGCCGGCCGACCTGCGCCCGGGCGAGCGCCGCCCGGCGTTCCTGGTGCTCCACGGCTTCGGCGGCAACAAGGACGGCAATGGCTCGGAGTGGCCGGCCCGGCAGCTCGCCGACTGGGGCTACGTCGCCCTGCGCTTCGACTTCCGCGGCTGCGGCGAGAGCGAGGGCGAGCGCGCGCGCATCATCTGCCTGGAGCAGGTCGAGGACACGAAGAACGCGATCAGCTACATGCAGGGCCGGCCCGACGTGGACCCCGACCGCGTGGCGCTCATCGGCAGCAGCTTCGGCGCGGCGGTCGCTGTCTACACCGGCGGCGTCGATCCGCGCGTCGCCGCGGTCATCTCACAGGGCGGCTGGGGCAACGGCGAGCGCAAGTTCCGCGGCCAGCACCCGACGCCCGAGGCGTGGGCGCGCTTCACGAACATGCTCGCGGAGGGCAAGCGCCACCGCGAGCGCACCGGCGAGTCGCTGATGGTGCCGCGCTACGACATCGTGCCCATCCCCGAGCACCTGCGCCACAACCTGAACAGCCAGTCGATCATGTACTTCCCCGCCGAGACGGCGCAGAGCATGTACGACTTCCGCGCCGAGGACGTCGTGGGCCAGATCGCGCCGCGGCCGCTGATGCTGCTGCACAGCGCGAACGACTCGGTGACACCCACCGAGCAGTCGATCGAGATGTTCAAGCGCGCGAAGCCGCCGACCGAGCTACACCTGATGACCGACGTGGACCACTTCATGTTCGGCCAGGAGAACCCGCGCGTCATCCACCTGATCGCCGACTGGCTGGAGCGCTACCTGCCGGTCCGCGAAGCCGCGAAAGCCTAGCTGGCGCCCGCCTCCAACGGCGGGGCGTGGATTGGCCGGTGGAGCCGGCCCCGGCGCCCCCCCTTCCTTCGAAGGGTGCGACGCGGAATACTGCGAGCGTCGCTGGGCGGGGGGTTAGGTCCACCCGGTCCCCCCGCGTCCTTCCCCCTTTCCCCTATGCGGGAGTGGGGGGCAGGGGGGTGAGGGGTTGTTAGAGCAGCCGGGGCAGCGGCAGCCCCGCCAGGCCGCGCTGGATCAGCTCGACGCCCGTGAGCAGCAGGATGCCGAGCACCAGGCGGTTGAACACCTTCTGGTCGATGCGGCCCTGGAGCCAGAAGCCGGCGCGGATGCCGGCCGCCGCCGGCACGCAGAGCGCCAGGCTTAATCCCACCGTCGCGGGCGTCACCTGTCCGAGGCCGATCAGCGTGAACAGCCGCAGCACCCCCATCGTGGCGAACATCGCCGATACGGTGAAGGCGAAGGTCGCCTTCGGCAGCTTCAGCGCCAGCAGGTACATCGCCAGGATGGGGCCGGAGACGCCCACCGAGCTGTTCGCCGCCCCGGCCAGCACGCCGATGGCCGGCGACGCCCCGCGCTCCCAGCTCGGCGGCAGCGGCAGCGCGCCGCGGCGGAGCGCCGCCAGCGTCGAGATAATGGTGATGATCCCTAAGCCGAGCGCGATGGCGGGCGCCGGCAGGGCCACCAGCAGGTACGAGCCGACCAGCACGCCGAGCGGCATGGCCAGGAACATCGGCGCCAGCCGGCGCACGACCCCGATCTCCGCGCGGTAGCGCACGACGGGGATGAACATCACGACCGGGGTGATGCCGGACAGGAGGATCACCGCCGCCCGCGCGTCCAGCAGGAGGGCCAGCGCCACGCTCGTGAGATTGGCAAAGCCGATCCCCGTCGTCCCGTTCAGGCAGCCAGCCACGAACACCGCGAGGATCAGCAGCGCGAGCAGGTAGTGATCGACGCCGAGCAGGCGGGTAGCGTCCACGCCGCAATGATGGCACACCGCCCCGCGCCGCGCAACGCCGCGCCTGCCGAGAGGGTCCGCCCGCGCCGCGCCCCACGGCGGCCGGCGTCACGACCGACCGCCGCGGCGCCTGCTGCTCGGTCAACGGTTATTAAGCAGGTGTTGGCTGTTGCCAGCACCCGCTTGATGACCCGTGGCCGGCGCTACACCTTGCCGCGATTCGGATTGGTCGCGCGGATCGTCTTCGCGGTGATCTTGCCGCTCGGATCAACCTCGTAGACGTACACCTCGCCGGTGCCGATCTCCAGCTTCGGGATCTCGTCGTCGGGGATGTTCTCCAGGTGCTTGACCAGCGCTCGCAGGCTGTTGCCGTGCGCCGCCACGATCACGTTCTTGCCGGCCTTCAGCTCGGGCAGGATGTGCTGGTCGTAGTACGGGGCGACGCGGGCGTACACGTCCTTGAGCGTCTCGCCGCCGGGCACGGGGTAGTCCCAGCTGCGGCGCCACTTGAGAAACTGGTCTTCCCCGTACTCCTTCTCCACCTCCCACTTGTTCTTCGCCGTCAGGTCGCCGTAATCGCGTTCGTTCAGCGCCGCGTCCTCGACGACCGGCAGGTCCTGAATGCCAAGCGCGGTCGTGATGTCGTCGAGCGTCTGCCGCGCCCGCTTGAGCTTCGACGTGTACGCCACGTCGAACTTGATGCCCCGGAGCGCCTCGGCGGCGCGGCGGGCCTCGGCATGGCCGGCCTCGGTGAGCGAGACGTCCCGCCAACCCGTCCAGAGCCCCAGCGTGTTCCATTCCGACTCGCCGTGTCGCACCAGCACCAGGTAAGCCATTTCTCACTCCGCGGCGCTTGCCGTCGGCGCCGACGCGCCTGCTGCGCGCGTTATCCTAAGAGAGGATGGGCAACCGGCCGAACGGAACGCGGGATCGCGCGATTCGGCCGCCGGGGGCCAGGGTGTCCGGCCCGCGCCGTCACGCCAGCATCCTTGCGCTACTATCGCCCGCGCGGCCCGCCCGCTTCAAGTCGCCGGGCCGCGCGGCGGCTCGTGCCGCCCCGTGCGAGTCCGTAGCAGGGGGCAGCCAGCGGCGCTTCGCCGCCCGACGGCAGCGGGCGGGGCAAAATGCGGGCGGCCGAGCCTCGGCTCGCCCTATGCTGGCTGTCGGAGCGGGTGGACCTGCCCGGGGAGCCCGACGCTCCGTGGGCGGACGGGCGTCTCGCAGGAGGGGGTGCAGTATGATGCGGGTGCAGCTTGGATGCCGCCCTGGCCTGGCGATCGTGCTGGCCGGGGCGCTGCTGACCGCGGCCACCGGCGCCCGCGCGGCCCCCGTCGCGCAGGGCGACACCGCGCTCGATCCGGGCGAGCTGTTCGCCCGCGCCATCGCCGAGGCCGACCACGACGACCTCGCCGACGCGATCGCGGACCTGGACCAGGCCATCCGCCTCAACCCGGATTACCTCGAGGCCCACGTCGCGCGGGGCCAGCTACGGCTGCTGAACGGCGATGCCGCCGAGGCGGCCGACGATTTCGCCGCGGCCACGCGCATCGCGCCGAACGATCCGGTCGGCTACAACGAGCTAGGGGGGGCCCGCCTGGCGCTCGGCGACAACGCGGAGGCGCTGGAGGCCTACGACCAGGCCGTCCGCCTGGCACCCGACAACGCCCGCATCTACTACAACCGGGCTCGGGTCCGCACGCTGCTAGGCGACAGCCAGGGCGCGCTCGACGACTATTCGCGAGCCATCGAATTGAACCCGGGCTTTGCCGCCGCCTATTTGGATCGCGGCGTCCATCGCTCCCGCCTGGGGGACCTGGCCGGCGCTATCGACGACTACTCGCGAGCGCTGGACCTGAACCCCAACTACGCGCTCGCGTACCTCGACCGCGCCCGCGCCCGCAGCCGGCTCGGCGACCTGGCCGGCGCGGTCGACGATTACACGCAGGCGCTCCAGAGCCGGCCCACCGCCGAGGCCTACTACGAGCGCGGGCTCACCCGCGCGCGGCTGGACGACTACGAGGGCGCGGTCGTGGACTACACGCTCGCGCTCGACCTCGACCCCAGCGCGAGCGCCATCTATACCAGCCGGGGCGTCGCCCGCGCCCGCCTCGGCGACGACGCGAACGCCATCGACGATTACACGCAGGCCATCCGCCTGAACCCGGCAGATCCCACCGCCTATTACAACCGCGGCCTGGCCCACGGCCGACAGGGCGACTACGCGGCGGCGGTCGCGGACTACACGCGCGCCCTGCGGCGGAATCCCGACCACGCGAGCGCGACCTACAGTCGCGGCCGCGCCCGCGCCCACCTCGGCGACACGCCAGCCGCCCTGGACGACCTGCGCCGCGCCGCCGCGCTCTACGAGCAGCAGGGCGACGAGGCCGGCGCGCGGCGCGCCGAGAACGCGATCGCTACCCTCGAGAAAGGCACCGCGGCGGATGCGCCGGCCGCGCTGCCAGCGGCGCCAGAGGACCGCTGATCGCGCCGGGCCGCGGCGCCGCTACGGCAGGCGCGGGGGCAGCCAGCGCCAGCAGTCGCCCACGCGGACCAGCGGGATCATCTCCACGTCCGACACCGTGCCCAAGGGCGCCCCGCGCGCGACCCGCACCGGCACCTCCGACACGGCAGTGAAGCCAGTGCCGGTCACGCCCCAGGTCCAGGCGGGATGCACGTCCGCGGGGAAGACCTCGACGTCGAGGATCGGCGCGGCGATCGCCTGCGCCTGCCGCGCCGCGGCGAACACCTGGCGGGGCACGCGCAGCTGCGCCTCGGGGTGCAGCACGTCGTAGGCCAGGTCCCACTGGCCGCCCGCGAGATACTCGCCCACCAGCTCGCTGGCCGTGTCCTCAGGCGTATCGGGGCAGCCCTCGTCCTGCGCCGCGACGGCCGCCGGCCGTCCCATCAGGCCGACCAGCGCCAGCGCGACCAACATCCGCCACATGTCACCCTCCCTCCAGCGCGGAGCCTCTGTGCCCCGCAAGGCATAGACGCGCGTTGCAAGACACGGGCCAGAACCTGCCCCTCAACTCCCTCCCCCCCGCTCCCCTGCCCCATCGGGGGGCGAGGGCTTTCGGCTCCGCCCCCGCCGTCCCCCCGTTCCCCTACGGGGGAGAGGGGTCACAGCCGCGTCAGCACCTCGTTCAGCAGCCGGTCGAGGTGGGCCGGATCGCTGCTGACGGGACCGACGATCAGCACCTCGGCGCCCGCCGCCTGGTACTCCTGGGCGCGCTCGCGGCACAGCGCCGGCGGCCCGACGAGCGAGGCGGCCGGGACGCCCTGGCGCGCCGGCGGGTAGTAGTGCCGCATGTAGGCGGCTGCCCGCGCGTCGGCCCGCGCCTGGTCGTCGTCCACCGAGGCCCACACGAGGCAGGCAATCGTCAGGGCCCCGGGATCGCGCCCGGCGGCTGCCGCGGCCTGGCGCACCGTGTCGGCGGCCGCGCGCAGCCCCGCCGGCCCGCCGGACGAGCTGCCGATGTAGCCGTCCGCCAGCCGGCCGGCGCGGCGCAGCGCCGCCTCGGCGCTGCCGCCCACCCACAGCGGCGGCCCGCCCGGCTGCGCCGGCCGCGGACCGATCGGCCCCGCGGCCAGCTGGTAGGCGCGGCCCTCGTGCGCCAGCGGCGCGCCGCTCCACACCTGCCGCAACACGCGCATCGCCTCCGCGAGCCGCGCGCCGCGCGCCGCGTAGGGCACGCCCGCCGCCACGAAGTCGTCCGGGCGGCTCCCCACGCCCAGCCCGAGGATCACGCGCCCGCCCGACAACACGTCGAGCGTGGCCACCTGCTTCGCCAGCAGCGCCGGCGGCCGGAGCGTCCCCAGCAGCACGCTGGTGCCGAGCCGCACGCGCGTGGTGCTGGCGGCGACCGCGGCGAGCGCCACGAGCGGCTCGACGTTGTCGAACACCAGCCGGTCGATGATCCAGACCGAGCCAAGCCCGGCGGCCTCGGCGGCCCGCGCGAAGGTAACGGCGGTGTCGGCCCGCGCGTCGGGCGCGGCCGTCGGCAGCATCAGGCCAATCTGGGGCATCGTGACCTCCTCGGGGGCGGCGCACCGCCGCCTTCGCCGGGGCAGCGTCGGCGAAACCGCGCCGGCCGCTGCCAGTCTACCGCATCGGCGCGCGCCACGCAGGCCCCAGGAATCGGGCGCCGCCCGACAGGGCGACGCGCCCGCGGCGGCCGGCGGTGGAGCGCCGCAAACCCTGGCAGCCGGCGCGGGCCGCCAGCGTATAATTCGCCGTGCTCCCGACCATCCCCATTCTCGCCCGTGAGTATTGCCGCCCCATGCACATCAAGGACATGATCTCCCTGGCCCAGCCCGCGGCGCCGCTGCGCTCGCACGAACCGCCGTCCGACCGGCCGATGCCGCCAGTGGCGATGGATGTCGTCCTGGAAGAGCCGGTTTCGCGGGCCCAGCACCTCGTCGACGGCGTCAGACGCATCAAAGCAACCCCCTGGTATCGCCTGCTTCGCAAGCGCGGCCTGCGCTTCGTCCCCCTGGGCCACCGGGAGGGCGTGATCGTGCTCGTGGTGGGCACGGCGGCGTCGCTCGGCGCCACCTACCTCACCTACAAGCGTCTGAAGAAGGCCCACGACGCGGCCACCGAACCCGATTAGCGCCCGACGGGCTCCCACGCGTCGCTTCCCCCCGGATCCGCAATGGCTTAGCAACGTCCGTCCTCTGCCGTTCGCTTCACGCCGCGTCCTAGGCTTAACATCGGCGCATCGGCCGCAAGCGGGCTGCCCCCTCGCGGTTTGTAACATCGCGCGCCGTGGCGAGCCCGGAAAATTGCACCGCATGACCTGACCAGCCATCATTGTTAGCGGAGCGAGCGAGATGGGGAGAGGCAATGCTGCGCCGAGCGCGAACGCGGCCGGTAGCGCAGGCCTTGTCGAGTTCGCGCACGCTCAGCCGCTCGCTCCGCTCCAAGGGGGGCGAGGCTTTCGCCCGCCGCGTCCGCCTCATCACTCACCGCTTCGGCTGGAGCCCTGCCCCGCTTGTCCGCGCCATGGCTCTCTACGCCGACGTGTTGCGCGAGCAGCAGGCGGCCGCGACCTGGACGGTCACCGCGAACGCCGCGCGCCGCCACCCCGCGGTGCTCGCTCCGTACCGCGAGTCGCTCGTCGAGCTGGGCATTCACGGCTGGCGGCACACCGACCACCAGTGCTCAGACCTCCCGACGCAGCACGCCGAGGTGCAGCGCGCGCTCGCCGAGCTGGCCCGCCTGGGGCTCCAGCCGGCCGGTTGGCGCAGTCCTTACCTGCGCAGCGGCGCGGGCACCCTCGCGGAGGTCGGCGCGCTCGGGCTGCGCTGGGAGGCAAGCGCCTCGCTGGAGTTTCCCTGTGCGCGCAAACAGGTGCTGAGCGCGCGCGGGGCGGATACCTGGGAGCGGGCCATCGCGTTCTATGGTGCCGAGCCCTGGGAGGCGCGGCTGGCGCTGCCCTGGGTGACGGGCGGCGTCGTCCGCTTCCCGACCGCCCTGCCCGACGACGAGATGCTGATCGACCGTCTGAGCCTGCCCACCGCCGACCTCACGGCCATCTGGCTAGGCATGTTCGACCGCACCTATGCCGACGGCGAGCTCCTGGTCATGCAGCTCCACCCGGAGCGCGCGCGCGATTTCGCGGCGCCGCTGGCCGCGCTGCTGGCGCGCGCCCGTGCGGCGCGGCCCGCCGTCTGGATCGCCTCCCTGAGCGACCTCGCCGACTGGTGGCGGCGCCGCGCCACGGCCCAGCTCGTCGTGGCGCCGGCCGCCGACGGCTGGGCCGTTGCCGTCGAGGGGCCGATGGGGCCGCTGGCCGAGTGCGTCACGCCGCGCGCGAGCGTCGCGCTGGTCGCCGCCGGTGATGCCCCGCTGGCGCCGCCGCCGCCAGCCCCCGCGCGCGTTCTGACGATCCCCGGCGGGGCCTGGCCGGGCGTGGGCGTGGGCGGCCCCGCCGCACCGTCCGTCGTCGCCCGCTTGCGGGCCATCGGCCTGGCGGCCGAGCTGCGCGCCCCCGGCCGCACCTACGCGGCGACCCTGGACGATCCGGCGGATACCGCGCTGGCAGCGCTCGTGCGCCGCATCGCGCAGGGCGAGGGCCTGGCCGGCCCGCTCGTGCGGCTGGCCCACTGGCCCGAGGGCTACCGCAGCGCCGTCGCCATCACCGGCGACCTCTGCGCCATCACGCTCTACGACTTCGCGGCGCGCATCGCCGGGATGGCTTGATGGAGACGGGGGCGCTCGTTATCGGCGGCGACTACCAAGGGTTAGGGATCGTCCGTAGCCTTGGGCGGCGCGGCATCCCCGTCTGGGTGCTCGACGACGAGCGCTCGATTGCCGCGGTCTCCCGCTACACCCGGCGCGCCCTCCCCTGGCCGACCGACGCGGGGTGCCAGCGCGACTACCTGCTGGCGCTCGCCAAACAGCACCGGCTGGACGGCTGGGTGGTCTACCCGACGCGCGACGAGACGGTCGGGCTGCTGGCGCGCGAGCACGCCGCGCTGGCCGAGCGCTACCGCCTCGCCACGCCGCCCTGGGAGATCACCCGCTGGGCCTACGACAAGCGGCTCACCTATCAGCTCGCCGCCGAGAGCGGCCTCGCCGCGCCCTGGACGCGCTACCCGGCCAACCGCGACGAGGTGGCCGCCCTCGACTGCCAGTACCCGGTCATCCTCAAGCCCGCCATCAAGGAGCATTTCTACCGCCACACCCACGCCAAGGCCTGGCGCGTGGACGACCGCGCGGCGCTGCTCGCCCGCTACGACGAGGCGTGCGCCCTGCTGGCCCCCGACGAGCGCGACGAGATCATGGTGCAGGAGCTGATCCCGGGCGGCGGCGAGGCCCAGTTCTCCTTCGCCGCCCTCTGCCACGATGGCGCCATCCTCGCGTCGCTCGTGGCCCGCCGCTGGCGCCAGCACCCGATGGACTTCGGCCACTCCAGCACTTACGTCGAGACGATCCAGCTACCCGGAGTGGCGGCCGCGGGCACGGCGCTGCTCGCGGCGATGCGCTACAGCGGCCTCGCCGAGGTCGAGTTCAAGCGCGACCCGCGCACCGACCGCTACAAGGTGCTCGACGTGAACGCGCGGACCTGGGGCTGGCACACCATCGGACCGCGCGCGGGCGTGGACTTCCCGTACCTCCTCTGGCGGCTGCTGCACGGCCAGCCGGTGCCGGCGACGCGCGGCCGGCCGGGGGTGCGCTGGATGCGCCTGCTCACCGATCTACCGACGGCGCTCCTGGAGATCCGCCGCGGGCGGCTCGCGCCCGGCGCCTACCTGCGATCGCTCGCCGGCCGGCCGACCCCATCGGTCTTCCAGGTTGACGATCCGCTCCCGGCGCTCCTCGAGCTGGCGCTGGTGCCCTATCTCTGGCGGCAGCGTGGCTATTGACCCGAGACATTGGGCCCGGGGGGATGCGCCCCAACCCGCTCCCGAGGGCCTGGGGATTCTGAGCGAAGTGAGGTTGAGATGAGCGAGCAGCAGACGGACGTGGCGGTGGTCGGCGCGGGGCCGTATGGGCTCTCGACCGTAGCCCACCTGCGCGCGGCCGGCGTAGAGACGCGAGTGTTTGGCGAGCCAATGGTGTTCTGGCAAGAGCAGATGCCCGTCGGCATGTTCCTCCGCTCGGCCTGGGAAGCCTCGCACATCGCCGACCCACACCGCCGCTACACGCTAGAAGCCTACCAGGCGGCGACTGGCGCGCGCTTCGCCGCGCCGGTGCCGCTCGACGACTTCGTGCGCTATGGCCAATGGTTCCAGCAGCAGGTGGCGCCCGACCTCGACCGCCGCCGCGTGGCGCGCGTGGCCCGCGAAGGCGCCGGCTTCTGCCTGGAAACCGAGGACGGCGATACGCTGCGGGCGCGGCGCGTGGTGCTCGCCACCGGCATCGCCAACGTCGCCCACAAGCCGGCCGAGCTGCGCATGCTGCCGCCCGACAAGACCTCGCATTCCTCCGAGGAGCGTGACCTCCGCCGCTTCGCGGGCCAGCGCGTCGCCGTGATCGGCGGCGGGCAGAGCGCGCTCGAGTCGGCGGCGCTGCTCCACGAGGGCGGCGCCGACGTGGAGGTGCTCGTGCGGGCGCCGCGCATCCATTTCCTCAAGGGCGCCGGCCTGCGCAGCCGTCTACGCGACCGCCTCGGCCCCGCGCGGCCGCTGCTCTACCCCGACACCGACGTCGGCCCGCCCGGCCTCAGCTTCCTGGTTGCCCACCCGGCGCTGTTCCGCCAGTTCCCACGCGAGCTACAGGACCGCATCGCGCGCCGCTCGATCCGCCCGGCCGGGGCCGCCTGGCTTCGCCCGCGCCTGCAGGACGTGTCGATCACGCTGGGCCGCGCCGTGGTGGGCGCGGCGCCCGACGGCGAGCGCGTGCGGCTGACGCTCGACGACGCGACCGAGCGCCGCGTCCACCACGTCCTGCTCGCCACCGGCTACCGTGTGAACCTCGACCGCTATAGCTACCTGGACCCCGCGCTCCTGCGCGCCATCGAGCGCGTCGACGGCTACCCGGCCCTGCGCGCGGGCTTCGAGACCTCGGTGCCCGGGCTGCACATGGTCGGCGCGCCGGCCGCCATCAGCTTCGGGCCGCTGTTCCGCTTCGTCTCCGGCACCGGCTACGCCGCCCGCCCCCTCACCCGCCGCGTCCTCGCGGGCGCCCGCGCGGCGTAATATCAAGCGACGCCGATCAGTTCGCGTACACCGCCAGCAGCCAAGCAGGCCGGGCCGGTAGGAAGAGGAAGGATTGGCCGTCAGTTGGTATAACTGCGGCAGGCGCCGGCCGCCGGCGGTTGCCATCGCCATGGAGCCCATCGACGGGCGACCAGATGGTAGGCCCGGGCCTCGTCCCCTGCCGCCCGGCCGGGACAGCTAACCGCTCGCTTCCAGACACCGCCAAGCGTAGGGCAAGGGCTCGTCCCCTGCCGCCCGGCCGGGTCTGCTCATGCCAGCCGATCTACCAAACCCGAGGTAGGGCAGGGGACGAGCCCCTGCCGCCCGGCCGACGCTGCCCGGCTCGCTCACCCTCTAGGCCGCTGTAGTCGAGCCTTCGCGCACCGTCAGCTCACGGCGCTGCAACGAGCAGGCTGGTCATCATGATGCTCGACGACGCCGACTCGCTTGGAGCGCCTTGCCGAGCGTGTGCCCGCCCAGGTTGACGTCGGGACGGCTTTCACGCCGCTGCTCCTCGGCTTGCTCTCTTGGCCCCGCCCCCGACACTGGTGCCCGTGCCCACCGCGCCGGTTGCCGCGCCTGGCGCCGCGCTGGGAGCCGAGCCCAGGGTGCCGGTGATCCCGGCGGTGAATAGCCTAGGGCTGATCGGGCTGGGACTGGTCGCGCTGCTAGTCTTCGCGCGGCGCGCGCACGGCGCCGCCGGCCCGCCGCCCGTGCCACCGCGAAGCGCCGCCACCTGTCCCGAGAATAGTGCCTCTGAAGCCGCCGCGGCCAGCGGCCCCGCCGGCTGCATCTCACCCCATTGACCGCGACACCGTTCCCGGCGAGACCGGCCGGCGCTGACACGTCGCTGGATTTGACGGCCGGCGGGCGCGCGAGGCGTGGATACCTATCCATTAAATTGGGTCAGTGTGGCACAATGTGAGCGAAGCAGCCGACGCCGTGCCGAATGTGGGTGTTGCGCTGCCACCTGAGATAGCCGCCGCATGGCGGGAGGGGGGCAAGCATGCGACCGACTGGCGGGTGGTCCCGGCGACTCCTGACGAGTGGCGGCGTCCTGGCCGCCACGGTGGCGCTGCTCGTGGCAAGCAGCCCGGCGCTGGCGCAAACGCCGCCGCCGACGACCAATCAGGGCCCGCGTTTCGGCCAGTGGGGCCCCGGTGAAGCGCCGCCCGCTCCCGAGGGGCCTGCGCCGGGCGCGCCGCCATCCGTGCAAGCCGCGCCTCCGAGCGCGCCCCCGTCGCAGCCCAGCCTGCCGCCGCCTTCGCCTCAGCCGAACTGGTGGGGCGGCTGCAACTTCGACCTGCGCGGCAGCTGGTACGTCGAGGGCCGCCAGGACCAGCCGTGGTATCGGCCCTACACCACCAACCTGTACGTCTCGCAGTACGCCAACTGGCTGCGCATCGACCAGCCCGACGCGGGCTACACCTACTACGGCCAGTGCAACGGCAACAACGTCACGCTGGACGTGTACCAGGGCTCGCAGTTTATCGGCTACGAGAATGGCGTGGCCGACTGGGGCGGCGGCGCCTACGCCCGGTGGGGAGGGCCGCGCGTGCGCGCGAGCTGGCAGACGTTCGTGCCCAGCTCGTCCTCGGGCACTGAAACCTGGCACCGCTAACGACGAAACAGGGAATAGGCGACACGGCGGCCCGGACCGCCAGCGCGGGCATCACGAGGCCCCGCCTTTGGCTTGCCGTGCGCCATGCCGCTCGTGCCGTGTCGACCGACAGACGAGGGATAGTGTGAGCGAGCCGATCCGAGTCCTGCTGGCGGACGATCACACGCTGTTCCGCCAGGGGCTACGCCACTTGCTCGCCGACCATCCTCGGCTGAAGATCGTTGGCGAGGCCTCCAGCGCCGACGAGGCGGTAGAGGAGGCGCAGCGGCTGAAGCCCGACGTCATCCTCATGGATCTGCACATGCCGGGCGGTGGCGGCATCGAAGCCACCCGCATCCTGCGCGGCGAGATGCCCGACGTGGGCGTGCTCATCCTGACGGTCTCCGAGAACGAGGAGGACTTGTTAGCGGCCCTGCGGGCGGGCGCCAAAGGCTACATCCTCAAGACCTCCGACTTCGAGCAGCTGCTGCGCTCGCTGGACACCGTCGCCGCCGGCCAGGCCGCGCTGGCGCCCGAGATGACCACGAAGCTGCTGACCCAGCTCAGCACCGACGACGCCACCCCCGGCCCGCGGCGACGCCCCGAGCCGCATCATCAGCTTAGCGAGCGCGAGCTAGAGATCCTGAAGCTCATCGCGGAGGGCGCCAGCAACCGCCAGATCGCCGGCCAGCTCTATCTTAGCGAGAACACCGTGCGCACCCATCTGGTCCACATCCTCGGCAAGCTAGGCCTCGAGAACCGTGTCCAGGCCGCCGCCTACGCCCTGCGGAACGGCCTCGCGTCTTAAAGCCGCCGACGCGCAAGATGAGCCGCCACCGTCTGGCGGGACCGCCCTTCCTGCCCCCGCGGCTCCCGGCACCCGGCCCGGCTCCCCGCGTCTCCCGAGCGACCGCTCCTCGGCCAACCCGGATCTCTCGTAGACGCGACGGCGCCAAGGAGCACGGTCCGGTCCGCTGGCGCACCGCATGCACGTATGACGGGTAGTGCGCCATATCGGGGCGCTGCTTCCTGCGCCGTGCCGAGGGAGCTTCCGTCCAGTATCGTGTCGAACCCGGCGCAGGCGTTCCTTTACTCCCTCTCCCCCTGAGAGAGGGCCGGGGGAGGGCGTCCTCCCCCTCTCCCCCTGGGAAAGGGCCGGGGTGAGGGCGCCTTCCCTCGTCCCTCCCCCTCTCCCCCTGGGAGAGGGCCGGGGTGAGGGCGTCCTCCCCCTCTCCCCCTGGGAGAGGGCCGGGGGAGGACCGGTCTCTCCCCCTCTCCCCCTGAGAGAGGGCCGGGATGAGGGCCCGTCTTGGTCGGCGAACCGCCGGGCCGCATCGGGTATCATCCGCCGTCGCCGGACGACCGCCCCTCGCCAATGCCGTATTGAGTGAGAGGCCGCGAGGCGCGCAGGAGAGCGCCCGCCCTCCGGCGCGACGTGGTCGCCTATCTTACGCCGTACACGCCTCCACCCCACCCGCCCTACCGCCCGGTCCCGGGGCCCCGCCCCGCCGGCACCGGCCGCCGCGGGTCGCTCGGTAGAGTATCGTACGGGGTAAACGATGCGACCTTCCGCGCCCGAGGAGCCCGCGCCAACCCGCGCCCGGCCTAGCACTTAACCACCCGGTCAAGGAGCATCGTTTGACCGTTCCTCGGCCAAATTGCGCCGCGGATCAGTCGCCTCACGCCCAGGCTGGCACGCCGGCTGCTTTGGAATCGCCCAGAGCACGGTTCGCCGGACGGCGCCCGGGCATCCCACACGCGCGGAGAGACAACATGCCGTATCGGCTCTTTGTCAAGGACACGGGGCAACCCATCGCCAACATCTCGGAGGAGCAGCTCCAGACGCTCGTCGATCTGCTCGAAGAAGAGGACGCGGACGATCGCGACTACTACGTTGACGGCGCCGTGCTCGACTATCTGGCTGACCGCGGTGCCGATCCCGCGCTCCTGAGCCTGCTCCGCAGCGTGCTGCCCCCCGGCGGCGGGGTCGAGGTCGAATGGACAGCGGCGTAGCCCCGGCCGGGCAGCCTTCGCCGCAGGACCTATTGGCCGCGCTCCGCGAGCGCTTCGGCTTCGCGACGTTCCGGCCAGGCCAGGAGCGGATCGTCCGCGACCTGCTCGCCGGGCGCGACGTGCTGGCGGTCCTGCCCACAGGCGCGGGCAAGTCCCTGCCCTATCAGCTCGCTGCCCAGCTCCTGCCGGGCGTCACGCTCGTCGTCACGCCGCTGCTCGCGCTCATGAAGGACCAGGTCGAGTCGCTGCGCGCGCGCGGCGTGCCCGCCGAGATGATCAGCAGCGCGCAGACCGCCAGCGAGGATGCGGCGGCGCTCGACGACGTGCGCCACGCTGAGGCCAAGCTACTCTACGTCACGCCCGAGCGCTTCGACGACGCCGACTTCGTGGCCGCCATGCGGCGCCTGCCCATCGCGCTGTTCGTGGTGGACGAGGCGCACTGCGTCTCCGAGTGGGGGCACAGCTTCCGCCCCGCCTACCTCGCGCTCGGCCAGGCAGCGGCGGCGCTCGGTCGCCCAACGCTGCTCGCGCTTACCGCGACCGCCACGCCCTGGGTCCGCCAGGACGTGATCGAGCGCCTGGGCCTGCGCGACCCCGACGTGGTCGTCCGCGGCATGGATCGCCCCAACCTCTTCCTCGAAGTCATCCGTGTCGAGGACGAGCGCGAGGACCGGCGCGTGCTGGAGCGGCTGCTCCGCGGCGACAGCGCGGGCACGGGCGAGCCAGCCGACGACGGTCTGGCAGCCGGACTGGCGGAGGCGATGCAGGGCAGTGGCATCGTCTACACGGCGACCACGCGCGCGGCGCGCGAGACCGCCGGCTGGCTGCGCGAGTGGGGCATCGCCGCCGACTACTACCACGGCCAGCGCCGCAAGGCCGATCGCGAGCGCGTGCAGGACGCCTTCATGGACGGCACGCGGCGCGTCATCGTGGCGACCAACGCCTTCGGCCTGGGCGTGGACAAGCCGGACGTGCGCTTCGTGATCCACCGCGACGTGCCAGCCAACCTCGAAGCCTACTACCAGGAGGCCGGTCGCGCCGGGCGCGACGGCGCGCTCGCGCGCTGCACCCTCATCTACCGCCCGGGCGACCTGGGCCGCGCGGCCTTCCTCGGGGCCACTGGTGAGCTGACGCGCGACGAAGTCGTCCGCGGCCACCGCGGGCTGATGGCCCGGCGGGAGGGCACCCTGCGCGAGCTAGCGGCGGCGACGGGGCTGAGCCGCGGCGACATCGCCCGCCTGCTTGGCATTCTGAAGGCGGAGAGGCTGGTGGCCGAGCGGCGCGGGCGCTTCCGCCTGCTGGTGCCGGACTTCGATCCGGCGGCCATCCCGCTGGAGGCCGAGGCGCGACGCCGCGCCTACGAGCACAGCCGGCTGGAGATGATGCGCGGCTATGCCGAGTGCCCTGCCTGCCGCCGCCGCTACCTGCTCAACTACTTCGGCGAAGAGTACGAGGCCGAGCGCTGCGGCCGCTGCGACAACGACCTCGCCGCCCCGCCCGAGGCCGCCGCGCCGAGCGCGGCGGCCGCCGAGGGGCCGTTCGCCGTCAACGACCGCGTGGTCCATGCCGCGTGGGGCGCCGGCGTGGTCCACCGGGTGGCCGGCGACACCCTGACCGTCTTGTTCGACCAAGTAGGCTACAAGACGCTCCGCAGCGACATCGTGCAGGAGCAGGCCCTGCTGCAGAAAGCCTGATCGGGCTAGGAATCTACAGCGGTTATCACGGCCGTGGAGCCGCTGTACAGCGGCAGCGTCGTAGGGTCGGGGCTCGTCTCCTGCCCGGTGGAACCGACCCGGCAGCCCAACCACGCGCGAGGGGACGACAGAGCAATGTCCGGGACCCCGGCCCAGAACGAAGACCTGCACGGCAGCGCGCCCGACACGGCTACTGTCGCGCTGCTGTTGATCGACGTGATCAACGACCTGGAGTTCCCCGGCGGCGACGCGCTGCTGGCGCACGCGCGCCCGATGGCCGAGCGGCTCGCGGCGCTAAAGCGGCGGGCGAAGGCTGCCGATATTCCCGTGATCTACGTCAACGACAATTTCGGCCGGTGGCGCTCCGATCTGCACGCGCTGGTCGCCCACTGCCTAGAGAACGACGTGCGCGGCAGGCCAATCGTCGCGCTGCTGCGGCCCGATGCAGACGACTACGTTGTGCTGAAGCCGAAGCACTCCGGCTTCTTCTCGACCACGCTCGACACGCTCCTCAAGTACTTGGAGGCGAGCACCCTGATCCTAACGGGAATGGCCGGCAACGTCTGCGTGCTGTTCACGGCGAACGACGCCTTCATGCGCGACTTCCGCCTCGTGGTTCCCGCCGACTGCGTGGCCTCGATCGACCCGGCAGACAACGAGCACGCGCTGGCCCAGATGCACTCCGTCCTCGGCGCCGATCTCACGCCCTCAACGGCCCTCGACCTGGACCGGCTGCGCCGCCGAGCCGCGCAGCCGGTCCACCACTACCTTACCGGCGGGAGCTAAAGCCGCTTGCAGGGACGGAGAGCGACCGGCGTCGCGTAAGAGCGGGTCTGGTGCCCGCCCGCGGCCTGTGGCGCGGAATCCTGCAGGCGCACGCGCCGCCCAAGCCCCTGGCCAAGGACGGGCAATCCCATCCCTCGGCACCGGCTTAAAAGAGCGGCGGCCGCGCGCCGCCCCGGCCTGCGGGGCGGCGCGCGGCCGTGCGCGCTACACGCCGCCGGGCACGTCGGGGAGGCTGCTCAGCCCCGCGTGAGTGTCGTGCTCGATGCGGGCGCTCGCCGTGAACTGCGCCCCCACGGCTTCGGCCTCGATCTCGAAACTGATGCGCAGGCCATTCTCCAACTCAAGCTCGCCGCCGAGCGTGCGGGCCTGTTCGAAGAGTTCGGCGTCGGGCGTGCCGGCCGTGGCGACGACCATCAGCTTCCCGCCGACGACCGCAATGTCGACCGCGTCGTCGCCCTGCACGAGGTTGTCGGGCGCCAGATCATCCGCCGTGATACCCTCGCCGACGAACGCCATCTGCACGTTGCGCCGCTTCATGCTGCCTCCTCTTGACGGCCGCATCGTGTGGACGCGGGCCGTTATAAGGCCGGAGCCTTCGCAACTCGCGTGCCGCCGCGCGGCGCGAAGGGGCGGCGCCTACAGCAGCACGTCGCCGACGGTGACGCGATGGAGCGCGCCGCTCGGCAGGCGCAGGAGCAGGGCCCCGTCGAGCGCGGCGCCCTCGACACGCCCGGCCAGCGTTTCGGCGTCTGTGGCGAGGCGCACCGTCTGGTGGCGCCGCCACAGATGGCGTAGCCATTCGCCGTACAGCCCCCCCTCCCAGGCCGTCGCGGGCGCGGCCAATAGGGGCGCTAGCTCGCGCAGGAGCGCGCCGAGCAGCGGCCCGCGCGGCAGCGGCCGGCCCAGCTCCCAGTCGAGCGCCGTGGCGAACGGCGGCAGCGCGTCCCGCGCCGCGCCGTAGACCACGTTCAGGCCGATGCCGACGATCTGATAGGCGCCTGCTGCGCCGCTCACGCGCTCCGTAAGCACGCCGGCCACCTTGCGGTCGCCCAGCAGCACGTCGTTCGGCCACTTGACCGCGGGCGCCAACCCCTCGCGCGCCAGCACACGGCAGAGCGCCAGCGCGCAGACCGCCGTCTGGGCGAACGGCGCCAGCCGCACGTCGCGAGCCACCAGGCTGAACAGCAGGCTAGTGCCCGGCGGCGCCAACCACGCCCGACCGCGCCGGCCCCGGCCGGCGCGCTGCCAGTCGGCCACGTAGACCGTGCCGTGCGGCGCTCCCGCCTCGGCTGCGGCGCGCGCCAGGTCCTGGGTCGAGGCGGCCTCGGCTCGGTAGTGAACCACCCAGCCGGGCGGCCAGCCGCCGGCGGGCGGCGCCGCGCAGTAGGCGGCCAGGTCGTCCGCTCCCGGCCGCGGCTCCGGGGCGGCGCGGTCCGGCGCCGCCCCGGAGCCGCCTAGCCGTTCACACGACACCGGGGCCGCTGCCTAGGCGCCGGCGCTCGCGCCGACCGGCTGCCGCTGCCAGGCAGCCAGCACCTCGTCGGCCGTAGCGACCACGCCGAAGTGCCGGCGCATGTTCGCCAGCGTAGCCTCCTGCGCGGCCGGGCCGTCGTTCGTGGCCGTGCAGTCGGACAGGAAGACGACGTAGTAGCGGGGTCCGCGAGATACGCCAGCGAATCGGTCACGAGTATCCCCTGCCCTCGCGTGCTCTCATTCTGTGATATAACCTCGACGCCGCTCGCTTCGACCGCTCCGGGAGAGCGCCGGTTTCCCGCAGCGGTTTGTGACGATATCTCAACGCCGAGCGCCGCGAATCCTCAACGGGTCGAGCCACATAATAGGCCTACATATCGGGTAGATCATAGACCACCGGGAGTGCGCGATGGCTACCGGTTCAACCGCGGACCCGTATCGTGTCGTCGAGAGCCCCCTGGACTCGATGCGCGACCGCGTCGAGGTGGCGGCCGCCTTTCAGCGGTGGCTACAGGAGAACGGCCACACCGACCGAGGCCATTGTCCCGGCTGCGCCGCCTACTACGGCCACCATGACGAATCTTGAGCGGGCTCACCAGGCCGGCGCCCGCGCCGCGCGGCGCTCAACCGCCGTGAAACTCCTGGCGCCGCACGCCGCGCGGATCAACGGCGGCAAGCGCCGCTAGCTCGGCAGCCGTGGGCGGGGCCAGGACCGGCCAGGCGGCTGACGCGTCGAGCGCAAAGCCGGTGCTCGCCGCGACCTCGGCGGCGGAGCTAGTGGGGAAGACCGCCTCGACCTGCAAGCGGCCTTCCCGCCGCTGAAACACGCAGAGCGGCGTCACCACGCGGTCCACGTTGCCGGCGGCGGTCACGAAGTCGAGCCGCTCCACGAAAACGCGCCGCGAGTGCTGCGTCCGCCACAGGATCACGCGCCGCGCCGTGGGCATGATCATTGCCGCGCCGCCGCCGCCCGGCAGCCGCACCTTCGGCCGCGCCTGCTCCCCGATCGCCGAGACGTTCGTGCGGCCTTGGGCGTCGATCTGCACGGCGCCGAGAAACGCCGTGTCGACGCCGCCGCGGGCGCACAAGTCATAGAAGTCCTCGTTGTTGAACAGGCTCGCCGAGCCGCGCGCTAGCTCCGCGTCCGTCGTCGAGTCGGGCAGGTAGCGGGGCGCGGGATCGACGCCGCCGGCGATGTTGACGTAGATGAGACGCGGCGCGTGCAGCCGCCGCGCGAGGGCGATGGCGACCATCGGTAGCACCGAGTTGACGCCCTGAAATACCACCTCGCCGTCGCGCAGCAGGCGCGCGATGGCCACCGCCATCAGCTCGGCCGGCCCGTACGTCGCCGCGGTCACTGCGCGACGCTCCCACCGACGGGGGCCGGCTCGCCGCGCAGGGCGCCGTCCTCAGCGGCCAGGTACGCGGCGAGCGCGGCCGGGTCGCCACAGGCGGCCAGGTAGGCCTCCACGCCCGCGCGGTCGACGTCGTAGTCTGGCGCGCAGCTACAGGGCCGCGCGCCGCCCGGCGCCGCGACCACGGCGCGCACGAGCAGGCCCGGAATCACGGTTAGCTCGGGCTGGCGCGCGAGCGCCGCCGTGGGCACGATGCGCTCGGCGGTGAGGATCACGCCACGTGCCGCCCGCGACATGAGCCGGTCCCAGAAGACACTGCCGTAGATGCGGGCATTGCCCTGCGCGTCGGCCTCGTGGACGTGCAGGATCGCCCAGTCGGGCCGGATGGCCGGCACTACGTAGACCTCGGCGCCGCCATACGGGTCGCGCACCGTGCGCAGGCCGCTGGCCGCGGGAATGTCGCTGCCGTGCAAGCCCGCGACCGGCTGGAAGGGCACCCCGAAGGCCGCGGCCCGCAGCCCTGCTGCCAGGCTAATTCAGGCGTGCTCCCGGAGGCGCACGTGGCCCGCCTCGACCGCGCGACGGTAGCTGGGAGCCAGCCCGAAGCCCCCCTCCATGACGACGATGCCCGCGTAGACCGTGCTCAGGCAGCCCGCCGCACACAACAGGTCGATGTCGTAGGCGGCCGAGGGCTTGACGAAGGTGAGGTTCCGGCAGCCCTGGCGCGCCAGCTCACGAGTGAGTGCCGACGGCCCGCGGTGCAGCAGGCTGCCGCCGAACGCCACGCTCTGGCCGTCCGTCACGAGCGCGGCCGCGTCGGCCAGCGACACTAGCTTGCCCTCCATCGCCTTACGCCCTCCTCCGGATGCGGCTCGCTATGGCGCCATCGCTCTTGACGACAGACAGCGGCGCAACAGCCGCGAAACTGCCTGCCGGCGCTACGCCTCGCGCTCATGATACTATGGCGCCCCCGGCGGGACGGGCGGCGCCCTGCGCGACGCCGTGAGAGCGAGGTTAGGACGGCGCGCGAGCGTATCGCTACAACCGAAAAACGATCAAATGATGCTCCCTTTCGAGCGGCCCAACATCCGGTCCGCCGGCCGCTCGCCCCGAGACGTGCCGCGAAGCCCCGGTCGCGAGTCGCCCCGCTAACCGCACGAAGGTGCGTCCCAGCGCCAACCCGCCACCACCGCCGCCCTGCCGCTCGGGACGCATCCCCTCACCCCGAGAATGCGCCCGTGTGCGAAGCAGGTCACACCCCACATGTGCTTCCGCTCATAGGCGTCAGCATCCCCAGGCGCTAGGGTGTGATCAAGCTGCTCTCCGAGCAGACAGGCGGCGCGGTGCGCGCCAAATTTTAGGAGGAGACCCACGATGCAAACGACGCTTCCAGCCACCGGACTTCCGCGAGCCGACTATTCTCCGCGACTGCGCCCGCTCGGCGTGGGCGACCTGCTCGACGAGGTGTTCTCGTTGTACCGGCGCGGCTTCCGGCCGCTGGTCAGCATCACCGCGCTGGCCGGCGTGCCGCTTGCGATCCTGTCGCTCTGGCAGCTGCAGCTTGTCGCCAGCGGGGACCAAGCGCTGCTGCCGTTGGCCAGCATGGTGCTGAACGTCGTCGGGCTGGTGCTCGGCAGCCTGCAGATCGCGGCGGTCTGCTCCGCAACTTCGGCGCTCATCCTTGGCCAGACGCCCGGAGTCGCCCCGGCCTGGCGCCGTGCGCGCGACCGCTTCTGGGCGCTGGTGCGCCTGGCGCTGCTGGGCGGGGTTGCGTTCACGGTCGGGACGATAGCGCTCTGCGTCGTTGCGGGGCTGTTGGCGGTCCTGGGAGCGCTTGTGCTCCAGGCGACCGTGCCCGGCATCGCCGCGGGCCTGCTGGCGGCGTCCGTCTCGGTCGGCATCGGCGTCGCCATCGGGGCGCTCGCGCTGGTGATCTGGGTGCTCTGGAGCCTGGCAGTCCCGGTGCTGGTCGTGGAGGAGCGAACTGGCGCTGTCGCCGCCATACGACGCGGCCGTGCGCTGGCGAAGGGGGGCGTGGGACGGATCCTGCTGACCCTCCTCGCGCTAATTGCGCTGTGCGCGGTACTGCAGATCATCGCCTGGCTCCTGGTGGCCGTGGTTACCGGTCAGCTCTCGACGGTCTGGCACGCCGCCACCAGCGGGGGGAGCCCCGCCTTGGTCGCCGCGCTGGGCCCGGCCGGCCAGCCCGTCGCCGTGTGGGTGCTGCGGACGCTCCTCAGCAGCGCGCTGAGCCTCGTCCTGGCGCCGCTGCTGGGTATCGGCATGACCCTAGTCTATTACGACCGGCGGGTTCGCGTGGAAGCTTACGACCTCAGCGTCCGAGGGAGCGAGCTGGCGCGCTCCGAGTGAGAAGCCAGGAGCCTGCTCCGTCCGCCGGCAGCGCGCCCACGGCGTCAGCTGCCGGCGGACCGCGGGAGCAGGCGTGGAGCGCCCAGACCCGCCCGGTGGCCGCCGGGCGAGCGACGCTGCTAGCGGCCTCCACCCCGGAAGCGGTCCGCGGCTCTGAGCCCCGTCTGACACCGTTAGCGCCCCGCTCAGCGGGATGGGTAATCGAAGCGGACGATCATCGGCACGACGCCGTGCTGGTCGCCCAGCTCGAAGCCCGCCGCGCGGTAGGTGCGGCTCGCCCGCTCGTTCGACGGGTCCACCAGCAGCAGCAGGTAGGCGGCGCCGTGCGCGGCCGCGTAGCGCTTGGCGTGCTCGACGAGCCGGCGGCCAACGCCCCGGCCGCGCGCCTCGGCCTCCACGGCCATCGCCAGCCGGTAGCCCACCACGCGGCCGGCCGCGCGCTCGTGTACACGCAGCAGGAGCATGCCCAGCCGCCGCCGGCCGCGGTCCTCCGCGACGAACGCCAGCTCGTCGGGGGCCGGCCAGGCCGCCCAACGTTGGTCCTCGAGCGCCCGCAGCGTCTCCACGCCCAGCGCGGCGAGCAGCCGCGGCGACGCCTGGATCGCCTCCCACTGCATCCGCCGCAGGAACGGCACGTCGCCCGGCGTCGCCAGCCGGATCGTCAGGTCGTCCATCTTGCCTCCCGCCTGGCGAGCCGCGGGACGGTGGCCCCCACACCGCCGGACGATGGCGCTACCGCCAGGCGCCGTCGTCGAGGTCGAGGCCGACGAGCTGCATGAGCTTGAGCGCGTTGGTCGAGGTGGCCACCCCCGGCCGGATCGTGTAGTCGAACGACATGGACGGTCCATCGGGGCCGCTGTGGAACTGCTCGGTGAAGTGGATCGACCGCGCCACGGCGGCCATGTCGGGGTGCTCGGCCAGCGTCAGGTCGTGGGTCGAGACGGCGCCGATCGCACCGTTCGCCACGAGGTGGAGGATCACCCGCCGCGCCGCGATCTGGCGCTCGGCGGTGTTGGTGCCCTGCAAGATCTCGTCGAGCAGGAACAGCAGCGTGCGCGTGCCATCAGCCTGCGCCCGCTCGGCCAGGTCCACGACCTCCTTCAGCCGCTGCAGCTCGGCCATGAAGTAGGACACGCCCTGCTCCAGCGAGTCCTGCACGCGGATGCTCGTGCCGAGCGTCACGGGCGGCAGGCGCAGCGCCGTGGCGCACACCGGGCCGCCGGCCTGGGCCAGCACGGCGTTCACGCCGATGGCGCGCAGAAGGGTGCTCTTGCCCGACATGTTCGAGCCGGTGACCAGCAGGAACGTCCCCGGCGGCCCAACCTCGACGTCGTTCGTGACGCGGACGGCGTCGGGCAGCAGCGGGTGGCCGAGGCCCCGCGCCGTGTACAGCGGCGGGTCGTCGTCGGCGACCGTCGGGAAGGCCCAGGTGGGCTCGTCGTGGGCCAGGCTGGCGAGCGCCGCCAGGGCCTCCGTCTCGCCCAAAGCCGCCAGCCAGCCGCGTGCCCGCGCGCCGGTCCGCGCCTGCCACCCTTCCAGCAGCGCGAGGGTGTGGAAGTTCCAGAGGGTCAGCGTCTGAACGGGGAAGTAGAACATCGAGAGCCGCAGGTAGGTGAGCCGCACGCGCCGCGCCAGCGACCGCGTCTGGCGGGCGGCGCCGAGCGGGCCGTCGCCAAGCGCGGCCTGCAAGCGCTGGAGCAAGGGCGCCTGGAAGCTCGTGCCGGCCAGCGCCGCGAACACTTCCGCGTAGTGCTCGACGGCGCTCGCCTGCGACGCCACGCGGTCGAGCAGGAGGTCGACCTGCTTGCCCGCCGTCTGGCTGAGGGCGACGTTCGCCAGCGCGCAGGCGAGCCACCACGGCTGCGCAACCACGCCGACAAGCTGCGCCACGAGCAGCGCGCAGGCACCGAGACTGAGCGCGCGGGCGGCCCATAGCAGTCCTGGCCGGCAGGTCAGCCAGGGCTCTCCCTCGGCCCACTCGAGAAATGGCTCCGGATCGGCGCTGGCGGGGCCCATCAAGCGCCCGCGCAGGGCTAGCTCGTCGCGCAGGTCGAGCAGCGGCGCCAGCTCGCCTACCGCCGCCTGGCGCTCGCGGATTGACGCGGGCGGCGCCGGGTGCAGCAGCCAGCGGCCAAGGGTGGCCGCGCCGGGGGGCGTGCTGACGGCCCCGAGCAGCTGGAAGACGGATGCCCGGCCGAAGAGGTCGAGGTCGGCCGCGAAGGCGTGCGCCGCCGCCTCGGGTGGCGGGGGGCGCTGCGGCAGGCCGTCCCAGTCGCGCGCCAGGCGACGCAGCGCCTCGGCGTCGAGCTGCCACAGCGTGGCGTAGCGGCGGCGCGTGCGGGCGACGCGCTCATGGTAGACGACGAGCGCCACGAAGCCGACGCCGCAGGCGGCCGCCGCGGCGACGAGCGCCAGCGCGCCCGTGACCAGCCCCCAGACGAGCACCGCAACGGCGCTGGCGAACACCGCTAGGCGCGCGTAGCCGACGCGCCGCAGCCGGCGGTCGAGGCGGTCGCGCTCGGCGGCGAAGCGGGCGCAGCGCTCGCGGTAGGTCGCGGCCGCGGGGCTGGTCGGCTCGACGGGGGAGCGCTCGGCCGGGAGCGGCGCGGCCGTGCGGGGGGGCGCCTGGCTCATGCGCCATCCTTCCTGGGCCCGGGACGCTACGCGGGAACGCCTCCACCGCCAGGTGAAGCGTTCCCGCGACCGCTCCCGAGCCGTTACACACCTTGACGCTTGGAGTGTAGCCCTGTACCCTCCCCGGCAGCCAGCATACGGGCCGCGCGGGGTGTGCCCCGGCATTTTGCGGGCGGGCGCGCGGCTCCACTGGCTGCGCCGGACGATGGCTCTCTGCCAATGCCTTAGCTTGTAGGGGGCGTAGCAAGCAGTGCCCCGCCCGGTCGCCACCCGGCCCGGTGTCCCAGCGAATCCGGTGCTGGGGCGTCTCACTCCCTCTCCCCCTGGGAGAGGGTTGGGGTGAGGGCGCGCCCCCAGTACCCGGCCGCGAGGCGCGCAGGAGAGCGCCCGCCGTCCGGCGCGACGTGGTCGCAATCTTACGCCGTACACGCCTCCCCCGCACCCGCCGCCCGCGCCCGGCCCGGGGCACCCCGCCCCGCCGGCCCGGCCCGCGGCAGGACAGCCGGGGAGTATCGTACGGGGTAAACGATGCGACCTTCCGCGCCCGAGGAGCACGCGCCAACCCGCGCCCGGCCTAGCAGTTAACCACTCGGTAAAGGAGCATCGTTTGACCGTTCCTCGGATACACGGTGCTGCAAAATCATGGGGCACACCCGGCCGCACGGCGGCTGGTGGATGGGAGGGCGCATGGCAAGCACGGTAACGCGCCGACTGGCATTTCTGGACGGCATCGATCTGGCGCCGAGCGAGATCGACGCGATCGCCGCCGAGCTAGCAGAGTACGAGCAGGCGCTGGCCGCGCTGGAGCCGTTCGCCGCGGCGGCGGCCTGGCCGGTGATGCAGGCGCAGCCCTACCGCGCGAGTAGGCCCCCCCAGCCCCCCAATGCGGGGGGGAGCGCCACCGCCGCGGCCGGCCCCGCCCCAGCCTCGGGGGAGGCCGCGCGAAGAGAGCCGGGGGCTGGGGGGGAGATCGCCTCTGAGGCCGAGGCGACGGAGCTGTGGCAGCTCGGAGTGGCGGCGCTGGCGCGGCGGCTGCGAGCGCGCGAGGTGTCGTCGCTGGAGGTGACGGATGCGGTGCTGGCGCGGCTGGAGCGGCTCGAGGGGCGGCTGAACGCCTTCATCACGATCATGGCCGAGCACGCCCGCGACGCGGCGCGGCAGGCGGACGCCGAGATCGCCCGCGGCGAATACCGGGGGCCGCTGCACGGCGTGCCGGTCACGATCAAGGACATGTTCAACACGGCCGGCGTGCGCACGACCGGCGGCTCGGGGATCCTGGCGGGCTGGGTGCCCGACGAGGACGCCGCGCTGGTGGAGCGGCTGCACGCGGCCGGCGCCGTGCTCGTCGGCAAGACGAACCAGGACGAGTTCGGCCACGGCGGCACCTCCACCCTGTCGTACTTCGGCCCCGTCCACAACCCCTGGGACCTCGAGCGCATCGCCGGCGGCTCCAGCGGCGGATCGGCCGCGGCGGTCGCCGCCGGCATCGGGCCGCTCTCCTACGGCACCGAGACCGGCTCATCCGTGCGCCGGCCGGCCGCCTACTGCGGCATCGTCGGCTACAAGCCGACGTTCGGCATCATCAGCCGCTACGGCTCGTTCCGCGGCGCCTGGAGCATGGACCACGTCGGCGACTTCGCGCGCTCGGTCGAGGACGCGGCGCTGGGGCTCGACGCGGTGGCCGGCTACGACCCGCGCGACCCCGCGAGCGTGCCGCAGGAGCCGCCCGCCTACGCTGCGCGGCTGAGCCCCGACGTGCGGGGCCTGCGGATCGGCGTGCTGCGTCGCTTCGCCGACGACCCGAGCGTGCAGCCGGCGGTGCGCGCGGCGTTCGAGGCGGCCGTGGCCCAGTACCGCGCGCTCGGCGCCGACGTGCGCGACCTGGACGTGCCCGAGATTAGCTACGCGGCGATGACCTCGATGATGAACAGCGCGGCCGAGGCATCGGGCAACAACCGCGAGTGGGTGTACTCGCGCGCCGGCGACTACGTGCCCGACGTGAAGCGGCGCCTGGCGATGGGCATGGGCATCACGGCGTCGGAGTATCTGGTCGTACAGCGGGCGCGGCACCGCATCCAGGGCGCCGTGCGCGCGGCGTTCGACGCGGTCGAGATCATGCTGGCGCCGACGACGGCGCGCGTGGCGCCGCCGATCGCCCAGGGGCCGCGCGGCAACGGCGACAGCACTTACGCCGTGAGCCACAACCTGTCGAACCTGCTGCGGCTGGCGAGCATGCTCGGCCTGCCAGCCTGCTCGCTGCCGTCGGGGGTGGGCGAGGATGGCCTGCCGACGGCGATCCAGTTCTTCGGCGTCTGGTACGACGACCAAACCGTACTGAACGCGGCCGCCGCCTTCGAGCAGACGACGCCCTGGAGCCGGCGGCGGCCGCCCATCGACTGAGTGGGAGGCGCCCCGTGTCCGACATGCCCGACCTGTACGCGCTGCCCGCCGACCTGCCGGTGCCGGTGGACGACGGCGCTGCGGACCACCTGGCGGGAGCGCGCATTCCGGCGCTCGCGCTGCCTTCCACCCGCGGCGGCGCCGTCGATTTGGCCGCCGCGGCCGCGGGGCGGGCCGTGTTCTACTGCTACCCGCGCACGGGCACGCCGGGCGCGCCGCTGCCGACCGGCTGGGACGCGATCCCCGGCGCGCGCGGCTGCACCCCGGAGGCCTGCGGCTTCCGTGACCGCCACGCCGATCTGGCCGCACTGGGCGCCACAGTGTTCGGCATCAGCACGCAGACGACCGCCGAGCAGCGGGAGTTCGCCGCGCGCGTCCACCTGCCGTTCGCGCTGCTGAGCGACGCGGCGCTGGGACTGGCCCGGGCGCTGTGTCTGCCCACCTTCGCCGTGGACGGCCGGACGCTGCACCGCCGCCTGACGCTCATCGCCGAGGGCGGGGTAGTGGCGAAGGTCTTCTACCCGGTGTTCCCGCCCGACCAGCACGCGGCCGAGGTCGTGGCGTGGCTGACGAAGCGGGCGACGGGCTAGCGGCGCGGCTCAGGGCAGGCGGCGGGGATCGGCGGGGGCGTCGCGGTATTCGTGGCGCTCTGGGGGGTGGGCGAGCAGGTCGAGCGCGAGCCAGACGGTGCGCGAGAAGGGGTAGAGCAGCAGGGGAAACAGCGCGACGGCGACCAGCGACCCGATGGTGAGGAGCCGCCAGGGCGGGTTCGGCCAGGTCAAGACGAGCACCAACACGAAGCCGACCACGAACCCTAGCTCGGCGACCAGGACGTTCACGAGCATGGCGCCCAGATAGTAGCCCTCCTCGCGCTCCAGGCGCAGGCCGCAGCGGGGACACTCCGGGCGGCTCTGGAACCAGCCGCCGAAGATCGGCCCGCCGCCGCAGGCCGGGCAGCGCAGGCGGAGGGCGCGGGTTAGCAACAACAGGGCGCGGGTCATCGGGCCTCCCGGATCCGGTCGCCTTCCCTGCTCTCAGTATAGAGGGCGAGCGTAGGCTCTCTGGCCGGCGGCAGGTTGTCGCGGCCCAGCTCTGCCAACCGACGGCCGGGCGGCAGGGGGCGAGCCCCCGCTCTACGTCTGATCTGATATGTATCCCTCGGAACGAGAGGGCGGCGGATGTGTTCCGCCCGACGGGATAACGGTGCCGGATGGCAGCGGCAGGCGATTGACACGGGCAGACGGGCGGTGCATCCTTTGGCTGCGAGCAATGGGCGCTGGGAGGACGAACGTGGCAGAGGCGACGCGCTTCCACGAGAGCGAGGTGGATTGGGTCCGCGACCTGGGCGAGGGCGTCATGGCGCGCAGCGGCGGGCGCTCGCGGCGCAAGATGATCGGCGACCCCGAGCAGGGGCTATTCGTCAACCTGAGCGAGTACGACCCGAACATCACGCTGGAAGCACACAGCCACAACCAGCCGGAGCTGATGTACATCCTGGAAGGCGAGATGACGGTGGGGGGCGAGCGGTGCCGACCCGGCACCGTGCTGCGCGTGCCGGCGAACACCGTCTACGGGCCGCTCACGGCCGGACCGGAGGGCGTGCGCTTCCTGGTCATCCGCTCCGGGCCCGCGCGCACGACCGTCGCGGAGTAGGGAGCACTACGGGCGGCGGCCGCGCATGATGGGCGAGCGCGGTCGTGGGCGAGGATGCGAAGCTGTCGCGCATCGTCCCGCAGTCCCACGGCGCGGGCCTGGTGGTTGGGCGCGGCCGTCGCTGGATGATCGCGGCTAGAGCCCGTAGCCGCCGGTGGCGTCGACCGTCTGGCCGGTGACCCAGCCGGCCTCGGGGCTGGCCAGGAACAGCACCGCCGCCGCCACGTCGTCCGGCTGACCGATGCGCCCCATGGGGATCTGGCGCAGCCGCGCCGGATCGTCGGCATGGTCGCCGAGCATCGGGGTGGCCGTGAGGCCGGGCGCGACACAGTTCACCGTGATGCCGCGGGGCGCCAGCTCGACGGCGAGCACCCGCGTCCAGGCCTCCACGGCCCCCTTGCTGGCCGCGTAGACGCTGCGATTCGGCCGGCCGCGCCGCGCCGCCGTGGCCGAGAGGGTGACGATGCGGCCGCCGTCCGGGCCGAAGGCGCGCGCGGCGGCGCGCGCCGCGAGCAGCGGCCCGAGCGCGTTCGTGCGCAGCACCGCGGCGATCTCCGCCTCGTCGGCGTCCACGATCGCGCGCGTGTAGTTCGTGGCCGCGCTGGTGACAAGCACGTCCAGGCGCCCGAAGCGAAACACGGTCGCCGCCACCAGGCGCTCCGCCTCGCCCAGCTCCGACATGTCGCCCGCCACCCAGTCCACGCGCTCAGGGTGAGCGCGCAGTAGCTCCTCGCCCGCGGCGGCCAGCCGCGCGGCGGCGCGCGCCGCAAGCGTCACGCGGGCGCCCTCGGCGAGCAGCCCCCGCGCCGTGGCGAGCCCAATGCCGCTGCTGCCGCCGATGACCAACGCCACCTTCCCGTCGAACCGACCCGGCATCCCGTCCCCTCCCTCGGCATACGCGCCCGCACGGTACTGGTAGCCCGCGGGGCTGCGCGCCGTCAACCTCCGCGCTGCTGGCCGCCAGTAACCTCAGGTCGCGGACGGTCGGTGGGGGGCTAGCGCCTGCTCAGTGTGGCATGGGTGCTGCTGCCCGCCAGTAACCCCAGGTCGCGGACGGGGCATCCCCGATCGGCCCTGCCGGCCGCCTCTCGTCCACGCGGCGGCGCTACGCTACCATGTAGGGGAGCCCCCGCGCGCGAGTGATCGGCGTGCGCAGCCGCGCGCCCGCTGGGCGGGTCGCCAGCACGCCCGCGCGGGCTACGAAGGAGCAGCCAATGAGCGAGTCCGTGCGGCACAACCGGGGACGGATCACGCGGCGGGCGGCACTGCGCGGCGCGGCCGTCGCCGGCGCCACGATCGCCGCCGGCCTGGGGGCCGGCAGCCGCCCGCCAATCGTCCAGGCCCAGTGGCGGGCAGCCAACGACGTGCAGGCCAGCTACGAGGCGGCGATCAGCCGGCCGGCGCGGCACTATCAGGTGGTCGCCTACGACGACGTGGGACACCTCGGACTGGGCGAACACGTTGTGAACTCGCTGAACGCCTCGCAGTTCTCCTACGAGGAAGGCCCGGATGGCCTGCTGGTCGCCGTGCAGCTTTACGGTACGGGCGACGTGCTGGCGTTCAACGACCACCTCTGGGACAAGTACCAGCTTGGCGCGAAGTACGCCGTGAACGACCCACGCACGAAGGCGCCCGCCACCCGCAACATTTTCTATCCGCGCGCCACGAGCGGCGGGCCGGAGCTGCCGCCGACCGACCGGCAAAGCCTCTGGATGGACCCGTCGATCGAGGCGCTGCAAGCACGGGGAGTGTTGTTTCTCGTCTGCCACAACGCGCTGGTGGGCATCGCCGGGCAGGCTGTCGCGGACGGTCGCAACCCGGACAATCTCACAACCGCACAGGTGGCCGACGAGATGATGGCGAATCTGGTGCCGGGTGTCTTCCCGGTGCCCGCCGGCGTGTTCGAGCTACAGCGCTTGCAGGACCGCGACTTCCGCCTGCTCGTGTACTAGCGAGCCAGCTCCCCGCGATCGCTGCTCCCCGTACCGCGATAGGCGGAAGGGTTCCCGGCAAATACAGGCGGGCCCTCTTTCCAGGCCCCGCAGACGTGGGGCAGGGGATCGTCTGCCTCGACGAGCTTCGCACCAGGAGAAGCATTCGTCAGACCGTAAACATCGACGTCCTCTGAGCTTGTCGGTCGCGCACCAGGCCGTCAATCAGGCACCGCGCGCCGTCCATTAGTTGGCCACCAGAAGGCGGGGAGCTTGGCGCGCTGTCCAGGCTCAAGCGTCAGGCGAGGTAGCAGGCCAGAGCGGGCGAGCGGCGCGGGCACCCAACCGGCCTTGGGGCCTTGCAGCCGGCCGCGCCGCGCCACCACGTCGGTCAGCGGCCAGACGGTCGCCGTCACCTGCTGGGCGGCCGCGCGGCCAATGTGGCCGCCGAGCATGGTGGCGGGCTGGTAGCCGTGCAGGTGGAGCGCCTGGCCGGGGGCGGCGACGGCCGGCTGGAGGGCGGGTTGCGCCGCGTAGAGGCCGACCATCGACCAGGCGGCCGGGGCGTAGTCGCCGAAGCGGAAGTAGTCGTCGCCCACGTAGCCGCCGCTCAGGTCCAGCCCGGTCAGCGGGATGTTGTAGGCGACGGTGGTCTGCACGGGGCCGAACGAACCCTCCAGGCGGATGCCGGCGAGCGCGATGCCCTGTGCCGCCAGCCGCGCGGCCAGCCAGGCGTGTACGTCGTCCACGTCATCGAGCGAGAGCGTTACGGCCGCCGCGGGGTCGCCGACGGCGAGGCCGACGAACGGCAAGTAGGGCTCGCCGCCGAGCGCGCGGTCCGTGCGCCAGGCCGCCAGATCGCGGATGGTGGCGTGCGTCGGCGGATCGGGGTCCGCCCACCAGTAGTGGAGCGCTGCGGCGGTGCCCTCGGGCATCAGCTCGCCGTTGCGCCCGAACCAGTTGGTCGTCCCGACGCCGACGACCGGCCAGTTGGGCGGGAAGGCGGCTAGGTCGCGATTCACATCGTCGATGGTCACAGTGTGCAGCAGGTCGCCGGCCAGGAGGCTCTCCACCGTGTTGTAGAGCAGGAGCGACGGCTGCGCGGGGCTGCCCTGCGCGCTCGCCCCGTCCCCGCCGGTGAGCAGCCCGAGCGCCAGGACCAGTGCGAGCAGCACGACCGCCAGACGGCGCAGTTTCATCCAGTCCTCTCCTCCTCCGCGCCGGCGACCGATCAGCTCAGGCGCGTCCGCCGGGCGCGGCGGACGGCGACACGGCGCAGGTAGCTGCCGCCGCGGATAGCCACGCCGAGCGCGGCGGCGGCCAGCGCCGCGCTGTAACCGACGCGCAGCACCGGATGCCAAGCGTCTGGCCCCGCCGCGACGCCGTGCCACAAGGCGACCGCCGTGGCCGGGTAGGCGAGCGCGTGCAGCCAGCGCCAGCGGGGATAGCCCACACGCCGCCGCGCGTAGTAACTGGCCGTCACGATGGCCAGCGTGTACACGACGAACGGCCCCACAGCGATGGCGAACGGCACGCCCTCCACCGCGACGGGCCACCACCAGGCTAGCCCAGCGCCCGGCCCGCGCCGCGGCCAGAGCAGCGCGCCGTGGGCCACGGCCAGCGCGACGAGCGCCCAGGAGAGCCACTGATGGCTGTCGAACAGCCAGCGACGGCCGGCCCAGCGCGCGCCCAGGCGGCCCGACAGCAGCGCGCCGCCCACCAGCGCGGCTACCCCCACGGCATAGCCTACCAGACCGAGGACGTTGCCCCAGTAGGCCGCGCTCACCGGCATACCACCTCCGTCGTCGCGATAAGCCTATCCGCGAGCATCGTATGGCGCGCGGTCGGGCTGATCGATCCGAGGGCGCCGGGCGCGCGGCCCGACGGCCCCGAACATGATGCACGACATCCCTGCCCGACGTTGACCGCAGGCAGTGCGGGCAAGGCGCATCAGTCCTGACCGCGGGCGACGACGGCGACGAACGGCGCTACGGCGCCCAGGTAGGCCAGGCCGATGCTGGGCGCGACGACGCGCGCGGGCAGGAGCGAGAACAGGCCCACGCCCAGCGCGGCGCTCAGTACGGCGCCGGACCACAGGCAGCCCGGCGCGACGATGGCGAGGTCCACGAGCCGCCACCGACGCGTCCAGCCCAGGCGCACACGGCTGCTCAGCAGCAGGTGGGGCAGCGCAGCGACGGCCGCGAGCAGCAGGTTGGACACGAGCGCCGCCACGGCGTAGCTGCCCACGAGCGCGAGCGTGAAGGCGAGGCGCTCGGCTGGCGGGCTAGCGCCGCGCAGCCGGCGTCGCAGCGCGTAGAGTCCCACCAGGCCCGTGAGCACCAGGCCCACCCACGCGCCGACGCGCGGGCCTGTCGGGGCGGCGCCCAGCCCCGGCAGCGGCGCAGTCAGCCCGACCAGAGTGGCGAGGCCCACGGCCCCCAGCCAGTAGCCCGCCGGTCCTGCTAGCGCTCGGACGCGGCGCCGGTCGGGGGCCACCGCCAGGAGGGCGCGGCCGGGGCCGGGCGCGGCGCGCGCCGCGCCCGGCCCCGGCCGCGCCCCTAGCCCCGGCCCTCTAATGCCCAGCCCGACCGACGCGATGGCGAGCTGCGCCAGCGCGAACAGCGCGACCGCCACCCCCGCGCCCCAGACCTGCCAGGCGGGCACGTAGCGGTTGCCCTGGACCAGGAACCGGCCCGAGCCGCTCAGCAGGCCGCCGCCATCGACGCGGCGCACGAACTCCTCGGCGAAGCGCCCGGCCCGGCCCAGCGCCTCGGCCGACACCTGGTCGAGCGTGTCACACGGCTCGTGGTAGCAGTGGCGCGGGGCGCCGGGACGCGGCGGGCCGTCGTAGAAGAACAGCGCGGGATAGCCGCGCAGCGCAAACACGGCCGAATCGCTGCCGGGGTCGTCGATGGCGCCAGCCACGCGCCACCACGTCTTGGCGCGGTCGGGCACGAGGGCGGCCGTGTCGCGCGCCACGAGGTCGAAGAGCAGCGCGGTGGCGGGCAGGGGCAGAAACGTCCAGTGGCCCACGTGAGTGCTGGCGGCGTCGCGCCAGCCGAGCATGTCGAAGTTCAGCATGAGCCGCACGCGCGGCAGATCGGGCCAGTGGTCGGCGAAGTAGGCCGCGCCCGCCAGGCCGACCTCCTCGGCGCCGAAGGAGACGAAGACGTAGGTGTAGTGGTGCGGGGTAGCGGTGAGGGCGCGGGCTAGCTCGAGGAGAGTGGCGGTACCCGAGCCGTTGTCGTCGGCGCCCTGCCGGGTCGTCGCTACCACGTCGCGGTGGGCGCCGAACACGAGCGCGTCGGGGACCGCGCCCCGCTGCACGCCGACGACGTTGATGCCGTCGTAGCGGCCCCAGTCGGTCACGCCCGCAAAGCCGTAGGCCTGGAAGCGCTGCTCGGCGACTTCCAGGCCCAGCCCGCGCAGCTCGTCACCGACCCAGCGCGCCGCTGCCGCGTCGACCGGCGTACCCGTCACACGGTCCGGGAACTCGGTTGCCAGCCGCATCAGCTGCGCGTAGGCGCGCGCCTGGTCGAAGCCGAGCGGGGGCGACGGTGGGAGCGCTGCGCTTGGCAGGGGCCGCGACCACGCTAGTAGGCCGTAGCCCAGCGCGGCGAGCAATGCGTAGCTCAGCCACGTTAGCCGGTCGAGCGATCGCATGGCTCTCACGCGTGAATGGTAGACTGCCAGCGGCGCATGCGGGTACTAATGACTGAGTTCAACGCCGGAATCGGGGCGAGGAGTAGCGGAGCTTGCTCGCGCACGGCCGCCTGTGGACCGCGTACCTGATCGTGTTCGTCAGCAGCGCGTGCACGCTCGTGCTCGAGCTGGTCGCCGGGCGCCTGCTCGCCCCCTACGTCGGCGTCTCGCTGTACACCTGGACCAGCATCATCGGCGTCGTGCTGGCGGGCATCACGATCGGCAACTACCTGGGCGGCGTGCTGGCTGACCGTCGTCCGCAGCGCAGCACGCTCGGCGCGCTGCTGCTCGCGAGCGGGGCGGCGAGCCTGGCGGTGCTCGCGCTCGTGGGGCTGCTCGCCCCGGTCGCGGGCGCCGGCTGGCCGCTCGTGCCGCGCATCCTCGTGCTGGCCACGATCTTCTTGGTGCCGAGCACCATCCTGGGCATGGTGGCGCCCGTCGTCGTGCGGCTTAGCCTGGACGACCTCACCCGCGCGGGCCACACTGTAGGTAAGATCTACGCGTGCTCGGCGCTCGGTAGCATCGTCGGCACCTTCGCGACCGGCTACTGGCTGATCGCCACGTTCGGCACCCGCGCGATCATCCTGGGCGTGGGGCTGGCGCTGGTCCTGATGGCGGTTGCGTTCGGCGGCTTCTGGCGCCCGGCGCGGCGCCCGCTCGTGATCGCCGCCGTCGCGGCCGGGACCGGCGCGCTGCTTGGGGCGACAGGGTTGCTGGCAGGGCCCTGCAACGTGGCCGAGAGCAGCTACTACTGCATCCAGGTGCGCGACGGCGAGTATCAGGGCCACCCGGTTCGCCAGCTGATCCTCGACCACCTGATCCACAGCCACAGCGACCTGGCCGACCCGACCTACGTCGCCTACGAGTACGAGCGCGCCTACGCCACGGTGACGGCGACCATCGCCGCGCGCCAGCCTAACCTACGCGCGCTGTTCCTCGGCGGCGGCGGCTACACCTTCCCGCGGTACCTGGCAGCGCGCTATCCCGCGGCCAGCATTGAGGTAGCCGAGATCGATCCCGCCGTAACGGCCGCGGCCTACCAGTACATGGGACTGCCGCCCGACTCGCGCGTGGTGACCTACAACCGCGACGCGCGGCTCGTGTTGGACGACCTCGTCACGAGCGGGCGGCAGTACGACGTGATCTTCGGCGACGCCTTCAACGATCTCTCGATCCCATACCATCTCACGACGCGCGAGGTCGCGGCGAAGCTCGCGCGGCTCGTGGCTCCAGGGGGCGCTTACCTCGCCAACATCATCGACGACCCCGCGCGCGGCGAGTTCATGCGCGCCTACGCGCAGACGCTCGCCACAGCCTTTCCCGATGTCGCGGTAGTGCGCACCGAGGCCAGCCGCGACTTGAACGGCCTCAGCACCTACGTGCTGGCCGCGAGCGCGGCGCCGCTTGACCCCACGGCGATACCCATTCTTCCCCCCGAGCGCGTGGCCGATTGGCTGGCCGCGGGACGGCCGCTGGTCCTCAGCGACGATTACGCGCCCGTCGATAATCTTATGGCGCCAATGTTCAACGAGCGCGGCTCGTGAGGTAGCGCTCGGTCGTTCGGGGTCGGTACGCCACGGGCGGTGGTCGTTCCAGTCGAGCCGCGTGCCCAGCCGCGCTGGCGACCGGTCACGCATTCGCCTACAATCGGCCGAAGCGGGCGGCTGGCGCGGTGGGCTCGCCCATTCGGGTGAAGCCGGCACGCAGCCGGCGCTGGCGCTTTCTGGGCGCTGCCAATTCCAGGTGGCGTCCTGCGGTCGAGGCCAAGGTAGGGTATGCGGGTTCTAATCGCGGAAGACAGCGCCATGACGCGCCGCATCCTGCGGGAGGCGGTGGAGTCGCTCGGGCACCAGTGCCTGGAGGCAGCCGATGGCGCCACCGCTTGGGCGCTGTACCAGGACACGGGCGCCGACGTCATCATCAGCGACTGGATCATGCCCATTATGGACGGCCCCGAGCTGTGCCGACGGGTGCGCACCCATCGCTGTGACGCGGCGTGCGGCGCCCACCCAGCGTACACGTACTTTATTTTCCTGACCATGCTGGAGGACAAGCAGCACGCGGTCGAAGGGATGGAGGCGGGCGCGGACGACTACCTCGTCAAGCCGCTCGATCGCGACGACTTGCACCTTCGGCTCATCGCCGCCTCCCGGGTCACCGCACTACACCGAGAGCTAGCCGCCCGCCGCGGCGAGAGCCTACGGCGGCTCGCGCGGCGCGAAGCGTTGCTGCGCCTGGCCCGCCGCTTCGCTGCCGAGGGCAATCTTGAGCAGCTCCTCACGGAGCTGCTCACGGAGGCGGTTGCGGCGCTAGGCGCGGAGAACGGCAACTTGATGCGGTGGAACGAGCAGGAGGCGCGCCTAGTGACGGCGCGTACGCGGTTCGCGACGACGGCGGTCCCGGACACGCTCACGCTAGGCCAGGGCGCCGCCGGTCGGGCCGTGGCGCGGCGCGCGCCGGTGATCGTCATGGACTACCAGCACGAGTGCATGGGCGAGACGCCCGCGGCGGCCGTGGGCGTGCGCGCGGCCGCCGCCGCGCCGATGCTGCACGAGGGGCGCCTGCTGGGCGCGATCTCGGTGATCAGCTTCGATCCGGCCAAGCGGTTCACCGCCGAAGACGCGGAAGTGCTCGAGCTGCTCGCCGGCATGGGCGCGGCAACGCTGGTAGGGCTGGAGCGCGCGCGGCTCGACGGCGTGCTGCTGGCGGTCCGCACGCTGGAGCACGAGCTGAACAACAAGCTCACGCTGACGGTGGGCTACACAGAGATGATCGGGAGCGCCGACGACTTGCCGCCGCGGCTCCGTCCCGCCGCGAGCGAGGCGCATCGCGGGGCGCGGGACGCGGCCCATATCGTGCAGCAGCTTCAGCAGGTGATCCAGCTCCAGGAAATCGAATGGGGCGCGCACGTGGGCACAACGATCGACCTCGACGAGTCCATGTGCTAAGCTGGTCTGCTGGGGTGGGGCGACGCCTGCCGTGCGCTGGCATCGGCCCCACCCTGGACCGGACGCTAGGGGCCGAACGCAGTGGCAGACGCCGAAGGCGCGGTTCTTCCGACGGCCGTGGACCCGGCCAGCCCCGCCTACCAGGCCAATCGCGCCCACGCGGAAGCGCAGCGCGCCCTGCTCACGGAGCGGCTCGCCTGGGCACGGGCGGGCGGCGGCCCCGAGGCTGTGCGGCGTCACCGCGCGCGCGGCAAGCTGCTCGCCCGCGAGCGCATCGACGCGCTGGTGGACCCGGGCACCGCGTTCCTCGAGTTCTCGCCGCTCGCCGCCTGGGAGATGTACGACGGCGAGGCGCCGGCCGCGGGCATCGTCACCGGGATCGGCGCGGTCCACGGTCAGGAGGTCGTGGTCGTCGCGAACGACGCCACCGTGAAGGGCGGCACGTACTATCCGCTCACCGTCAAGAAGCACCTGCGCGCTCAGGAGATCGCCGCCGAGAACCACCTGCCGTGCGTGTACCTGGTGGACTCGGGCGGCGCCTTCCTGCCTCTCCAGGACCAGGTGTTCCCGGACCGCGACCACTTCGGCCGCATCTTCTACAACCAGGCGCAGATGTCGGCCGCTAACATCCCGCAGATCGCGGCGGTGATGGGCTCGTGTACCGCCGGTGGGGCCTACGTGCCGGCGATGAGCGACGAGACGATTATCGTGCGCGGCACGGGAACGATTTTCATCGGCGGGCCGCCGCTGGTGAAGGCGGCAACCGGCGAGGAGGTGACCGCGGAGGAGCTGGGCGGCGCCGACGTACACACGCGGCTGTCGGGGGTAGCCGACTATCTGGCTGAGGACGACCGCCACGCGCTGGCGATCGTGCGCGACATCGTGGCACGGCTGCACCGACCACGCTACCTGCCGTGGGAGGTGCTGCCCGTGCGGCCGCCGCGCTACGACCCGGCCGAGCTATACGGCATCGTGCCCGCTGATCCGCGCCAGCCCTACGACGTACACGAGGTGCTGGCTCGCCTGCTCGACGACAGCCGCTTCGACGAGTTCAAGGCCCGCTATGGCACGACGCTCGTCTGCGGCTGGGGACGTATCTGGGGCTACCCAGTGGGTGTGCTGGCGAACAACGGGGTGCTGTTCTCGGAGAGCGCGCTGAAGGGCGCCCACTTCATCGAGCTGTGCTGCTTCCGCAAAATCCCGCTGCTGTTCCTACAGAACATCACGGGCTTCATGGTGGGCCGCGAGAGCGAGAATCGAGGGTTGGCCCGCGACGGCGCGAAGCTGGTGATGGCGGTGGCGAACGCGCAGGTGCCCCGCTTCACGGTCATCATCGGCGGCTCGTATGGCGCCGGGAACTACGGCATGTGCGGGCGGGGCTACAGCCCGCGGCAGCTCTGGCTGTGGCCCAGCGCGCGGACGGCGGTGATGGGCGGCGAGCAGGCCGCCGACGTGCTGGTGACGGTGCGGCGCGACCAGCTGCGGGCGCGGGGCGCGGCGCTGGACGCGGCGGCGGAGGCGGCGCTGCGCGACCCGATTCTGGCAAAGTACGAGCGGGAGAGCAGCCCCTACTACAGCACGGCGCGCCTGTGGGACGACGGGCTGATCGACCCCGTGGACACGCGCCTGGTGCTGGGCCTGGGCCTCGCCGCGGCCACGCGCGCGCCCATCCCCGAGCCGCGCTTCGGCATCTTCCGCATGTAGCCGGCCGCTGCCCAGTCGGCAAAGCTGACGCGGAATGGGCAGCGTATACTAGGAGTATCCTGCCAGGACCGCTCCAAGCCATCACCGGGTCACCGTGTAGAGGAATGCCATGCCGAAGTGGCGCGAGGAGGTCTACAAGCTGCCCAAGGACCCGAAATGGCCCGCTCGTCCCGGCTACAAGACGTTTGTGGCCGAGCGGGGCGCGGTCCGCTTCGACATCCCGCAGGACTGGGTCGTGGAGCCGGGCGACAACTCGATCAAGTTCCTCGATCAACCCTCGCCGGACAATACCTGCGGGCTCGAAATGTCGGTCTTCCACCTGCGTCCGGGCCCCGATTGGAGCAAGCTGCCGCTCGTCCAGCTTCTGTCGAACGTTACCAAGGAGAGCAACTTCGAGGTGCTGTCCCGCCGTGAGCCGGTGTACCAGCGGCGGAGCGACCTGGAGATCGTGTGGCTGGAGACGCGCTACATCGATCCAGAGGAACACCGCGAGGCGCGCTCGCGGACCAGCGTGGCGCGGCGCGGCCTGATTCAGCCGCTCTTCACCTTCGCCTTCTGGCCCGAGGATGCCCGGCGCGTGCTGCCCGCGTGGAACGAGCTGCTGCGCTCCCTGCGCCTGGGCGAGTACGTCGCGTTCCCCCTCCAGCTCGACCACAACTGAGTTGGCGGCCCGGCCCGCGCGCAGGTCCGCATACGTCGAAGCTTCCCGTGGCCTGGGCGAGGCGTTCGGCGACTGGTCAAGGAGCTGGTGTCGTCCGCGACGAGCCGACAGCCCAGAGCGCCACATTCATGACGAGGTGCTAGCGCCGCCGATGTTCCGCAAGGTGTTGATCGCGAACCGCGGCGAGATCGCCGTGCGGATCGTGCAGGCGTGCCAGGAATTGGGCGCGCGCGCGGTGGCGGTGTACTCGGAGGCTGACCGCGACGCGCTACACGTCGTCCGCGCCGACGAGGCCATCTGTATCGGTCTCGCGCCGGCGGCCGAGAGCTACCTGAACATCCCGCGCATTATCGAGGCGGCACGGGCCAGCGGCGCCGAAGCGGTGCATCCGGGCTACGGCTTCCTGGCCGAGAACCCCGCGTTCGCCGCCGCGTGCGCGGCGGCCGAGCTCGTGTTCGTCGGGCCGTCGCCGGCGGCGCTGCGGCTGCTCGGCGACAAGGCGGCCGCCAAGCGCCTGGCGCAGCGCGCGCGCGTGCCCGTGGTGCCGGGCTACCAGGGGACCGCGCAGGCACCCGGCCAGTTGCTGGCACGGGCGCGGGCGGTCGGCTTCCCGCTGCTCATCAAGGCCGTGGCGGGCGGCGGCGGGCGCGGCATGCGCCGCGTGGAGAGCGCCGAGGGCTTCTCGGACGCGCTCGCTCAGGCGCAGCGCGAGGCGCAAGCGGCGTTCGGCGATACGCGCGTGCTGCTGGAGCGCGATTTGACGCCGGCGCGCCACGTCGAGGTACAGTTCCTGGCCGATCGGTACGGACAGGCGGTGGCGATCGGCGAGCGCGACTGCTCGGTGCAGCGCCGTCACCAGAAGCTCGTCGAGGAGGCGCCGGCGCCCGGGCTGGCGCCGACGGAGCGCGCGCGGCTCGGCCGCTGGGCGGTGCGACTGGCGCGCGCCGCCGGTTACGTGAGCGCGGGCACCGCCGAGTTCTTGCGCGATGCGCAGGGCCAGTACTACTTCCTGGAGGTAAACGCGCGCCTTCAGGTCGAGCACCCGGTGACCGAGCTGGTCTACGGCGTGGACCTCGTTCACTGGCAGCTTCGCATCGCCGCCGGCGAGCGGCTGACGCTGAGGCAGGCCGCGCTCAGACCGCGCGGCCACGCCGTCGAGGTGCGCCTGTACGCCGAGGATCCGGCGCACGGCTTTCAGCCGACCCCCGGTCCCGTCGAGCGCTTCGCGCCGCCGCTGGGGCCGGGCCTGCGGCACGACGTGGGCGTGCGCGCGGGCGACGTCGTCTCGCGGTACTACGATACCTTGCTCGCCAAGCTCATCGTACACGCCTCCGACCGCGACGCGGCGCTGGCCCGCCTCGTCTGGGCGCTGCGCCACTACGTCGTGCAGGGGCTGCCGACGAACCAGGCGCTGCTGCTGGCCGTGGCCGAGGACGCCGACTTCCGCGCTGCGCACCTGAGTACCGACTTTCTGGACCAGCGCCCGGCGCTGTTGCAGCCGGCCCCCGTGCCCACCGCGGCGCTATGGGCCGCCGCGGCCGCCGACCTCGCCGGGCTGGGGGGGCCAGGCGCGCCCGCGCCGGAGGGGCCGTGGGCCGCCGCCGGTCCCTGGCGCGGCCAGGCGACCCCCGCGCCGCTCTACTACCTGCTCGACGGCGCGCTGCACACCGTTCACGCGCACCCGCTCGGCCCCAGCGCCTGGACCGTGCGCGCCGAGCGCCTGGGCCGCGCCGGGGCGGCGGCGCCGGCGCCCGACGAGGCCGAGCATCGCCTGGAAGCGCTGGCGACTGATGGCCGGCTGACCATCTCTCTGGACGGGGCGCCACTCGACGCCGCAGTCGCGCCCCAGACGGAGCCACCGGCCTTGCTCGTCCAGATCGGCGGGCACGCATACACCGTCGCGCGCCCGCCGCCGCCCACCGTGCCCGCCGCGACGGGCGTGAGTGCGCCGGGCGGCGGCGCGGGCGAGGTGCGCGCGCCCACGGCGGCGGTCGTCGTGGCCGTGCACGTGCGGCCCGGCGCGGCAGTGGTCGCCGGCCAACCGCTCGTCGCGCTCGAAGCTATGAAGATCGAGCAGACGCTCACCGCCCCGCGCCCCGACCGCGTGCGCGCCGTCCGCTGCGCCGTGGGCGACAGCGTGGCCGGCGGGGCGCTGCTGATCGAGCTCGAAGGTGCTGACGATAGCGGATCGGTATCATCAGGGTAGGCGAGCGATGGACAATAGTCGGCTCATGGCGGCCGGGAGGGGATCATGCTGGTCGGCTGGGAGACGAACCTGGTGGACGACGACGCGGGCATCCGCGCCATCCTGGAGGAGTGCCGGCGCGTGGCCGTGCTGGGCATCAAGACCGAGGCGCAGGCCGGCCAGCCCGCGATCGAGGTGCCGCGCTACCTGGCCGCCCAGGGCTACGACGTGGTGCCCGTCCCCGTCTACTATCCGGAAGTGCAGGAGATCCTCGGGCGGCCAGTCTATCGCCGCGTACAGGACGTGCCCGGCGGCGTCGATTTGGTCGACGTCTTCCGCCGCCCACAAGACATCCCGCCTCACGTGGACGACTTGATCGCCGCGCACCCCAAGGCCGTGTGGTTCCAGCTCGGCATCCGCAACGACGATGCGGCCCGGCAGCTCGCCGCAGCCGGCATCCGCGTCGTGCAGGACCGCTGCACGCTCGTCGAGCACCGCCGCCTCGTCGGCCACCCAGTCAGCTAGCCGGGTGCTCGCGGCGATGCGGGACGACTGCGGCGTCCCCGGTTGGCCTCAGGCCGGTCCCAGTGACGGCTCGTCTCGCGCCATGCGGTCGGCCACTAGCTCCTCGGCGTGGGGCGCGGCGGCCGCTCCATCCAGCCCGCAGAGCTGCCCACTGGTCTGGTCCAGCAGCTTCGCCACCAGCGCCGTCCACCCCGTCTGGTGGCTCGCGCCCAGCCCGACCCCGGTGTCGCCATGGAAGTACTCGTGGAACAGCAGATAGTCGCGCCAGTGCGGGTCGGTCTGCACGTACTCGTTCGCGCCGAACACCGGGCGCCGTCCGTCAGGGCCGCGCACGAAGATGCTGATGAGCCGCTGCGACAGGTGCTCGGCGATCTGCCAGAGGGTTAGCTTCTGGCCGGAGCCGGTGGGGCACTCGACGAGGAAGTCGTCGCCGTAGTAGTGGTGGAACTTCTGGATGGCCTCGATGAGGAGGTAGTTGATCGGGAACCAGATGGGGCCGCGCCAGTTCGAGTTGCCGCCGAACAGCCCGCTCGACGATTCCGCCGGCTCGTAGTGCACCGTGTGGGCGGTGCCGTTGACGCGCAGCTCGTAGGGGTGCTCCGCGTGATAGCGACTGACCGAGCGCACGCCGTGGTCGCTCAGGAACTCGGCCGGGTCCAGCATCCGCTTGAGTAGCCGCTTCATGCGATGTCCACGTACCAGCGCGAGCAAGCGGCGCTCGCCGGCGCCCGGCTCGTACCAGCGCGACACGAGACTTGCCAGATCGGGCTTGTTGGTCAGGAACCACTCCATCGCCGCGCGGAACGTCGGCAGTCGCTCGAGCAGGTCGGGCTCGATCGTCTCGACCGCCAGCAGGGGAATCAGCCCTACCAGCGACCGGACCTTGAGCGGTCGCATCTCCCCGCTGGGAAGCTGCAGCACGTCGTAGAAGAACTCGTCCTCCTCGTCCCACAGGGCGATGCCTTTGTTGCCCAGGTTGTTCATGGCGCCGGCCACGTACATGAAGTGCTCGAAGAACTTGATCGCGACGTCCTCGTAGACGCGGTTCTCGCGCGCTAGCTCGAGCGCGATGGCGAGCATAGTCAGGCAGTAGGCGCCCATCCAGGCCGTGCCGTCCGACTGTTCGAGCTGGCCGCCGGTCGGCAGCGGGGCACTGCGGTCGAATACGCCAATGTTGTCCAGCCCGAGGAACCCGCCCTGGAACACGTTGCGGCCATCGGGGTCCTTGCGATTGACCCACCACGTGAAGTTCAGCAAGAGCTTGTGAAAGATGCGTTCCAGAAAGGGCCGGTCGGCGTGGCCGGTCAGGCGCTTCTCGATCTTGTACGTGCGCCAGCTAGCCCAGGCATGGACGGGCGGGTTTACGTCGCCGAACGCCCATTCATAGGCGGGGAGCTGGCCGTTCGGGTGCTGATACCACTCGCGCCCCAGCAAGAGCAGCTGCCGTTTGGCGAACTCGGGATCGACCAGCGCCAGCGGGATGCAGTGGAACGCCAGGTCCCAGGCGGCGAACCAAGGGTACTCCCAGGTGTCGGGCATGGCGATCACGTCGTGGGCGTTCAGGTGTACCCAGTCGTGGTTGCGTCCGTGCCAGCGCTCGGGCGGCGGCGGGGGCTGCGCCGGGTCGCCGGTCAGCCACTCGTCCACGTCGTAGTAGTAGAATTGCTTGCTCCATAGCAGCCCGGCAAACGCCTGGCGCTGCACGCGCCGCTCGTCGTCAGAGACGCCCGGCGCGCCGAAGGCGGCGTAGAACCGATCGGCCTCGGCCTGACGCCGTGCGAACAGCGCCGCGGCCTCGGCGAACGGCGCGGCCAGCAGCCGGGCCGAGAGCCGCAGCAGCCGCGTCTCCGTCGCGCCCGGCGCCACGTCCAGCACGTAGTGGGCGGCGACCTTCGTGCCCGTGCCGGCGGGGTTCACGACGGTCGCATCGCCGTGCACCACGGCAGTATGGATGCTGTCCTTCACGTAGGGCGTGCGGTTGGGTAGCCCCCAGAGGCGCTCGGCGTTGGTCTCGTTCTCCGTAAACAGCAGGGGCGGCGTCCCTTCGCACGCCAGCCAGTACTCGCCCAGGTCGCGATGGTAGGCGTGGACGCGCCGGACGCCCGGCGCTGAGCGCTCAGCGCCGAGAGGGACGGATACCAGCCCGTCTGCACCAGCCCGAAAGCGCGTCGCGCGACCCGGCAGCGGCGTCTGCCGCTCGAAGGCCTCGGTGGCCGGTGCATCGACGCTGCTCAGAGACGAGCCCATCCCCGTCACGTCGTGCAGGAGCGGGCGCCGGTCGTCGCGGCCCCAGGCCCAAGTGTTGCGGAACCAGAGGGTGGGCAGTAGGTGTAGCGGGGCGGCATCGGGGCCGCGGTTCGTCACGGTGAGGCGCACGAGGATGTCGTCGGGAGCAGCCTTAGCGTACTCGATCAGCACGTCGAAGTAGCGGTTCTCGGCGAACACACCCGTGTCCAGCAGGTCGAACTCGGGCGCGGCGCGGTCGCGGCGGCGGTTCTCGGCGACCAGCTCAGCATAGGGGAAGGTGCGCTGCGGATACTTGTACAGCGCTGCCATGTAGGAGTGCGTGGGAGTGTTGTCGAGGAAGTAGTAGCACTCCTTCACGTCCTCGCCGTGGTTGCCCTCGTTGCCGGTCAGCCCGAACAGCCGCTCCTTCAGGATAGGATCGGCCCCGTTCCACAGCGCCAGCGCGAAGCAGAGCGTGGCGCGGTCGTCGGCGATGCCGAGGAGGCCGTCCTCGCCCCAGCGGTAGGCCCGCGAACGGGCCTGGTCGTGCGGGAAGTACTCCCAGGCGGTGCCGTAGGGCGAGTAGTCCTCGCGCACGGTGGCCCACTGGCGCTCGCTCAGGTAGGGGCCCCAGAGATACCAGGGCGCCCGGCCGTCCCGCGCCGCGGCCAGGCGCGCGCGCTCGGCGTCGAGGGCCGCGCCCCTCACTGCTCGCTCGCGACGCGCGATGCCACGGCCGCCGGCGCGGGCACGGCGCGCGCCGGCGGAGCGCTTCCGGCCACCAGCCGAGCCGCCTGCACGGCGCGCTCCTCGCGAATCATGTAGTTGAGGGCGCCCAGGATCACCAGATCGATCGCCAATCCCACGACCGCCCCGAGCTGCTCGGTGTAGAAGGCGAAGAACTGGACCAGGAAGATGGACACCAGGATCGAGCGCTTGAACCAGTAGTAAGCGAACAGCCGCGACGCGCGCAGGCGGATGGCGCCCAGCACCACCAGCACGGTCGACAGCGCCGTCGAGAGGGTGTCGCCCCAGTCCTCGATCGAGACGGCCGGGTCGATCCAGGAGAACCGCGGGTCGGTCGCGATGAGCACGATCAGCGCCACGATAGCCACGGCCGCGTGCAGCAGGAAGCCGCCAACGATCAGCCGGTGGAACCAGCGGAAGCCGATGAGCCGCTCATAGGCCGCGCGCGCGTGTCCGGCGACAGAGGCCGTGAACGGCTGCTGAGCGGCCGGGCTACAGGCGGTCTGCAGGAAGAGCGCCTGTAGCCCGCGCACCAGCGGATTGTCCGCGTCGGCGCGGGCGAGCAGCGCCAGCCCGCGCTCGCGTGCGCCGCTCTGAGGCCGCAGCACGGCCTCGCGCAGCAGCTCCACGGCGTTCCCCAAGCATTCCGTCGGCGAGAGCTGTTGGCGCCGCTCGATGGCGCGGAACCAGAGGAAGAGCAGGACGAAGATGGCGTAGATGAGCGCGATTGTCGGCTGGAAGAAGTAGTTGTTGTCGCTGGTGATGAACTTGCCTAGCTCGTCGATGAAGGTGCCGAAGCCGATGCCCGCCACGATCGCGGCCAGGTGCTGCACCCACTTGCCCAGGTAGGCGAGAAGCAGCACGACGCCGACGACCAAGAGCGCACCGCCCCACAGCATGTGCGCGATGTGCAGACCGCGGCCGCCGATCTGCGGGTAGCCGGTTAGCTCCAGGTAGACCCGAATCACCAGCACCGCGCTTACGGCCGCCACCAGGAAGCTCTCGAGGAAGCTTCCCGCGTCAACGTTCCGCACGAGCCGTAGCGGCGGAACCCGGAGTCCATGCACCACGAGCCGCTTCCTCCCGCGAGGGCAATGCGCTGGCCGCCCTCTACCCGCGAGTATACGAGAGTGGGACGGGGCGTGCCGCTCGCCGCGGCCACGGCGGCCCGCGAGACGGGGGGCAAGCGGCAGCGGGGCCGGCAGGCGAGTCGCGAGCATCGACGGCGAACGACACGAAAAGGGGAGCCGGGCCGGGGCGTTGGCGCGGCCCCGGACTCGGCCCCCGTCGTTGTCGGGCGCCGGTGATCGGCGAGGATTACTGGCCCGCGGTGAGCGCGATCCGCCGCGGCTTGGCCGACTCGGCCTTCGGCAGGACCAGGCGGAGCACGCCGTGCTCGTAGTGCGCCTCGGCCTGGTCGGCGTTCAGCTCGGTCGGCAGGTAGATAGTCCGCTCGAAGTGGCCGGTGCCACGCTCGCGGAACAGGTACTGGCGACCCTCCGGGGCCGTGGGATAGTCGCCGCTGATGGTAACCTCGTTGCCGAGCACCGAGACGTGGACCGCATTCGGGTCCAGGCCGGGCAGGGCCGCCTCGATGACGAAGTTGTCGCCCTCGGCGTAGACGTCGAGAGACGGCGTCGCCTGCCAGCCGTTGCCGCTCCAAGCAGTGGGGCGGACGAAGCTCTGCTCGAACAGGCGATCCATCGCATCGCGCAGCGTGGGCATCTCGTGGAAGGGGGACCAACGTCGCATCGCCATACTGACTACCTCCGCTTCTGGGGGTGATGAGGAGTGCCGCTGCAGCTAGTATGGTCTGAGGTATGTTAGAGGCGCGTCGGGAGCCGATAAGACTCGCATTAGAGCCCAGTTAGCGTGGCATATGACGCAATACCATGAACGCGACGAGCCGGCCGAGCCCGTAGGCTCGGCCGGCTCGCTTGATACGCCGTTCTGCTTAGTGGCCGACGCCCAGCAGCCAGAGGATGATAATCAGCCCCAGTGGCAGGCCGAGTAGCCAGAGCAGGATCAGCAGCATCGTCGTGGCTCCTCTCTCCGCGCCGCGCTACCGCGCTTAGCGCGTCTCGTGCGCGACCGCGCGGTCGCGCTCAACGTAGTGGTGGAAGGTCATCGGCTCGCCGGAGGCGAGCCAGCCGCCGATTACTGAGCCCATCAGGCCGATGAGCAGCGTGGTGAACGTGGCGAGCGCGCCGTTGCGCGCCGCCGTAGCGACGTTGGGATCGACCGCGGTATTGGGAGGCACGACCCAGGCCGGCGTGCCCGCCAGGCCACCGTACCAGCCGCCGAAGTAGCTGCTGGCGCCCAGCGCCGCGATCCCCACCAGGAACGGCACCGCGAGCGCCCAGACGATCGCGCCGTGCAGGATCGCTGGCTCGGCGCGGACTAGGCCCGCGATCTTGGCGGCGACCCAGCCGCCGACGACGAACGAGACGAAGGCCCCGACGACGCTAAAGACGAGGGCGCCGATGCCCACGGTGGACCACCGGGTAATCTGCTGCGTCGCGCCCATCTCGTGGGCGCCCACCGCGATGGCGGCCAGGCCGAACAGCAGCGCCACCGCCAGCGCGGCCAGCATGCCCACCCAGATCCCGCTCCAGTAGACGGGCCAGCGGACCCAGGGGTCCGCGCGGCGTTCGGTCGCGACGTCTTCCCGTACAGTCTGCATACCGGTTACTCCCCGGCCGCGCACCATCCGGCGGCTGGCGCCCGGGACGCCAGGTCCCGCCGCGGTGGTTCGAGCAGCCCCATCGCTGCTGACTTGCCCGCGGGCTTCGTTGCCCAGTCAGCAGGCTAGTCCTCGCGGAAGCGCTCAACTCGCTTCCTCGCTGCCCGCTAATGCAGGGCGCGTGCCACGGCCGGCCCGAGGCCGCTCGTACCGCGCGCTGGCGCGGAAAACTGGGGCTCGCGGACGGCGGGCCGAGGCCGTGCGCCAGCCGCGGCGGACAGTTGGGGCATATGCCGAGAGTCGCCAGCGGCGAGGACGCGGGCGCTCCACGCCGCTGGCGCCGGCCGGCGGGAGCCGCCAGCGCGCTGCGCGAGCGAGCGCCGGGCGCGGCTCACGGGCGGGGCGCCGGCGCGGGCGGCGAGACAGCGGCGGGATCGGCGTCGGGAATGCGCGCGAGCTGCCGCAGCCAGGCCGCCGCCTCGCCGTCGCTGGGGGCGCGCCAGTCGCCGCGCGGCGAGAGCGAGCCGCCCGAGCCGACTTTCGGGGCATTGGGGATGGTGCTGCGCTTGAACTGGCTGAGCTGGAAGAAGCGGTAGAGGAACGTGGCAAGGTTCGCCTTGATCTGGCCGATCGTGTACTCGTGGCGGCGCTCCTCGGGCACGTCGGGCCAGGCGCCCTGCGTGCGGTCGTGCCAGGCGCAGTACGCCAGGAAGGCCACGCGGGGCGGCGCGTAGCCGTAGCGCAGGGTGTAGTAGAGGTTGAAGTCCTGCAGCTCGTAGGGGCCGACGATCGCCTCGGTGGACTGGGCGGGGCCGTGGCCGTCGGCGTCGCCGGGGACCAGCTCCGGGCTGATCTCCGTGTCGAGGATCGCCAGCAGCGTGGCGCTCGCCTCGGAGCCGAGCTGGTGGGTCTGAGCCACCCAGCGGATGACGTACTGGATGAGCGTCTTCGGCACGCTGGCGTTGACGCTGTAGTGGGACATGTGGTCGCCGACGCCGAAGGTGGCCCAGCCGAGGCCAGCTCGCTCAGGTCGCCGGTGCCGACGACGAGGGCATTATGGAGGTTCGCCAGGCGGAAGAGGTGGCTGGTGCGCTCGCCCGCCTGCACGTTCTCGAAGGTCACGTCGTAGACCTTCTCGCCCTCGTCGTAGGGGTGGCCGATGTCGCGCAGCATCTGCTTGGCGCTAGGGCGGATGTCCAGCTCGTGGGCGGTGCAGCCGATCGCCGCCATGAGGCGCAGCGCCTGGTCACGGGTGCGGGCGCTGGTGGCGAAGCCGGGCATCGTGTAGGCGAGGATGTTGGCGCGCGGGTAGCCGAGCAGGTCCATCGTCTGGGCGCAGACGAGCAGCGCCTGCGTCGAGTCGAGGCCGCCGGAGACGCCGATGACGACCTTCTCGATACCGGTGAACTGAAGGCGCTTGGCGAGGCCCTGCACCTGGATCTGGAAGACCTCGGCGCAGCGCTGGTCGCGGGTGGCCGGGTCGGCGGGCACGTAGGGGAAGCGCTCGTAGCGCCGCAGGGGCAGGAGGCGCCCGGCGCGCGGCAGCGGCAGCGGCACGGGGACGGTGCGGTAGCCCTCCAGCCGCGCGCGCTCGCGCTGAACGGCGTCGCCGAAGGTCGTCTGGCGCATGCGCTCCTGGACGAGCCGCTCCAGGTCGATCTCGGTGCAGAGCACGGCGGGCTGGTAGGTGAAGCGCTCGGACTCGGCGAGCAGCACGCCGTTCTCGGCGATGAGCGCGTGGCCGTCCCAGGCGAGGTCGGTGGTGGACTCGCCGGGGCCGGCGGCCGAGTAGAGGTAGGCGGCGAGGCAGCGGGCCGCCTGGCCCATGACGAGCTGGCGGCGGTAGTCGGCCTTGCCCACGGTGATGTTCGAGGCCGACAGGTTGAGCAGGACCGTGGCGCCGGCGAGGGCGGCGTAGGACGAGGGGGGCACGGGCACCCACAGGTCCTCGCAGATCTCGACGAAGAAGGTGAGGCGGGGCTGCTCGTCGGCCTGGAACAGCAGGCGCGTGCCGAACGGGATGCCGCGCTGGCCGCACAGGGCGATCGCGTCGCGCACGGCGGCGTCGCCGGGGGTGAACTGGCGGCGCTCGTAGAACTCGCGGTAGTTGGGCAGGTAGGTCTTCGGCACGACGCCGAGGACGCGGCCCTGGGCGAAGACGACGGCGCAGTTGTAGAGCAGGGCGTCGACCTGGAGGGGGAGGCCGACGACGCCGACGAGCGGCAGCCCCCGCGACGCGTCGAGGACCATTGCCAGCGCCTCCAGACAGGTGTCGAGGAGGGCGCGCTGGTGGAAGAGGTCCTCGCAGGAGTAGGCCGACAGGCCCAGCTCGGGGAAGAGGGCGAGCGCGGCGCGCTGGTCGGCCGCCTGGCGCAAGAGGGCGATGGTCTGCTCGGCGTTGTAGATCGGATCGGCCACGCGGACCGCCGGCAGGGCGACCGCCACACGCACGAGGTCGTGGTTGTAGAGGTTGAAGAAGCCGTCCACCGCGGCCTGGTCGTCCACCGTGACCCGGCCGTTCGTCTCGCTCATGGCGCCCTCCCCACGCGATTTGCCCACTGGGATGATACCGCCGCTGCTGCTCTCTGCTGACGCGCGGCGCGGCGGCGCCCGCGCGTTTAATTTCCGAGGAACGATCAAACGATGCTCCCCGGGGGTGGCCGGCAGCCCAGGCCGGCGCTGGCTTCGCGCCCCGAGCGGGCGCGGTAAACAAAGCATCGTTTGGCGCCGTTGCGCCCGGAACGGAAGACCGCTGCCTGGGTGCCGGGCGGAAACGGCGCGGGCAGCCAGCGCCGTGCGTCGCCTCGGGCAGCCGTCGCGGTCACGTCGTCGCGGCGGACGCGCGACTTCTACACCGGAGAGCATCGGCGGGGGGCTGGCGTCCGGGGAGGGGGTGTCGAACTCTTCGGCGGTCGGGGGAACCTACCGTGGGATGCCGCGGCAGCGGGACCGGAGGGGCGCTGGCCGGTGGCGCGTCAAGCGGGAGAAGGTGGAGCGTCATGGGGGGGTTGAGGGCGTGGTGCCGGGCGATGGGCTTCGTGCTCTTCAGCCTGGGGATGTACGTGTTTGGGTTCGTGGGCCTGCTCGTCGTCGTCGTGATCGCGGGCCTGAACCCGGCGCTGGGCGTGATCAGCCTGATCGCGTTCCTGGGGGCGCTCGTCGCCGTGAGCGGCGCCCTGGACGACTAACGCTCCCGCGCCCCGGTCCCACGAGGAAGGATGGGATGCCGAATTCTCTTGGCAGGGCGCGCCTGCACTGGGGACGCTAGCCGGGAAGACGGGGCACTGCCGCTTACGCAAATATCTCCCGCACGGCGATCTGCCACCCCGGCACCACATCCGCGCCGTCCAGCGTGTCGTGCTCCGTGAGGAGGCGCGGTGCCTCACCGGGCCGGTGTACCAGGATCGTCCGCCAGCGCGGATTGACCACCAGCACCAACCGCGCCCCGTGCGCCAGCCAGGTCGCCACCTTGTCGTCGACTTCCGTATAGCGATCGTTCGGCCAGATCACTTCGACGACCAGGTCGGGCGCGCCGAGCCAGTAGCCGGGCTGGGGTGGGCCGGTGAGCCGTTCCTGCCGGATGAACGCCGCGTCGGTCGCGCGTACGGTGTCCGGGTCCGCTTCGAGCTTGCACCCCAGCTCGCCGTAGACCCGACCCAAGCGGTGGGCACGGACGTGATGGGCAAGGGGAGCGATCAGGTTGACCTGGAGCCAACTGTGTTCTTCGCCAGGCGGCGCCATGGTAAGCAGCCTTCCCCGTACCAGCTCGTGGCGTTGCCCGTCGTCCGGGAGTAGCGACAGCTCCTCGGCCGTCATGAGCTTGTCCTGAATCGCCATGGTCGTTCCCTCGGCGCGCGCCGGCTCGCGCCCTTGCTCTCGGCCCTGAACCTCATTCTAGCACCGCTGCCGAAACTGCCTTGCTCCACCGGCGTGATGCGGCGCTCGTACGTCGGAACTTGCTATGATGGCGCTGCGTGTGACGAGCGGCGAGGGGGTAGGGCATGCTGGCGAAGGTGCTGACCGGCGCGGTGGTGGGGCTAGACGGCGCGCTGGTCGAGGTCGAGGTGGACATCGCGCCGGGCGGGATGCCCAACTTCCTCGTCGTCGGGCTGCCGGACGCGGCGGTGCAGGAGGCCCGCGAGCGCGTGCGCGCCGCCATTCGCAACAGCGGCCTCAGCTTCCCGATGCGCCGCATCACCGTGAACCTGGCGCCGGCCGACCTCAAGAAGGAAGGCCCCAGCTACGACCTGCCCATCGCCGTCGGCATCCTGATTGCGAGCGGCCAGGTCGAGGCCGAGCCGGGCGGCGTGTTGTACCTCGGCGAGCTGAGCCTGGACGGCAGCCTACGCCACACGCCGGGCATCATCGCGCTGGTGGCGCTGGCGCGCGAGCGGGGGCTGGACACGGTGTACGTGCCGGCGATCGACGCGCGCGAGGCAACGCTGCTGGGCGGCGTGCGCGTGATGCCGGTGCCGACGCTCGGGGCGCTCGTGGCGCACCTCCGCGGCGAGGCGCCCATCGCGCCGGCGCCGGAGGGCGAGGACCTGGCGGCGGGCGACGACGAGCGGCCGGGCGGTGACCTGGCCGACGTGAAGGGCCAGGAGCACGCCCGCCGGGCGCTGGAGGTGGCCGCGGCCGGCGGCCACAACCTGCTCATGAGCGGGCCGCCCGGCGCGGGCAAGACGCTGCTCGCGCGGGCGCTGCCCTCGATCCTGCCGGCCATGACCCGCGACGAATGCCTGGAAGTGACCAAGATCTACAGCGTGGCCGGGCACCTGCCGCCCGAGCGCCCCGTCGTGCGGCAGCGGCCGTTCCGCGCGCCCCACCACACCATCAGCCATGCCGGCCTGGTCGGCGGCGGGCGCTGGCCCCGCCCGGGCGAGATCAGCCTGGCGCACCGCGGCGTGCTCTTCCTCGACGAGCTACCCGAGTTCGGCCAGCCCGCCCTTGAAGTCTTGCGCCAGCCGCTCGAAGACGGCCACGTCACCATCAGCCGCGCGCAGGGCAGCGTCACCTTCCCCGCCAAGGTGATGCTCGTCGGCGCCATGAACCCCTGCCCGTGCGGCTACTACGGGGACAGCCTGCGCGCTTGCACGTGCTCGGAGACGCTGGTGACGCGCTACCAGAAGCGCCTCTCGGGGCCGCTGCTCGACCGCATCGA
>JAJPHF010000138.1 GCA_021325365.1 Pseudomonadota bacterium
CGCCCGCCCAGCGAGCGGCGCCGGGTCGAGCCGGGCGTGTGGCCCGAGGCGCTCGAGGCCCAGTCCGACACCTACCAGGGCGAGCCCTTCCTCGGCCCCTGGGGCTAAACTGACAGCGGGCGTGCTGCCGCCAGCGATCAGCAGGGCCGAGGGCGGGCCGCTGGCCCGCCCTCGGCCCTCGTCGCCATCGCGCGGATCAGATCGCGTCGAATCGCGCGAGAGCGGCGCGATTCGACAGTCCCTAGCGCCCCTCCAACATCAGAGATAGCGACCAATACCTAAGCACCCGGCCAGGGATGATGTGTCCGTTTGGCTTCGCCAACCAGGCACACTAACCTGGGACGGCAGCTTAAAGCGAGGGCGAGATGGCCGTAGAGATCCAAGACGCGCCGTGGGTGAGCCAGCCGGTCGTGCCCCACGATCCCGTCGACCCGATCACGCTGGAGCTGGTGAAAGGCGCCACGCGCGCGATGCAGGCCGAGATGGAGAACCTCATCGAGCGCACCACCATGTCGCCCTTCATCCACGAGAAGAAGGACTACTTCGTCGGCATCTACGCCCGCGACGGCGGCAACGTCGTCGGCAACGACCACCCCAACTACGGCAACGTCATGGACGCCGTCTTCCACTACTACCCGCCCGAGACCATGAGGCCCGGCGACCTCTACTGGTACAACGACTGCTACGGCTCGAACGGCGGCGTCACCCACTCGCCCGACATGCTGTTCATCGTGCCCATCTTCGTGGACGGCGAGCTGGTCGCCTTCTCGCAGTCGAAGGGCCACTTCTGGGACATCGGCGGCTCGCGCGCCGGCAGCATGTCCGCCGACGCCACCGAGATCTTCCACGAGGGCACCATCGTCCCGCCCATCCGCATCATCAAAGAGGGCGTCTGGAACGACGAGGCGCTGCGCATCTTCCTCGCCAACACCCGCTTCCCCGACATCATGCGCAACGACATCCGTGCCATCATGGCGGCCGCCCAGCTCGGCGAGCGCCGCATGGTGGAGCTGTGCGGCCGCTTCGGCGCGCGAACGGTCATGGACGCCTTCCTGGCGATGCGCGAACAGACCGCGCGCTACGTGCGCCGCGCCGTCGAGGCGCTGGTGCCCGAGGGCACCTACCACTTCGAAGAGGCGCTGGACAACGACGGCGTGAGCGGCAAGCCCGTCTGGATTCGCCTCACTCTCACTCACCGGGACGGCCGCCTGGTCCTCGACACCCGCGACAGCGATGACCAAACGCGCGGCCCCGCGAACTTCCTGATGCACCACAGCGTCCCCAAGTTCTCCCTCGCGCTCTACCTGCTGGCGCGCGAGCCTAGCCTAATGCACAACGCCGGCAGCATCGTCGCCCTCGACGAGGTGCTGCAGCGCGAGGGCAGCGTGCTGTGGCCCCGCTGGCCCGCCCCGCTCGGCAGCCGCGGCCAGACCAACGTGCGCTTCCAGATGGCGCTCATGGGCATGTTCGCCCAAGCGTCGGGCGGCCAGAGCCCGGCCGCGTCCGCGGCCTACTCGCTCTACCTCCTGCGCGGCCTCGACCGCGCCACGGGGCAGTACTTCCTCTGCACCGACGGCGTGGCCGTGGGCCACGGCGCCCGCCCCGACGCCGACGGCCACGACGCGATCTACGGCCCCGGCCAGAAGAACTACCCCGCCGAGTACATCGCCGACCGCTTCCCCCTGCGCATCGAGCGCTACGCCATCAACACCGACTCCGGCGGTCCCGGCCGGTTCCGCGGCGGCTGCGGCGTCATCCGCGAGGTGCGCCTGCTGGCGGACGAGGCGGTGCTCGGCTCGCGCCTCGACAACGTCCACTTCCCGCCCTACGGCGTGAATGGCGGCATGTCGGGGCGGGGCGGCGGCGTGACGATCAACCCCGGCCAGCCCGACGAGCGCGTCATCGAGCCGACCTCCGACGGCACGGTGATGCGCAAGGGCGATCTCCTGCGCTTCGCCACCTCGGGCGGCGGGGGCTGGGGCCATCCCTTCGACCGGCCCGCTTCCCTCGTCGAGCGCGACGTGCGCGACGGCTTCGTCAGCCTCGGCAGCGCCTACGAGGACTACGGCGTGGTGCTCGACCCCGAAACGCTCGCCCTCGACGCACGCGCCACCGACGAGCGCCGCCGCACCGCCCGCAAGGCAGTCAAGCTCTTCCACCGCAAGGAGTACTTCGACTGACGACGCACCCGCCGGTGGGCGGCGGACAGGCAGACCACGGCGGCACGTCGGCGCTGCTTAGCAGGACAGGGAACGAGGAGCCCGGTCATGGCGATCACCCAACAGCGGCTAACGCTCGAGGAGTTCTTGAAGCGCCCCGAACGCAAGCCGGCGCTCGAATACGAAGACGGGGTGGTAACGCAGAAGGTGGCGCCGAAGTCCCGACACAGCGCCCTGCAGGGCGGCTTTTTGGAGTGGATCAACGGCTATGCCCGGCCACGCCACCTTGCTCGCGCATTCCCGGAGCTACGGACGACCTTCGCGGGCGTCTCCCGCGTGCCCGACGTGAGCGTGTTCGCCTGGGACCGCATCCCCGCCGACGCGGAGGGCAATCTCGTCGACGACGTGTTCGAGCCGCCCGACATCGCCGTCGAGATCGTGTCCCCGAAGCAGGGCGTGAACGGGCTCATTCGGCGCTGTCTGTGGTACGTCGCCCACGGAGTGCATCTCGCGCTGCTGGTTGACCCGACGGACCGGTCGATCATCGCCTTCCGCCCCGAGGGGCGAACCAGCGCCCTGCGCGGCGCCGACGTACTCGACCTGGGCGACGTCATTCCCGGGCTGCGCCTCACCGTGGCCGAGATCTTCGCGGCGCTGCGGGCACGCGACTAACTAACGGAGGGCCAGCAGGTGACGAGCGCGGCGGTGGACGAGCGGAGCGCGGCGATCATTGTGGGGATCGAGGCGATGCAGCCGCAACACGTGCTCATCCTGCCCGGCAGCACGCCAGAGTACGCGCAGACCATCCACCGCCCCATCTTCCGGCCCGTCAACCTGATGGGCGGCTAACATGAGCCAGAACGCGCCCCCGAACGGGCTGCTCCAGCGCCCCGACGCCCTGCGCCGGATCGACCGCACGTTCCCCGACCAGCCCATGGTGCTGACTCTCGGCAGCACCATCCGCGAGATGCTCGCCGTCGTCGGCCGGCGCCCGAACCACCTCTACATCCTCGACTCGATGGGCCTGCCCGTCCCCATCGGCCTCGGCCTTGCGGTCGGCCTGGCCGCCGAGCCGGCCGTCGAGCGCGTGGTCGTCGTCGAGGGCGACGGCAGCCTCCTTATGGGCTTCTCGGTGCTCACCACCATCGGCCTCCTGCGCCCCAAGAAGCTGGTCGTCGTCGTGCTCGACAACGGCGTCTATCTGGCGACCGGCGGCCAGCCGACCGCCGCCCCGGCCGTCGACTTCGTGGCCGCGGCCCGAGCCTGCGGCATACGGGCCGAACACACGGCGGACGGGGCCGCGCTGGAAGGGGCGCTCGGGCAGGCGCGCGCCGAGGAAGGGCCGTGGCTCTTGCACGTGCCCGTGGGCACCGAGGCGCCGCCCACCGCGTTCTTCCTCGAGGACCCGGTGGTCCTCCGCGCCGACTTCGACCGCTGGCTGGCCAGCCGGCGCGCGGGCGGGGCGTGACGATGGCGACCGGGCGGCTCGCGGGCAAGACGGCGCTCGTGACCGGCGGCGGGCGTGGCAACGGCCGCGCGATCGCGCTCGCGCTCGCCCGCGAGGGCGCCGACGTGGCCGTGCACTACGTGGAGCACGCCGCCGCCGCCGAGGAGGTGGCCGTGGCCATCCGCGCGCTCGGGCGGCGCAGCCTCGTCGTGCGGGCGGACGTGGCGCGGCGCCCCGCGGTCGAGGCGATGGTCGAGCAGGTGTACGCCGCCTGGGGCCGCCTCGACGTGCTCGTGAACAACGCCGGCGTGCTCAAGCGCACGCCCTTCCTAGCGATTGACGACGCCGAGTGGGACTGGATGCTCGACGTCAACCTGCGCGGCTGCTTCCTTGTCGGCCAGACGGTGGCGCGGCGCATGGTGGCCCAGGGCGGCGGCGCCATCGTCAACGTGTCGTCGGTCGGGCAGAAGCTCGCGGGCCGCGGCGTGGCGCACTACTGCGTGTCCAAGGCCGGCGTCGGCATGCTCACGAAGGCGATGGCGCTCGAGCTGGCGCCCCTCGGCGTGCGCGTGAACGCCGTCTGCCCCGGCACGATCGTCACCGACCTGAACCGCGCCGACGCCGGCCGACCCGAGTGGGTCGAGGCGCAGTACAGCCGCCTCGCCGTGCGCGCCCTCGGCGAGCCCGAGGACGTGGCGGGCGCCGTCGTCTTCCTGGCCGCCGAGCAAGAGTCGCGTCTGGCCGTCGGCACCAGCATCTACCTCGACAACGGCCGGGCCATCTGGTAGCCTCGCCCGCAACTGGACCGGCGAGCGCCGAGAGGAGCGCGTCCATGAGGACGATGGCCCTGGGAATGGTCCTGCTGACACTGGTCGCCTGCGGGCCGGCCGCGGCCCCCGCGCCGGCGGCCCCGCCGCGCGGCGCGGCGCCCGCCCCGGCGGCCCCGCCTGTCGCCTCCTCCCCGGCAGCCGCGGCGCCGAGCGCGGAGCCCTCGGCCGCGCTGCAAGCGATCGTCGAGGGCGCGCGCCAGGAGGGCCAGCTGCAGCTCATGTGGTCCGCGCACTCCTTCGGCGGGCCGGACGGCGTGGCGCGGCTAGCCGCCGCCTTCAACCGGCTCTACGGCCTCAACCTGAACGTGCAGTTCACCGTCGGCCCGTCGATGCCCGAGATGGCGAGCAAGGTGGCGCAGGAGGTGGCGGCCGGGCGTCCCGCCTCGGTGGACGTGGCGCTCGGCGCCGTGGCCAACATGGCCTCGCTGGTCCGGGCGGACGCGCTCCAGCCCGTCGACTGGCTGGCCTGGGCGCCGAACGTGCAGGACCCGCGGCTGCTGGCGCCCGACGGCGTAGCGGTCCAGATCGCGTCGCGCATGCCCGGCATCACCTACAACACGAACCGCGTGCGGCCCGACGAGGTGCCGGCCACCATGCAGGACCTGTTGAAGCCGCAGTACAAGGGCCGCATCGCCTCCACGCCCTACGGGGCGAACTTCGACTTGCTCGCCAGCCCGGAGCTGTGGGGCGAGCAGCGCGTAACGGACTACGTCGGCCGCCTGGCCGACCAGGTGAGCGGCCTGATCCCTTGCGGCGCGGTGGAGCGCGTCATCGCCGGGGAGTTCGACTTTTTCGCCCTCGACTGCGGTAGCTACGAGGCGCACGCCTGGCAGCAGAAGGGGGCGCCCGTGGGCCACGTCATCCCCAGCGACGCCGCGATGATCAACTACCTGTACATGGGCGTGCCGCGCAACGCCGTCCACCCGAACGCGGCCAAGCTCTGGATCAACTTCATGCTCACCCGCGAGGCACAGGACATGGAGTACGAGGCCGAGACCGTGGACCATCACCTCCTGCCCGGCTCGAAGACCGCCGGGGAGGTCACCGCCCTGCAGGCGAAGGGCGTGCAGTTTGCCGAGATCGACGTGCAGTTCATCCAACGCCAGGACGACCAGGAAGTGAGCCGGGTGCGCCAGACGCTGCTCCGCGAGCTGCAGCGCTGACGACCCGATGGCCGGCGGGCGCCCGCCGGCCCTATTGCCTCAGCCCGGTGCGCGCGTCTGAGCCGGGTCAAGGGCCGGCCAGCCGCCGCGCCGATCGCCCGCGCGGCTCGCCTTGACGCGTGCCCCCACAACGCCTACACTCCAGTGCGCCGCGAGCGAGCGCGACGCGGCAGGAGAGCGAGCAATGGCGGCGGCGGACTACGAGCGCGTCGAGGCGGACCGGGCGTCGGTCTGGGTGCCCGCGCCGGTGATCCTCGTGGCGGCGGCAGCCGGCGAGCAACGCAACGTGATGGTCGCCGTGCGGCTCATGCGCTGGGACGACCCGCCCCGGTCGTCGATCCTCGTCGGCGTGGCGAAGCATTCGGTGACGGGCGAGCTGCTACGCGAGTCGGGCGAGTTCACCGTCGGCATCCTCACGGACGGGCAGCAGCCGGTGCTCGCCGCCGCCCGCGAGATGGTGAAGGCGTCCAGCCGCGACGTGGACAAGTTCGCCGGCTACGGGCTGCAGACCCTGCCCGCCAGCCGCGTGCGGGCGCCGCTCATCGACGGCTGCGCGCTGAACGTCGAGTGTACGCTCCGCCACTACCTCGACGTGGACGACGCCTACGCCGCGGTGATCGGCGACGTCGTGGCGATGCACGCGCGGCACGACATGCGGCCGCTTTTCCTGGTAAACAGCCAGCCCTTTGCGCTGCCCGTGCAGCTCGCGCCGCCGGCAAGTTGACCCCTCGCAGAGAGACCGGGCCAGCTATTCAAGCTCAGGGATCGTAGGGCAGGGGCTCGTCCCCTGCCGCCCGGCGCGCGGGCACGGCAGCCCCGCGATTCCCGCGTTGCGCTGAGGATCGCGGCGAGAGCATACCAGCCCAAGAGTCCTTGCGTGTTGGCTAGACCGGATAGGCGCTCGCAACGGAGGTGAGCATGGCTGGGCAAGCGGATCGCATCCTGTATCTCGGCACCTGGGACGGGCTGTACCAGGCGGAGCCGAACGGCCACGGCTATAAGACGCGACTGTTGGGGCTCGAGTCGCCGAACACGCCGAACGCGCGCTGGAACGACCACCGCGGCGGGCGGAGCGAGGGCTACGGCGCCATCCGCTGTCCCGTCGTCGTCGACAAGGACGACCCCCGCCGCCTGTACGCGCCCACCAACCGCGAGGGCATGTGGCTCAGCGAGGACGGCGGCGAGACGTGGCGCGAGATCAACCGCGGTCTCGTGTACAAGGAGGTCTGGTCGCTCGCCCAGCACCCGCGAACGGGCGAGCTGATGGTCGGCACCGGCCCCTCGGCCTTCTTTGCCAGCACCGACCGCGGCGAGTCCTGGGTGGAGGCGGCCCAGCTTCGCACCCTGCCGACCACGAAGCACTGGACGTTCCCCGGCCCACCGTTCGTCAGCCACATCAAGGATATCGGCCTCTGCGCCGACGACCCCTCCCTGGTGTTCGGCTCCATCGAGGAGGGCGGCGTCGTCCGCAGCCGCGACGGCGGCCATACCTGGGACCAGATCGACGAGTCGAACGGCATCTACGACGACGTGCACACCGTCAGCGTGATGCCCGACGACCACCGGACGCTCGTCGCCACCACCGGCAAGGGCGTGTACCGCAGCGAGGACGGCGGCGACACCTGGGCGCTGTCGAGCGACGGGCTGGAGCGCTGGACCTACATGTCCCACCTGCTGGTCCACCCGGCGCGCCCGCGCGTGCTGTTCACGGCCGCCGCCGGCTCCCCGCCGCCCACTTGGGTCCAGCCGGCCGGCGCCAACGCGGCCTTCTTCCGCAGCGAGGACCAGGGCCGCTCCTGGCAGCGGCTCACCGGCGGCCTGCCCGACTACTTCAAGGCCGCGCCGCGCTGCGTCGTGGGCGATCCGGAAGACCCCGACGCCGTGTTCGTCGGCATGACGGACGGCACCGCCTGGCTCAGCGAGGACGGCGGGGAGTCGTTCCGCTGCATCGTCGAAGGCCTGAACCAGGTCACGAGCATCCGCGTGGCCCACCGCTAGAAAGGAACGTACCATGAGCTATCCCGTCACCAGCAAGTGGCTCGACCCCTCGGTGCGCGCGGAGTTCGTGGCGACCGAGGCGAGCGACGGCGTGCCGCTGCACGGCGCCTACTACGTCTCCGAAACCACGAAGCCCCACGACCTCGCGCTGCTCGCCTACCACGGCTCGGGTGGCACCTTCTACGCGGGCCCCTGCGGCTTCCTCGCGCCCGGCGTGGCCTCGCGCGGCTACGTGGGCCTCAGCATGAACCTGCGCGACCACGGCCGCTACCACGACCGCTCGACGTTCGAGCCGTGCGAGCTGGACATCGCCGCTGCCGTGAGCTTCCTGAAGGGCCGCGGCATCGAGCGCATCGTCCTGTTCGGCCACAGCCTCTCCGTCACCCAGATCGCCTACTACCTCGCGCGCAACCCCGACCCGGCGGTGGTCGGCGCCATCATGTCCGGCGGCCACTGGGACCTGGCCGGCGACAAGTGGCAGGCCTGGCTGAAGATTCGGCCCGACGACCCCCACGCCGGCTACGACGAGATGATCGCGCGCTGCCAGGAGCTGGTGGCCAAGGGCCGCGGCGACGAGCTGATCATCGTGCCCTGGTGGATGCCCGATCCCGAGCACTGGAACCCCGACCACTACCGGCCCGTCGCCGCCAAGACCTTCCTCAGCTACTACGGGCCGGACAGCAACGACCGCGCCTGCAAGTGGATGGGGCAGATCCGCGTGCCGCTGTACATCGTGACGCACAGCGTCGTGGACACCTTCGCCAGTCCAGAGATGGCGGAGAAGCTGCGCGCGGGCGCCACGGCCGCGCCGTTCGTGGACTTCGTGAACATCGAGGGCTCGGGCCACTTCTACAAGGGCTACGAGCAGAAGCTGGTCGATACGGTCGTCGCCTGGCTCGACAAGATCCGCACCCAGGTGCCCGCCGGCGCCCGCTAAGCAGGCGGCCCTGGTTCCCGTGCATTTCCGGTCGCCGCCGTTCACGGCGGCGATGTTAACGACGATCATGGCCATCGGCTTAGTGCCGCCATTTCTGCGGCCCCGCGGTCACTCGTCCCGGATGAGACGCAGCACGCTGTCCCAACCACCCCGCCGCAGCTCTAGCAGCACCCGGATGGCGATGCCGTAGAGCAAAATGAGAATTACTCCGGAGAGCAGCAAGTCGACCGCGGTGATGGCCGGGGGCGCGTCGGCGATCAGAATCTGGCGTACGCCCCAGACGCTCAGCACGATGCTGCCCACGCCCACCAGGAGGCGTCGCAGCGGCTCGGTGCTGACGGAGAGCAGGGCGGCGGCCGCGATCAGCGACACCAGCAGGCACGTCAGGACCTGGAGGTGCAGCGGGCGAACGAAACGCAGCGCCACGACCCGCTGGAAGGCAGGCTGGGAGTCCGTCTCCAGCCGTGCCGGGGGGTGGATAGAGTTCGGTGGCAGCATGATGAGCCGTGACAGCTCGGAATCGAGCGTGATGGTCAGGCTACCCGTGTACAGGGGGTCTGGCGCCCCGGCAGCCGATGTCGAGTCCGCCGGCACCGTGAGGCCGGCGAGGTTCAGCGTGTAGTGGTCGAACGGGTAGAGGCTCGGCAGCCCGCTCACGGGCAGCTCGACCGATTCGGACAAGACCTGCGCGCCCTCCGCCACCGTCACCGTGGCCGAGGGGGGCAGTCCCGCCCGCTCGTCGGGGCCATCCGCGAGGGAGAAGAGGAGCAGTTTGAAGGCGGGGCAGTCGGCCGCGCAGGCGCGGTGGCCGGAGATGCGCAGCGTGGCCGCCTTCTTCGCTTCGTCGAGCCCGGCGACCGCCACGTTGAAGTAGCTCGCGTCCGCCGGCGTGGTGCTGGTGCCGCTTGCTGGGGCCCCGGGCGAGAACGTGTACACCCGATTCGCCGGCGGGGCGATAAGCTGGCGGCCGATGCTGCCTAGCGCCAGAGGGGCGGCCACGATCAGCGACACCAGCACGACCACGCCCCACGCGTAGGCGGCCCAGCGCACCTGCCGTCGCGGGCGCCGCTCGGCGGGCCTGGCCCGCGCCGATGCGGACTCGTCGGGGAGCGCCGTATCGGGTGTGGCCACTGGGCTCCTTAGCTCGGTCGCGGATGTCCGGCGCCCCGGGCCTACGCGCAGCCGCGGTGCGGCGGCGCCTGGGAAGGCCAGACGCCCACGGCTGCCCGCAGCTCCCCGCGCAGCCCGCCTTCCTGGCGGCCGGATGCTACCACCGGCAGCGCTCCCGCAGCAAACCGGTCCGCTTCCCGAACCGAGATACAAGGAGCCCCCTGCCGCGCCCCCGCATGGCCGGCCCTCGCCGCCGCATCGTGGAGCGCTCAAGACAGGATGAGGGCCGCGCCAGCCCTTTGGCTGGTGCGGCCCTCCGAATTGGCGATTGGTCGGCGCGTGTGGCCCGCGTGGCTTTCCTCTCGCGCTCGACGGCCGGCCCCCCGGCCGCGCGGCCGGGCGCGAGCTAACTGCCCGTGCCGCTGCCCGTCGTGCCACCGCCGTTCGCCGCGCCGGCGCCACTGCTGGGACCTCCCGTCGTGCCCACGCCACCGGTCGTGCCGGCGTTGCCCGGCGAGTTGGCCGCGGTGCCGGCGCCCGTCCCGCTCGTGCCGTTGCCCGCACCGCTGCTCATGCCGTTGCCCGTGCCGCTGCCAGCGCCACCAGTCGCGCCGCTGCCAGTGCCCATCGGCTGACAGTTCGCCGCGCCGAACGCGCCGGGACTCGTGGTGCCCGTGTTGGTGCCCGAGGTGGCGTTGCCGCCCTCGGTGCGGCTACCCATCTCGCTGCTGCCCGGCACCTCGCGGTACGTGCCCGCGCCCGGCGAGCCGCCCTGCGCCCCGCCGCTCCCGGTCATGCCGACACCTGGCGAGCCGGGTCCGCCGCTGCCGCCGTTCGCGCTAGCGCCGCCCGTTGCCGGGGACGAGCCGGCGCCGCCGGTCACACCGCTGGCGCCGGTGCCGCCCGCCGTGCCAGGCGCCGCGCTCGTCGAGCCGCTGGCCCCCGTCGCCGCGCTGCCAGTCGTGCCGCTGCCCGCGCCGCCTGTGCTCGCCACCCCGCCGCTGCCAGGGGCTCCGGGCCCGTAGCAATCGGAGCGGCTCAGGTTGTTGCCCGCGGTCGTGCTCTGGCTGCCGGCGGCGCTGCTGCCGCTACTGGTAGCGCCCGACGGCTGGTTCTGGGTCGTCGTAGCCGGCGTGCTGGCCGGGGCCGCACCCGTCGCGCCCTGCGCGCAGGCTGACCCGGCGAGCGAGACGGCCACAATGCAGCCGAGCGCCGCGTACTTGAGCCACTTCTCGTCTAACGTCACGTTCTCTGCCTCCACCCGTGCAACATGCCCCACTTTGGGGCCGCGTTAGCGGCTATCACATACATCTGCTGGAATCTCGCTGTCCATCCTCCTTGTAGCCTGCCCCGTGTCACTCGCGCGGCAACACGTTTGCAGTTCGATGCACGAGCCGTACCATGTGCGCCCGCTCCTCGCCACGATTCCAACCGGTCTAGGCAAATTCCAAGACAATTGCGCTATGTCCTCAACATTCGCTTAACTTTCCACACGAACGGCCTTCGTTGCCGGCGCCGTATCCGGCACGCTCTCTGCGCCTGTGCTCTGGCACACAGCCGTAATCACCAGGGAGACAGGCGACCATGGCCCAACCTGCCAAACAAGACCAGCTGCCGCCGACGCTCACCGCCGGCGCCACGGCGACGAGCCCGGTGATCCCGCCGGCGACCATGCGCTTCGCCCCCTACGCCTACTACACCGCCATGCGGCGCGACCGTCCCGTGGCCCACGACGACCGCTACCATCTGTGGAGCGTCTATCGGTACGAGGACGCACGGCGCGTCCTCACGGATTGGCAGGCGTTCTCGTCGCGGCGTGACATCCTCGGGCTCGCCCGCCGCCCGGGGATGGAAGACCTGCGCCGGCGGCAGAGCCTCATCACGGTGGACCCGCCCCGCCACCGGCAGCTGCGAGATCTCGTCTCGCGCGCCTTCACGCCGCGGGCGATCGCCAACCTCGAGGCGCGCATCACGGCGCTCACGAACCAGATGCTCGACGCGGTCGTCCCAACCGGCCGGATGGACCTGATCGACGACCTCGCCTACCCGCTGCCCGTCACGGTCATCGCCGAGATGCTCGGTGTGCCGAGCGAGGACCGCCCGCGGTTCAAGCGCTGGTCCGACCAGCTGGTCGGCGCGGCGGACGACCTCTATATGGAGGACGCGGCCGTCCTCGCCGCGGCCTCGCGCCGGCTGCGCGAGGAGATGGACACCTACTTCTGCGACGTCATCGCGCGCCGACGGGCCGAGCCGCGCGACGACTTGATCACCGGGCTGGTCTTCGCCGAGGTCGAGGGCGAGCGCCTGTCCGACGACGACATCCTCGCGTTCTGCGCACTCCTCCTCGTCGCCGGGAACATCACCACCACCAACCTGATCGGGAACGCGATCCTCTGCCTGCTGGACCACCCGGAGCAACAGGCCCGCGTCCGCGCCGATCCAACGCTCGTTCCCACGCTGGTCGAGGAGGTGCTGCGCTACGAATCGCCCGTCCAGGCGGTCGGGCGCGTGGCGGCGCGCGACGTCGAGCTAGGCGGCCAGACTGTCCCGCGGGGCGATCTGGTGTTGGCCTGGATCGGCTCGGCCAACCGCGATCCGGCGATCTTCCCCGATCCCGATCGCTTCGACGTGGCCCGAACGCCCAATCCGCACCTCGCCTTCGGCCACGGCATCCACTTCTGCCTGGGCGCCCCGCTGGCGCGGCTGGAGGGGCGGATCGCGCTGGCGATCCTGCTCGATCGGCTGCAGGACGTGCAGCGCGCCGACTCGGGCCCACTCGAGCCCACGAAGGGCTTCATCCTGCACGGGGTCAAGCACCTGCCGTTGCGCTTCCGCGCCCGTTCGGTGGCGCAGGCCCCCGGGCGGGAGCGCTGAGTCTTCGCCGCCGCGACTCGGGCCTGCCGACCCAAGCGGCAAGCCGCGTCCCGGCCGGCCGTGTACCGAACCCGGCGCCGGAGCTCCCGTCCTCCCTCTCATACCGCATCCGGGGGTGGCGTTCCCCTACTCCCTCTCCCTCTGGGAGAGGGTCGGGGTGAGGGCCCGCCTCTAGGCGAACCCCAGGGCCGGATCGGATATCAGAGCGGGCTGGGGGAGAGCCACTTCCACCCCCTCGCCCCCTGAGAGCGGGCTAGGGGGTGGGTCCGGCCCGGCAGGCGCCCCCCGGCCGGCGCGGGGTTTACTGCTCGGCGGGACCGAGCACGCGCAGCGCCTGCTCGCTGAAGCTGGTGTCCACGAGCTGGGCCGGGTCGATGCGGGTGCTGATGAAGCCGTTGCGCAGGTAGAACTCCTGCTCGTCGGCGAGGCTGTCGAGGCTCACGTGGCCGTTGACCTCGGCCCCCGTGAACGCGCGGCCGATCTTCTCGTACATCGCCGGATCCTTGATCGGCCCGTTGTCCAACAGGATCTGTACCACCTCGTCGCGGTTGCGCCCCCGCACGAACGCGTCCTCGAAGTAGCGCGCCGCCTTCAGGTGGGCGATCAGGTAGCGCTCGCCCACGTCGCGCCGCTCGCGGATGAACGGCGCGCTGTAGAACAGGAACTGCACCACCTGGCCCGGGTAGATCTCGCCCATGTCGCGCCAGCGCGTCGCGATGCCCTGGTCCTCCAGCACCGTGACCATCGGCTCGACCTCGATCGACGCGTCGATCGCGCCGTTCCGCAGCGCCGCTACCTGGTCCGGGAACGGCACCTCGACCACGTTCACGTCCTGCTCGGTCAGCCCGCCCAGGTCCAGCAGTCGCGCTAGCTCGACGTGGTTGATCTGCGCCTTCTGGTGGATGGCGATCGTGTGGCCCCGCAGGTCGGGGTAGTCGTGGATTTGGTCGGCCAGGTCCTTCCGCACCATCACGGCCAGCGAGTTGCGCTGGTTCGGGCGCACGACCGTCACGTCGGTCACGGCCTTCACCGACACGTCGCGGCTGATGGCGTTCCACAGGCCGGCGCTCGTGCTCGACGAGATGACGTCCATCTGGCCGGCGGCGAGGTGCGGCGCCGCCTGCACCATGCTGGTGACGCCGTTGTAGTCGATCTCGATGCCCTGCTCCCGGAAGAACCCCTTGTCCTGCGCGACGTAGAGGATGCGGTCGATCAGCCCGCCAAGCCCGCCCACCACCACCTTCGTCGGCTCCGGCGGCGTCCCCGCCACACCGGCAGGCGCGGCCGCCGCCCCCGCCACGGCATCCGCCGGCGCGCTCGGAGCCGCTGCCCCGCTCCCGGCCGCCGACCCGCTCGCGGGGCCTGCGGCCGCCTCACGCGCTGTGGGTGCGGCCGCGCTGCTCCCGGCCGCCACCTGCCCCGCCGTGCCGCTCCCGGCTCCCGCCCGCGAGCCCGCCGCGATGGAGCCGCCGTTCCCACCGCCCGCGCAGGCAACCAGCAGCCCGACCGCGGTCAGGACTGCGAGCCAGGCCGGCCTGGCGAAACGCGCCGCGCGCAACGCGTACATGATGCGACCTCCCTTCGGAGGCCGCGCCCCCCGGCGCCCGCCAGGCCCCCCGGCCTCGTGGCGCGATGATAGCACCGCCCCCCAACACGGTCAACGCGCGCTGACGTCCCTTTCGCGGCAGACTCACGTCTTCTCGGATGCGGGCAGCAAGGCTAGTGCGGCCTCCAGCTCGCGCGCTGCCACGCGGAGGTAGTCGCGCAGTTCGCCCAGCGTCTCGGTGCCGCGGCCCCGCGGCGTAAGGCAGCGTTCTGCCAGCTCGGCGTGGACCGCGCCCGTGGTGACGTGGTGCACGAACTGCCGCCGTGTGTCCGGCGGGAGCTGCGCGAGCACGCGTCCCACGAGAAGCGGCGTCTTCTCATCCGCCATCGCCTTTCCCCCGTCACCGCCACAGAGCGCCCCAGCGCAGCCGGGTGTCCGATGCTCGGCTGCCGACGGCCAAGGCATGTCCTATCAGCAGCCTAGCACAGTGATCGGATGGCGGCGCGGAGGGGTAGCTCGGTGCGGCCGAGGCTAGCGACGATCGGATCGCTACTCACGCCACACGTCTGCCCTGCCTGTCAGGAGCGCGTGCCCGAGAACCAGCGCGTGGTCGTGCTGCGGTACACCGGCGGCAGGCGAGGTCGCACCCAGGGCTATCACCGGGCGTGCTACCACCGGGCAAGCTAGGTCCGGGCCGTCCCGGGCGCCCGACCCCAGCGCTCGCCAGGGCGCGATCCGGGCGCCCGGCGCCCGCAGGTGGCAGGAGGGCGACATGTATGAGATCCCCGCGTGACTCGGCGCACGTCGCGGCCTGGCTAGGCCGTCTCCGGGCCGCGCTGCGCGGGCGCCCGCGGGCGCACCCCGGCGCCTCGTGGCGAACGGGCCGATCGACAACCGGACAACGCGACGGCTGCTGTCTGGTCTGTCGCACGCGGCCAACACCCACGAAGCGGTCCTGGCAGTCCTGCCGCTCGGGGAGCCGCTCGCCTACGACGCGGCCCACCACGCGCTCATGGGCGAGATGCTCGCCCGAGTGGACACCAACTGCCTGACTTACGAGCTTGACGGCGGCCTGGCCAGCCTGTTGGTCTACCGAGTCCTGGCCGCCAGGGCCCTGGAGACGGCGATCCGCCGCGGCGAGCTGACGCTCCTGGGGTAACGCCCGTCGCGCCGCGCGCTGGGCCGTACCCGGCGGCACATTTCCCCGCAGCTCAACGAACCGCCCCCGGCGCTCAATCTAGGTACATTACGGTGCAGCCGACGGTCGGGCCGAACCGGCGAAGTCAGCACGTTGCTGTCCCTGCTGAGCGCCATCGTGACCGGCCAGCTTGCCGCGGGTCCACGGTCGCAGCGGCGCGGCGGCGGAACAGCGGGAGCACGAAAATGTTGAGCAAATGTTGAGCGGTCACGGTCGCAGGCCCCGCGTGGCCAGCGGATAATTCTAAACTGGCCGTACTTTCAGGCGTTTCGGCCCAATCTGGACATCGGCGAGGCAGCGGATGGCTGAGGACCAGGACCAGACCTCGCAGCGCCGCGGTCCGGCGCTCACGCCCTCGACGCCGGAGCTGGAGTGGCGCGAGATCGTGCGCGGCCCCCGTCCAGGCGACGTACACGTGCGGATCGGCACCCACCGGGCGTTCCGTCGGCAGCCCGGCGGCTTCCTGGCCCCCCGGCCGGAGGCGCTGGAGCCGCAGGGCGGCCTGGGACGGCTGTGGCACCTGCTGCGGCGCGCGCTCGTCGGCGCCCCGATCGCGACCGCCCAGGAGATGCAAGAGCGCCTCAACAAGATCAGGGCGCTCGCGGTGTTCTCCTCCGACGCGCTCTCCTCCGTGGCCTACGGTCCCGAGGAAACGATGCGGGTGCTGGTCCTGGCGGGAGGCGGCGCGCTCGCGCTGACGATGCCCATCTCCATCGCGATCGTGGTCCTGCTGGCGATTGTCGTCATCTCCTATCAACAGACGATTCGGGCCTATCCCTCGGGCGGTGGCTCCTACATCGTCGCCAACGACAATCTCGGCCGCATCCCGGGTCTCGTCGCCGCCGCCTCGCTGTTGATCGACTATGTGCTGACGGTATCGGTGTCGATCGCCTCCGGGGCCGATGCCCTGGTCTCGGCCTTCGACGCGCTCCTGCCGTTCAAGCTGGTGCTGACCATCGCCGCCGTCCTGTTGATCATGCTCGCCAATCTGCGCGGGATCCGCGAGTCCGGCACGATCTTCGCGCTGCCCACCTACGTGTTCATCGCCAGCATCCTCGGGCTCGTCGCCGTCGGGGCGTTCCGCGCCGTCACCGGGCAGTTGATACCGGTGCCGCCGACCCAGCCCGTCGTGGCCGCTCAGCCGCTCACGCTCTTCCTGCTGCTGTCGGCGTTCGCCCAGGGCTGTTCTGCCATGACGGGAGTCGAGGCGGTGTCCAACGGCGTGCCCGCCTTCAAACCACCCGAGTCCCGCAATGCCCGGATCACCCTGATCTGGATGGGCACGCTGCTCGGGACGATGGTGCTCGGCGTCGGCTTCCTGGCCAGCCATCTGGCGATCGTGCCCGATCCCACCGAGGCGGAGACGGTGGTGAGCCAAATTGCCCGCGCCACCATCGGCGACGGGCTGTTCTACTACGTGCTGCAGTTTGCCACGGCGCTGATTCTCGTCTTGGCGGCAAACACGAGCTTCGCCGACTTTCCCCGGCTCGCCTCGATCCTGGCGCGCGACCGGTTCATGCCCAGCCAGTTCGCCTTCCGCGGGGATCGGCTGGCCTTCACCACCGGCATCGTGGCCCTCGCCCTACTCGCGATCGCCCTGCTCGTCGGGTTCCGGGGGAGCGTGAACGCGCTGATCCCCCTCTACGCGGTGGGTGTGTTCAGCTCCTTTACCCTGTCCCAGGCGGGGATGGTGATGCACTGGCGGCGCCTGGGCGGCCCGGGTGCCCAGCGCAGCATGGTGATCAACGGCGTCGGGGCGGTCGCCACGGGGATCGTGACGCTCGTGATCGCGGTGACGAAGTTCGAACACGGGGCCTGGATGGTCATCATCCTGATCCCCATCCTCATCGCGCTCTTCCTCGCGATTCACCGCCACTACCAGCGGGCTCAGGAGCAGCTCCAGGCCGAGACGCCGATCCGGCCCGAGGCGGTCCACTTGCGGGTGATCGTGCCCGTCTCGGGCCTGAACGTGCCGGCGCGGCAGGCGCTCGCCCTGGCGCGCGCCATCTGCGAGCACCCGGCCGCGCTCTACGTCGCGCAGACGACCGAGGACGGCGACAAGCTGCGCCGGGAGTGGCACGCGGAGCAGGTGCCGGTGCCACTGGCGATCATCGAGTCCCCCTACCGCTCGTTGGTCGGGCCGATCCTCGCGTACATCGATGCCGTGCGTCAGGCGCATCCGAAGGACACGCTCATGGTCATCCTGCCGGAGTTCGTGCCCTCTCACTGGTGGGAGCACTTCCTCCACAACCAGACCGCGTTCCGCCTGAAGGCGGCGCTGCTCTTCCGGCCCGGCGTGACGGTGACGAGCGTGCCCTACCTGCTGCGGCCAGCCGGCGTGGCCAGCGAGAACGGCGGCACGCCCACACCAGCCGGCGCTGCTGCGGCGCCTGAGCCGGTCGCGCCAACGCCCCCCCGAGACCCAGCCCGCGAGCGCGACTAGCGCGCAACCCGACGACTCCTCGCCTGGCCCCGAGCCTGGGGCGCGTGCCCTCCAGAAGCTGACGCAGGCCCCCAGGCCGCACCGCCTTCTCCTCCCATCGCGTCCCCGCGGGACAGGCTGCGCTCCGCCGTCGCGGGAGCTCTAGCCGGCCCGCTCAAGATGACGGTCACTTCCTGCCCTGCCCCCCAATGTTGAGCAAACGTTGATTCGCCCGGCTGGGCCGTTGACCCGGTGTTTAGCGGTCGTGCCCGAGAATCAAGGGAGCGCTGTGGGAACCGCGCCGGGGCCGCTGGAGGCGAGCATGAGGACAGGTATTCATGAGCCGGCGGGCGACGTAGCGGATCGGCCAGCGGTTGGGACGCCGCGCAAGTACCAGCGCGTGTTGGTCGTCGACGACGCGCCTATCTTTCGGAGCGTCATCGCCCGCAATCTCGCGTCGCGCGGCTACGCGGTCCGTCAGGCGGAGAACGCGGCGGCCGCGCTGGCGGCGCTGGCCGACGAGGCGCCCGATCTGCTGCTGCTCGACATCAACCTGCCGGATCGCACGGGATGGGACGTGCTCCGTGACCTGGCCGCCACCGGGCGGCAGGTGCCGACCGTGGTGCTGTCAGCCGTGCGGGTGAGCCCGGAACGGCTCGCCGAGTTCCGGCCGCTCGCCTACTTACCCAAGCCGTTCCCCATCGAGGCATTGATTCGCCTGCTGGACAACGGCACGGCGGCGGCGGTCGAGAGCGCTCCGGACTGAGGTCGCGGGCTAGCCGGTCATTCACCGGACGGTTACCCGGCAAGACCCCCATAGCAACCCTGCGGTGCAAGTGTGATGGTGCACCGTCGGCATTGGGAAAGGAGGCGCTCATGGGCGACGTGGTGTTCCTGGCGATCACGCTCGCCTTCTTCGTGGTCTCGTTGGCGTACGCGGCCTACTGCGACCAGTTGATGCCGCGTGCTGGGGCCTGACGGTTCGACAACGGGGGATAGCCATGGAGCTGGAGTATGTGGTCGGGGGGCTGGTGAGCCTGGCGGTGCTCGTCTACCTCACTTACGCCCTCCTGTACCCGGAGCGGTTCTGATGCCGCCGCGGGGCCACTGGACGGAAGCGCCCGGCGCTCGGGTCGAGCGCCGGCGATGACGGTGCAACGATGAAGAATCTCAAGACGACGGTATCGCAGCGCGCGGCCGCGCCGCTCACCCCCGACGAGGCGGCGCTGGCGGCGGAGGTAGCGCGCGAGCTGCTCACGCAGCCGGAGGCGGGCGTCACGCGCATCTCGTACGTCGGGCTGCCGGAGCGCCAGGCGGTGCAGCTCGTCATCGACGCGCGCTACGACGGCTTGCAGGCGCAGACCGCGCGGGGCGCGGCCGGACGGGTGAGCGTCACCCTGACCGCGCCCGCCACGGCCGCGGCAGCCGCGGCGCCCGCGGCCGTGGCGGGCGCGTGGCAGCGCGCCTGGACGCGGCTGTGGGCCAGCGGCCAGCGCGTCACCTGCCTGCTAGGGCGGAGAACGACATGACGACTACCGGCATTCTGGAGATCGTCCTCTTCCTGGGCGTGCTGCTCGCGCTGACCAAACCGCTGGGCGCGTACATGGCCCGGGTCTACCAGGGCGAGCGGACCTTCCTTGCTCCCCTGCTCGGGCCGGTCGAGCGGCTGTGCTACCGCGTCTGCGGCGTGAACGCGGCGGCCGAGCAAGGCTGGAAGAGCTACACCGCCGCCATGCTGCTGTTCAACCTGGCCGCCCTGCTGCTGCTGTTCCTGCTACAGCGGACGCAGGCGTTCCTGCCGTTCAACCCCCAGGGGCAGCCAAACGTGCCACCCGATCTGGCCTGGAACACGGCGGTCAGCTTTACCACGAACACCAACTGGCAGAACTACGCGGGCGAGACCACGCTATCGTACCTCGTCCAGATGGCCGGCCTCACCGTCCACAACTTCGTGTCCGCGGCGACGGGCATGGCTATCGCCGTCGCGCTGATCCGCGGGCTGGCCCGCCGCAGCGCGCAGTCGATCGGCAACTTCTGGGTCGACCTCGTCCGTAGCACGCTCTACATCCTGTTGCCGATCTCGATCGTCGGCGCCGTGGTGCTCGTGGCGCTGGGCATTCCCCAGAACCTAAATGGCTATACCGACGCCACGACCCTGGAGGGGCTGAGCCAGACCATCGCCCAGGGGCCGGTGGCGAGCCAGGAGATCATCAAGGAGCTGGGGACCAACGGGGGCGGCTTCTTCAACGCCAACTCGGCGCATCCGTTCGAGAATCCCACGCCGCTCACCAACTTCATCACGAACCTCGCGCTCATCCTGATCCCCGCGGGGCTGCTCTACACCTTTGGCCGGATGGTGGGCAGCACGCGCCAGGGCTGGGTGCTCTGGGCCGTGTCGGCCGTCATCCTGGTGCTGGGCCTCGCGGTCGCGCTGCCGGTCGAGCAGGCGGGCAACCCGCTCCTCACACAGCTTGGCGTCGACCAGGTGCCCTCGGCGCTCCAGGCGGGCGGCAACTTCGAGGGCAAGGAGGTCCGCAACGGCATCGCCGCCTCAGTGCTCTGGGCGGTGACTACCACGGCCACCTCCTGTGGCGCGATCAACGCCTGGCACGATAGCTTCCTGCCGGTCGCGGGCATGATCCCGCTCATCAATCTCAAGCTCGGCGAGATCGTGTTCGGGGGCGTGGGTGCGGGGCTCTACGGTCTGTTGATCTACGCCATCCTGGCCGTGTTCATCGCCGGCCTGATGGTGGGGCGCACGCCGGAGTACCTCGGCAAGAAGATCGAGTCTTTCGAGATCAAGATGGCCATGCTGGTCACCTTCGTGCTCGCGCTCAGCGTGCTCGGCTTCAGCGCGCTGTCGGCGAGCGGCGACTGGGGCACGGCACCGCTCGGCAACCCGGGGCCCCACGGGCTCTCGGAGATCCTGTACGCCTTCGCCTCGACTACCGGCAACAACGGCTCGGCGTTCGGCGGGCTCTCCGGCAACACCCTGTACTACAACACCACGCTTGGGCTGGCGATGCTGATCGGGCGGTTCTTGATGATCGTGCCGATCCTCGCCGTGGCCGGCTCGATGGCCCGCAAGCGCCGCGTGCCCCCCAGCCTGGGCACCTTCCCCACGACCGGCCCCGTCTGGGTGGGGCTGCTGACGGGCACGGTCCTGATCGTCGGCGCCCTGACCTACTTCCCGGCGCTGTCGCTCGGCCCGATCATCGAGCAGCTCTTGCTGAACGTCGGCAAGACGTTCTCGTAACGGAGGCGGAGGCCATGGCCCTGAAAGAAGTCGCGCGAGCGCGCCGCCAAGGGTCGAGCATCTGGGACCCGGTCCTCGTGCGGCGCGCGGCCCGTGAGTCGTTCCCGAAGCTCGACCCGCGGCTGATGGCCAAGAACCCGGTGATGTTCGTCGTCGAGATCGGCAGCGTCATCACCACGGTGGTGCTCGTCGAGGGCCTCCTCGGGATCCTCGGCGTCAACGTTGGCTTCGTGCTCCAGGTGACGCTCTGGCTGTGGTTCACGGTGCTGTTCGCCAACTTCGCGGAGGCCATCGCCGAGGCGCGGGGCAAGGCGCAGGCCGACACGCTGCGGAGCATGCGCAGCGACACGCCGGCCAAGCTGCTCCAGCCCGATGGCGCGGTGAAGATCGTGAGCTCGACCGAGCTGCGGAAAGGCCACGTCGTCCTGGTCGAGGCGGGCGACCTGGTGCCCGGCGATGGCGCGGTGATCGAGGGCGTGGCCTACGTCAACGAGGCCGCTATCACCGGCGAGTCGGCGCCCGTGCTCAAGGAGCCCGGCACCGACATCTCCAGCTCGGTGACGGGCGGCACGCAGGTGACATCCGACTGGATCAAGGTGGAAATCACCTCGAATCCGGGCGAGACGTTCCTCGACCGCATGATCGCGCTCGTGGAGGGCGCGAAGCGCCAGCGCACGCCGAACGAGATCGCGCTGTCGATCCTGCTGGCGGGCCTGACGATCGTCTTCCTGCTGGCCGTGGTCACGCTGGAGCCGTTCGCGATCTACTCGGGCACGGCCGTCTCGACGGTGATCCTGATCGCCCTGCTCGTCTGTCTGATCCCGACCACCATCGGCGCGTTGCTCTCGGCCATCGGCATCGCGGGCATGGACCGCGTGACCCGCTTCAACGTGCTGGCCACCTCGGGCCGCGCCGTGGAGGCCGCGGGCGACGTGGACGTCCTGTTGCTGGACAAGACCGGCACGATCACCTTCGGCAACCGTCTGGCGAGCGAGTTCATCCCGATCCGCGGCCACACCGCGGCCGAGGTCGCCCAGGCGGCGTACCTGGCGTCCGTGGCGGACGAGACGCCCGAGGGCAAGAGCATCGTGGTGCTCGCGCGCCAGCAGGGGCACGTCGTCATGGCGGGCGGCGCCGATGGCAGTGCCACGACCGTCCTGCCCCCCGACGCGGAGCTGGTGCCCTTCTCGGCCGAGACGCGCATGAGCGGTGTCCGGTTCAATGGCACAGCCATCATGAAGGGGGCCGTGGACGCCGTGTCCAAGCAGGCGACCGGCGTGCCCGCCGACCTGGAGCCGCACGCGACCCGCATCGCCAGCGAGGGGGGCACGCCGTTGGCGGTCAGCCGCGATGGCGAGATCCTCGGCCTGGTGTACCTCAAGGACACGGTGAAGCCCGGCCTGCGCGAGCGCTTCGACGAGCTGCGGCGTATGGGCATCCGCACGATCATGGTCACCGGCGACAACAGGCTGACCGCCGCCACCATTGCCAAGGAGGCGGGCGTCGACGACTTCGTGGCCGAGGCGAAGCCGGAGCAGAAGATCGACCTGATCCGCGCCGAGCAGGCCAAGGGCCACCTGGTGGCCATGACCGGCGACGGCACGAACGACGCGCCGGCGCTGGCGCAGGCCGACGTGGGCATGGCGATGAACTCGGGCACGCAGGCGGCGAAAGAGGCCGGCAACATGGTCGACCTCGATTCCAACCCGACGAAGCTCATCGAGGTGGTGATGATCGGCAAGCAGCTCCTCATTACGCGC
>JAJPHF010000033.1 GCA_021325365.1 Pseudomonadota bacterium
CCTGCGCCCACCGGCGGAGTTCGAGGCGCTTCACGCCGGGCAGGCCACGCCGCTGTTGCTGGCCGCGTCCCAATGAACTGAGTCTCTACAAAAACCGGGGCGATTCAGGGTTGAGGCGATGGCGACGCCGCCCAGGATCACCCGGAGCACCGCGAGTTTCAGTATCCCCTGGTCGGATCGTAGGGTTGAGGCGCTTCGAGATCCCGCAGGTGCTCAAGCAGGCGCACGTCTGTTTCAGTATCCCCTGGTCGGATCGTAGGGTTGAGGCGAGCCGGCGGTAGCGCGTGGGGGACGGGTCCATCATGGGTTTCAGTATCCCCTGGTCGGATCGTAGGGTTGAGGCGCGGGGCTACAAGGGCTGGTGACGCAGGCCATGGCCTTGTTTCAGTATCCCCTGGTCGGATCGTAGGGTTGAGGCCCGCCCCGCGCCCGCCCGTGGTCAGTGTATCACGCGCTACGGTTTCAGTATCCCCTGGTCGGATCGTAGGGTTGAGGCGTAAAGACGACGGGCGATCCGGGCGCGCCGATGCCATAGGTTTCAGTATCCCCTGGTCGGATCGTAGGGTTGAGGCCTTCGCCCGCTTCGCGCGGGGCCGCTTCACCGTATTCAGTTTCAGTATCCCCTGGTCGGATCGTAGGGTTGAGGCGCGCGGCGTGCCGAGCATCGCGCGGCGCAGGAGCGCGTTTCAGTATCCCCTGGTCGGATCGTAGGGTTGAGGCTCGCGCGGGGGTGCGCGTGATGAGACTCTGTCTCAAGTGGTTTCAGTATCCCCTGGTCGGATCGTAGGGTTGAGGCGGCCGCGCAGTATTGGGCCAATCACGCGGCACTCTTCGAGTTTCAGTATCCCCTGGTCGGATCGTAGGGTTGAGGCGTCCACCTCGGTTTCGTCCAGCATGCCGAGCCCACAGAGTTTCAGTATCCCCTGGTCGGATCGTAGGGTTGAGGCTCCAGCGTAGCGTCAGTCAGCGCTGACTGACGCTACGCGATGTTTCAGTATCCCCTGGTCGGATCGTAGGGTTGAGGCGCGACCGAGTGGCGCTCTTCCGAGTCCTCCAGGCGGAGTTTCAGTATCCCCTGGTCGGATCGTAGGGTTGAGGCTCTGGCCGCTCTGGAACCGCTGCCACTCGGAGAGGGTTTCAGTATCCCCTGGTCGGATCGTAGGGTTGAGGCCCACTGCGCGACCCACAACGGGGTCGCGGCGAACAGGTGTTTCAGTATCCCCTGGTCGGATCGTAGGGTTGAGGCGATAGCGCCAGCGACCACGCCTATCCCAACCTTGACGACGTTTCAGTATCCCCTGGTCGGATCGTAGGGTTGAGGCCGGGCGCCGGTGGACCCCCTCCTGGTGCTCCTCCCTCACGTTTCAGTATCCCCTGGTCGGATCGTAGGGTTGAGGCACTGCTGGACCTCCGCGAGGGTGGGAACCGACGTAATCCGTTTCAGTATCCCCTGGTCGGATCGTAGGGTTGAGGCGGCCTGTGCCGGGTGGACGGGGACCGAAAGCTAACATTGTTTCAGTATCCCCTGGTCGGATCGTAGGGTTGAGGCACAGGACGTAGAAGTTACCCTGTACCAAAGGTTGTCGTGTTTCAGTATCCCCTGGTCGGATCGTAGGGTTGAGGCACGAAGATCGCGCTCCTGCGGATCCACAAGGCGCTCGAAGTTTCAGTATCCCCTGGTCGGATCGTAGGGTTGAGGCGGCATCACGAAGTCCAGCAGGATCACGTCGGGCTGATGTTTCAGTATCCCCTGGTCGGATCGTAGGGTTGAGGCGAGCGCGCAGGACCAGAAGGATTTAGACTATCTCCGGAGCGTTTCAGTATCCCCTGGTCGGATCGTAGGGTTGAGGCAGCGTACACGGCAGCCAGTGGGGCTTCTTATAGCCCCGGCGGTTTCAGTATCCCCTGGTCGGATCGTAGGGTTGAGGCGTGAAGAAGGTGAGCTACCAGACAATCAACGACGTGTTGTTTCAGTATCCCCTGGTCGGATCGTAGGGTTGAGGCCTCGCCCATATGCGGGACACCTATCGTCCGTCGCGCGAGTTTCAGTATCCCCTGGTCGGATCGTAGGGTTGAGGCCACGATAGTAGTTAGCTGCCATGTTGGCGCGATCTAGTGTTTCAGTATCCCCTGGTCGGATCGTAGGGTTGAGGCACGGTCGTGAGAGCGACGAAGCCGGGGTTTGGGATTCAGCGTTTCAGTATCCCCTGGTCGGATCGTAGGGTTGAGGCTCATCCGCACGCTGACGATCCAGCTCACCAAGGACAAGTTTCAGTATCCCCTGGTCGGATCGTAGGGTTGAGGCAGACGGTCATCAAGGGCTACGTCGCCGCGAATCTCGGCGCGTTTCAGTATCCCCTGGTCGGATCGTAGGGTTGAGGCACAGTCAGGTGCCGCGCCTGCTGCGCCTGGAATTCCTGTTTCAGTATCCCCTGGTCGGATCGTAGGGTTGAGGCGCACTTCTTCACCCGCAGCCCCCGGCATGCGGCGCCGGGTTTCAGTATCCCCTGGTCGGATCGTAGGGTTGAGGCCACGCAACTGCTGGATCGGGGCATCGTCTCGCACGAATGTTTCAGTATCCCCTGGTCGGATCGTAGGGTTGAGGCTGCGACGCGGCTCATCCGCATCGCGCAGGTCGAGGCCGGTTTCAGTATCCCCTGGTCGGATCGTAGGGTTGAGGCACCGCGGCGCTACGGTCCGGATCTGGAGGTGGCATCATGAGTTTCAGTATCCCCTGGTCGGATCGTAGGGTTGAGGCATCCTCCAGCCGGAGAGTCCAGTAGTATGCGTCGTTCAGTTTCAGTATCCCCTGGTCGGATCGTAGGGTTGAGGCTCGCCTGGCGTTTCCGCCATACCGTGGCGCTCTACAAGTTTCAGTATCCCCTGGTCGGATCGTAGGGTTGAGGCGGCCACTCGCCCGCCTGAACCTGGGGCTCTACCACCGGTTTCAGTATCCCCTGGTCGGATCGTAGGGTTGAGGCAGGCGCTCCACGGCATCCAGAACGGGAACATCGACACCCGTTTCAGTATCCCCTGGTCGGATCGTAGGGTTGAGGCCGAATTCGGCGTCATCAGGTCGCCGGTATCGCTCGGGGTGTTTCAGTATCCCCTGGTCGGATCGTAGGGTTGAGGCTTCTAGATGCAGATAGCGCCACATGTACTCCCAGGCATTGTTTCAGTATCCCCTGGTCGGATCGTAGGGTTGAGGCGCAGCCGCACATGCCGGAGCAGGTCAAGACCGTGGCGGTTTCAGTATCCCCTGGTCGGATCGTAGGGTTGAGGCCGAAGCATCCGTCGCGTAAGCCGGGCGGATGATGATAGTTTCAGTATCCCCTGGTCGGATCGTAGGGTTGAGGCACTTCCTCGAAGTGCGGCGCCCGCCGCAGTACGCCCAGTGTTTCAGTATCCCCTGGTCGGATCGTAGGGTTGAGGCGTCGGCCAGCTTTGCGGCGGCGCCGGTCCAGGGCGCGGTGTTTCAGTATCCCCTGGTCGGATCGTAGGGTTGAGGCTATCCGTTGCAGGCGCTTGAGGAGGGCTTGCTCCTTTCCGTTTCAGTATCCCCTGGTCGGATCGTAGGGTTGAGGCAAGCTGCACTTGCTCGCGGACGCTGGCGTAGCGGTACGGGTTTCAGTATCCCCTGGTCGGATCGTAGGGTTGAGGCCTATCAGTCAGCCAGCTAGATGAGTATGAGACTGGAGTTTCAGTATCCCCTGGTCGGATCGTAGGGTTGAGGCTCTAGATCGGTCTTCGAACGCCTGCCGCGACTTGCCATGTTTCAGTATCCCCTGGTCGGATCGTAGGGTTGAGGCGGAAGCCAAGCAGGGTCAGCCTGCCCAGCTCTCTGCCTGTTTCAGTATCCCCTGGTCGGATCGTAGGGTTGAGGCCGCCCCTGGTCCAGGGCGTGGCGGCCGGGATTACGGAGCAGTTTCAGTATCCCCTGGTCGGATCGTAGGGTTGAGGCGCTGCGCTTGCAGGCTTGCGACGGCTTTGCACGGTTGTTTCAGTATCCCCTGGTCGGATCGTAGGGTTGAGGCTAAGCGGCTTGGCGCCGGTGCGCGCCACGCGCGCCGTGGTTTCAGTATCCCCTGGTCGGATCGTAGGGTTGAGGCTCCTCGTCGCCCGGCCACTCGTCCAGCCGCAGCGCGGGGGTTTCAGTATCCCCTGGTCGGATCGTAGGGTTGAGGCTGGAGCACTACACCGCCACGCAGGTTGGGCGGCTGTTCGGTTTCAGTATCCCCTGGTCGGATCGTAGGGTTGAGGCTCGACGCCAGCCGCGCGTATATCGCCCAGTACGCGCAGTTTCAGTATCCCCTGGTCGGATCGTAGGGTTGAGGCGTGCTCCTCGGCCTCCTCCTGCTGGCTGCCTGCTTCGGCGTTTCAGTATCCCCTGGTCGGATCGTAGGGTTGAGGCGTGATTGGGGGGCCGTGATGGCGGATACCTACGTGAGCGGTTTCAGTATCCCCTGGTCGGATCGTAGGGTTGAGGCCAACCTTAGAGATTGACGAGTCAGCGGACCAAGTGACCTGTTTCAGTATCCCCTGGTCGGATCGTAGGGTTGAGGCACCAGACGGACGGGACGCGCTGCTACCTGTACCACGACGGTTTCAGTATCCCCTGGTCGGATCGTAGGGTTGAGGCCTGTCACCTCCACGTTGCAGACCCGACAGCGCAGAAGGTTTCAGTATCCCCTGGTCGGATCGTAGGGTTGAGGCATCGCGGTTTCGATGGCCTGCACCGCCGCTTGTTCGTCCTGTTTCAGTATCCCCTGGTCGGATCGTAGGGTTGAGGCGCGGACGAGGCGCCCGGCGTGCGCCTGGCTGCCGGCGAGTTTCAGTATCCCCTGGTCGGATCGTAGGGTTGAGGCTTCTTGCCGCTCGTACTGCCGCCCGCCGAGGACTGGTTTCAGTATCCCCTGGTCGGATCGTAGGGTTGAGGCCCAAGAGGCACGCGCCTCGTCGTCCGCGTGTCGTTCGCGTTTCAGTATCCCCTGGTCGGATCGTAGGGTTGAGGCGATACGCTCAAGGGATTTACCGCCGAGCAACACTGGGAGTTTCAGTATCCCCTGGTCGGATCGTAGGGTTGAGGCGCGCGGCAGCTGGCGATTCCCCGCTCCACGCTCTACGGCGTTTCAGTATCCCCTGGTCGGATCGTAGGGTTGAGGCGCGATCGTCGTGTCGGAGCCGCTGATACTCCGTAGCGTTTCAGTATCCCCTGGTCGGATCGTAGGGTTGAGGCTGTCAGCGTTCATGGGAGTGATCCTGGGGTTCTACTTGTTTCAGTATCCCCTGGTCGGATCGTAGGGTTGAGGCGCCTAGGCGCGCTAGCGACTCTCTCTTCCCGCCGTCAGGTTTCAGTATCCCCTGGTCGGATCGTAGGGTTGAGGCTCGTTGTTCACGAAGGCCTTGACCGCGAGCTGCACATTGTTTCAGTATCCCCTGGTCGGATCGTAGGGTTGAGGCGTACGTCCTCTCCGGTACCGGGTAAGGAGAATACCGGGGTTTCAGTATCCCCTGGTCGGATCGTAGGGTTGAGGCGGCCCGCCCGTTACCCTCGACGTGCGCCAGGTCGCGCAGTTTCAGTATCCCCTGGTCGGATCGTAGGGTTGAGGCCTGGACGTGCGCCGCCTCCTCGGCGGTCATGCCGGCGGGTTTCAGTATCCCCTGGTCGGATCGTAGGGTTGAGGCACGACCAGGTCGAGACCTTGCTGCTGGACCTGCTCTGCGGTTTCAGTATCCCCTGGTCGGATCGTAGGGTTGAGGCTGCCTCGGACCAGCGTGCTGTCGCTGTCCACGGCGTCGGGGTTTCAGTATCCCCTGGTCGGATCGTAGGGTTGAGGCGAAAGTTAACAACCGGAGAGGAGGAGGGAGATAGAGGTTTCAGTATCCCCTGGTCGGATCGTAGGGTTGAGGCTCTGCCGCCTCCGCCTCCAGCGCCGGCGCGTCGTGACGGGTTTCAGTATCCCCTGGTCGGATCGTAGGGTTGAGGCACGCGGAGCAGGCGGGATGGACGGCCGCGAAGGGCATGTTTCAGTATCCCCTGGTCGGATCGTAGGGTTGAGGCTACATCCGTCGTGCTGCTTCACCACCAGAACCGCGACGGTTTCAGTATCCCCTGGTCGGATCGTAGGGTTGAGGCTGTGGCTGGCGACAAGCCAGCATTCCGGCTCTCCGCCGGTTTCAGTATCCCCTGGTCGGATCGTAGGGTGGAGGCGACTCGGGCCGCTCGGGGCGGATGGGGCTGTCGGCGGGTTTCAGTATCCCCTGGTCGGATCGTAGGGTTGAGGCCTATTCTGGAGCATGTACCACTGTGATCCAAGCGAAGGGGTTTCAGTATCCCCTGGTCGGATCGTAGGGTTGAGGCACGCTTACCTTTCATTAGCAGAGAAGCGCGCGCTGCGGTTTCAGTATCCCCTGGTCGGATCGTAGGGTTGAGGCGACGGTAATCAGCGTGGACAACGTGGACGAGCGCACTGTTTCAGTATCCCCTGGTCGGATCGTAGGGTTGAGGCGGTACGTGATGGACGTGGCGGGGCGACAGGGATCCAGCGGTTTCAGTATCCCCTGGTCGGATCGTAGGGTTGAGGCCCCGAAAGACGTTCGTCGGCAGGTCCACGTTTTTGCAGTGTTTCAGTATCCCCTGGTCGGATCGTAGGGTTGAGGCCGCCTTCGATCTGGAAACGTCGGACCTTGCGGCCAACCGGTTTCAGTATCCCCTGGTCGGATCGTAGGGTTGAGGCGCCCGACATTGCTTGATATCCATCCATCGTGCTCCTATGTTTCAGTATCCCCTGGTCGGATCGTAGGGTTGAGGCCGCCCGGCTGCCGGCGCGATTTTGGATTGTAAAAGACCTGCAACGCCCCTGGCCGCCTTCTACGGCCCCTCGGGCGCATCGCTGGCACATTCTAGCGCAAGCCACGACCCCTTGTCGCCGCAAGCCACTTCCCTGCTCCCTCTCACGCGGACTTTGCGAGCCCACCCTGGCCGACGTCGAACTCATCCCGGGCCTTTTACTGCGCCCCGGCCAGCGCCAGCGCTCCATCTGGGGCCGGGTTTGCGGCGACCACGCCTGCTTCAGGCGCCCCGCGGCGCTCCTCATCCGGACGGCATACTCGGAGATACGGGCAACTGCGCGGGCACACGGCCGGCAGCCCCGGGTCCAGCTCCTCGCTGACCAGCCGCATTTTCTCTTCCCGCTCTTCCAGAAACCAGTGCCGTAGCTCGTCGCCGATCACGTGGAAGTCCCGCTCTACCAACACCCGCCCCTGCCGGAAGCTCACGTATACAATGCAGCCTACGTCGACCGGCACCTCGTACAAGCTCTCCAGCACCAGCGCGTAGCCAGTTGTCGTCAGGCGGTGGAACTCTTCGCGCGGTCCGAACTTCAGGTCCGCCACCATCATCTCCGTGAACAGCACCCCGTCGGCGGACAGGTGCGGGCTCAGGCCCAGGTATGTGCCGTTCAGCCTCACCTCCAGATGCACCGGCAGGGCCAGTGCCACGAGCGTGTCCGGGCCCGCCTGCGGCTGCCGCGCCAGCACGTCCTGCACCCGCTCGACGATGCGCCGCGTCTCGAAGGCGCGCACGGCATCGAGCTTCGTCTGCAGCTCGGGCCGCGCCTCCGGCGCCAGCGGCACCCCCTCAAGCGGCGGCTGCGCACGCTCCCGCAGCTCTTCCAGCGCGTCCAGGCACGCCGCCCCGTACTGATAAATGACGCGCTTCGCCGCTACCAGCAGGTCGGCCACGAGCTGGTGCAGCACGCGCCCCTCCACCATCCCGCGGTTCGGCGGCGCTACCACCCGCTCGACCCGGCGCAAGTACACGTCGCGCCCCGTCGGGCAGTACTTGCCCGCCACCTCGTACACCCCCAGCGGCACGGCATACACCGGCTGCAGCGGCGGCCGCGCCCAGCTCCAGCCCCGCAGCTCCTCGGCGATCCCCTGCTGCCGCGCCTCGGGCAACAGCCGCCGCTGCACGTAGCGCCGCTCCTCGTCGGATGGAAAGTACATCGCGCCCTCCTACCAGCGATCGTTGCAGTACCCCAGGAACTCGCACTCCCGACAGCGCCCCAGCACCCGCGTCCCCCCGGGGAGCTGCTCCCGCGCCACCGCGCGCCGGATGTCTGCCAGCACTCGCTTCGCATACCTCCGCATCGCCGGCGTGATCGTGACCGGCTCCGCGCGCCGCGCCGGAATCCAGTACACGAAGGCGCGGCGCACGGGGCGGCCGAAGCAGTCCTCCGCCAGCAGCGCATAGGCCGCGAGCTGGTACTTGTGGTTCAGCCCGAGCGGCCCCGCGCTGTTCTTCCACTCCACCGGGATCGCCTCCGCCGGCAGCACGATCGCCATGTCTAGCCGGCCGCTCAGCCCCAGCCGCGGGGAGTGCAGCGCGACGGCGAAGTGCCGCTCGCCGCTGGCGAGGCCATAGGCGTGCAGCGAGCGCCGCGCCTCCAGCGCCTCGGTCCGCTCGTGGGCCCGGATCCCCTCTGCCATCTTGAACGTCACGGGCCGATGCGGCAGCCGCAGCCCGAGCCGAAAGTACGGGATGCGGGGGCAGTAGACGTGTTGGCGAACGTCGCTCACGGCGAGCGGCAGCAGGTCCGAGTCGGCGGGCAGCGGTTCGGCAGCCAATGGCGTCTCCCGCGCGCAGGGTGGCTGCCTCCTATTCCGCGCGCCCGGCCGAAGTGCGACAGCCAGGCCAGGCCCTCGACATAGGGCCCCAGCGCGTCCCTGGGGAACTCTTCCGCGCCCGGCCGAAGTGCAGCAGCGAGCGCAGTGCGACCGCAGCGCACGCCCGGCCGCGCCTGTGGCCGCCGGCTCAGCCCGTGCTCACCTCCCGTCCAGTGCGCACCAGAGCCGCCAAAAAAGATGGAGCGCCCGCACGAGTCATCGGCTCAGCCGGTGCGCACCTCTCGCCGGGCGCGGAAGTCGGGGTCGCAGAGGGGAAAGAGCGCCACGTGCCCCTCGGTGCGCCCCAGCTCACGGCGCACGCGCAGCAGCAGCTCCGCCTGGCGATTGTGCGACAGGTCGCCCAGGAACGCCGAGTACTGGATGCGCTGCAGCCCGTAGTCGAGGCACGCCTCCGCCACCCGTGCCCGGACGCGGTCCACCACGATGTCGTACACCACGAGGCAGCGCATCGCGCTCCTACTCGGCCCGCTCGTACTCACTGAAGCCGGGTCCAACGTTCACCAGCCCGAGCGGGATGATCGTCTGCACGAACCGCCGGTGGCGGTCCCGGCGCGGCGAAGCGGCCGAGTAGGAGCTCAGTACGTCCAGCGATGCCTCGGGGCCGAAGTCGTCCAGGGGGGCCACCTGCCACCGTGACGGCATGGTGAACCCATCCTGGGCCTGCGGTTGGGTGAACTCCAGCGACAGCGTGGGTTGGCGGGCAAGCCCGGCGAACTGGACGAACGAGCCCCGCCGGCCCACGTAATTCACGTGCGGCAGCAGCTCCACCAGCCAGCCCGCCACCTCGTCGGTTGCGCCCGCCAGATCGAACGCCCAGCGCCACTCCCCGGCGGCGTGCGCCACTTCCCGGTACGCCACGCTGGAGATGTACGGATGCTCGCGGCTCGGGGTCTTCGGCTCCTGGCGGATCTTCAGGAACGTGTGCGTAACCACCGCGCGGGCGGTAGGCGCCACGCGCACCTCGATGTCCACCAGCGCCCGCAGCAGCCGCGCGCACTCCGCCTCGCCATAGCCTGCGCGGAACGCGGCGTCGACTAGTGCCATCTTGATCGCATACATCGTAGGCACTAGTAGAGTCTTGCCGACGGCGCTGGTGGCCGCGCTCACCTTGAGCGAGAACAGGGCGGTCGGCACGTAGGTGGCGACGAGCCAGCGCCCGGGGCCCGGCACGCCCGCCACCGCGCTTGCCTCGGAGTCCAGCCGTCGCGCGCGCTCCTCCCGCTCGGCGGCCAGCGTTGCCGCATCCGGCGCGGCGCGGCCTCGCCGCCCGCCTGTGGAGACGCGCGCATCCCTAGCCACGGCTCGGCACCTCGGCCAGCTCTAAGCCCCGCGCCAGGTCGGCCAGTATGTCCACGGCCTTCCCAAGCGAGTCGAACTCGTAGAGCCTGACCGTATCTTCCCGCAGCCGATTGCACGCGTCGCGCGCACTCTTGATCTGGTCAACGTAATCCTTCACCAGGGGGCTGACCGTCGGCGCCGGCAGAGAATTGTTCGACGTAGCGATCACGCCCTCGCAAGCCATGATGTGCGGGTTCTGCGTATTGCGCTGGGCGCCCGCCGGCTTCAGCAGCATGGCGGCCAGCGCTTGCAGGAGCGCCCGGGCTCGCACCACGCGGTCATTCGCCGAAATAGCCGGCTCGCGCGTGATGTCGTTGAGCCCCACCCGCCACAGGTCCAGGTTGCAGATCAGCGCGTATTCTCCCGACGACGCGGGCCGGTGGAAGATCGCCTGCTGCCCGGCCACCGTCGTGCCGCCGGCAGCCCCGCCGCGGCCCTCGGGCGCGTACTTCACGTGGAAGTATTGCTCGGTCACCGTGTTGTCGGGGATGCCGACGACCCAGCCGATCTCCGCCACCGACTTGCGCCCGACCGCGCGCCCGCGCGTCACCAGCGCCCCGGCCAGGTCTGTCGCCGCGCAGTCCGTCAGCATCCGCGACATGATCTCGGACTCAGTCACGCGACGGCCGCCCTCTCCCTTCTCGCAGTACGCCACGAACTGCTCGTCGGCCGTGATGCGATCGGGATCATGGCGTGCCGCTGGGGCGGACAGCTTCTGCTCCGCGTCATGCAGTAGCGGGATCAGGTGCTCCACCAGGATGTGCTTGAACATGTCGCCGCTGACGGCGTTCACCACCTGTCGGCTGCCGTCCGCGTCGATGATATGCACCATCCGCGTCTGCTGCTGGTTGCCCTCCGTGCCCTCGTTGTTGAGATTGTGCAGGTTCAGCGTGAGCCGCGCGTTCAGTGTGAGCGACGAGATCACCGCCATCTTCGCTACTCCCCCTCCGACGCCTCGGCGGCGTCTGCCGTTACCAGGTCAGTCTCAGCGCTGGGCTCATGGTCCACACGCTCGGGCTCGCCTTCCTCGCGCGGCTCGCGGCACGAGCCATACGCGGCCAATAGCGCCCCGACTAGCGGCGCCTGGTGCTCCTCCACGAGTTGAGCGAAGGCGCGGAATTCCTCCGTGGTCACGTTAGCGGGCGCTGGCTGCTTCAGCTCCCGCCGCCGCGCATTCTCGTAGTTGTAGCTCGCCACGAAGTCGGCGACCGTCTCTACCAGCGCGTGGCCGTCCGGCAGGGACCGCTTCCGACGGATTTCCGGCAGCAGGTCGTAGCGAATCTCCCGGTAATCGGTCCTGCCCTGCGACTTGAGACTCTGCGCGCTCACGGTCGCTCGCCGCACCGCTGCCGCCAAGGCCCGGAAGCCAGGGTCGTCCAGGATTTCCAGATAGCTACCCATCATCCCCCTCACTAGCGCACGGAGGTTCTCCGTGGTGAACTGGACCACGCGCCGTTTCTGCTCGCGCGCCCGCAGCACGAACACGCCATAAGCCCCCATGAAGTCCAGCAGCGCGTCCAGCGCCGCGGGCCCGCGAGTCTGGAGGAACCGCCGATAGCCTACCAGCAGCCCAATTTCGTCTGAGTGCTTGTCCTCCAGGCCCCGCACCACGCGTCGATGCTCTTCGAGGATCGCCAGCCAGGCTTGCGCGTCGGCGGGGCTCTCCATCGGGAACCAGTCCGGCAGCGCCAGCTCGCCCACCTGCGCCACCGCCCGCGCGGATCCCAGCGAGACGTACTGGGTGATCGCCACCCCGCCAATCACCTGGGCCGGCGTCTTGCCGAAGAGCGTGAATAGCTCGACGAGCGGCGCCGCCGTCGGCTCGGCTGCCGCGTATAGCTCCGAGTGCCGGATCAGCGCCTCGGCCAGGAACAGTACGGCGAGGGCGTCCAGCTTCGGCTCCGCGCCATGCACCGGCGCCCGCCGTAGCTCATCCGCCACGACGTTCAGCCCCTCCGCCGATACGTCGACGGGCTCTGGCGTCAGGATGCGAATTCGCTCGGCCTTCGGGTCCAGAAAGAACGGACAGGCCACCCGGAAGTAGCCCCGGTAGCGCAGCCACTCAACGAACGGATCTACCCAGGCTTCCTTGGTCTTGTCGTTCCGGTCGGTCGAGTCTGGCTTGAGTCGGGCATAGCCTTTGGCCGCGTTCGGCGAGAAGAGCTGCACCGACGACACGCCCCACGCCAGCCCCGACCGCTGCCCGTGCTGGAGCGCGCTCAGCCCCTGCGCGATGGCCGCCCGCGCCGCCGCCTCGGGCAGCTCGCTGAGGCGCAAGAACACCTTGTTGGTGTTGTCGTCGCCCTGGAGCAGGTTGAGGAGCTGCCAGTGCCGCCAGTCGGCGCGGGGGGCGTTTTGCTGGAGCCACTGCGCCAGCTCCGGATCGTCGGGCGGCTTGCGGCCTACCGCTTGCCATCGCTCGCGGTACAGCGCCACGCGCGCCTTCTCTGACTCGTAGTCCAGCACCCTGTCGGTGGGTACGCCATCGGGCACGTTCACCTTGGCCTTGGCTCGCAGGTAGCTGTACCCCGCCCCGACGGGGAGGCGGTCGGCCCAGTCGTCCGGGAGGAGCGCGTGCACCTCGTAGATGGCCCCTCGCGCGCGGAGCTGCACCGGCTCCTGGGCCACCTGCTGCAATAGATCGGCGAGGCCAGCTACTAGGAAGATGTCGCCGTGGGTTCCCGTCGCGCGGGGAATTGCAAAGACCATCTCGTTCATTCGCTACCAGCCTCCGCGGTCGCGCGTCGATCGGCGAGGCGCAGGGTGCGCGTGAGGTAGGCTACCAGCGGCCAATAGTTGCCGAGTGTGTCAGGGCCGGTCGTTGCTTGCACGACGCGCTCGAGCCAGGGGCGGCGCTCGCGCTGCGCCAGGAGCGCCTGCACCGCTCGCGGCGCCTGGCCATTGATCGCGGCCCGTTGCAAGTCCGCGGTCCAGCGCGGCCACAACGCTTGCAGACCCAGGTCGGGCGCGCCAGGCAGCCAGCCACCATGGTGCGCCAGGATGGCGGCCGCGCACGCCGCGATAAGCATCGGGCGCCGCTCGGCCGGCACGTCGCTAAAGCGTCCCTGCAGCGCCGCGAGCGCCAGGTAGGCGCCCTGCGCGGCGTGGTGCGGGCGCCTGGGCTGGAAGCCGCGCTCTCGCTCGCGGTCGGCTCGATTATCCGGATCGTAGGTGGTATGCGCTAGCGCCTCGACGGGCTGAAACGCCGCGTCTTTCGTCTGCTGCCAGGCCGCGGCCCAGGCTTGCCAGCCCTGCTGGAGCTTGCCGAAGTCGTGGAGCAGCCCGCAGACCTCAACTGCGGCGCGCAGCTCCGCAGACGTGAGGCCGTACCGGCGCGCGAAGCCGGCGCTCAGCCAGCCGGTCTCGTCGTCGGCCTCGACGCGCGCCCGCGCTGCCCGCGCCACGCTCAGCGCGTGGTGGGCCCAGCCTTCCACGCTTAGCGGAGGATACCCGGGCCGTGGCGGCGGCGTGCGCTCGAGGCTGACGGCCTCGCCCGCCATGCCCACCTCCAGCCCCACCGCGCTCGTGTAGCGCGCCACGGCCGGCGCCAGGCAGACGACGTACTGGCCCCTGAGGTCATCTTTCGAATGGATCGGTTCCCAGTGGGGCTCGTCGCCCAGCGCCCAGCCCCAGGCGACCGGCTCCCCGCTCGCGGGCGTCGCGTCGAGCGCGCCCTCTAGCGTCCACCGCGAGACGGTCACCGCTTCGCGGCACCCTGGCTGAGGTGTAGAGTCGTGCGCCGTCGCGACGATGACGCGCACATCGCTCACGCTCTCCTCCCGGATGAGGTCCGAGACGCGACTTGGCTGCCGCTCGATCGCGTTCAGGCGGATGCGTTGCAATACCTCGCGCCGCCGCCCGTCCCAACCATCGCGTAGCGCAACGGCATCTACAGCCTCATGTACCTGCTCGACCCAGCGCGCGGTGATCGTGGGCGTGAGCAGAGACTCTGTACCCGCCGCCAGGATCTTGCGAGTGGCCGCCAGGGCAGGATCGGGCGCGGTGAGCGTGCCGTAGGGCAGCCAGGCCCGCTCCACCGCTGGCAGCTCGTACACATGCACGGTGCCCTGCTCGCCTGGATAGCGCGCGCAGCGTCCTGCCCGCTGTACCAGCGCGTTCATGGGACACAGCTCGGTGTGCAGGTCGTCACAAGAGATGTCGATCCCCGCCTCAATCACCTGCGTCGCCACGAGTACCGCTCGGCCAGACGCTGTCTTACCCAGTAGCGCGGCAAGCTGCCGCTCCTTGTCGGCTCGGTCGGGCCTGAAGAAGCGCGAGTGCAGGAGCAGGCACGGCACGTCCGTCGGCAGCGCTGCCCGCAGCGCCGTATACAGCGCCTGGGCACGCGGCACCGTGTTGCAGATGACGATGGTTCGTCCGCTCGACGCGGCAAGCACTGCCTCGGCCGTCAGCGGCGCGTCCAGGTAGTCCAGGCCGCGAGTCACCGCGGTCACGGTCGGGAGCTGCGCGAGGGCTCTCTCGTCTGGGCTGGCGTCCGCGCAGCCGAGCGCGTCGGTCAGCGTGCGGCGCAGCGGCGGTGTGGCGGTGGCGGTCATCCACACACACTGAGTCAAGTCGCGGAAGAGGTTCAGCCCGGCCGCGCCCGTCAGGAACGCGAGGCCCGGGGCCATGAGATGAAACTCGTCGAACACGAGCAGCGCGCCCACCACTGCGGCCGAGTTCAGGTTGTGCTGGCTGGCCGAGAGCCCGTAGGGGCCGCCGAGTAGCCCACTCAACACCTGATCGTACGTCGTGATGATTATCCGCCCCCGTGTGAAGAACTCATCGTCTGGCTGCTCGCCGGTTTGCATCGTCACGACACCATCGGGATCTGCGCCGGCACGGCCGACCAGCTCCCGCGCCTCTCGGCAGATGCTCTGCGCCAGGGTCCGCAGCGGCAGCGCATAGATCAGCCGGTGGGGGCGTGGGCGCCAACGCTCGTATAGGAACGGCGTCAGCACCGTCAGTGTCTTGCCCGCTCCCGTCGGCGCGCCCAGCATCACGTTCTCGCCCCCGGCCAGTCGCCGTGCTACGTCTACCTGGTACTGGTGCGGCTGGAAGCCGTTCACGTCTCTGAAGAACAGGCGATAGGTCTCGTCACTCCAATCGGCCATTATACTGACCTCCGCCGGCGTCGCCGGGCAGTTCCATATCGTGTTCCGCTACCGGGCTAGGAGTTCGACAGCTCGCCGCGGATGAGCGCGCGCGGACACCACGAACTGTGGCGACTAGGGCGGGGCCGGGTCAGACTGTCACCTGACCCGGCCCGCCAGAGTACTGCCGGACTACGCCTGCCAGCGATGAACGAAGATCGCGTGCTGCCGGCGGGCCGCACAGATGGCTGTGGCAAGCCGCTTCGTGTTCGCCGACAGCTTCGCGTAGTAGCTCGCGCACGCATCGCAGTACAGGTCCACGGTGCTCGGGGGCATAGGTTGGCGGCGCATGGGTTACCCCTCCTACGGGTTCTAGCCCACCGCCCGTTCCGGAGCGCCTTGCGTAGCGCCGGGGGTTCGCGTACCCTGTTGATAGGCGCACGAAACCCCAGACGCTGCGGGCAACTCCTCAGCGCGGCGGTAGTGCGGCTGATCGCAGGACCGTGGGGTTGCCCGGCCAGGTACTCCCCGCGGTTCTTGCTTGTTGGGATGCGACAGACTCAGTGAAGCTAGTTCGAGCAGGGACTGATTGGCTATTCGGCCACCTCCTGGGATGGAGAGTAGAACACCGTGAGTCTAGAATAATCCTGTCGGGGCAAGGCGTCAATAGGACGAGCTGGCAACTTGCTCCAGATGGGGATGAATTGCCAGCTCGATAGAACTGCCAACCGGTGAGTTTGATGCCGGCTCTGTAGCTCGTCCGGGCGACCACGCGGACCCTTACCTTGTTCACACGATCCGTTGAGGATACTGAAACCATCGCGAGCAGAGTTGGCAGCGGCTTCCGTGGCTAACTTCAACCCTACGATCCGATCAGGGGATGCTAGGGCTAGTGCGCTGGACTGAGTCGCCACTGGCTTACCAGCGCCCGAGCCAGGGGACATACGGTGGGCCGTCGCCCCGAACGTAGGTGGCGAGGTGGCGGGCCTGGCTCTGCACGATGCTGCGCAGGCGCAGGCGGCGGCCCGCGTACGGCTCGTCGCTCTCCAGCCGCTCGTTCACCCGCCGCGCCACCAGCGTGCGCGTGGCGTCGTCCAGGCGGCCCGCCGCGTCCTGCGCCACCGGCACGCGCTGGTTGAGCAGCGCGAACACGCAGCGGTCTACTACCATCTGCCGGAACTCCTCGATTAGGTCGAGCACCAGGCTGGGCTTGCCCGGCCGGTCCTCGTGCAGGTAGCCGGCGTAGGGGTCCAGCCCCGCGAGCAGCACCGCGCGCTCGACCTGCGCGTATAGGATGCCGTAGCCGTAGTTCAGGAGCTGGTTCACCAGGTCGGTGGCACCGCGCGTGTCGCGCCGCGGCCACTCGATGTCGGGCCGCACGAGCGCCCGCGCCGCCTCCCAGTAGTGCTTCGCGCCCTGCGCCTCCAGGTTCATCAGCTCGACGCGCACGGCGTCGACGGCGTCGCCCGCCAGCTCGTCCACCCGCCGCGCCAGATGCTCGCAGCGGAACGCGGCCTCGCGCGCCAGCTCGTACGTGGCGAGGTCGACCTGCTGCCGGTACTTCGCCATGTACTTGAGCAGCGCCGCCTGGTTGCGGAGCTTGCCGCCCGCGAATGCCTTCGCCAGGTGCACGCCCCGCGCGTCGAGGTAGGCCAGCAATTGGTGGCGGCGGGTCTGCACGGTGCCGGTCAGCTCGGGCGCGACGAGCTTGGCGTACGGCTTGCCGCTGCGCGAGACGAGGCTGATCGGCACGCCGCGCTCGGCGCACTCGCGGATCGCGTCGGCGCTCAGCGCCACGCCGCCCGCCAGCACGAGCACGTGCTCCAGGCCCAGCAGCGGGCGCTCGAGCACCGGCTCGCCCTTCACCAGGATGCGCAGCCGCTCGCCGTGCTTGCCGACGAAGCTGCCGTACTCGTCCACCAGCAGGCAGCCGTCGGGCAGCGTGCCGGCCTCCTCGATGGTCGCCATGCGGGCACGCTGTCGGGGCGGCTCCGCCCGCTCGGCCGGCTCGGCGTCGGCCTCGGCCGGCTCGGCGGCGGGCTCGGGGCCCGGCTCAGCGCGCATCGGGCGTCGCCTCGGCCGCCGGTGCGGCGAACGCCGGCTGCCAGCCGTGCTGCAGCCGCGCGTGGTCGCGCCGGGCGCGCGATACCTCGGACGCCAGGCGCTGCACGTTGGCGTCGAACGCCTCGACCTCGACGCCGCACTCCTCACAGCGGAGCGCGAGCGTCATGCGCGGGAGCGGGGCGCGGGTAGCCATCTCGTCCTCCTCGCCGGCCGCGGCCTGCGGCGTGGCCTCGATGACCATTCCGCGCCCGCAGGAAAAGTTCGACAGGCGGCTCACAGGGCGGCGAGGGCGATAGCGCCATTGCCCATGGCCGCGTCTTTGCCGACGTGGACGAGCGTGCCCCATACGAGCCAGGGCAGCAGCGGCGCCAGGTCGCCCTCTAGCACGACCTCGCCGACCAGCCCGCCCATCGGCAGCATGCGCCCATGGCGACCGGACGCCCGGAAGAGGTCGCGCCAGGCGAGCCGGCGCTCGACGATGCGCACCGCCTCCGCTTGCCGCAGCAGCGCCGCCGGGTCGGCGCCCGTGGGGCCGGCGCCGTAGCGCGCGCCGAGCGCGTCCAGCCGCTCCAGCAGCCGCGCGAGGAGCGTCCGTAGCTGGAAACTGTCGGGCTTCACCAGCCGTCCGGCCTCGATGAGGCGCGTCGGGCTCCGCAGCGACAAGCGAAGTGCTGAGTGCTGAGTGCTGAGTGCTGAGTGGGGACTGGCCTGTAGGGGCGCCGCTTGCCGCGCCCCGCTCGCGGCTGACGGCTGACTGCTGACCGCTGATAACTGGGCCGCCAGCGCCGTGGCCTCGGCGGCCACTTGCGCGGCGTCGATCGGCAGCGCGGGGGTGCGCACCTGGCGGTCGGGCGCGCGGTAGATGCGCTCCTGGCGGCCGGCGAGCGGGTTCTCGGCCCATACCTCGGTCAGCCGGAAGCTGCCGCCGCGCCCCGCGCCCAGCCCGCGCTCCCCCATGGCCTGCACGCCGAGCAGCGCGTAGGGGAACGTGCCCAGCGCCCGCCCGAAGGTGGCGAGCCCGAACTCGAAGGTCTGGCCGGGCGCATAGGCCAGCGGCCCCTTGGGCGGCACGCGCAGGACGTATGGGCGCGGCACGTCCTGGCCGCGGAGATTGCCCGCCTCGACCGGCGCCAGTAGGAAGCACACGGGACAGCTCGCCGCCACGGCGGGCCGGCCGCAGTCCGTGCCGCCGGCGGCCAGGCAGAACTGCTGCCGCAGCGCCGCGAATAACGCCCCGCGCAGCGCCGCGCCGGCGGCAGGCGGCAGCCGCAGCGGGCTCGTCACCTCCGCGCGGAAGCGCAGCAGGTGGACGGCGAGGTCAAACATAGCCGCTCCCTCCCGGTAACCTGGTCGCCGCTCAGCCTCGCCGTTGCCGAGCCCCGTCACGGATTGGCTGCAAGTCGAGCACCTCGGCCACCTCGTACCGTGGCGGGCTGGCCCGCTGCACCGGGCGCAGCCGCAGGTGCGCCGGGAAGTAGCCGCACCGCCCGTGCAGCTCCGCCAGGAGCGCGAGGGCCAGAAAATTCAGCGACGGCGGATTGACGAGCAGTGGCAGCGTCTGCCACTCCGCTGCCGACAGGCCGCAGGCGTCTGCCAGCGCCGCCGCCTGGGGCGCCAGCGGCTGCTGCACGTCCACCTGGCTCGCCACCTCGACCACGCGCTCGACCGCCTCCCCGAGCAGCGCCGCGATCTCACTCTGCTGCCGCGCCGTCAGCGGGTGCGCGAAGTTCAGTACGATCACCGGCGCACGCCTCCCGCGCCTGACATGGGCGGCGTGATCAAGCTGGCAAGCTGTGCCGGGAGCTTCGCCACGTCGCCGAGAATGCTGCGCACCGGTCGGGGCGAGCGACGCATCCCGCAGTGCGCCACGTCATTGCGCAGATCGCCGATCTGGTTCCACAGTTGCGCCCAGGAGTCGTCGACCTGCACGGCCCCGTGACCCGCTGCCGTCTCCCCTGCGGTTTGCTTCGTCCGCTTGGCCGCTGCCGCCTCACTGAGCAGCTTTTCTGCATGGTCGCGGTCGGCGATCACATCCCAGCCGTGCTGAAGGATAAAGCTCGAGATGACGTACTCTCGCGCCAGCAAGATTGCCTCAACCGCGCGCCCCCGCTCCACGTACCAATCCAGCAGACGGCGCTGCACATCCAGATCGCGCCGGGCATCGGAGAGTGGATCGCTCAACGCCAGCGGCGCGTAGTCCGCGCGCACGCGGTCGAGCAGGACCGCGAACGGCTTGGCCCAGCGCGTGGCCTCGCTGTCTGCCGTCTCCAACCGACGGGCGAGCGTCGCCGCGGCCTCCATCATGGCGTGGGGGCGGGCAAGCTGCATGGCCTGAGAGACTTCGCCCAACGCCCCTGCGACGTTCTTCAATTGTCGGGGCAAGTCACTAGCAGAAGGCGTGGCCCGATGAGGGAGATTGTGGGCCGCCTCCAGCGCTTGGGTCAGCGGCTTCGCCTCCCCCGTGCGCAGGAACTGCTCGGTGGCGGTAGTCCAGCGCAGCAGGGTCAGAAAGGGCGACAGGTCAAACACTGGCGTTCGCCCTTGCTCGTCCCGGCTCTCCCAGGCGCCGTACACGAGCTTGTCGATATGCACACCCCGCGCTACCTGGAGGTAGGCGGCCGCGATGACCGCCAATACTGGCAGCGAGCGGTAACCGAACGTGACGTCTAGCAGCACCCCGTCGTCAGGCGACGACGGCAGCGCGCCTGTCAGCGCGTCGAACAGCTCCCAGATCTCTGCCTCGCTCTTGCCCTCGGGAATCTCCACTGCGCGCACTATATCGCTGAGCCCGCGCGCGGCCAGGTCCGCCTGCAGCCCAGCGAAGTGTTTTGCCCGCGCCGCGGCCGTCATCAACAGGCGCAGCTCGCGCGCCCCAAATAGCTCGCACACCGCGACCGGGAAATACGCCGTGCGGCACTCGCGTCCATCAAACACGTAGCAGGCTTCGCTATAGTCGCTTAGCCCGAGGAAGCTGACCGCCCGCATTCTCCGCACTCCTGCCACTTCGCCTACCGCCGAGTCCCGGAGCCGCGCCGCTCGTTTCACAGTCTGCTAATCAGAACGACCTCGTCGCCCTGCAAGTCGAACCGCACACGCGCCCGGCGCGGCGGGAAGTTGCCCCGAATGACCGCCGTATTGAACCGGTACACGACGTGCGTCTCGTCGTCTTCGACGTGGCCGCGCTTCGTCTTCGCCGAATCAATATCCCTGATGACGCCATAGCGGGTTACAGTTAGCGGGGGTGGCGGCGCGGGTGGTGGCGCAGGCTCGGCCGGCCGTGCCGGCAACTCGGGACGCGCGGCGATGGCCGCGGTCGTGGTGCCTGCCGGCGCGCCGGGTCGCTCGTGGCCCACTTCCCGGGCAGAGCCGGCAGGGGCGAGCGGCGCGTCCCCCGGCCCCGTGATGAAGTACCCATACCCGGCGCTCGTCTTCGCGCCCGCCCCGAGCGCCATCAGGCCATCCGCCAGCCAGGCCCGCGCCTGGTCGCGCAGCTCGCGGCTCGCGGCGTCGAGAGGGCCGCGCCAGCCCACCGCGAAGCGAAACGCCGTGCCCGCCGCGACGGCGAGGAAGTACACGGGCCGCGGGTTCTGATCGTCCGTCGGCGGGCGTCGGTGCGCCCCAGCGCCATAATGCTCGGGATAGTGCGGATTCATGATGTCCAGCTCAAGGCGCGGCGGCGGGCCAGGAACGGCGCGAGGAATCGCGTCCAGGAACACGGCGCGTCCTGCTGCTGCCTGCGTGCCGAAAATGGCGCGGAAGGCCGCGGCCAGCATCATCGCCGCCTCGGCCCCGGCCCCACATACCTGCAAGCGGCGCCGGAACTCCGCGTCGTCCGGCGCGCTCAGCGCCTCGTCCAGTCGCGTGAGATCCGCGGCGTCGAGTCGCTCTGCTACGGCGAGCCGGCCGGCCGCGCGCGCCAGGCCCTTCACACTGCTGGCAGGCAGCATGGGGAAGCCGTAGCGATGGAAGGTGAAGCCCACCTCCAGCGGCCCACTCTGCCCGAGCCCCGTGATCAGCCGCCACTCGGTCGCCAGGCCGAAGGGCTCGGCGCCGATTGCCGCGGCCGCCGCCTCCCAGCGCCGGTTCCAGGCCACGAGCAGCCGTACGTCGCCCCGCTGGCCCGCCTCCACCACTGTCTCCAGCCCGCGCTGCTTCGCCGTGGGCTCTCCCGGCCGCGGGCGGGACGGTATGCCCCAGTCCGGGGCAAAGCGCGTGAAAACCAGTCCCGGGTTCTGTGGCGATACGTCCCGGTGCCGTTCCCACGCTTCGGCGCTCGCCCGAGGAATCGGGAGCGAGTACGCGGGGCCGGGGCCGCGGGGCGCGCCGCCCTCGGGGCCGGCCGGCGGGCGCCCCGGCGGGCGCCGCCCAAGGGGCTCTCTCATCTGCCGTTTCCCCCGCCCAGTAAGTCTGCTTCGGCGAAGCGCTTCACCCAGCCCAGGAACGCCATCGCCTCCACCGTCGCCCGCCGGTAGTCGTCGGTGGTCGCGGTTTGCGCGATCCACCGCACGACGTCCTGCCCTTCGCCTCCGAGCGACCGAGCGCGCAACGCGGTGGCAACGTCGTTCAGAAGCTTGCCGTGCGCGGCAGTGCCCTTCGCCCGCCAGAAGGCCAATGTCTGCCCGAGCCCGTTCGCCTGGATTTCGGCCGGCGCGCCGCGCGCCAGCCGCCGGTAGTCTTCGGCATAGTGCTTCCCATTGACCTGGACCTGCTGCACGCACTCCCAGGCCCGCCCGGCGCGCTCCTGCTCGAGCGACCGCTGCTGACTCATGCGCGCCTCCTCTCCGGATGCGGCGTGCGGCTTCACGACGCGCCCCCCAGCACGAAGCGCAGCGCCACGATCCCTTGCCCGGTCGTCTCGTCGCCGCCTAACTGCACGCGGTCGAGCCCGAGCGCGGCGACCTCTTGCAGCACTGCGCTGGCCGCCAGCTTCCGCTCGCTTCGCGAGCCAGTCGCCAATAGCGGCGCGTATAGCAGGGTGTCCACGGGAAGGCTCTCGGTCGTCCACAGCCCGGTGTCAGCCACGGTCTTCGAACCCGGGTCCAGGCGCACGTGAGTCTGCACCTCCGTGGCATACAGCGCGAAGTCGCGGCAGGCGTCCTCGGGCAGTACGCACAGCCGCCGCGGCAGGACTTCGCGCCAGTACGCGTACACGTCGTCCTGGCCGGCAGCGGCGGCGGGCAGAGCGTGCGCCGCGAGCCAGGCGCCGATCGCGGCCACCGATCCATCGGGCGCCTGGCGCGGCTGGAAGCTGAACTCTTCAAGCACGACCTGGCCGCCGGCAAGCAGATCGTCGCCGCTCACCCAGGCCTCGTCGCGGCCGGGCGCGTCGGGCAGCCGCCAGTCCGGCGGCGTGCCGGCCAGCTCCGCCCGCCGCTGGAACCGCGCCAGGAGATCGCGGCTCGTCACCCAGGCAAAGACGCCCGCCAGCGAGCGCACCGGGAACAGCAGCAGGCTGGCATCGCCCACCGACAGAGCCCCCGCGTGGTCGCTCGGAGCCGCGCCGGCCCCATTGCTCGCGCCTGGCGGCGCCGGGCCGAAAACCGTCTCCCATACGGCCCGGTCCATGCCGCGCGCCTGCGCTTCGGCTCGCAGCCGGCCCTTGAGGCTACTCGCCTGGACGATCGGGTACTGGGTGGTGCGCTCGCGCTGAATCGGCAGATCGACGGCCCCGAGCCCGCGGGCCGTGCCCGCGTGGAGCGGCGTTTCGACGTAGATGAACAACAATCCCGTCGCCTCAAACACGGTCCCACTCCTCGACCAGTATCTGCCCGAACCCGATCGCCGCGCCCCAATCCGTCACGGCCTGCTGCACGAGGCCGGGACGCAGCCGCGCCGCGCCGCCGCTCTCGAAGTAATAGACGCTGCCGGCCGGCACGTAGCGCCGTGCGGGCTTGTGGCTGGCGCGGGCCAGATCGAAGCCGCCCACGCTCTCGTAGCGCCCGACCGCCGCCGCCACGAGCTCGACGCCGCCGTCGAAGTAAGCGCCCCAGTCCTCGCCCAGCGGGCGCCAGCCATCGCGGAAGAAGGTCGGCGTCGCGAAGTACAGCTTGAAGCGCGCCGGCAGCGGGTCCGGCGGCGCCGGCCAGCGGAGCGCCGACACCTGCTCGAACGAGGCGCCGCGGGCCTCGCCGCCGAGCCGCAGCAGCCCCCGCGGCGGCCAACCCGTGTAGCCTTGCACCTCGGCCAACAGCCCGACGTCTGTCCGCGGCCGGATGAAGTCGGCCTCGTACAGCGCGCCCTCCTCGCTGGTCCGTCGAGCGTCGTTGATGCCGATGCCGAGGCGGCTCTCGCGGCAGAACAGCGTGTCGCCTTCCACGGCGCGGACCGGCTCGCCCCGCAGGTAGGCTCGCAAGTCCGCCTCAGCCAGCCACAGGCCCGCGCGGCCCTTCGTCGGCGCGTCCGCCAGACCGAGCAGCCGTGGCGTGGGCGCGCTGGTGAGCAAGGTGGCGGGCGGCGGTTGGGGCGGCGCGGCCGGCTGCAAAGTCCAACGGCCATCGCGCTGAAGGGCGATGGAGTCGGCCGGCTGCGGCAGGAACCGCACTACCGTATCGGCTGCCCGCCGGGCCAGGAACGGACCGCGCAGCCGCAAGTCCTTGAAGTCGTCCGCGGTGCCGACCGCCGCGGCAATCGCCCGCTGGTCGCGCAGGTCCACGCCCTGAACGACCAGATGGTGCGACCGAATCGCGCCCTGGAGCACCGTGGGATACGGCGGGAAGACGCTTTCGGCCCGATGGTCGCTGAGGGCGTCGAACGGGCGCCCATCGCGGAACAGCCACACGTCGACCGGTTCCAGGAAGAGGTCCATCAGTCGCGCCCTCCCGCGGCCACGAACCGCGCGAACACCAGCCAGCGCCCGAGTTCGCTCGTCGCCTCCCGCGCTGCCGCCGGCTCCGAGGGGGCACCGGCCGGATCGTGCCCGTCCGGCTCCTGCGCGGTCGTCTCGCCCAGCGCTGCCGCCCACGCGCGGAGCCGCGTCGCCCACTCGTCCGGGGCGGGCGCCCGCGGGTGGCCCGCCTGCCGATGACGGCCCAGCAGCCGCCGCAGCTCCCCCTCCAGGCGCGCATCGGCGGCCGGTAGCGCCGCCGCGATGCCCACGACCTCGTAGGCGAAGCGACCGGACAACGGCGGGCCGTCGCGGTCCTCCCGGAACAATTCGACCAATGCACTAAACGTGTCGCCCATCGCCGCCCACGGACTGCGCAGGTCCGTCGTCTCGCCACTGCGCCGCACCACGCGCACCCCCACCGCCGCCTTGCCCCGCACCAATTTTGCCCGCTGCTCGGCGGCGCGCGCCGCCTGCAAGGTCGCATCCAGCGGGTAGAGGTGGTGGGCGATGGCCAGCCCAGCGGACGCCGTGCATCCCGTCACCTCAAAGAATTGTTGGGCCAACACCTGCGCCAGCGGCAACGCCCGGGCCAGCGGGACGAGCAGCAGCACGTCGTCGCCCCCGGCATACACCGGCTGTGCTTCGTACGGCGTCATCGCCGCGAGCGCCCCGGCCGCGAACGCCGCCAGGCGCTCGCTTAATCGGCGGTGCGCCGCCGGGCCGCCCCGGGCTCCATCGGCCACGCGCGCGCCCATGTCGTCGCCGTCGAGCACCAGCACGGCGTAGTAGGGCGAGGGGGGCCCGCCTGCCTCGCGGGAGAGATGGTGCAACGCCTCGCGCGCTCGCTCCAGCGCGCTATCGTCCGGCTGCTGTAGCCCGTAGCTGTCCTGCAACCTCGCCGGGGTCAGGGTCTCCCGGTACAGCAGGTCTCCGTCGTACGGCCAATCGGGATCGCCGCGGACTTTGTAGGGGTGCAGTGCTTCCACCGCCGAGCGATAGGCGGCGAGGTGGGGACGGGCTCGCGCGAGGAAGTCGGCGCTGGCCACCGTGCTGGTCGAGGCCAGCCGCGCCCCTTCTGCAAGCGGACTGAACCGTTTGATCACGCCGAGCGCGTCCAGGCGCTCGCGGCCGCCGGGGCGGAGCCGGGCCGGGGGCGCGGCCTCGCTCGCGGCGAGCCAGTATGCTCTGGCATCCTGACCGGCGAGGTGCAGCGCCGCGCGGCGGCCGCTCAGGCTGTCCTTCAGCCCCGGCTCCTCGGCGGGCGCAAAGGCGCGCGTCCGCTTGGCCGCCTCCACCGCGCGGCTGGCCTGCTCGTAGGCCTCGGCGTAGGGGCAGCCGTCCTGGGCGGCGGCCGCCCAGTACACCTCCCACAAGGTGTGTGTTTGACGCTGCCAGGTCTCCTCCCAGATGGCGTCGCCCTGGGGCGCCAGCGCGCCGACGTCCCGCCGAAACCGCTCCCGCGCCGCCCCCGCGAGCCGCTGCCACTCCGCGAGCAATGCTGCCTGCGCCGCGCGGACGGCGGCCTCCGCGCGCTCCCAGGGCACGAGCGCTACCAGCTTGTTCGGCGCGTCCTGTGACGCGTCCACGTTCGCCGGATAGACGAGCTCGCCGTGCTGCTGGAGCACGGTCCCCGCGGCCCTGGCGAGCGCCACCAGCGTCTGGCTCCCCGCGCGCAGATCGCTCACCCGCCGCGCTTCGGCGATAAACGTCTGCACCGGGCTAAAGGTGAAAATCAGCACAGCATCAGACATAGCGCGCCTCGCGTGCATTCGGGAAGCTCTCGGTAATCCAGCGCTCGATAAGCTGGTAGTCGGACGGCGGCGGGAGCGTCGGGCGCCCGCCGCCCGCGGCCAATTGTGCCCCCTCGGGCAGGAAGCGGGCACGGAAGAGTGTGGCAATGCCCACGCCTTTGCCCTCGGTCGTCCTGGACACGTGGAGCCACAGTGGCGAGGCTCGCCGCTCTATTCGACGACTATCGAGCTGCGCCTGGACGGTGCCAGAGGACCCGTTGGCATACCGATATGGAATCGGTAGCCCGAATGCGGCGCGCTCCACCGTCGGGATCGCCGCCCCCTGCAGCCAGCGCGCCACGTTCTGATGGTCCGGTTCGCGATAGGTGCGGAAATCGCGCAAGGCCGCTCCCACCGCCTCTACGGCGTCGCGCGGCGTCGGCCACACGCCGAGCAGCCACACCCCGCACGCCGCCGGGTGCAGCACGTCAAAGGCGGTCGGCACAGATACGTCGGTGCGGCCGTGGGGGGCAAACTGCTCGCGCACGCGGCACAGCCCGGCGCCAAGCTCGTCGGCCAGGTGGGTCGGGTCGCTCCCCGCGAGTGCGAAGCGCAACCCTCCTGACTCGACGCCCTCGCGTACGCTGAGACTGCCGGCCGTGCGGCGCGACCGTGATCCTACACCGCCGAGCTGCACGAGGAGCCAGAGCGCGGCCAGAGCCTCATTCAGCGCGTCGTCTCGTGCGCCCGGACGGAGGCCAAGCTCAAGGGTGAACTGTGTGCTCTCCGCGGGATAGTATTGCTTCGCCGCCTGCCAATTGCCCCGCTCGCGATTGCCACTCTCGGCCATCGACCAGTATAGATAATCGCGCCCGGTAGGCTGCCGCAGCGGGGGACGGCCCTCCCTGGGAATCGTTCTCGTGGGTCCCCGCTGGTAGGCTTGCGCCTCCGGCAGCGCGCCGTGCCGGAGGCGGACCGTAACTGCCGAGGCGCCACCCTGCGTCGCCTCCGGGCTGCCGAAGACCGCGGCCTCCGCGTGCCCCACAGCCGCAGCGTTGTCGCCCAGCGCGCCGCCGAGGGCCGCCCGGAGCCAATAGCGCAGCGCGCCGCGGAACGCGGGCGGCCGCAGCTCGGGCTTCGCGCGCGGTTGGGCCCCCGCGAGAAAGAGCGGCGTGACGGTTTCTAGCGTCACCGCTAGGCTACGGAGATTGGGCATTCCTCACCTCCTGGTCGCCGCCGGGCCCCCTCGATGCCGGTGGACGGCGACGAGCATCTTAGTCCACCAGCCGCAGCTGCGCCTGCGCGGGGTCAACCGCCACGAGCAGGGGGCGGGCGAGGTGCGGGAAGGCGACGATGGCCTGGCCGGGGGCGAGCCCCGGCAGCCGCCGCCACAGCCCGGCATCAATGCCCGGCACGGTGCGCTCCAGCGTGCTCACCACCTGTGGGTCGCTGATCTTGTGCAGCACGTAGCTGTTGACCAGGCCGAAGAGCTGGCGCGGCAGGTGCTGCGGGAGCTGGGTGACGAACACGAGCCCCAGCCAGCGCTTGCGGCCGCGCTTCGCGATGCGGGCGACCTGCTGGAACAGCACCGGCATCTGGGTGGCGCGCTCGGCCAGGTAGCGGAGCGGCGTGCCGGCCTCGGTGTAGGCCACGTCGAGCGGGCCGCGCAGGCTGTCGCCGCCGAAGCTGGCGGCGCAGACGCGGTCGGCCAGGTCGAGCAGCAGCGGGAAGCCGCGGTGCGCCTGGAGCACGCTGTCGGCGATGGCGATGCGCGCCGCGACGGCGCTGTGGTCCTTGTGCGCGTAGAAGAGCTGCGGCGGCGCCAGCTCGCTCGCGCGGTACACGCCGGCCACCACCTGCGAGGCCACCTCGCGCAGGAAGCGGCGGATCCACTCTGCGGGCGTCAGGCGGCGCCCGGCGATCGTCGTGTCCACGGTGGCCTCGCCGTAGTACTCGCCCCGCTCGATCACCGCCGCGATGTGGTCGCTGTACCAGTCGACGACGGCGTACTCCAGCGGCCGCAGCGCCTGGCCGATGCTCAGCAGCAGCCGCCGGGCGGGCGCGCTCGGCACGAACACGAACCGCTGATGCTCGCAGATCAGCTCCTCGAGCAGCCGCGTCGCTTCGACCATCAGGTCGCGGCTGCCCGAGCCGGTGATCAGCTCGAAGGACGCGGGGGCGCCGTGGCCGAGCCGCCAGGCCCCCTTCGCCTCGCGCAGCAGCACGGCACGCTCGGCATAGGTCATGATGGCGCGGCTGGCGAGCTGGCTGAGCTGGTCGCGCGCCTCCGCCTCGCCTACGCCGCCGCGCCGCTCGCGCCGCCGCAGCAGCTCCAGCGCCTCCCACCGGGTCGGCGCTCGCCGCGCGCAGGTCGCGCCGGTGGAGCCGCTGCACCCAGGTGCTCTCGGCGCCCTGGTACGCCACCAGACCCACGCCCACCTGGTAGACGGTCAGCGGCAGCGCGTCGTAGGTGAGGACCGTGCCGTCGCACGCCTCGACGCCGCCGTTGAACAGCAAGCCCTGGTGGACCTGCTCCAGCTCCGGCACGCTGATCGGATGCACGCCGGCGTGCGGCGGCGCGCCGAGGCAGTCGCGCAGGTGGGGGAACACGCGCTCGCGGAAGGTGCCCCGGACGCGCGCCTCCTGCTCGACGGCGGCCGCCACCTCCGCTGCGAGGCGGCCGTAGAGTGTGGCCAGGTCCTCGCCGGCGCGCCACGTCGCGAGGTCGAGGGTGGCGCTCAGCGGCTCGCCAAAGGCGGCGAGAAAGGCGTCGGCATCGATGCGCCGCACCTCGGCCGGCGCCGGCTGTTCCAGCATGCTGCCCTCCGCTCCCGCGCCGGGGCGCCAGCACGCCCCGGCGCGCGCTCGCCCCTCGCTCCTGGTTCCGCGCCCGCGCCCGAAGTTCGACACCCTGGCGCGCCGCCACCGCGCGGCCGCGCCGTCGAGTGTAGTGGATTCCGCCGCGACTGGCGAGGTTCGGGGGCGCGGGCTACGGGGCGAGGCCCAGGCGCTGCAGGAAGGGGCTCGTGGCGGGCGGCGGCGCGAAGCGCGCGGCGTCGATTTTCGCCACGGCAAGTGGCAGGCCAAACGTGGTGATGCGCAGGTGGGCGGTGCCGCCAGGAGCCGCGTCGCCGGCCCGCCCCGCTGCGCCCCGCGTCCCGGCCCGCGCCGCTTCCACCGCAGCGGGTTCAGGGTTCAAGTCCCTGGCGGCTCACTCAAGCAAGCGGCGTGATGACGCTAGTCCGAGAGGGCCAGGTGAGATCCACTCTTACCTGGCCCTCTCTGGTCTGGCCACCGCACACGCGCCCGTCATAGCGGGGCCCGGCGTCTCAGTTCGCTGGGGACTGTTGCTCCCTGCCCAGAACACCAAATCACGCGCCGGCCATTCCTGGCCAGCCCTCAGCCATGGCCGGGCCAGACGCTACCGGTTTTCGGGCGCCGCTGGCAAATGAGTATAGTTCGGCAGGACGCCAGCGGGCGTGCGTTCATGTGCGCCGCGCCGTCATGGCCGCCGCGCACGGCCACGGCCGGGCGGCCGTGGGCTCGGCACGGCAAAAATAGTCGTCTCTGCACAGCTGGGCTTGGGTATGCGCTGGCCGGCGCTCGGCGTCTCGCTCGTACCACTGGCGGGGCCGGGTGCCTCGCCCCGGTTTCCCGTCCCCGCGGACCTCTGGACCTGGTGGAATCTCGCCCCACTCCTCTGGCTCCCCCTCGTCGTGCTCGCGGCCCTGTATGGCGGCGGGATCCGGCGCTTGGGGCGTCGCGGCGAGCGGTGGGATGCGCACCCCGCGTGGCGCGCGGCGGCCTTCGGCAGCGGCCTGCTCGTCGTGTTCGCCGCGATCTGCTCGCCGCTGGACCCCTTGGCGCTGGCCCTGCTCTCAGCTCACATGGGGCAGTACGATCTGCTGTCGACCACGGCGCCACCGCTGCTGCTCTGGGGCCGGCCGCGCGAGCCGCTGCGCGCGGCGCTCCTATCGCCCTGGACGAGCCGTTTCCCAGCGAGATGGGCCGAGTCAGCACGCGGCGCCGGGGCGCTGCTCACGCAGCCGCTCGTCGTGGGGCTGCTCGACGTAGCAGCCCTGTTCGTCTGGCATGTGCCCATCGTCTATCAAGCTTCGGTGCAGAACGCGGTGCTGCACACGCTCGCTCAGCTCAGCTTCCTGGCCACGGGCCTGTTGTTCTGGGTGATGGTGCGCCAGCCCGGTGACCTGGCCGGGTCCGCCTACGGGCAGGCGATCGTCGCGGTCGTGATGACCTCCCTCGTGAGCGGCGGGTTCGGTTTCGTGCTTATCGTCTCGCAATCGCTGCTGTATCCGATCTATCAGGATCGTACTGCGTCATGGGGGCTGAGCCCTTTGATGGACCAGCAGACCGCCGGGGTAGTTCTGGCGGTGCTGCCGGAGCTGGTCGACATCTGCCCACTGATCTGGGTCGTTCTGGCCTGGGTCCGGGCCGAGGAAGACGCCGCGATCCGGGCCGAGCAGGAGGGCGAGTAACGCCGCGCCAGGCCCCGTTGCGGGCGTGGGGCTACTCGTGCGTCGCGTATCATCATCCCGCTGACGAGGGGAGCGCCCGGGCCGGCGCGCGGGCTGCTGCCGGGCCGCGCCTGCTGCAATGCCGCGCCGAGGTGCGCCCGTGAACGAGGGCCCGCGCGAAGAACCAGGTCGGCAGTCGGCCCGCTCTGGCGCTCTGCTGCGCCACCTGGGAGCTGGCGTCATCGCCGGGGCGGCGGATAATGACCCCACGACCGTGGCTACATTGGCGGTGGTCGGGGCCACGACCATCTACGGGCTGGCCTGGCTCGTCGTCCTCCTCCTGCCAATGCTCGTCGCCATCCAGGTGATCAGCGCGCGTGTGGGAGCCGTGACGCGGAGCGACCTGGAAACGGTCGTTCGCGAGCAACTCGGCTTCCGCTGGGCGCTGGCGGCGATGGTGCTGGTTGTAGGCGTGAACCTCATCACCATCGGCGCGGACCTCGAGGCCGGCGCCGCCGCGCTGGAGCTGCTCACCGGCCTGCCCTGGCCGTGGTTCGTGGTCCCGCTCACGCTCGGGATCGGCGCACTCTTAGCACTGGGCAGCTACCGACAGGTGGCGCGGCTTCTGGGCTACGTGCTACTGATCTTCCTCGCCTACTTCGCGGCGGCGGCGCTCGCTCGTCCCGCCTGGAGCGAGGTCGTACAGCATACGGTGGTGCCGTCCCTCCAGCTCACTCCCGATTACGTGGCGGCGATCCTGGCCCTCCTCGGCACGACCCTGACCAGCTACGTGTACTTCTGGGAGACCATCGAGATGGCGGAGGAGCGCCCGCCGCTCCACCTGCTGCGGTGGGTCGAGTGGGATGCGGCCGGCGGCATGGTCTTTACCGTGCTCGTGTTCTGGGCGATCGTCGTGGGGACGGGCGCCACGCTCGGGGTCGCGGGGCAGCCTGTGGCGACCGCGCAGGATGCGGCCGCGGCGCTGGCGCCGCTGGCCGGCGTGTGGGCCGAGGCGTTGTTCGCGGTGGGCCTGCTCGCCAGCGCGGTCCTCGCCCTGCCCATCCTCGCTGCCACCAGCGGGTATGTCGTGTGCGCCGCCTTCGACTGGCGCCGTGGCCTCGACGTCCCGCTGGGCCGGTGCAGCTGGCGCTTCTATGCTGTCATGCTCGGCAGTCTGGTGCTGGGAGCGGCCATGACCCACCTGGGCATGGAACCGATCCAATTGTTGTTCGCCGCCAGCATCCTCGGCGGTCTGGGCACCCCGGTGCTGCTGGTGCTCCTGCTCGTACTGGCTCGCTCTCCGCGCGTGATGGGCACGCATCGGGTGTCGGGCCTGCTGGCCGGGGTGGGCTGGGCGACGACCGCGATCGTCAGCGTCGCCTGCGTCATCTATCTGGCGCAACAACTGCTCCGCCCCGGCTGACCGCGCGGCGCTTCTGGATGAGCCGCAGGCTGGCCGATTGAGCGAGTCGAAGGCGGTGTCGAGTACGCGGAGCGTGGCATACTCACTGCGGGTCGAGGCGTCATCTGACGATCGCAAGGGGAGGAGACGATGAGCTGGTTGTTGCGCCCACTCCGCGTGGTGCTGCGTGTCGCGGTCCTTTCCGCCGTGGTGTCGGCGCTCGCGACGGCGCTTGTGCGCCGTCTGGGGCTAGCCCCTGCCGTGGCCGCTCTCGTACTCTAGCGGGCGTGGGAGGTGCGGGCGGCCTGCGTGGCGCACCGGCGGGCTGCGGGAGGACGGCAAGGATGGCTAAGGGTAACCTGAACGGCCTCCGGGCGCCCCGCCGGCGGGCTGACTATACCGAGGCGGAACGGCAATTCTCACAAGTGCTGTTTCAACGGGTCCAGGATGTTCTCGAAGGGCGCTGCGATCACCTGGACCTGTTGCGTAAGTACCACGCGGACCCGAACCGCCTCGGGGTGATGTCCCTGCCCCGGAGCATCCCGCCCGCGCAGCTCCGTCTGGCCGTCGTCGAGGAACTGACGTGGCAGGCGATTCAGTTCGTGACGGCGGATCCCGCCGGGGGGCCGATCGCGCAAACGGTCACGCCGACGGGTAGCATCAGCGAGGTGCAAGAGTTTACGACCAGCTACCCGCATATCGTCCTGCAACGGCTGGACGACTACGAGGCGGATTCACCCGATCCCAGCGAGAGCGTGTGGCGGCTGAAGCGTGTACAGAATCAGAGACGGCAGACCCAGATCAACCGCCTGCTGGATGCCACAAACCTCCTCTTCGAGTTGGTCCGTCTCGTGCGTTAGCCGCGCCGAGGCGCAGGCATGGCACGTGCCCAGCCGAGCCGCGCGCGGTGCCTGCCCCGCGTCGGACGTGGGCGGGACGGCTCCGCGGCTCCTCGACCGCTCGATTAGCGGCGCGGCCCCGGCGGTGGGCTCACTGGCGTGTGTGGCGGCGCGGGTGACGGGCCGGGGGTAGGGCCTGGCGGCGCCGGCGTCGGGGTGGTCGCGGGAGCTGGCGCCGCTGGCGTCGGGGTGGTCGCAGGACCCGACGGGGTAGGCGGGCTCAGCGTCACGTTGAGCACGTAGGGCCCGGCGGTGTCCTCGAAACCCCGCGCCACGATCGTGTACTGGCCGGTCACGGGTAGCGGGACCTGGATCAAGGCGTTGACCCCGTTCGGCCCGCCGCCGCTGTCATCGTCCTCGGCGATGGTCCGGCCGGTCGGGTCTTGCAGCTCCAGGTACGGGTCGAGGGGGCTTCTGGCCGTCGCCTGATCGAGGGCGATCCGCACCTGCTGGCCCGCCTGTCCCGTGAACGTGTACAGGTCCCGCCCCCTCGGATAGTGGATCTCCCCCGACACGGGCTGGCCGAGCGGGACCGGCCCCTTCGTGCTGACGAGCGCCCCGTAGCCCCGCTGCAGGGTCAGCTGGTAGTCGATGGGCTGGCTCGTGTCGACGAAGACGACGGCGGCGTATGTCCCGCTCTCGGCGGGCTCGAACGACAGCGCCAGCGGCCGCCCCGGCGAGGCTTGTTCCTGCTCCCAATCGCCGCTCGGCGCGGCGACTTGCAGCCGCGTCGGCCCGTTCGTCTCCGCCAGCAGCGTGACCCGCTCCCCCGCCGTCGTGGGGAAGCTCCACACGTCTCGCCGGACGTCGCGGGAGAGACTGCCCGTCACCGGTGCGTCGAAGGCCAGGTTCCCGCGCAGCTGGCTCTGGTCGCCCCAGTCGGGCTCCACCCGCAGGACGTAGTCGCCACCACAATCGTCGCGCGCCGAGCGGGCCTCGAGCGTGTAGGTGCCGTCTGCGGGCAGGATCCCTTGGAGGAAGGCGTTCACCCCGCCGCCGCTCTGTTCGTCCTCCGCCAGCACGCGGCCGTCAGGCCCCAGCAGCGCGAGGTGCGGCGCGAGGCTGCTGCCCACGTTGCGGGGCAGGTACACGATCAATTCCTGGCCGGCCGCCCCCTCGAACGTCCAGGGCTGGCGCTCGCCGAACTCCCGTAAGGAGCCGCGATAGGCGAACTGGGTCGTGGTGCCCAACGGGCCCGCCGCGCGGTTGGGATCGCTGCGCTCCGCGGGGCCTAGCCAGCCGAGCAGCGTGTAGTCGCCCGTGCAGCCGGCGTTGCTGAACGGGTGCGCCCGCACAGTGTACGTGCCGCTCTGGCCGAGCCGTCGGCTCAGCCACGAATCGAGATCCGGGCCGCTATCGTCGTCCTGGTCCTCCCGCGTGCCGTCGGGCGCGATCAACTCCAGGAACGGGTCCCAGCCGCCGTATTCATAGCCGTCGAGCGTGATGCTCACGCGTTGGCCAGCGGTTCCCTCGAAGGTCCACGGGTCCGCCTGGCCGCTCGTGATCATCTGGCCCGTGACCGTGTCGCCGACCGCCAGCTGGCAGCTCTCGATCGTGACCGGCACCGTGGCGGTGGCGATCCGGCTCGGGCTGGCCGTGCCACGGGCCGTGATCGTGAGAAGGTTCGGCCCCGGTGGCGCGTCGCAGCTATTCCAGAAGTAGCGGAAGCCCGACAGCCGAAAGCGATCGCTGCCGAAGCGGTCGGCGACGTCGGGTCGGGGGTCGCCATAGCCGGCCTGGCCCAGTCGCTGCCCCGTGCCGGCGGGGCCGAGCCAGACCTCCACGGCATCGGGGCTGATGCCGCTGTCGGTGGGGCTAGCGGGGTCGACTGCCCAGCCGCTGATCTCGACGAGCTGCTGGACCGCGCTCGCGGCCGCCGGCTCCTCCACGACGAGCTGAATGCCGGGCCCCTGGGCCGCCGCGGGAGGCGGCGCCAGGCCACCGCCGAGGACGGCCAGCCCGAGCAGCAGGGCGAGGAGGCCGCGGGCCGGCGCGCAGGGCGCGGGCACGCTAATCATCCGGGTCTCCTAGCCGCTTCACCGGCCGGCGGGAAGCGGATACCGCCGCACGGTACAGTGGGAATGGTCCGGATCGTCCAGGCAGATGCTCAACTGATGGACCTGCCGGGCGGGATCGCGCGTATAGATCCCAACGTAGTACGGGTACACGGCGGCCCACTCCGGCGGGTCGGGATCCGCGCCGTCGTAGTCATCCTCACTCCGCGGGTACACGCCGGTGGCGATCAGCTGCCGGCGTGTCTGGGCCGCCTCTTCGCTGGTGAACAGGTTGAGCCGCAGCACCGCGCTCGTGTCCTCGTCCGCTACCGCCAGCAACACCCGCTCGATCTGGTCCGGGGTGGCGTCGGTCGGGGCGATCACGAAGTCGCGCCCGAGCACCGTCAGGGGGTGTTGGTACACGACCTCCTTGAAGGGCGGCAGCCCTGCGCTCCGCCATGGCCCCCACGGCAGCCGCTGACCCAGGCCGCCGAGCACCAGCAGCCCGAGCGCCGCCAGCGCCGCGACACCGGTCCCGCCCAGCAGCGCGAGCCGACCCCATGGCCGCTGGCAGCTGGCGTGGGATGGTGCGCCATCGACCGATGCGAGCTGGGGTGGCGGCATCGATTCTCCTCACGCCGCATGATACAGGCTCGCGGTTGACCGGAACTGAGCACGGGATGAGGAGCGGCTGAGCATTTCCTTAAGAAATCGGGCGCGCGCCCCCGCCGCGCCGCCAGCCCTATGGGGTATTGGGGCGCGAGCCCCGACGGGTAGCCTAAAGTACGTCGGGCGCGGCCAGTTGTCACGACCGCGCTGGCGCGGATTCGGGAGGGGGCCCAGGATGCGGGCAGGGCGTTGGAGCGAGCTGGCTCTTCTCGTCTTCGCCGTGCTCTTCCTCGCGGTCGGGGTCGTCGAGCTGGCTCTGACCCAGAACCTCCCCGTCGCCCAGGCGGCGTGGGGACCATGCCTCATCTTTGCCCTGGCGCTGCTCGCGCTCCACGGGTTCTTGGCCTGGCGCTGGGCGCGCGCGGATCAACTGCTGGTGCCCACTAGCGCCATGCTCTCCGCGCTCGGGCTGGTGATGATCGCTCGGCTGGAGCCCGCACTCTTCGGCCGCCAGGCCCTCTGGATCGCGCTGGGCGCCACGGCGCTGATCGCCACACTCACCTTGCTGCCGAGCCTCGAGTGGCTGGCGCAGTACAAGTACACCTGGGCGGCGCTCGGCTGCGCGCTCATTTTGGCGACCTTCGTCTTCGGCGTGGACCTCAACGGTAGCGGCATGCGCTGGTGGCTCGGCGCCGGCGGCGTGTACTTTCAGCCGTCCGAGGTCTTCAAGGTCTTGCTGGTCATCTTCGTCGCGAGCTACCTCGCGGAGAAGCGGGAGCTGATCACGCTGGCCGGACCGCGCCTCGGGCCGTGGCAGCTACCGGCCCTGCCGTATCTCGTGCCGCTGCTGATCATGGTGCTGTTGGCGCTTGGCCTGGTGGTGGCGCACACCGAGCTGGGCGCGGCGCTGCTCTACTTCGGGCTGTTCCTGGCCCTGCTGTACGTCGCGACGGGGCAGGCGCGGTTTGTCGTCACGGGGCTGGCGGCCTTCGCCGTGGGTAGCCTGGCCGCGTACCGGCTGTTTGGGCACGTGCGCGACCGCGTGGCGATCTGGCTGGACCCGTGGGCCGACGCGCAGGGCCGGGGCTATCAAGTCGTGCAGGCGCTCATCGCCCTCGGCGCCGGCGGCGTGCTCGGCTCTGGCCTCGGCTACGGCTATCCCGAGTACATTCCCGCCGTGTACACCGACTTCATCATCGCGGCCATCGGCGAGGAGCTGGGCCTCCTGGGGACCCTTGGGCTCGTCATGCTGTACCTGTTGCTGGTGTACCGGGGCTACCGCATCGCGCTGCGAGCCCCCGACGCCTATTTGCAGCTGCTGGCGACCGGGCTGAGCACAGTCCTGGCGCTGCAGGCCCTCGTGATTCTGGGTGGCACGACGCGGTTGCTGCCGCTGACCGGCATCCCGCTCCCCTTCGTAAGCTATGGTGGCAGCGCGCTGCTGGCGAACTTCGTGCTGCTCGGCCTCCTGCTCCGGATCTCGGCCGAGACGCCGGAGCAGGCGCCGCGCCGTGCGTAGCGCCGAGCAGCCACCGGGAGCAAATCGCGTCGCCGCTCGCTCGGGTCAATCCGACTGTCCCCCGTCGGTCTGCTCGCCGGTGACTGCCGCCAGCAGGCGCCAGAGCGCCACCGCGACGGCGAGCCACGCGACGGTGGCGCAGCCGAGGACTTGCCACGCGGCAAGGCGTGGCGCGAGCGCCCAGACGACAGCGCCGAAGGCGAGCAGACCGACGCTGCCCAGCACGGCGCCCGCGCAGTCGTCCGCGGCGCTCCGCTTCCCCTCCCGATCTTCGATGAGGGTGATACTGGCGGGCAGGATGGCGGGGAACGCGAGAAAGAGCCCGCCCACCGCCGGCCCGAACGCGTGGGCCACGAGGCCGGTGCACGCCGTCACGACGCCGCCGAATACGAAGCGAACGGCATACGCCCGCCACGATGTGCGGCCGGCTCGCCCCGGATCCAGCCCTACGCCCGCCAGCAGCTTCACCGCAGGAAGACTCCCCACAGCGCAACGGCCACGGCCAGCCAGACCGCCCAGAGGAAGCTGGCGGCCGCCAACGCTGGCGCCCCATGAGCCACCAACAAGCGCCGGGCCACCAGACTGTAGAGACAGAAGGCAACCGCGCCGGCCATCATGGAGCGCCCTTCGGCCGAGACGTACTCCCCGCTCTGCGTGACGAAGGCCATGCCCAGGGTGGCCAGCGCGACGGACGGGGCGGCCCCGAAGATACCCGCAAACCGCTTGGGCGTCAGCATCTCGCCGAGGACCGCAAAGCCGGAGACGACGAGGCCCCCGATCACGAAGCGGAGCGCCAGTTCGCCGAACACCGCCTGCTGGCTCCTCTCGCTGGCCCTTGCCAGGCAGTCTATGGATGATAGCCGCCCGGGGACAGCCCTCTTGGGCATGAACGGTGCCATGGAACCACGCGCGAGGTCGCAACCCGTGTCAACTGCTCGCGACGGCCGGCTAGCGGCAGCGCTCCAGGAGCTGGTCCAAGAGCTGGGCCGCCCGGGTGGTAATTGTCCCGCTCGCCTCCGAGTAGCCATCCGCCAGCCCGCGCAGGCGCTCGTCGTCCGATCGCACCGCGCGCAGATAAGCGTTGCCGACGAGCCCGTCTAGCTCCCAGGCGAGCGCGTAGGCGGTCTGGACCGCCTCGGCCGCCGGCGGGACGGGATGCTGCTGGAACTCTTCGCTGAGCGCCTCGCGGTCGTTCGCGACCGCGGCCAGCCCCGCGGCCAGCTCCTCGGTAGTCAGGCCGTCGTCACGGCTCAAATCCGCCTCGCGCTGCGAGAGATCATCCGCCTGATCACGCATCTGGTAGAGGTAATCCACCCAGTCGCTCACCCCGCTACAGTCGTCGTCCGCCGCCCGAGCCGGGCTAGGGCCGTGCAGGACGAGCCCGCCCAACATCAGGAGCAGCACCAGCCAGCGCAACGTCGCCTTCGTCATGACACCCTCCGCTCCATGGACCGCCGGGGCGAATGTCTCGCCGGCCGGGGCAGTTGAACCGCTCCCTAGCCGCTCACAGTCCGTGCCGCGCGTAGCGCACCCGCCGGCGCGTTCGGATCGTGGGGCTATCCTTCGGGACCACGCTAACCGTCCCGTCGAGCTCCAAGACGGCGAGCTTCACGTCCTCTACGCTATCTACCCCGTGCTCGCGGATGGCCATAAGAACGTCCTCCCGGTCCACCCCCTCATGGCGGAGGGCGGCGTCGAGCCAGTGTCCGTCTTCGACGAGCACGGCCGGGTGACCGCGGAGCAGCGCGTTGAGGCGCGGGCTCCGCAGCCGCAGCTGTCCCACCAGGGCGTTCACCGCCAGCAAGACCACGATGATGACGAGCCCCCCAACCAGCGAGCTGTCGGGCCCGGTCATAGCCGGCTGCACCGCGTTGGCGACGAGCAAGACGAGCACGAGGTCGAAGACCGTGAACTGGCCCAGCTCCCGTTTACCCGTGAGGCGTAGCCCGACCAAGAGCGCGCCATAGATGACGACGCAGCGCAGGGCGAGATTCCAGACGGGCACCGCGAGCGTCAGCAGGTCGTCCATGCGCTGTACCCCCGGACCGCGGGCTGGCCGAGCGAAGCCAGGCGCTGACTGGTTACCGCGTACCGGAAAGCGTAGCATAGCGGCGGGACGAGCGGGACAATCCGGAGGCCGCGGCGCGCGGTGCGGCGGTCCCAGGGGCGGAGCAGATGGCAGAGCAGCCCATCCGCGTTGGCATGGAGGTCTTCGGCAGCGATGGCCTCTTCGTTGGCCGAGTGAAGGAAGTGACGGCGGATGCCCTCTGGATCGATCGCACCCTGAAGCGCGACATTTGGGTGCCGCGGCGCGCGGTGCACGGGGTGATCGAGGACCACATCACGCTCGCCGTGCGGGCGGACCAAGCAGGGAACCTCGGCCCCGCCTGAACATGGCCGCCTGGAGAGACGGGCAGCTCCGGATAGCGAGTTTACTCTTGCCCGTTCAGCGGCACGACGGCGAGCACGCGCGTACCGCTCGCCGGCCCGCTCGCCACCTCCAGCCGGCCGCCGAGCGCCTCCATCGCGCCGCGCAGGCTTGCCAGCCCCAGGCCCGTGGGGCGCGCGCGGCCAAAGCCCTGCCCGTGGTCCTCGACGCTCACCGCGAGCTGGTCGGGACGTGGCGACCAGAGCCGCACCGCCACCTCGGCCACCCCGCCGTGATGCACGGCGTTGTTCACGCCCTCCTGCACTAGCCGGTAGAGCGCCAGCCGCACGTCCTCGGGCAGCGGCGGGGGTGCGTGGTCGGCGGCCACGCCGAACGAGCGCCGCAGCTCGCGCGCCTCCACCTCGGGCGCCACGTCCAGCTCGACCGTGACAGCGGGCTCCAGCGAGTCACGCAGTGAGCGGAGCGCCGCGGGCAGCCCCATGCGCAAGATAGCGGGGTGGAGCTGATGGCTCACGGCGCGGGTGGTCTCGCGCACCGCCTCTAGCCGCCCGACGACGGAGCGCACCTCGGCCACGGCGCCCGCTGGATCGCGCGGGATGGTGTCCGCCGCCTGCCGCAGCTGCAGCTCCAGCGCCAGCAGCTTGCCCTGCACCTCGCCGTGCAGCCGCTCGGCCACGTCGCGCCGCACCGTCTCCTGCGCGTGCACGATGGCCCGCCGCGACGCCGCTAGCTCCTCAACCGAGCGGCGGATGGTTAGGGCCGTGACCAGCCCCACGCCCACCACCAGTAACCCGCCGATTAGGCCTCCCAGGCGGACCACGAGCTGAAACTGGTCGACCGCCGCCTGGCCCGTCTCGCGGTTCGCGGTGCGCACGTTGTCGAGCTGCTCCTGGTAGGCACGGATCGCGTCGCCGTACTCGCCCGCCAGCGCGTCGGCGCGGCCGCTCAGCTCGGCGGCCGCCTCGGGGGACGGCGGACCGGCGCTTAAGCGCGCGCTCTCCCCCAGCTCCGCGTCCCAGCGCGTTCCCACCGCGGCGATGTTGTCCAGGGCGGCCGTCAGCTCGGCGCGCACGGGCGCGGCCTGGCGCATGCTGACGAGCTGGTCGAAGACGGCCTGGTGGGCGGCGCGGTAGAGCTGCAAGCGGATTGGCGCGGGCGTGCGGAGGAAGTCCTGGTAGGTATTGGCTTGCTCGCTAACGCGCGTCTGGAGGCGGTCGGCCTCAAAGGCTAGCTCGGCTAGGCGCACCTCGGTCTCGTAGCGGCTGACCAATGCGCGGCCCGCGAGGGCGCTGGCCACGACCATCAAGCCGAGCACGAGCAGGATCGCGGCGAAGGCGCCGGCGAGCACGGGGATCGGCGAGCGCTGACGAGCCGGCATGGTCTAGTGCGACGGGCGCCCGGCCGCCGTCAGCGTCTCGTAGCCGGCCGCGTAGTCGGGGCGATACAGGACCCAGGTCGACTCGATGCGTCGGCCGCTGTTGTCCACGGTGCCGGTCTGCACGCCGATGTAGGTGCCGTCGCTGCTGTAAGCATCCAGCTCCACGCGGTCGCCCGTACACACGCCGTAGTAGCTGATGCCGTCGCTGGCTTGCTGGGCGGCTAGGTAGTTGCCGTACTGCTGCACCACCAGCCGCGTGGCGTAGCTATTGCTGCTCGGATCGGTCTGCTGGCCGCGGCCCTCCCAGGTCCCCGCCAGGTCCCAGCGGCAGCGCTGCGTGCGGCCGGGCGGCAACGGCGAGTTCGCCCGCGCCGGCCCTTCCGTGTCGGGTGCCGGCTGCGAGGGGCCGAGGTTGGGGAAGCGCGGCGCCCCCAGGGCCGGCGCGGCGGTTGTGGCGGGGGCTGCCGCCGGAGCGGCGGCACTGCTCGTGGGAGCCGTCGTCTGCGCGAACGTCGATTCGCCGTCGGCGGCATAGACCTGTGCCCGCCCGGTGCCGCTCACGATGACGAACAGCCCGAGCGCCAGTGCCAGCCCGCGCGCCGCGCGGCGCGCCCGGCCGCCGCTCGCTGCTCCGCGGTGTCTCACGCGCGCTCGCCCCCTGCGGTTGATCGCTCGGGACCCCATGCGCACCATCCATCTTCCTTAGCTAGATGCTAGTCGCTCGTGCGCGCGCATGCCAAGCATAGCGACCGGGCGCGGACGGCGCCAGCCATCCGCGCCCGGCCGCCGCGCCGCGCGCCTACCACCGGTGCCACGTCTCGTTGCCGGTAGCGTACCCGGCCGCGAAGCTCGTCCAGCTCGCGCGCACGCGGCCGCTGTTGGGCGCCCACGGGTTGCTGTTCCAGGGCGACCGGCTGGCGCGGCCCCAGCTTACCGTGCCGTCCTCGTAGCCCACGAAGCTGCCGTTCGCGTAGACGTCGAGCTGGATGTCGTCGCCGCGGCAGATGCCGTAATAGCTCAGGTTGTCGCTGGGCTGGTCGATCTGCAGCCAGTTGCGATACTGCCGCACGTTGATCTGTGCCTGGTAGTTGAAGCCGTAGGGGTCCGTCTGGCGCCCGACGATCTGCCAGGTGCCGCGCAAGTCGTAGTTGCAGCCCCCCCAACGGTCGGGCGCGGGCGGCAGGCCGGGCGCGTAGCCGGGGGCCGGCGCCGCGGACGGCCCCGGGCGCGCGTCACCCTGCGTGCCGGGCGCGGCGTTCGGGGCAACGTCGCCGCCCGCCGGCCCCTCGGGCGCGGGTGCGGCCTGTCCCGGCCCCCACTGGCCGAAGCGGGGGCCGGTATCCGACGTGGGCGGCGACTGCGCGAAGGCGGTGCCGCTGGCTGCCAGCACGACCGCCGCGGCGACGGCGCCAATGATCAGCGCGTGCTGGACCAGGCGGCGCGGGAACGCGCGATGCGGGAACATCTCGTCCTCTCTGGCGCAGGCCCTCCGGTCTGGCGGCCTTGCCGCCCCTGCGCTCGACCCTATTGTCGAGCCGGACCCGCCTTGCCGATCAGAGGATGCGCCCCTAACTTGCGCGCCCCCCGCCCCCGAGTCCAGTGGGGGCTACCCCCCGGCGGCCCGGCTCGGCAGCGCATGCGGTCGTCAACCGGGCCGTCCGGTGGGTGGGGTCTTACCGTGGTGGGGAGAGATTGGTGCACCCTAGATGCAGGTCGGGGTTAGCTATCGCGAGGCGGCTGTGGTGCGCGCCGCGGGAAGCGCGCCTGGCCCTGATGCGAGGGCCGCGAGAGCAGTTACGGCAGGAGATCGTCCACCGCGACGCGGCTGCCCGCGAGAGCCGGCGCGTCCACGTTCTCACCCGGTAGGGCGATGACGCGCGAGCGATAGCCGGAGCCGTACCGCGCGCCGGGGATCGCGCTTGGCTCGCGATACACTTCGAGCCAATAGTCGACCAGATTGACGATCCAATACTCCGGAATGCCTGCCGCCGCGTACAGGCTGCCTTTCGCGTCGCGGTCGAAGCTCAGCGTCGTGTCCGACACCTCCACGACCAGCACCGCCGACGTAGGGTGGGCAGCAACGAAGTCCCGTACGTCGCCAACGACGACCGCCGCGTCCGGCTCGGGCTCCGAGTACTGTCCTAGCGCCAGCGGCAGTTGCACTCGGACCGTGTAACCCTCTCCGAATACAGCACGAAGGGCATCGCCGGCCAAGCATACGCCGGTCGCGTGGCGGCTGAGCTGTGGTGGCACCTTGACGATCTCTCCTTCGATCAGCTCCACCCGCTCGTCGGGATGCAGCAGGCCGAGGTCGGCCAGGCGCTCGTATTCCTCGCGTGTCCAGCGCCGCAATTCAACCGCGCTCACCATCGCCTCCGCATGCGAACAAGCCCCGCAGCCGATGCCCAGGGGGCGGAACGCCATACCTAATCGCCTATTCGCCGACTTGGCCACGCCGCGTTCTGAGTGCAGTATAGAACGGCGGCGTGTCGCGGCCTACCGCCCCTTGCCGGCGGGCTGGACCGTCCAGGCGGCGCCGTCGGAGATCAGCTCGATCGTGCCGTCGCGGTCGGTGCGCCAGAGGGGCACGTCGTGGGCCGCGAGCAGCGCCAGCGTACGCGGCGCGGGGTGGCCGAAGCGGTTGCGCTCGCCGTTCGAGACGACGGCCAGCGTCGGGCTGATGGCCCCCAGCAGGCCCTCCTCCAGCCCGGCGGCGCTGCCGTGGTGCGGCACCAGCAGCGCCGTCGCCCGCAGGTCGCCGCCGGCCGTCACGATGCGCTCGCCTTGCTCCGCCACCAGGTCGCCGGGCAGCAGCAAGCTCGTCGCCCCGTAGCGCAGGCGCAGCACCAGCGCGCCCGCCGGCTCCAGCCGATCGGCGCGGCTGCCCGGCACCGCGGGCACCGCCCATACGTCGAGCAGCACGTCGTCGTCGAGCTGCCACTGTTGGCCGCTGGCGCCGACGCTCAGCGGCACCGCCCGCTCCCGCAGCAGCGCGTGCCAGCGCTCAGTGGCCGCGCTCGGGTAGTCGGCCGCGCCCTCGATCACCTGCCCTACCGTGTAGCGCGTCACCGCCTCCATCAGCCCCGCCACGTGGTCCTCGTGCGGGTGCGTGAGCGCCACCAGGTCCAGGCGCCGCTCGGCCAGGCCCAGGCGGCTGCCCAGGTGGGCCATCAGGCTGGCAGGGCTGGGGCCGCCGTCCACCAGCAGCAGCCGGCCGCTCGGCGTGCGCACGAGGGTCGCATCGCCCTGGCCCACGTCCAGCACCGCGACGCGCAGGCGCCCATCGGACGGCCCGGCGCCGGCCACCGCCAGCGTGCCCAGCACGCCGACCGCCAGCGCCACCAGCGCCGCTACGCCCAGCGCCGCGGCGCGGTGCGGCAGCGCCGCGCGCGCGCGGCGCTGCCAGGCGCGCGCGTCTGCCGCCTCCGGGGTGGCCGCGAGCGCGAGCGCGGCGAGCGCCGCCCCGTACGCCGCGCCGAGCAGCGGCGGCAGCGCGCCGGCCTCGAACCGCGCGCCCGGCAGCGCCGCCAGCGCCTGCACCGCGCGCACGATCAGCTCGAGGTACCCCCATACCGGCAGGCTGAGCAGCGGCGCGACGCCCGGCGCCACCGCGCCCACCAGGGCCACGCCGAGCCCGAGCGCCATGAGCGGTGGCAGCAGCGGCACCACCAGCAGGTTGGCGAGCGGCGCCACGACCGACAGGTAATGGAAGGTGGCAAGTTGGAGCGGCAGCACGAACAGCTCCGCGGCCAGCGTGGCGCCCAGCCCCTCGGCGGCCCAGGCCGGCAGCGGGCGCAGCCGCGCCTGGAGCGCCGGCCCGAGCACGATCAGCCCCGCCGTGGCCAGCACGCTGAGCTGGAAGCCGAGGTCGCCCAGCAGCAGCGGGTCCCAGCCGGCCAGCAGCGCCGCCGCCAGCGCGAGCGCCGCCAGCCCGTCGCGCGGACGGCCCGCGGCCTCGGCGCCGAGCGCGAGCAGCGCCATCAGCGCCGCGCGCGTGGCCGATGGCGGCGCGCCCACCAGGATCGTGTACAGCACCACGCCGACGGCCGCGAGCGGCCATCCGAGGCGCCGCCCCGCCAGCCGTCCCGCCAGCGCACCCAGCACGGCCGCGACGATCGTGACGTTAAAGCCCGAGACGGCGACGACGTGGGTGAGCCCGACCGTGCGCATGGCGTCGCGGAAGTCGCTCGGCAGCGTCGCGCTGCCGCCGAGCAGCACGCCCACCAGCAGGCCCGCGTGCGGCTCGGGGAGCGCGGCGGCGATCCCCGCCTCTAGCCGGCGGCGCAGCGCGTGCAGCGCCGCTTGCGGCTGCGGCCGGCCCTCGTCCGCCAGCGCCCGCCCGGCGGGAAAGTCCATCGAGGCGCGCACGCCCTGTCGCCAGAGCGCCGCGCCGTAGCCGCTGTCGCGGGCCGGCGGCGGTCGCAGCGTGCCCCGCAGCTCCAGCGCGTCGCCGTAGTCGTAGGGCGCGGTGCGCGGCAGCCGCACCAGCACCAGTCCGTCGACTGGCTCCCAGCCGCCCTCGCGCTCGATCGCCGTCGTCGCCAGGCGCAGGCGCACGCTGTCGTCCGCCGGCTCGGCCGCCGCCGCGACCGTGCCGCGGAGCGCCGCCTTCCCGTGGTCGCCGGCGAGCGGATCGTCGGCCAGCGCCGGCAGTGCCCCGAGCCCCCGCGCCCAGCCGAGCGCCAGCAGCGCTGCCGCCAGCGCCACGAGTCGCAGCGGCCAGGTCCGCGCCAGGGCCGCCGCGCCGAGCAGCGGCAGCCCGAGCGCCGCCCAGGCGAGCGGCGCGGCCGCGGCCGCCTGGCTCGGCGCCACCAGCCACAGCGCGAGCCCCAGCCCCGCCAGCCAGGCGCCACAGGCGACCAGAAGCGCCATCCCTGCCCTCCTCCCCGCGTCCGCTCCGTCGGCGCACCGGACCGTTGCCGCCGTCGGACTGCAAGACAGGTATGCGTGCCCCGCCCAGCCGGTCGTCGATCAGGACCGCGTGTCCACCTCAGGCGACCTCTGTAGCGACTGCTCGTAGCTGTGGGAGACCGGCTGCTGGAGGATGCGCTTGCCAGTCGTCCGCTCGACGAAGCGGACGAAGCGGTACTTGTTCTCTAGCTCGTCGTAGGGGAACGGCGGGACGTTCGCGCGCCCCTGCTCGATGCGGCACCAGATGAAGTGCGGGCCGTCGGTCCCCAGCGCGCGCTCGACGGCCGCCGCGAAGTCCTGGGGCGTGCTGGCCTCGACGGCGCTCTCGATCCCCGCCGCGCGCGCCAGCGCCGCGAAGTTCATGCGCGCCGACGTCACCGTGGGCGTGCCGCCCGACGACTCGTACACGCCGTTGTCCATGCAGATGTGGACCAGGTTGCGCGGCTGCTTCCAGCCGATGGTGCCGAGGCTGCTCATGTTCATCCAGAGCGCGCCGTCGCCGTCCAGCACGATCACCTTGCGGTCCGGCTGGCCAATCGCCAGGCCTAGCCCAATCGACGAGCACAGGCCGAGCGTCTTCGCTTGCAGGTTGCCGTCGCTCGGGTGGATGGCGTGCCACTCCACCGTCGCGCCCCCGGCCGTGGTCACGACGAATTCGTCGTGGACCAGGTTCTTGATCGCCTCGAGCGCCTCACCGCGCTTCATCCCGCACCTCCTACAGCACCGCGCGGGTGACCAGCAGGGCGACCGGGCGCTTCGACGCCTCGGCCACGGTCACGGCGCCCCGCACCTGCTGGGCGAGCGTAGCGGGGTCGCGGAGCGCCTGATACTTGATGTCGAGCGCCTGGAGCACCGGCTCGGTCACCAGCCCCAGCATGTGGAAGGCGTTGTCGCCCCAGTCGCCGGCGTAGTAGACGAGCAGCAGTATCGGGACGCCGAACTGGAGCGCCGTGGTGGTAAGCCCGTTGCAGCTGTTCAGGAGGCCCCCGTTCTGCATCAGGATCGCCACCCGATGGCCCGTCAGCGCCCCGCCGGTGCAGACGCCGATCCCCTCCTCCTCACGGCCCACCGGCGTGTAGTCGAGGTCCGGGTCGGCCGCTAGCGCCTTCATCAACTCCAGCAGGTTGATGTCCGGTACCGCGACGACGAAGTCCACGCCCGCGTCCTTCAACGCGCCGACGAATCGCTGGGCTGCCTCGGCTGTCGCCATAGTCGCCTCCCTCCGCCCGCAACCAATGCCGCCGAGCCCGAATATAGGCAATCCGCGCCCGGTGCGCCAGCGGGACGAGGCACCGCGCCGGGCGCCCCCCGGTTTCGGCGCCGCGCGGAGGGACCCCCTCGCTCGCGCCGGCGGAACCACCCGCCGGCGAGTGCCTCGGTTTAGCCGAGGAACGGTCAAACGATGCTCCTTGACCGGGTGGTTAAGTGCTAGGCCGGGCGCGGGTTGGCGCGCGCTGGTCGGGCGCGGAAGGTCGCATCGTTTACCCCGTACGATGCTCTCCCGGTAGCCTGCCGCGGGCCGGGCCGGCGGGGGCGTGCCCCGGGCATGGGCGCGGGCGGCGGGTGCGGGGGAGGCGTGTACGGCGTAAGATTGCGACCACGTCGCGCGAGCTAGCAGGCGCTCTCCGGCGCGCCTCGCGGCCTGTCTAAACCTGTCTAAAGAGGAAGCTATTGGTGGGGGGCGGTCGTCCGGCGTTGCCGGCGGGGCCGCGAGGCCGACCGCCGAATGGTGGGAGACACCGCGGCCAGGCGGCCGATGAGCGGCCCGCCGCCTCGGCAGGCTTGGCGGTAGGCAAGGCGTCGTAGCGGCGCCCTCACGACCCGTGGCTGGCCGACGGCCTGGCGGGCCCGTGCCCCGTCCTGCCGGAGGGCAGCGCGGGCGCCGTGCCGGTCCCTGTTACGCGCGATCCCAATATCCGTTTACTAGAGATGTTGGTGGGTAATCATCGCCCGGCTGCGCGAGCTCGACCGCCTCGGATGACCGCCGCGCCGCCGGCCGCGCGCGGGGTGGCGCGCGCCGCCCCGCCGGTCGCCCCTGGGTCGCGGTCAGACGTGATTCAGTTCATACTTGGCCTGTGATCGAGTTCACAACGAACAATTTGGCGGGAACATATCCTGGCAGTGCAGGCGTGTGGATGCAGCTCTGCAGCGGTCAGCGGGGCACACTGAGCTGGCCTGGAGGGATGCGATGACGCGTAGCTGCCCCGTCTGCGGAACCGTTCTCCCTGAGCGAGAGCGCTATTGTCCGGCGTGTCAGCGCGGGCTGGATGCGTCACCGTACACCGCGTACTTGAAGGGCGCGGGAGACGAGCGCTTCGTGTTGACGTGCCCCGACGCATACGCGGGCCGGCATCCCGAGGCGGTACTGAGTTGGGCGACTACCAGGCCGCCTTGCGGGACTACCAGCGGGCCGCCACGCTCTACGGGGAGCAAGGCAACACCGACGCGCAGCAAGCAGTCCTCGATGCCATCGACAGGCTGCAGGCCGGTACGCCCGTACCATGAGGACACACACTGCCCTGCGCCTGGATCCGGCCACCGCTGGGCTGCCGAGCGCGGGGACGGTGGCGGGGTTCCCGCGGGCGCTCGGTTCCCGCCCGGACAGGGGCAAGCGAACGCGTTCAAGGAAGGAATAGCCTGGTGTCTCGCCGACATCTCAGGCAGACGCGCCCGGCCTGCTGCAACAGCGTAGAGAGCCAGCAGAAGGATGTTGGCCCGCGGAACGGTGCTGCACCGCGCCCCGCAGCGGCAGGTGCATGACGCCTAGAGGGTCCAGAAGTTCTGGGGCGCCTGGTCGAGGTGATGCAGCATGAGGAGACTTGACGTCCTCCTGCGGATCGCTTTGCTGCACTGTGGGGGACCCGCCGCCCCCCGCGAGGGGGCCGCGGCCATCCCGACGGCGACGGAGGCACCCGCTACGCCACCGATGCCGGACGTGCCGGCGCGGCCCACCAGGGCCGCCCTGCTGGCGCCGCCTACCAGCAGGCTACCCGCCGTCACGGCGACGCCCGTGCCACCGGAGTGCGTGCCAACTCCCCCTGGAGCAGGACCGGAAGAGGGGGCGACGACGATGCGGATCCACGGGTGCGTGCTACGCCACGCGCCAAGACGCCCGTTCTCGGAGGTCAGGGTACAGCTTAGCGGGAATGGGAACACCTTGAGCGTCGGGGTAGATGAGGTCGGGCACTACACCCTGGAGGTGCCGGCGGACTGGCCCGCGGGCGAGTATAGCTTACAGGTGGACCCCGCCATCAGAACCTGTGCAGACATGGTGAGGCCCTACCCCACCACAGGGAGGCAGCAGATCGTCGCGGGGGGGTGTTTCCTACAACCGCCTAGAACGGGCGACCTGCAACCGGGGAGCGACCTCGGGATCGATCTCGCGACCCCGTAATGGATGGCGATTGACACGTGCCTAGGGAGGGCGCCATGCGCGTAATGATCTATACTCGCGGCGGTGACGACGGCGGCGACAAGTGCGACCCGGCGCGGCTCGTTGCCCATATCGAGGTCCGAGGAGCCCACCGCGCTATCCGCATGTATGAAGCGGGCGTGAGACGCTATATGCAGGAGATGGAGCATGCCCCGTGGGTCCGCCCAGGGTTCTTCGGCAATCCTGCCGACCCGGCTGATGTAAAGCAGACGAGCACTCGATTAGAACGTCAACTCTGGGAACAGTTCAACGAAGGGACGTGCGAGTTCGTTGCTGGCGGCAACTTCGGTGGGACCTGCGTCGATGCCCTGACATCCTACCCGGCGTGGAGTGAGCGCGCCTTGGCAAAACATGTAAGGGACCTGTATCTGTGGGATCTTTATGGACAGCTCACGGAGAGCAGCCTCTCGCAAGTCCTGCGCCGGCTTCCTCTTCTTGGTCGGCTGCTGCGCTACTAAGCCCTGCCTGGTCGCTCAACCTCACGCCCAGGAAGCGCGTCCATGATCCCAATACTCGCGTGCGATGGTACAGGCGGCGCCCCAGCAGCCCTGGTGGCGCCGGCGGTGGCGGCGGTGGCAGGTCGCTCGGCGACGCGCGGGAGCGTTCTGGCCGAGCTAACCATACGCTAGGAGATACTCGGCCGGGCGTGGCGTGACGGGAAGGGCGTCGGATCAGGATTGACAGCGGATCGGCCGGGTGGGCTAGTGGCCACGCCTACCCGGGCATGAGAGGGACGGGGGGGGGGTAGTATGATGGGGACGCCAGGAGTCGCCCGGAGCGTCTTGGCGCTCGCGCTGACAGTCGTCGCGCTCGTGCCCACCGCGCCGATGGTCGGGTCTGCGCCCATGCTCCAGGCCGATCCGGACGTCGTGGTGCGGATCACGAGCCCGGAACAGAACCAATCGGTGCAGGGCCAGATTGAGATTACCGGGTACGCCGCCGACCGGCGGAGTGAGGAGGGGTCGGGGTTCAACGAGAATGATGTCCAGCTCTACCTGAACGATCCGACGGACCCCCGCAACTTGTTCGCCATCACCAGCCCTACCTCTCAACGCCTGCGACAGGACAGCCCCGACGCCGCGGCCGCGCTCGGGCCGCAGTTCAGCGCGGTCGGATTCCGCTTCTACTGGCAGACCTGCGCCTTTCCGCCTGGGCGGTACACCTTGACGCTGTTCGTGTCGAGTCTGGTAGTGCCAGGCGCGCGGAACAGCGCCAGCCGTGACGTGGAGGTGGCCCCGTGTGCGCCGGGGACGCCACTCGTGCAGAACGATCTGACCACGCGGCCGAGCCGGCTGCTGCGCTTGGACCAGCCGGGGTGGCGCACAACCTGGCTCGATAGTGCCACCTGGGGGGACATCGCCGTAGGCATTGATGCCCGCTGCCGGGTAGCGGACACCTGCATCTACGAACTGGGCCTCCGCGGGCAGACCAACCCAGCACACGATTTCGAGTTCGCCGGCTACGAGCTGCGGGTGGATCCCAGCCGCGGGCAATGGGGCTTTGGCTACGCCGAGCCCGGGCAGTACACCCCGCTGCTGCCCGCCAGCGAGTCGCCGGCCATCCACCGCGGCGCGGTGCCCAACCGCCTGGGAGTCATCGCCCAAGGGGACCATTGGCAGCTGTTCATCAACGGCGAGCCGGTGGGCGAGGTCCACGACGACCGGCGGCGCTGGGGTGGAGTCTGGTGGGGCGCCAACACGGGCCTGACCGACCGCGGCGTGGAGGTGGAGTTCGGGAACTATGTCCTCACCACGCCGGGCCCGCCCGAGCTACTGGCCGGGGTCCTGCGCGGCGAGTAGAGCGGGCCGTGCCTGGAGGCGGAGAAGTGGAGCGGGGAGGCGCGAATATCCCCGCCGGTGCCGCTTCGCGGGCCGATACGCTTCCCCCGCTCGGCCGAGGCTGAACGCTTACGTGGATTGAAGCCGTGGGCCGCAAGGCGGGTCGCCTCGATGCGGGCGTCGGTTCTGGCCCATCGTCGTCCCATCCACCATGGGGCGGCCGGCACTATACTGCGGCTCTCTGGGGCCGCGTCAAGAGGCGAGGCGGGAGGGCTCTCCAGATGAGTCGGTGGAAGCTAGGCCGGGAGCTTGCGGTCGCGCTGTTACTCGTTCTAGTCTCGTGGCATCCAACGGCGGCGCAGCAGTGCGATCTGCACGGGGCCGTGGAGACCTTGTACGCGGCCGATCGCCTGCCGATCAGTGCCGAGGTACAAGTGCAGGGCTGGGCGGTCGAGCCCCAAGCACCGTCTGGTACCGGCGTCAGCGAGGTGCGGCTGAGTCTCGACGTCCCCCCGGATCAGAGTTCGCGTGTGGAAGCGGCGGCGTATGGAGTGGAGACCCCCGCCATCGCGGAGCTGTATGGCAGCATCCGGTTTGCCCGTGCGGGGTTCCTGTTGGTGTGGGACACGAGCGGCATCACGCCGGGGAGCCACCGCCTGTACATAGAGGCACGCACCACTTGTGGCTGGACCAGGCTGCAAGCCCGCCCGGTCACCTTCCAGGCGGGGGCCCCGGATCCCTCGCTGCCGGAGGATCTGCGCCAGCTCCCCGCCACCCAGCAAGCATTAGATCGAGGGCGGGCACGGGACTGGACGGGTTTGCGAGATGCGGCGACCGAAGTACTCCAACATCTCCCGACGAGTGCGTGGGGCTACTTTATGCGTGGGATCGCCGGCGAGGAGCTCCGGGACTATCAAGGGGCGATCCAGGACTACGACGAGGCCCTTCGCCTCGATCCCGATCATGCCAGTGCCTACGCCGGCCGTGGGTTCGCCCGGCACTCCCTGGGGGATACCGAGGGAGCCCGGGCGGATTACGAGCGGGCCGCGGCGCTCTACCAGCAGCAGGGTAATCGTGCCGGGTACCAGCGGATTCAGACCGCACTCGACCTGCTCCCCTGAGCGCCCCCGGAGCCAACCTCCGGGGGCGCGAGGCGTGGGGCGCGAGGGCGTGGGGGTCGAGTGGGCGGCGGACGGGCGGCGCTGTGGATTCCGGCGACCGTGCCGCACGAGATCACCGCGATCGGCGACGAGCCGCTGCACCCGCTGGTGGTGTACACGGCGCCGCTGTAGCGCTAGACGCGGCGGCCCGGCGGGCGGCAGACGGGGCGAGGACGGCGAGTGCGAGCGAGGGCCGCTCAGCGGCCGAAGGAGCACTGGCAGCGATGCAGATGGAAGACGACGGAGACGTTCGGCCAACCCCTACCTGGGACATTCGCCGTGAGGGGCGGGCGTGGCGCGGCGAGGAAGCCCTGGCGCGCCTGGACCTGGCGCCCGAGAAGATAGAGATGATCGACGGCAAGCTGTTCTGGGACGACGCGGAGCGCCTGACGATGCTGGCGCTGCTGTTGGAGAACGTGGGGATGGATGCGGCGGTGCGGCTGGGCGACCCGCGGCTCTGGCGCGAGGCGGTAGCGGCGCTGCCCGATGGCCCGGAGTCCGCGGCTGGCTGAGCTGGCGGATCTTCGAAGCTGCTGGGCCGGGCGCCGGGAGGCGCCAGCGCGGCACTCCGCCCCGGTGGCGGACCGGGCGGTATACTGCCCACGAGCCTGATTTGTGGAGTCCTGCGATGACCGCTCCGACGAAGCTGCGGCCGGTCCTGGAGTCCGGCGACCGCCTGACGCGCGACGAGTTCCACGAGCGGTACAGCGAGCGCCCCGACATCAAGCAAGCCGAGCTGGTCGAAGGAGTGGTCTACGTGGCTTTGCCCGTTGGATTCGACTCGCATGGGGAGCAGCACGCCCTGGTGGTGACCTGGCTGGGCGTATACCGGGGAAAGCATCCGCGACTGCGGATCGGGGACAACGCCACGGTTCGGCCCAGCGCGAACAGCGAGGTGCAGCCGGACGCCTGCCTCTGGCGCGAAGAGGCGGGCGGGCCGCACCTTGGCGCCGATGGATTCGTCTACGCGGCGCCGCAGCTCGTGGTGGAGGTGGCGGCCAGCAGCGCGTCGTACGACCTGCACGACAAGAAGGAGGCGTACCGCAAGGCGGGCGTGCGCGAGTACGTCGTGTGGCGGGTGATGGACGGCATGATCGACTGGTTCCGGCGGCGCGGCGGCGAGTACGTGTGGGTGGCGCCGGATGCGGACGGGGTGATCGAGAGCGAGACGTTTCCCGGGCTGCGGCTGGACGTGCCGAAGCTGCTGGCGAGGAACGTAGCGGGCGTGCTGGCGGCGCTGGGGTAGGGGGTTCGGCGGGCGGAGCGCCCGGCGTGGGAGGATGGAGCATGGCAGCACCGACGAAGACGATGGTGATCGACGCGGACGCGCACGTCGTGGAGACAGCGGCAACCTGGGAGTACATGGACCCCGCGGACGCGCAGTACCGCCCCCAGCCGGTGGAGGTGCAGGGGGAGACGCGGCTGCAGTACTGGCTGATCGACGGCAAGGTGCGCGGCTTCCGCTTTCCCGGCTACTCGCACGAGCAGCTCGAAGCGCTGTCGCGGCTGGCGGGCCGCACGATGACGACGCCGCAAGATGCCAGCGAGATGACGAACGTCGCGCTGCGCCTGGAGCACATGGACCAGATCGGCGTGGACGTGCAGGTGCTGCACAACACGATCTTCATCGAGCAGGTGACGGACAACCCGGCCGCGGAGGTGGCGATCTACAAGGGCTGGAACCGCTGGCTGGCCGACATCTGGCGCCAGGGCCAGGGGCGGCTGCGCTGGTCGTGCGTGGTGCCGCTGCTGAGCCTGCCCGACGCGCTGGAGCAGATGCGCTTCGGCAAGGAGCACGGCGCCTGCGCGGTGCTGATGCGGCCGGTCGAGGGCAGCCGGCAGCTGATCGACCCGTACTTCTACCCGGTGTTCGAGGAGGCGCAGCGGCTGGACCTGGCCGTCGCCGTCCACATCGCGAACGGCAGCCCGTGGCTGACGGACTTCTACCGCCACCCGGTGTTCCAGGCGCAGGCGTTCGACCGCTTCCGCGTGCCGACGGTCACCGCGGTCCACGACCTGCTGATGAGCGAGATCCCGCTGATCTTCCCCACGCTACGCTTCGCCTTCATCGAGGCGAGCGCGCAGTGGATCCCCTGGATCTTCAACGAGGCGCGCAAGCGGTTCCAGCAGCAGGGACGCGAGTGGCCGGCGAACATCGCGCGGGACTACCGCATCTACGTGACCTGTGAGAACACGGACGACATCCCGTTCATTCTGAAGTACTGCGGCGAGGACAACCTGGTGATCGGGACGGACTACGGCCACACCGACCCGTCGAGCGACGTGGACGCGATCAAGACGTTCCAGGCGCGGACCGATATCAGCCCCGAGGTGAAGCGCAAGATCCTGCACGACAACCCCGCGGCGCTGTATCGGCTGTAAGGCCGCCGGTCGGCGCCGCGCACGCTGCTACACTGTAGGCGGGCGATGCCCAGGAGGTCGGCAATGGTCGCCCCGCGGCAGGGGCTGACGCTCGCGGAGTTCCTCGCGCGGCCGGAGACGAAGCCCGCGCTCGAGTACGCCGACGGGGTAGTGACGCGAAAAGCGGCTCCCAAGGGGCGACACAGCACGCTGCAGACCGAGCTGGTGGAGCGGCTGAACCGTCTCGCCCGGCGGCGGCGATCCGCCCGCGCTTTGACCGAGCTGCGCGCGACGTTTGGTGGGCGCTCGTACGTGCCCGACGTCGTGGTGTTCGGGGCGGAGCGCATCCCACGGACGCCCGAGGGCCAGATCGCCGACGACGTGTTCGCGCCGCCGGACATCGCAATCGAGATCGTCTCGCCGCGGCAGAGCGTCACGCCGCTCGTGCGTCGGTGCCTGTGGTACGTCGCCAACGGCGTGGCCGCCGCGCTGCTGGTCGATCCGCGAGACCGTTCGATCATCGTCTTCCGCACGGGGGGGCAGACCGCCGCGATGCGGGGCGCAGAAGTGATCGACCTGTCCGACGTCGCGCCGGGGCTAGTGTTTTCGGTGGATGACGTGTTCGCGTCGCTGAGCGCGGAGTACTGGCCGTAGGCTGCGCCGGGCTGGCGGGCCGCCGGGGCGGGGCGGCATCGGGTATAGTTTCGAGGTGGCCCGCGGGGCCACGCGAGCGCCTGGCCGATGGCCGGGCGCTGTTTTGTGGGGTGGTGAGGCGTGCTCCGTCTGCACGGGATCTCGAAGAGCTTCGGCGCGCTGCAAGTGCTGGACGACGTCACCTGCGCGGTGAGCGCGGGCGAGCGCGTGGCGCTGGTGGGGCCGAACGGCGCGGGCAAGAGCACGCTGCTGGAGATCGCGCTGGGCACGCAGCCGCCGGACGCCGGCCAGCGCATCCCGCAGCCGGGGCTCACGATCGGCTATCTGGCGCAGGACGCCGGCTGCGTGGGCGAGCGGGCGCTGTGGGACGAGCTGCTGAGCGCTTTCCCGGAGCTGACGGCGGTGGGCGAGGAGCTACGCGTCATCGCGGAGGCGCTGGCGGCGGCCGATGGGGCAGCCAGCAGGCCCGATGTGGAGCCCGGCCGCCCACCTGGCGGGACGGAGCAGGACGGGGCCGCCGCAGGGGCGACCGAGCGCGCCCCTGGCGTGTGGCGTCAGGGGGCTGGCGAGCAGCTTGCGGCGCTGGTCGAGCGGCAAGGGGCGCTGCAGGAGCGGTTCGAGCAGCTCGACGGCTACCGCGTGGAGAGCCAGATCGCCACGGTGCTGGCGGGACTGGGCTTTCGCGAGGAGCAGCGGCGGCAGCCGGTGAACGCCTTCTCAGGCGGCTGGCAGATGCGCATCGCGCTGGCGAAGCTGCTGGTGCGGCCGCCCGACCTGCTGCTGCTCGACGAGCCGACCAACCACCTCGACCTGGCGGCCGCCGAGTGGCTGGAGGAATACCTGCGCGCCTTCCACGGCGGCGTGCTGGTCGTCTCCCACGACCGCTACTTCCTGGACCGCGTGGCGACGCGCACGCTCGCGCTGGAGCGCGGCCACCTGGTCGACTACCGCGGCAACTACAGCTACTATCTCGCCGAGCGCGCGCGGCGCCGCCAGGCGCAGGCGGCGGCGTACGAGCGGCAGCAGCGCGTGCTGGCCGAGCAGCGGGCGTTCATCGAGCGCTTCCGCGCCTCGGCGACGCGCTCCACGCAGGCGAAGAGCCGCGAGCGGCAGATCGAGCGGCAGGTCCACGTCGAGGCGCCCGCGCCGGAGCTGGACACGATCAAGCTGCGCTTTACCGAGTGCCCGCCGAGCGAGCGGGCGACGGTGACGCTGCGCGGCCTGACCAAGGGCTACGGCGGCCGGACGGTGCTGGCGGGGCTGGACCTGGACCTGGAGCGCGGCCAGCGGCTGGGGCTGGTGGGGGCGAACGGCGCGGGCAAGAGCACGCTGCTGCGGCTGCTGGCCGGCCGCGAGCGCCCGGACGGCGGCACGCTGACGCTGGGGCGGGGCGTGGTCGTCGGCTACCACGCGCAGGACCAGGCCGCGGTGCTGGACGAGGACGCGACGGTGTTGGCCGAGCTGCGGTGCAGCCTGCCATACGGGTGGTCGGAGGAGCGGCTGCGCAGCCTGCTCGGGCGGTTCCTGTTCACGGGCGACGACGTGCACAAGCGTATCGGCGTGCTGTCGGGCGGCGAGAAGAGCCGCGTGTCGCTCGCGCGGCTGTTGCTGGTGCCGTGCAACCTGCTGCTGCTCGACGAGCCGACGAACCACCTGGACGTGCCGTCGCGGGAGGCGCTGGAGGCGGCGCTGCGCGTGTATCCGGGGACCGTGGTGGTGGCATCGCACGATCGCTACTTCCTAGAGCGCGTGGTGGACCGCATCGGCGCGCTGGAGGACGGCCGCCTGACCGTGACGCTGGGCACCTACTCGACCTGGGCGGCCAAGCGCGCGGCCCAGGCCATTACCCCGGTGGCGCATCCTGGCGGCGCGGCCCCGGCGGGCGGCACTGATCGGGGCGCTGGCGCGACGAACGGCTCCGGCCCGGCGGCCGCGAACGGGCGCGGTGCCGTCGCGCAGGCCGCGCCCGCCAATGGGACCAGCGGGGCGCCGAGCGCGACTGCCGCCAACGGCCGAGGCGCCGGGCGCGGCAACCGGCGGCGCGGGCCGAGCCCGCTCACGGCGCTCGAGAAGGAAATCGCCGCGCTGATCGCCCGGCGCGAGCAGCTAGCGGCGGCGCTGGCCGCGCCGGACGGCGACCACGTGACGCTGGGGCAGCTCGGCCAGGAGTACGCCGCGCTGGAGCAGGACATCGCGGCGCGCGAGGCGGCGTGGGAGGCGCTGGTGGAAGCGGGCGAGGGGTAGCCTGACGCCATGACGCGCTCCGCGCCTCATGCTGCGACAATCCGCGGGGCTCACGGAGCTTTCGCGAGATGCAGGAGCACGATCTGCCAGGCGCAGCGCACACGCGCGGGATCGGCCATGATGCGTTCCTGCACCCGACGATAGAATTCGTCCGCTAGCCGCTTCGACGACTGCGGTGGGACCGCCGGCACGTTGGCGCCGAACAACGTCGGCTCGGTGAACGCGCGCAGAAACCCCGTGTAAGCGGCAGCGTACGCTTGCCGGTCGCCCGCTTCCTGGTAGCGCGCCCAGAACACGTCCGCGAGCGCCACCGGCTCGCTGGCGATCAGCTGCAATGACGTGCCGTCGCTGGCCGGGTGCATGCTGAACGGCGCGGTGTACTCTTCCAGCGTGCGGTAGTACATCGGCAAGACCATCTGCTGGTAGGTCGCCGCGGCCAGCGTGCCCGCCGCGACCAACTCCTGGAGCACGTCGTTCGCCAGGTCGAGCAGCCCTTCCGCGCCGCTGCGGCCGGCTGAGTCGGCCAGGCTGCCGACGACGACCAGCCGCCCGCCAGGCCGCAGCTCGCGTGCTCGACAGGCCAGGAAGGTATCCCAGTCCGTGCGGGCGCGCGCGGCGAAGGCCGCGCGGACGGCGTCCTCGGCGCGCGGCGGCCAGATATGATTCGGGATGGGGCATGGCGCGGCGCTCAGCCAGTGCACCGCGATCGCCGAGTAGCCAAGCGCGACCTGGCCGCTCGCGAAGAGGGGCTGATAGAACGACCGCCCGATAGCCGAGGGGTACACTTCGGCCGCGCCGCGCAGGTAGCTGTCGGGCGACTCGGCCAGGAGCGTGAACAGCGCACTGAAGTCGTTGCTCGGCAGGTCCGTGTGCACGATGCTGATTGCCGCGTCGGGCGCCAGGCGCCGCCGCAGGGTCGCGATGACGGTCCGCATCGGCGCCAGCGAGTTGTGTCCCTGCGACGCTCCGTAGTCGGCGACCACCGCGGGCTCGCCCGGCGCGGGCAGCGTCGCGGCAGCCGCGGCCTGCTCCAGCATCGGCAGGGCGATGGCGTTCGCGTTGTCCTGTTCCTGCGAGTGCGCGTTGTAGTACCCACGGCCCATCATGGCGCTCTCGTGAGTGCTCACGGTCTGCCTCCCCGAGGACCGTCGGTTGACGGCTAGCGACCGCGCCGGCGCATCGGCCAGCCCGATGTGGTTTACCCCCGACGATACTCGATCACGGCCTGGTCCTGGTTATGAAGGGACGGCGGCGGGTGGCGGCTATCCACGGTGCCGCGAGCGCAGGATACGCGCCGGATTGCCGGCCACGGTGGCGCCCGGGGGCACGTCGCGCGTGACGACGCCGCCGGCGCCGACGATTGCATCGTCGCCGATCGTGACGCCCGGCAGGATGATCGCGCCGCCGCCGATCCAGACGTTGTACCCAATCCGCACGGGCTTCCCGTTCTCTAGTCCCTGGCGACGGAGGGCCGGATCGCGCGGGTGGTCGGCCGCGTAGATCTGGACGGCCGGCCCGATCTGGCAAAGCGCGCCGATCTCGATCTGGCACACGTCGAGCAGGACGCAGTTGTAGTTGAGAAAAGTCCCGCGGCCCAGGTGGATGTTGGAGCCATAATCACAGTAGAAGGGCGGCCGCACGACGACGTCCGCGCCCACGCTCCCGAGCAGCTCGCGCAGCAGCGTGGCCCGACGGTCGAGGTCGTCGACCGTGGTGGCATTGAAGGCGCGCATCAGGCGATCGGCGCGCGCGATCGCCGCGGTAAGCTCGGGATCGCTGGCGCGGTATAGCTCGCCTGCCAGCATCTTCTCGCGCTCCGTCCGCTCGACCACCGCCGTTCCCTTCCTCACGCGGCTCCTGAGCACCCTGCGCACGTTCGCGGGCTGACGCTCGGATCAGCAGGCCGCCTGGCGGCCGCGAACGAGGCTCTCCTGGAGAGCGACCCGCCGCCGTCTCTGTCATACCGAATCGGGCCGGCGTTCACCTAGCGGGGCGGGCCCTCACCCCGGCCCTCTCCCAGGGGGAGAGGGGGAGGGACGCCCTCACCCCGGCCCTCTCCCAGGGGGAGAGGGGGAGGGACGAGGGGGCCGGATTCGGGATCAGGCGGTGGGGATCACCGGTACTAGGAGCCGCGCGTCGTAGGCGCCGCCGCAGTGCAGCGCGACGGTGGCCCGTGGGCCGTGCTCGTAGGCGGCGGGAAACTGGCCGAACAGCGGGTGCTTGCGGAAGAAGTAGCGGCCCTGCACGTCGAGGCGCAGCGTCTCGCCGCGCCGGAACAGCGTCGCCGACGGCAACAGCTCGACGTCCGCGGGCACGATCGCGCCGGGCGCGAGCGGCTCGGGCGTCTCGTGGGTCAGCCACGGGCGCCACGGCTCCGAGCGCGCCGGGTCCAGCCGGCGGTGCGAGAGCCGCAGCCAGCCGCGCGTGACCAGGTCGTAGCCAAAGCCGTACGAGCCCTCGAACACCACGTGCCGCCCGCCGCGCAGCTTCCGCACCCCCACGAACAGGCAGGCGTCGTTCGCCCCCTCGACCGCCACGTGCAGCCGCAGCGCCATCGGGCCCGTCAGCTCCACGTCCTCGGGCGCCGTCCACGCGAAGCTCACCCGTTGGCGCGCGGTGTCGAAGCGCACGACGCCCGTCGTGGCCGCGGGCGCGGCGCGCAAGGTGCCGTCCAGGTGCAGGTAGAGCGGCGTCCAAACGGTGCGCGGCAGCGGCCACGCCGCCTCGTGCCGCACCGCGTGTACCCGGTCGCCGCGCTCGCGCACCTCCAGCCGCACCGACGGCAGCGCGCGCAGCCCCGTGTCCTCGTCCTTCAGGAAGTGGTCGAAGAAGCGCGCCTGGAACGCCAGCGCCTCGGCCGAATAGTACGTCGCCCACTTGCCCCCGCGATGCGTGTAGAGCCAGCGCTGGGGCGAGCCGAGGCGCCCAAACGCCTCGAACGCGCCGCGCGAGTGCAGGTTGTGGTCGGAGAAGCTGCCGCAGATCAGCGCCGGCACGGCGATCTGCTCCAGCGGCGCCGTCCGGGCCGCCCACCACGGGTCCCACCACGGGCGCGCGAGCTGCTCCTGGCGCACGTCCTCCGTGCAGCGCCCCTCGCGGCGCACCCCCGCGCTCCAGAACGGCAGGAAGCCGTCCTCGCGGATGCCACCCGGATAGGCCAGATCGCGGTACACGTCGCTGAACCCCTCCCACGGGCAGATCGCCGCCAGGTGGGGCGGGCGCAAGGCCGCCACCTTCCACTGGCTCAGCGCCAGGTACGACACGCCGTTGAGCCCCACGCGGCCGCTGGACCACGGCTGCGCCGCCGCCCACTCGATCAGGTCGTAGTAGTCGTCGGCCTCGGCGTCGGAGAGCAGCGTGCCCACGCCGTCCGAGTGGCCGAAGCCGCGCAGGTCGCAGTTCACCACCACGTACCCGCGCGGCACCCAGTAGGCGGGGTCGGGTGCCTCCCAGCTCGTCCACGCCGAGAAGCGGAACGGCCGGTCCTGGCGCATCAGGCGGAGCATGATCGGCGGCAGATACCCGAGGGGCGTGCGGCGGGGCAGGTGGTCCTTGCCGTAGGGGTGGGCGCACATGAGCACGGGGTACGCGCCAGCAGCGGCCGGGCGAAAGACGTTCACGCGCAGCACGGTGCCGTCCCGAACCGCCACCGGCACGTCCCGCTCGAAGCGAATGCTCGCGGGCGGGTCGGTGATGGTGACCGGGGGACGCGCCGCGCCACGCAGGCGCGCGAGGGCGTAGGCGAGGCCGGGAGCGCCGCGGGGCATGGGCACCTCGCGGACGATAGGCTGGCGGGCGCCGCGCCACCGGCGGCGCGGTGCGTATGCTCATCATAGCGCATCGAAGTGGGGAAGGACGTCGCGGGCGAAGCGCTCCATCTGGCGCACGGTGTCGGCGTGAGAGTAGGCGCCGTAGTTGAGGTAGAGGACGACTTCCTCGATGCCGGCGGCCTCGACCTGCTTGAACAGCTCTACGCAGCGCGCGGCGTCGCCGGCGACGATGCTGCGCTCGCCCAATTGCTCGGGCTGCATCGTCTGCACGCGCCGGGCGATGTCGGCCATGTAGGCCAGGTTCGGCGGCAGGTTGGCTTTCGGGTCGAGGTTGGCCGGGGTGACGGCGCGCAGGTAGAACAGCAGCCGCTCCTGGGCCGCGCGGGTCTCGGCCGCGCTGTCGGCGATGGCCGCGAAGTACGAGCACATGATCCGCGGCTCGGCGTGGCCGGCGGCCCGCGCCAGGCCACGGAACTCGTCGGCGGCTTGCTGCAGGCTGCCGAACATCATGGCGGCCGCGAACGGGGCGAAGATCGCGTGGTAGCCGCCGCGCGCCGCCATCTCGACAGTGGGGCGGCTGAAGCAGGCGACGTACATGGGGGGATGGGGCTCCTGCACGGGGCGCGGCAGCACGGTGATCGGCTCGTCGACATGGTAGAAGCGGCCGGCGAAGGTGAACTGCTCCTCGCTCAGCGCCGTGCGCACGAGGGCCAGCGCCTCGTCGAAGCGCTCGCGGCTCTCCTCGAGCGGCACGCCGAACGCCTGGTACTCGCGGCGGTCGAAGCCGCGCCCGGCGCAGAAGACGGCGCGGCCGTTGCTGAGCAGGTCGAGCGCGGCGTACTCCTCGGCGACGCGCAGGGGCTCGTTGATCGGTAGGACGATCGTGCCGGGCGCCAGCCGCACGCGCGTGGTGCGCGCGGCCAGGTAGCTCAGGAACTGGGCGGGCGTGGGCAGGCAGCCGAACAGGCCGAAGTGGTGCTCGGGCAGCCAGACGGAGTGAAAGCCTAGCTCCTCCGCCAGAACGGCCTCCGCCAGCACCTCGCGGAGGAACTGGCTCGGATCGCGGCGGCGGTCGCCGTAGCCCGCCGGGTTGTCCGTCAGGGTGAAGTAGCCGAAGCGCATGTTCCCTCCGCCATCACAGCGCGAGCGTAGCGAATGCAGCCCCGCCGGTCAAGGCGCCTGACGCGGCTCCTGGCCGCTCGCCGTGGCTTGCCCGCGCGGACGCCTGGTATCCTTGGCGAGCTAAGCTGCCAGCCGTGGATAGTGTGTAGGTTTGGCGAAGCCAAACCTACACACTATCCCGGGCCGAGTGCTTAGGGGGGGCACCGAATGAGTTTCGACGACCTGCGCGGTTTCATCGCCGCCGCCGAGGCGCTCGGCGAGCTGCAGCGCCTCGACGGCGCCCACTGGGACCTAGAGATCGGCGCGCTCACCGAGATTCAGGCCGAGCGCCGCGGCCCGGCGCTGCTCTTCGACCGCATCGCCGACTACCCGCCCGGCTACCGCGTGCTCGCCAACGGCTTCGCCACCGCCCGCCGCACTGCGCTCGCGCTCAACCTGCCGCTCGACCTCGGGCCCGTCGAACTGGCCAACTGCTGGCGCACGCGCCTCAAGGAGTTCCACAAGGTGCCGCCCGTCGAGGTTAGCGCCGCGCCGGTGCTCCAGAACGTGCGCCGCGGCCGCGACGTCGATCTCGGCCAGTTCCCCACGCCGCGCTGGCACGAGAAGGACGGCGGCCGCTACCTCGCCACCGGCTGCGCCGTGGTGGTGCGCGACCCCGACGAGGGCTGGGTGAACCTCGGCACCTACCGCGGCCAGGTGCAGGGCCCCGACCGCCTCTCGCTGCTCATCGTCCAGGGCAAGCACGCCCGCATCATGCTGAACAAGTACCACGCGCGCGGCGAGCCGTGCCCTGTCGCGGTCTCGCTCGGCCACGATCCCGCGCTGTTCGCCGCCGCCACGCTACCCGTCCCCTGGGGCGTCAGCGAGTACGACTTCGTCGGCTGGCTGAAGGGCGCCCCGGTGCCCATCACGCGCGGCCCGTACACCGACCTGCCCATCCCCGCCACCGCGGAGATCGTGCTGGAGGGTGAGATCCCGCCGCTCACGGAGGAGTCCTGCGACGAGGGGCCGTTCGGCGAGTGGCCCGGCTACTACGCCGGCATCCACAAGCGCGAGCAGGCCGTCGTGCCCGTGCTCCGCGTTCACACCGTCCTGCACCGCGACGCCCCGATCATCCTCGGCTCGCCGCCGCTCAAGCCGCCGCGCCCCTACGCCTTCGCCTTTCCCCGCACCGTGCCGCTCGTCTGGGACGAGCTGGAGCGCGCCGGCTGCACCGGCATCACCGGCGTCTGGCAGCTGGCCACCTACTTCGGCCTGTTCCTGGTCGTGCGCATCCAGCAGCAGTACGCCGGCCACGCCAAGCAGGTCGGCCTCGCCGCTACCTGCGTCCGCTCGGCCGCCTATGCCGGCAAGTGGGTCGTCGTCGTGGACGACGACATCGACATCGCCAACCCCGGCGAGGTGTTCTGGGCGATGGGCACGCGCTGCAACGTGGACAACGTGGACGTGGTGCGCGGCGTCTGGACCTCGCCCGCCGACCCCGCGCTCCCCGACGAGGTCCGCGCCACCGGCAACCCCGTCAGCTCGCGCATCATCGTCGACGCCTGCCGCCCTTACGGCAAGCCGTTCCCCGCGGCCAACGTCTTCGACACCGCCTACAAGCAGCAGATCGCCGCCAAGTGGGGGATTCCCTATGGCCGCGCGTAGCCAAGCCGTCAATCCCGAGCGCGCAAGCCGTTGGCGCCGGCCGCCCCTGGGCATCGCGGCGGTCGTGGCGCTCCTCCTGAGCGCCTGCGCTCCCACCGCCGCGCCCGCCCGACCCGCCGCTCCGGCGGCCCCGGCCGCGCAGCCCGCGGCGCCCGCTGCCAGCGCCCCCGCGCCCTCACCCGTAGGCAATGGGGAGCGGGCCGAGTCCCCACCTCTCATCAAGACGCGCGTCGTCCACAGCGCCGTGGCCGGCAGCCAGGCGCTCCTCCAGGTGCTCCAGGACGCGGGCATTTTCGCCCGCCACGGCCTGGAGGTCGAGACGTCGAACATCGGTGGGCGCACCGCCACGGCCGGCCTGCTGGCCGGCGAGTATCCGCTGGTCGTCACCTCGGGCGCCGAGGTGGTGGGTGCGGGCATCGCGGGCGCCGACGTCGTGGCCGTGGCCGCCGCGCTGAACACGCTCGACACCAGCATTTGGACACGCGAGGTGCGCGACCCGGCCGAGCTGCGCGGCAAGCGCATCGGCGTGACCCAGCTTGGCGACTCGACCGACTTTGCCGCCCGCTTCGCTGCGCGCCGCTGGGGCCTCGACCCCGCGACCGACGTGCAGATCGTGCAGGTCGGCCAGCCGCCCGAGCGCCTCGCCGCGCTGGAGTCGGGCGCCGTCGACGCCACCATCCTCCAGCCGCCGCTCACCACGCGCGCCCGCAAGCTCGGCCTCACCAAGCTCACCGACGTGGCGAGCCTGGGCCTGGAGTACCAGCACACGGTCGTCATCACCACCCGGCGCCGTATCGCCGAGGACCCCGAGCCGGTCGCCCGCTTCGTGCGCGCCTGGGCCGAGGGGCTGTATTACTACCGCGCGAACCCCGAACCGTCGCGCGCGGCGGTGGGCAAGTTCATGCGCATCGACGATCCCGAGGCGCTGGCCGAGACCTACGCACACTACCGCGACCTGTACGTCGTGCCGCCCTATCCCTCGGTGAAAGGCATCCAGGCGATCGTCGACGTGCTGGCCGAGAGCGACGACCGGGCGCGCGGCGCGCGGCCCGAGGACTTCGTGGACACGCGGTTCCTCGACGCCCTCCAGGCCAGCGGCCAGTTCCAGGCCTGGGACCAGCAATACCAGTAGGTGATAGGGGGTAGGGGGTAGGGAACGGAGACGGCCGCTGTCCCTATCCCCTACCCCCTATTCCCTACCTCTCTAGTCCCTATTCCCTATCCCCTACGCGAGATAGCCCTGACTGCGCCAGAAGGCCTCCGCCGCCGGGTGCAGGGGGATGTCCAGCGGCCCCTCCTTCGTGTCCTTGCACATCAGGTCGAGGCGCATCGGCCCCTGCCCGTACCAGGGGATGCGGTCCTTGCGGTTCTCTAGCGCCTGGCAGAACGCGGTGACGACGCGGTCGGGCGTGCTGGCGAGCGTGAACACCGGCCAGCCGCTGAAGTCGATCGTCCACACGTCGGCGGGCAGCGCCGGGTACTCTTCCCGCGTGATCGGCACGCGCCGCAGGCCCATCCCTTCAAGCTGCTGGAGCTGCGGCTCGTCCACGGGCAGGAAGCGCATACCCAGCTCCAGCGCCCGCGTCGCCCACATCGGCATCGCCTCGTCGAAGAGCGCGTCGACCTCACCGCGCTCGACCGCGCCGATGCGGTTCGGCCCGTTCGGAAACTCCTCGTCGTAGCGTACCTGGCCGCCCCACGCCTCGATGTCGTCGAACGAGAAACCGTAGGTCGCTAGCACCTGGTTCGCCAGGAAGTGGACCGAGTGGTCGCGCTGGCCGCGCAGCGACACCTTGAGCGGGTAGCGCCGCTCGCGCACCTGGGCCAGCGACGTGATGCCCGACTGGCTGGTGACGCCGAAGCCGAACTGGTCGAACTGCGGCAGCACCATGATCGCGCGCAGGGGGATCGGCTCCTGGTACGGGCCGGCGCCGCGCAGCGCCATCGCCAGAACGCCGCCCGGGTTGCAGATGGCGATGTCGGCCTCGCCGTTCACAACGGCGTCCACGGCGTTGGGCGCGTCGCTGGCGAAGAAGCACAGCCGCCACGCCTCGTCGCCCTGTGGCCGGAAGTGGATCGTCACCTGGCGCTCGGGCCACTCCTCGGCGGCCACCAGCTCGGAGGCCACCTCCAGCATGAGCCGCGAGCGCATGACGACCGGCATGCGGATGACACGGGGGAACGTCAGCATCCAAACGCTCCTTTCGGCAGTTGGCGAGCACACCATAGCCGCCGAGCGCCGGCCGGGTCAAAAGCACGGGGCGAATAGCGTTGCGGGCGCGACCCCCACCGCGGCGCTAGCGCCCGCCGGGCTGGTAGGGGCCGAGCTGCTGGCCCGCGTACTCCACCCACTGGTCGTCCACGATCTGGTCCACGCTGATCGGGCGGTCCATGAAGCCGGCCTTCACGCTCCACTGGATCTCGTCCTCGATCGACGCGCGGTTGATGTGGCCGTCGGGATAGAGGCGGCCCCACTCGCAGTCGTCGTAGTAGCTCAGGTCGGGCAGGTTCACGTACTTCTGCAGGATGTCCACGATCAGCGGCCGGTTCACGTTGTACAGCTGCGCGTCGTTGTAGTCGCGCAGCGCGTGGACGTAGGCCACCATGAAGCCGCGCGCCGCCTGCGTCTTGTCGCGCATGAACTGCTCGCCGTAGTTGATGACGCCGCCCTCCAGGCCGGGGGCGATGTCGTCCATGTACGGCGGCATCGCCACGCCCAGCCCCAGCCGCTCGGCGGTACACAGGGCTGGCTGGAAGGTGAACACGGCGTCGATGCTCTTGTTGGAGAGCGCGGCAAGCTGGTCGGGCGTGTTCAGCGGCTTGAAGTCGACCTCGCTGAACAGCACGCCGCCGGTCTGCAGCAGCTTCTCCGACTGATACTCCGTGCTGCCGCCGCCCGGCAGGCCGCCGAACGGCCGCCCGCGCAGGTCGGCCATCGTCCGCACGGCGCCGCTGTCCCACAGGTCCTTGCGCGCCATGATCGCCTTGTACTTGATGCCCGGCTCCGAGTGCGCCTTGTCGGCCACCGCCCGTAGGTGGACGCCGCGCTGGACCGCGTTGTACAGGTTGGCGCCCGTCGCGCCGCCGTACACGTCGAGCGCGCCCGAGTTGAGCATCGTGAGCGCCTCGCTGGACGCGAACGACGGCTCCAGGTCGACGTCGAGGCCCTGCTCGGCGAAGTAACCGCGCTCGTAAGCGATGTACAGGCCGCCGCTGTGCGTCGCCGGCAGGTGGCTGGCGACGATGTGGACGGGCTCCGGGGGCGCCGCGCCGCCGCTCGGGGCCGCGGGGCTCGGCGCGGCGGCGGGCGCGCTCGCGGGCGCCGGCCCGCTCGGCGCGGCGGCGCCGGGCGCTGTAGTGCTCGTGGGGGTGCGCGCCGGGCTCGCGCAGGCGACCGCCGCCGCCAGGAGCACGGCGAGTCCAACAGACGATCCGGTCGGCGCCATCGACGTACCTCTCTCTCTCAGACCGCGCCTCGCCGACCGGCCCGCGACGCCTGCCGCCAGCCGGTCGCCCACCAGACCCAAGACGTGGGGCGCCGACCCCTACCGCGGCTCGCCTCCCGCTTGCAGCTGCGTCAGAAAGCTCGCATCCACCACCTGCTCGCGCGGCACGGCCGCGGCGAGCTCGGCGGCCTCGCGCTCGGCCGCGATCGTGGCATCCACGGCGGGCAGGTTGAAGGTGTACTCGTCCCAGTAGTAGGGCACTACCTGGGAATAGGCGGCCTTCGCGTCCTCGGCGCTGAGCTGGTACCGCTCGGCGATACGCGCGGCCGTCACGTCGGGATTGGCCTTCATGTAGCGCACGATTGCCGCCTCGGCGCGCACCAGGCGCCGTGTGCGGTCGCGCGTGGCGGCCAGGCGCACAACGGTGCCGGCCACGCCGCCCACCACGGCCGGCTCCAGGCTCGCGGTGTTGGCCAGCACGTGGTAGCCCTCGCGCTCCAGGTCGCTGCTGAGCGGCGGCGACGCCATGATCGCGGCGACGCGGCCGCTGCGGAGCGCCTCCCACTGGAGCGGCATGTCGCCGATGACGGCAGTCGTCACGTCGCCGGGATCGAGGCCCACGCTGCGCACGGCGCGCTGCATGGCGCGGTCGGCCGAGGCGCCGCGCGAGCCGACGCCGACGGCCTTGCCTTTCAGCGCCGCACCATCCGGCACCTCGGGCCGCGTCACCAGGCTGAAGTTCAGCAGGCTCACCGACGATACCAGCCGCACCGGCTGCCCGAGCACCGCCATGCGGATGCCGCCCGCGGCCCCGGCGGTGTAGTCCACCTCGCCGGCCGTCAGCGCCGCGAGCAGCGTGCTGGCCGGCAGCTGCAACACCTCCGGCGCCAGCCCCTCCTGCTCGTACAGGCCCTCCGTGTCGCCGAACAGCAGGTAGTAGTAGTTCAGCGACGTGGACGGCGTGCCGTAGCGGAAGCGCTCGGGCTCCGGCGGGGCGGTGGGCGCCACCGCAGGCGCGGCTGGCCCCCCCGACCCCCCCGCCGCTGCGGCATTCGCCGCGGCCCCCGGTTCGGCTGCCGCGCCCGCACCTGGTGCGGCTGTGCCGCCCGTGCTCGCTCGGGCGCCGCTCGATCCTGTGGCGGACGCCCCCGCGCGCTCGCCCTCGCCGGGCGCCGCGCCCGGGCCGCAGCCCGCCAGCAGCGCCGCGGCGAGCGCCGCTGCGGCCAGCCCGACCATGCGTTGCTTTCGTCCCGTGGTCCGTCGCCCCCGCTCCATTCGCTCCCCATCCGTCCCAAGGTCGTGCGCCCACGGTAGCACACCCGCTCGGCGGCGGCAATCAGCGGCAGGCCGTAGAGCGCGCACGTACCGGGGCGGCGCGTGGTAGGGGCGCCCGCGGACAGGGGCGCGATGCGACGCTCAGGGGTGCAGCTTCTGGCCCGCCGCCAGCATGGCGACGAACTGGGCGAGGCGGCGGGCGCGGGTTTCGGGGCGCTTGGCGTCCTGGAGCCGATAGAGGATCGCGTAGCGGTTCGCGCTATCGAGGGTGGCGAAGAAGGCTTGCGCGGCGGGGTTCGCGTCGAGCGCCTGCTGGAGGTCGTCGGGCACCGTGGCGCGGCTCTGCGACTCGTACGCTGCGTCCCAGCGGCCATCCTGGCGGGCCTGCTCGATGTGCGCGAGACCGGCCGGCTGCACACGGCCCTGCGCCAGCAGCGCCTCGGCCTTGTCGCGATTGACGCGCGACCATTTGCTGCGCCGGCCGCGCGGCGTGAACTTCTGCAGCCAGAAGCGCTCGTCGTGGGCGGCCTTCTGGCCGTCGATCCAGCCGTAGCAGAGCGCCACGTCCAATGCTTCGGCGTAGGAGACGGTGGCGACGCCCGCGTCCTTCTTGGCGAGCTTGAGCCAAAGGCCCTGCGCCGTCGCGTGGTGCGCCGCGAGCCACGCCTCCCACTCGGCCGGCGCCGCGAACGCGATGATCGGTAGCCCTTGCTTCGACTCCACTACCCTGCCCGCTGCTGGTCTGCCGATAGGATACCCGTTTCGGCTGCCGTCGGATCAGCCAGCGCGGAACACAAACAGGAGCCCCGCCGACTCGGCGGGGCTCCTGGCCGCGTGAGGGCTTGCGGGCGCTACTCCATGCCCGCCGGCTGCTGCTCGTCCTGGGGCGCGGCCTGCGACTGGTCCGCGGCGCCGGGCTGCGCCGCGACCGCTGGCGGCGGCCCGGCCAGGATCGGCGCGGGCGGCATGGTGTCCGGCGCGGGAGACATGTTGAAGCGCAGCTCGCCGCACGCCGTTCCCACGGTGCCGAACTCGGCCATGCAGTCCGAGCCCTGCGCCTGGGCGCGCGGCACGCTGCCCGCGGCCAGCCCGCCCGTCAGCAGCGCCGCGGCCGCGAAAGTGGCGATGAGCCATTGTCGTCGCATGGATCTCCCCCCTTTGCCTGTTCAGGCGTTCCCGACCGCCACACGCCGCCGGCAACCCCTGCCGCCGGCTGCCCGTGGGACGGTATCTCCGCCGACAACCATAACAAGGCGGCGCGTGGGGCGTGCACGCTAAATTGTGGAGGGATCGTGGAATGGTGATGGAGGACCGGTGACGCGGGGCGTCAGGTCGCGTAGAGGATGCGGCCGCAGCTGCTGCACGTCACCAGCTCTGTGCTGGTGCGCGCCTTCTGCTCCTCGCTGCTGGGAGCGCGATGCGACAGCCCTGGCAGCTTCGTTGCTGCACGGGGACGACCGCCAGGCCGCCTTTGCTGCGCCGCAGGCTCTCGTAGAGGCGCAGGCTCACGGGGTCGGCCTGGGCGGCGATCTGGTTGCGGCGCGCGGTGAGGCGGTGGCCCTCTGCCTCCAGCTCGCGGCGGGCGGCCGCCATCTCCTCCTGCTCGCGCTTGAAGGTCGCCTCGGCCTGGGCGTACGCCGCCGCGGCCCGGTCGGCCGCCGCCTGCGCCGCCTCGACTTGCTCGAAGACCTCGATCAGCCGGTCCTCGCGCTCCGAGATCTGGCGGCGGTCCTGGTCCACCTCTCTGGAGAGGTCCTCCAGCTCGCGCGGGTTGTGGACGCGCCCGCCGTAGAGCTTGTCCGAGTTCGTCTTGAGCTTCCCGTTCAGCTGCTCGATCGCCAGCTCCAGGTCGCGCTGATCGGCCTGGCGGCGGCGCAGCTCGGCTAGGGCCGCGTCGCGCGCCGCCGCCGCGGCGTCCACGGCCTGCCGCTTGCCCCACTGCGCGGCGATGCGCTCCAGGCGCGCCCGCACCTGGTCGAGCGCGCTGTCCACCTCTTGGAGCGCGCGCAGCGCGTCGACCTTACGCATCGTGCCCCCAGTGCGGCGACGAGTACGGAGTGCTAAGTGCTGCGTGCTGCGTGCGCGCGACTAGCGGCACTCGCAAGCCCATCGTCAACACGCACTCTCTCCCACCGCGACTCTGCGCCATGATACCCTACTCGGCGCGCGGCGCGGCGAGCGCGCGCCCGCGGCGGGGTTACTGGGGCAATTCGAGGCGCTTGAACGCCTCGGCGTAGCCGACGCCGTAGGCGGCGCCCGCCGCCCGCGCGCGCTCGCGCACCCGGGCCTCGACGCGCGGCCAGTCGCGCGTCTGGCTGGCGTGCGCCCGCAGCGCGTCGAGCTTCGCCTCGAATGTATCAGTTATGTCGATGAAAACGTCGGGGGCGTCGGTGCCGAACAGCCACACCTCGCGCACGCGGTGCGCCTCCAGCCCGTCGCGCCGCTGCTCGGGGAAGTACAGCGGGTCGCGCGCGCTGATCAGGGCGTCCAGCGCCGTGAAGCCGGTCGCGCGGTGATCGGGATGGAGCTGGTAGGGCCGCCAGGGGTCGAACGTCAGGAGGAGCTGCGGGCGCAGGCGGCGGATGACCGCCGTCACCTCGGCGCGGAAGGCCAGGTTCACCTCTAGCTCGCCGTCGTGGCGGCCGAGGAACGTCGTGCTGGCAACGCCCAGCCGGCGCGCCGCCTCGCGCTGCTCCGCTTCGCGCAGGCGGGCGAGGTCGGCAGGGCGGGTGGCGGCGTCGGGCGCGCCCTTGTCGCCGCTCGTGCAGAGCAGGTAGTGGACGCGACGCCCCTCGCGCGCCCAGCGCGCCACCGTGCCCGCCGCGCCGAAGTCGGCGTCGTCCGGGTGCGCCTGCACGAAGAGGATGTCCGGGAAGTCCGCGGGTAGCGCGTACGACACCGGGCTACCGCCGCGCCGGCGCGGCGCCCGTGCCCGCGACGCGCCGCTCGCAGCGGACCAGCCCGCAGTAGATGCCATAGATCTCTTCGGCGACCTGCGCCCAGTCGTAGCGGGCCGCGGCGCACAGACCATTCTCGCCCAGCCGCCGGCGCAGCGCGGCGTCGCCCAGCAGCGCGCCCAGCCGCTCGGCGTACAGCGCCGGATCGGCCCAGGGGATGAGGTAGCCCGTCTGGCCGTCCTGGATCGTCGAGGCAAGGCCGCCGACGCGCGCCGCGACGACCGGCGTGCCGCAGGCCAGCGACTCGACGGCGACCAGTCCGAACGATTCGTAGAGGGAGGGGATCACCGTGGCGTCGGCCGCGGCGTAGTAGAGCGGCAGGCGCGCTTGATCGACGGCGCCGACGAACTCCACGCGGTCGGCGATGCCCAGCCGCCCGGCCAGCCGCCGCAGCCGCCGCAGCTCCTGGCTCTCGGGGCTGGTGCCGTGCTCGGGCGGGCGGCCGCCCACGATCAGCACCTGCAGCTCGGCCGCGAGCGCGGGCTCGTCCGCCACCAGCCGCGCGGCCGCCCGCAGCAGCACGTCGATCCCCTTGAGCCGCTGGATGCGCCCCACGAACAGCAGCACCTTGCTGCCGCGCAGGCCGAGTGCGCGGCGGGCGGCGGCCTGGTCGTGGGGCCGGAAGCGGTCGAGGTCCACGCCGCCGGGCACGACGGAGATCTTCCCCGGCGGCAGGCGGTAGTGGTCGAGCATCTGGCGGCGGTCGGCGGCCGTGGCGGCCACGATGCGGTCGGCCAGCGTCATGGTGCGCTGCTCGATCTCGACGCGGCGCTCGCTCTCGCGCTCGGGGCCGGCCGTCAGCACGCGGTTCTTCATGCGGGCGAGCGTGTGGAACATCGCCACCACCGGGACCTGCCAGCGCGGCTGCAAGAGCATGGCGACGGCGCCCGAGACCCAGTAGTGGGCGTGCATCAGATCGTAGCGCACGCCGTCGAGCTGGGCCTGCCGCCGCACGCCGGCCACGAACTCGGGCAGGTAGTCGAGGATGGCGTCCTTGCGCAGCGGCGCGGCGGGACCGGCGTCGACGTGGATCACGCGCGCGCCCTCCGCAATGGGCACGACCGTCGGCACGGTCGGGTCCTGCCGCCGCGTGTAGACGTCCACGTCGAGGCCGAGCGTGCTCAGGTGTTGGCTTACCGCCCGCACGTAGACGTTCATGCCGCCCGTCTCCCAGCCGCCGAGCGCGGCGAGCGGGCAGGTATGGACGCTCAGCATGGCGACGCGCAGCATGGAGCCCCCGGCAGGCCGGCGTCGGGCGTGTCCTCGCCGCCCGGGCGGCTGGCGGCCACGCGCCGCCCCGTGAGGGACGCACGGCAGTCCTACCCGCTCGGTGTGGGGCGAGAGGGCGCCCGCGCGCCCGCGAAAGTTGGGTGGGCCTCGGCCGAGGCAAAGACCGGCGCGGCCGGCGCGCAGCCGTGCCGCGCCGCCGCCCGCCGAGAAAAATAGTACCACCCGGCCGGGGGCCTAACAACACGGCCCCGGGCAACGTGGGGGATATCCCCCGCGGAATCGGGGGCCTCCCCTCTATGTGGGCGCTCGTCGCCTCACTACACTGGGTAACTGACCGACCGACGTGGAGCGGCCGGGGACGCCCCGCGGCGGCCCGGCACGCGGCGGCAGCGCTCGCGGGCTGCGCCTCCCGGCACGATAGGGGCGGTGCCGGGAGCCGCGAGCTTGCCACCCAAGCCGGGGCGCCGCGCCGCGCAGTCGCCGCGAGCGTCGCCGGCCGTCCTCGCCGGTCGGCAAGAGGCAAGGGATGGGAGGTGGGGCGGGGGCAATCGCGGTGGAATCCCTGGGGTGCGGCTGGGACCGCGCGCCGCGAGCGCCTGAGCCCGCGGTGTGGCGCGAACCATACGTGGATCGGTGAGGCGGCTCGTGACCCCCTGGGAGCGCGGGCTTCCAGCCCGCCCGGACATGGCCGCTCGAAGCGTGGAAGTGGACATGGCGCCCGCTCCCGGCAGCCTCGTGAGCTAGCGGTACACCTGGTCCATGAACCCGCTGTCGTGCAGCTCTTGCACGAAGCGGTTGTCGATGACGCTCTCGGGGCTCAGGCCCGCGGCGCGCGGGTCGTCGGCCACCTCCTCCTGCACCGTGCGGATGGCCGCCGCCGTGGTCAGCAGGCTCTTATTGGCGTACTTCTGGGTGTGCGCCTGCCAGGAGGTCTCTAGCGCCTCGGGGTCCTCCATCTTGGTGTACTTCTGGATCACCTGCAGGCTGTAGTCTTTGTCGCCCACGAAGCGGCCCATCCCGCGCGCCAGCCCGCGCACGAAACGCCGGATCGTCTCACCATCGCTGTTCAGGTACGGGCGATTGGCCACCACGCCCAGCCCCACGTACTCGCGGCCCAGGTCGGCGCCATCGGCCATCAGCCGGAAGCCGAGCCGCCGCAGCTCCAGGGCGGGCAGGTCGGCCACCACCACCGACCTCACGCCGCCGCTCTGCATGGCGCCGATCGTCTCGGCCTGGCCGCCGAGCTGCACCAGCGGCACGTCGCGGCCCGGCTCCAGGCCCCAGCCGCGCAGCAGCAGCTTCGCCACGAAGTCGGACACGGTGCCGAAGCGCACGACGCCCAGCGGCTGGCCGCGCAGCTGCTCGGGCGCCGTAACGTCGGGCGCCGTGATCATCTGGGAGATGATCGCGTTCACGTTCGTGGCGAAGATCGCGATGTCGCCGCCGTTGGCCGCCGCCTGGAGCGCCGCGCCGCCGGTGACGGTCGTCACGTCCAGCTCGCGCGCCAGCAGCGACTGCATCCCCACGGTGCTGGCCGAGATGAAGCGGGTGTCGAGGTCGAGCCCCTCCTCGCGGAAGTAGCCCGCGTCCTCGGCGATCCAGTACGGCGCAATCGTCGTCGAGAGGGCGGTGTAGGCGAAGCGGAGCGGCAGGGCCGCGACCGGCGCGGCGGCCGTGGGCGCCGGGGCGGCCGCCGTCGGCGCGGCTGGGGGCGCGGGCGCCGGCGCGGCCGTGGGTGCGGCGGGGGCCGCGGCCGGCGCGCTGCACGCGAGCAGCACGCCGAGCGCGATGAGCAGGGCGGGCCGGCGGCCCCACGCCGCCAAACCGCTCGCGAGCATGGCACACCTCACGTTCCAGAATGGCGCGTTGCCGCGCAGCCGCCGCCGGGCGCCGGCGCGTAACAGGCCGCGCGTCTCTTGCCTCCATTGTGCCCGAGACGGCGCCCGCCGGCTAGCGCGTCGCCCCGCTCCGCGGTTGGCGCCGCCGCGCCGAAACGTCCATACTGGAGCCCCACCCCCGGTGGGCAGCCCAGAGGCGCGGAGGCGGCATGGTCGAGCAGGCGCTGGTCCTCTACGAGACGCGGGAGCGCGTCGCCCACATCACGCTGAACCGGCCGGAGAAGCTGAACGCGCTCAGCCGCGAGCTGCTGGCCGAGCTAGTCGCCGCCTTCGAGCGCGCCCGCGCCGACGACACCGTGCGCGCGGTCGTGCTGCGCGGCGCCGGCCGGGCGTTCTCCTCGGGTGCCGACCTGGGCGGCCCGCGCGGCGAGCACGGTCGCTCGCTGGAGGAGTGGTGGACGCGGCTGGAGGGGGGCATCACCCGCCAGATGGCCGTCCGCGACTTCCCCAAGCCGGTGATCGCGGCGGTCCACGGCTACTGTCTAGGGCGCGGCTGCGAGCTGGCGCTGTGGTGCGACATCGTGGTGGCGGCCGAGGACGCGCGGTTCGGCGAGCCGGAGATTCGCCACGGCTCGCTGGTCGCCAGCATGATCCCGTGGCTGACGAATCCGCAGCAGGCGAAGCTGCTGATCCTCACCGGCGACACCATCTCGGCTCAGGAGGCGCACGAGATCGGCCTGGTCGTGAAAGTCGTGCCGCCCGATCAGCTCCAGGCCGAGGCCGAGCGGATCGCCCGCCGCATCGCCAAGGTGCCGCCGTTCGCCGTGCAGTACAACAAGCAGCTCATCAACGCCATGTACGACGCGATGGGCTTCCGCCAGGCGATGGATTACGGCCACAAGATGGAAGTGCTCTGCCACCTGCGCATCCCCGAGGCCGCGAACGTCCACGGCGTCTCGCTGGAGCAAGCGCGCCAGGAGGGCGGCGTGAAAGGCTTCCTCGAAGCCCGCGACGGCCCCTTCCGCGAGCCGTAGCCCGCCCCCGGGGACACGAAATGGCCGTCGAGACCATCGAAAGGTAGGGCGGGGGCTCGTCCCCCGCCGCCCGGCTCAGTCAGCCAGGAGGCGGCGGAGACGAACTCCTCTCGGCATTAACGCGTTCGTAAGCGTTCAGGCCCCCTGGTAGCCGCCGGTAACGAATCGCTCGCTGCTCCGTTTAATTTCCGGGGCGCATCACGCCGGCGAGCGCCGATGTCCCACGGCCTCACCCCTGGGCGGGACCCGGTGGGGGGGCCTAGTCCCTCCGGCTCCGAGCGCAGAGGTCGCCAATGAAACGGTTGGGCTTGGTCTTCCTGGTGGTCTGGCTCGTGGTGGGCCAGTGGGCGCTCTCCGAGGACGTGACGGCCCAGCAGCCGTGTAGTTTCCTGGACCAGACAATCGCCACGACGGGGCCGGCGGGCACGGTCTCGCAAGGCCAACGGGTCACCTACACGACCACGGTGACCAACCCGTGCCCGCAGGGCAGCGTCTTCTTCGCCCTCGGGTTTTCATCGCAGCTCACCTTCGTTTCCTTCACGCCGGACGGGAACTTCACCTGCACCGGCCCGACTGCCAACAACGCGATCACCTGCCAGCAGACGGGGACCCTGCCGCCGGGCAGCTATGTGTTCACCCTCGTGGTCCAGGTGAGTGCGAGTGCCCCTCCCGGCTCACAAGTTAGCGTCGGGGCTACCTCCTGTACGTGCACGATTGGCCCCGGGGCGACCAACACAGTGACAGGCGGAACGCCGACCGCCACCCCGACCGCGAGCCCCACGCCGTCACCGACGCCAACGAGCACGGGGACGCGTACGGCCACCGCGACGGTCACGCCGACCGGGACGCTGACGGTCATGCCGACCGCGACGGCGACGCCGATGTGTGGGCCCGGCACGGTGCCATTCGCGGCGGTCGTCGGGTCGGACCTGGGTGGGACCCTCCAGGCCCGACCTCATGGCGCCGCCGACAGCCTACGCTTGCTGAGCGTGCGCACAGAGCCGCTGGCCCATCCGCTACCAAGGCTGTCTGCCACTGACTGGATGCCGTCCGCCCCCGAGTCGGCACGGCCGGCGGGCGGCGAGCACAAGGCGCTGGGGGAGGTGGCTGCCCAGGCTACGGGGCCTGGAGGCCTGTGCAAACCGGAGAATCTACAGCAGAAGCTGCGCGCGCGAGCGGACCGTCTGGCGGACGAGTCGCAGGTCGATCTTCTCAAGGCCTATGCCGCAGCGCACTCGACACCTCCTGATGCTGCGGCGGCGCTGCACTTTCTAAGCGAGTCGGTCTTGTTGGGCGGCGAGGCGCACCGGCTCCGCCAGGTAGCTGACGATCCGCCGGACTCGAACTTCCAGGTGGTGGCACCGCCCGAGGTGCCGGTCGTACAGGCGGTGGCGCCCGGTCCGCAGACGAGTCCGGAGACGGCCGAGGCGTGGACGGCGGTCGAGGTCAACCTGGCGCAGCAGATCGGTGTGACGACGGCCCTGCTACACGCGATGGAGCGCGCACAGGGGGCGAATCTCGCGCGCAGCCCCCAGTTCGTGCAGACACAGCTCCAGGCCGTCGGCACCTTTTCGGCGCAACTGGCAGGGCTACTGATAGAGGAGGGCCGCCTCGCCAACGTCCTGGAGGCGGCGCTGCTCGCTGACGGGAACGTGCTGCCGCCGCCCCCGCCTGAGGCGTTGGGGGCGGCGGTCGCGAGCGTGCTCAGCCCGGTCGCAGTCGAACAGTTCATAGCGCTGGGCATGAGCCCTGCGGACATCGCGGCCATCCAGACGGATGTGCTGCGCGCCGATCCGCTTGCGGTGGCCGCGCTCGCTCCGTTACCCTTGAGCCTCACGAGTCCATTGGTCGCCGCGGCACGCCAGGATGCCGTGAACGCGCTGGCGGCCTTCGCGGCAGCCCACGGCGCCCCGCCGGAGTTGTTTACGTTCCCTGCTGTCACTGTCCTGCCGCCGCCACCCCCGCCCCCGCCGCCACCCCCGGCGCCGCTGCTCCCGCCGGCAGCGCCGCTCCTTCCGCCGGCGCTTCCGGGCGCCCCAGCCCCCGAGCAAGGTGCCGGTCCGGGCGGCGCCGAGCTAGTGAGCCCCGAAGCGACGCCTACACCGACGGTTAGCCCCACACCATCGTCCATCCCCGATGTGCCCTAGTACTCCGTCACGCGTGAATTGCGAGGCGGTTGTGATCATGGTATGCTGCGTAGCCTCCCGTGTGAAGGAGGCTGCGTGTGAACACCAAATACGCCGTCAA
>JAJPHF010000118.1 GCA_021325365.1 Pseudomonadota bacterium
AGCCGTTTGCGCGCCAGGTGAGCGGCCAGCGTGTCGTAGGGGCGGCTCTCGTGGCCGCCCGCGGCCTGTGGCGCGGAATACTGCGAGCGCCACTGCCGCCGCCCCGACGTCAGCTGACCGCTCAGTCTCACTGCACACCGCTGTAGGCGCGCGAGGAGCACGATGCAGTCTCTACGGAGCATCTGGTGGCGATTAGGCATCTCCCTCTGTGCCACGGCACTCGTCTACCTCCACGTCGGCCAGTGGTCCACCGCGGCAGCGCAGGCCGGGGCAGAGCCGACCCTCTCGGCTCCCCCGGCGTCGGCGTCGTCCACACCGGTTGCCGTCCCTGCAATGCCGACCCCTCCGGCGCTGCCTCCTCTGCCCACGAGTCGAGAGTTCCAGCAGTTCGTGACCACGATGCCCTACTGTGATCCGGGGGAAACCGGTAGGCCCAGTCCGTTCCCCAACGTAAGCGGCTGCAGACTCATCGGTGCCCCCGCGAATATCGGCTGCGAGATCCCTCCCTGCCCCGAACCCGCTGTCCTACCGGACCCACCGTCGGGCGTGACCGACGAGCAGTGGGCGGAGCAGCTCGCGCGCACGCGCCTGACAGACGTAGCCGGTGAGCAAGCCATCGCGCAGGCGCGGGTGGAGGTGCAGCCCACGGCAGGCGGGTGGCACGTCGTCTTCTCCGACACGCAGGCCTCGTGCGCCTTTGGTGGCAACTGGTGGGACGGCGTCTGTCAGAGCGGCGCAGCGCCGGGGCCTGACGGCGCGGGGCTATGCTGGCCGGTGTACCAGGCCGTCTGGGCAAACGTCGAGCATGGCATGAACGGATGGACGATCCGTCAATTTGGGGCCTACCCCAATGGCAGCGTTACGTGCAGAGCGGTTGACTAGGCGGATGCCTGGCGCCCCCGGGCGCCAGCCGGCACGAGATCGCCCCGCAAGTCCGGCCCATTCGTGAGTGCTGCCACGCCCGTCAGCGCCGCGCGGCCATCTCGACCAGCAGCGCCGCCAGCCGATCGGCGGCGTCGATGGGGAACAGGCGGCGCGCGGCGGCGGCAAGCGCCGCCCGGGCAGGCGCGTCGGCGAGCAGCGCCCCCGCGAGTGCGACCAGGCGCTCGGGTGTGAGATCGGCCTGCGCAACGACCCGGGCGGCGCCGGCGCGGGCCGCGGCGCGCGCGTTGGCCGCCTGGTGCGAGTCGGGCATCGGCACCAGCACCATCGGCTTCCCGAGCACCGCCAGCTCGCTGACGGTGCCGAGTCCCGCGCGGCTGATGACCAGATCGGCGGCCGCCAGCGCGTGCTTCATCTCGTCCACCAGGAACTCGTGCGCCTGGTAGCGGGGGCTAGAGCGGGCGGGCGGCACGGCGCGCCCGCGGCCGGTCAGGTGGATGACCTGGCACCGCTCGACCAGCGCGGGGACCGCGGCGGCCACGCGCTCGTTTAGGCCGAGCGCGCCGGTGCCACCGCCGGTCACGAGCAGCGTGGGCACATCCGGCTCTAGCCCGAACAGCGCGACGGCCCGCTCGCGGTCGCCCGTCAGCACGTCGGCGCGCACGGGGTTGCCGACGACGACCGTGCGGCGGCGCGGGAAGTGCGCCCGCGACTCAGGAAAGGCCACGCTGACCCGCCGCGCGAACGGCACCAGCAAGCGGTTCGCTAGCCCCGGCTCGACGTCTTGCTGGTGGATCAGCACCGGCACGCCGCCCAGCGCGGCCGCCACGAGCGGCGGCACGGCCGCGAAGCCGCCGGCGCCGAACGCCACGTCCGGCCGGAAGCGCCGCACGATGCCGGCCGCCTGTGCGACGCCCAGCGGCACGCGGCCGGCGTCGATCACGTTCTGCCAGTCGACGTAGCGGCGCAGCTTGCCGGTAGACACGGCCACGAACGGCACCCCGGCCGCCTCGGCCAGCGCCCGCTCGGGCCCGCTGGCCGTGCCCACGAGCAGGAACTCGGCCTCGGGCGCCCACCGCCGCAGCGCCTCGGCCACCGCCAGCACCGGCGTCGCCGACCCGCCCGATCCCCCGCCCGCCAGTAGCACTCGCATACCGCGTTCCCCGCTAGCCGCTGCTATGCCGTCCTTCTCCCATTATCCTCTGGCCGGCCACCCCGTCCCGGGCCGGTCGTCCCCGCGACGTTCGCCCCCGACGTAGCGCCACACCACCGCGAATGTGCGACAATGGGGGCGCGCGGCGGGCGCCGCTGCCCTGGCGGGGGCGGCTGTCTGGCACGCTGCTTGCACCGCGGAGCGAGCACACGGGGGGCCGGAGGAGTGATGCGAGTCGTGCGTCTGTTCGCTGCCAGGCCGTATTGCGCGCTTGCCGTCGTCTGCGCCGTCGCGCTCGTCGCGCTCGCCGCCTGCGCGCAGAAGCCGCCGCCCACGCTGACCACCGCGCTAGCCGACCAGGCGCGCGACGTGGCGGTGGACGACCCCCTGGCCGTGACGACCACGGGAGCCGTGTTGGACCGCATCACTTTGGAGCGCATCGACACGGCCGCCCCGGCGCCCCAGTTCAGCGCGGACGAGTCGCGGGCGCAGCTTACGGCGCCGCTCGCGCCCGACGCGCGCTACCGCTTGACGGCCGAGGCCCACGCGCTCTCGGACGCCCCGCGCCCCCCCTGGCAGGCGCCGGAGACGATCGCGCTCACCCTGACCCGCGAGTTCAGCACCGTCCACGCCCCCGTCCTGCAAGCGCCAAGCGAGCCGCTCACAGCCTACCGCGGCAAGCCGATTGACCTGCGCTTCTCCGAGCCGCTCGCCCAAGTCCGCCTGGCCGACGCGCCGGCCGGCGCGCGCGGTTACGTCGCGGACGACCCGCATGTCTTCCGTGTCGAGTTCGGCGACCTGGCGCCGGGCGAGGACTTCGCGCTCCAGCTAACCGACGTGCGCGGCCGCAACGGCGCCCCGGGGGCAGACCAGACGCTAGCCGTCCGCACGCCCGAGGCGGTCGACCTCATGGCCGTGAACGGCGTCGCGCCAGGCGACCGCGTCGTCGTGCCGCCCGGCGCCCCCGTGGCGCTGGAGTGGAGCGCGCCCCTTACGACGCTGCGGTACCGCCTGGCGGATAAGCCCGTCTCCTGGACCGGCGCGCCTACCAACCGGATCGACCTGCCGCTCACCCTCGACCAGGGCCAGTCGCGCACCCTCGAGATCGAGGACGCCGTCGACGCCGACGGTGGCTGGCTGCCCAGTCCGATGAAGCTCGAGCTGGCCGCGCCGGAGCCGCTGCGCCTGGCCGCCATGTGGCCCGAGGATGGCGCCACCGGGATCAGCCCCGATGGCGATCCAACCTTCCGCTTCAGCGAGCCGGTCGCCTCGCGCGACGCGGTCGAGTCGGCGATCAGCTTCGATCCGCCCATCCCCGGCAAGTGGGAGTGGCTGGCTCCGAACAAGCTCCACTTCCTGCCCGACGGCCAGTTCCCGCACGAGAGCCGCGTGACGGTCCACATCCAGGGCGGCCCAACCGGCCCGGTCGGCGCGTCGGGCAGCTACCTGGCGGAGCCGGTCACCAGCAGCTTCCAGACCGGCAAGCTGAAGACGATCGAGGTCTGGCTCGGCCAGCAGCGGATGGTGCTCACCGAGGACGGCGAGGTCGTCCACCAGTTTCCCGTCGCCACGGGCGTGAAGGGCGCCGAGACGCCGCCGGGCACCTACAGCGTGCTCTACAAGATGCCGATCGCGCGCTTCGTCGGCACCAATCCGAACGGCTCCCACTACGACATCCCCGACGTCCACTGGGTGCTGCCGTTCTACGGCGACTACACGATCCACGGCGCGTACTGGCGGCACAACTTCGGCACGCCCGGCTCGGCGGGCTGCGTGAGCCTGACCGACGCGAACGCGAAGGTCGTCTACGACTGGGCCGACGTGGGCACGCGCGTGGAGATCCATCCCTAGCTGTCCTCCATCTGCCCCACAGAAGAGGCGAGCCCACCGCACGAGTGGGCTCGCCTCTTCGTTGTCTCGGCCGATCAGGCGACGCGGCGCCCCGCGAAATCCCCTACGTCCGCTCGGGCGTCCACGAGGGCGGGTCGCTGGCGGGGAACGACTCCATCGACGCTTCCTCGACAGTATCCACCTTGTCGTGGGGGATGGGCGGCGCCCCCGTCCCGCCGGGCGCAGCGTTCGGCGCGGCGGCCGGCACGGCGGCGCCGAGCGGCGCGCTCGGCGGCAGATCGCTCAGGCTGCTCTCGGCGCCACCGCCCACGCGGATCTTGCGCGGTTGCGCCGCGGCGGCCTTCGGCAGGCTCAAGCTCAACACGCCGTTCGTGTAGCTCGCCTGGGCCGCGTCCACGTCGACCGGCCCGGGCAGCGTGAGCGTCCGCTCGACCGTGCCAGTGCGTCGCTCGTGCAGCAGCCAGCGGGCGCCCGACCCGATCTCCTCGGCCTTGCGCTCGCCGCGAATCGTCAGCGTCTCGCCCTGCACCGACAGATGTACGTCGTCGGGCTGCACGCCCGGCAGCGACGCGCGAATCAGATAGCGATCGCCCGCGTCGGCCACGTCGAGCAGGATCGGCTCGCCGGTGGCCGAAGCCACCGCGTGGCCCGCTCGCACGAAGCTCTCCTGGAACAGGCGCTCCATCGCGTCGCGCAGACTAAGCATCTCGCTCATGGGGCCCCAGCGTTCGGTTGCCATGGCACCCTCTCTCCAATCCCGTGGTCGCGGCCGCCGGCCATTCTCGGCCCCCGCACGAAAGACGAGCGGCTTGCCTCCGCCGCGGCTCCCGACCTCGCCACTCGCTCGGTTCAACCCCACCGCGGCCCCGCGGGCCGCGTCGCGGCAGCCGCTCGCTCCCAGGGTGCAGGTTGCGTGCCAGGCGCCCCGACACGCGCGCGCCGCGCTCACGCGAGCGGCGCCTCATAGCGCGCCCAGGCTGTGGGCGTCTCGACCAGCGTGACCGCTAGCTCCGCGCCCGGCCGCGCGCCCAGCAGGCCGCACAGCCGGCGATGCACGTACTCGCACAGCACTTCGGTCGTGCTGTTGCGGTCCCGAAACTCGTCAAGCTCGTCCAGGTTGCGGTAGGCCAGCGGCGCCAGCGTCTCGCGCAGCGCCTCGGTCAGGCGCCCGATGTCCACCACGATGCCGTCGGCGTCGAGCGTTGGCGCCCGCACCTCGACGCGCACCTCGTAGGTCGCGCCGTGCAGCCGCTGTGCCGGCCCGAAGACGGCGCCGCGCAGGCTGTGCGCGATCATAACGTGATCGGAGACGCCCACCGCGTACATCTCGCTCTCCTCGGCCCTGTGTCAGCAGCGCGGGCCGCGCCATTCTACCAGCCGCTGCCGCGGCCCCTCGGCTACCGCCCGAGTGCGCGTATGCGCCACTGTGCCATAATGCCAGTAATTGACCGCGAAGCCCGAGGGAGGCGCGATGGAGTTCTACTTCTTTCACCTGATGCCCTATCCCTACCTGCCCGCCGACTTCTACGACCGCTACGACTCGGCCTGGGTAACGCCCCCCAATGCGCTGTTCGACCCGCCGCGGGGCACCGAGCTGTACAACCGCTACCTGGACGAGATGATCTACGCCGAGCAGCTCGGCTGGGACGGCGTCTGCGTGAACGAGCACCACCAGACCGCCTACGGCCTCATGCCCGCCCCGAACCTAATGGCCGCCATCCTCGCCCGGCAGACCAAGCGCGTCCGCATCGCCATCCTGGGCAACGCCGCGCCGCTCTACGATCAGCCGCTGAAGGTGGCGGAAGAGGTGGCGATGATCGACGTCATCTCGGGTGGCCGCGTGATCGCCGGCTTCGTGCGCGGCGTCGGCTGCGAGTATTTCTCGTTTAGCGAGAGCCCCGCCTTCTCGCGCGAACGGTTCGACGAGGCGGTCGCGCTCATCCTGCGCGCGTGGACCGAGAACGGCCCGTTCAGCCACCACGGCCAGCACTACCAGTTCCGTTACGTCAATCCCTGGCCGCAGCCGGTGCAGAAGCCGCACCCGCCCGTGTTCGTCCCCTCCACCGGCAGCGTGGAGACGCTGGAGTGGGCGACCGAGGCGCGCTTCCCGTTCATCCGCGTCTACGACGAGGTGGCCGCCGTGCAGCGGATGTTCGAGGACTACCGCGAGCGCGCCGCGCGGCGCGGCTGGGAGGCCGGCCCGGAGCACCTCGGCTGGATGGTGCCCGTCTACGTGGGCGAGACCGACGCGCAGGCGCAGGCCGAGGCCGAGCGGCACATCCTGTACCTGTTCCGCGAGCTGACCAAGCGGCCGATCCAGATGCTCATGCCCCCCGGCTACAGCAGCCCCCAGTCGATGGCGCGCTTCGCCGAAAACCTGCTCAAGCGGCGCGATGCGGGCAAGCGCACCTACGAGGAGATGCAGGACAAGGGCTTCATCGTCTTCGGCAGCGCGGAGACGGTGCGCCAGCGGCTGCTCGACTACCAGCAGCGGCTCGGATTCGGCAAGCTGGTCACGCTGCTCCAGTTCGGCAGCCTGCCGGCCGACTTGACGCGGCAGAACATGGAGCGCTTCGCCCGCGAGGTCATGCCCGCCCTTCGGCCCGTCGGCGTAGCCGCAGCTCCCGCGACGGCGGCTCGCTAGCCCGGCCGCCGCGGCCGGGCGGCTCAGCGACGCTCGGCGCTCCAGCGGGCGATGATGGCCTGGTCGTGGGGGAAGGCGAGCGGCGGCAGCGCGTCGGGGGCAAACCAGCCGACCTCCGACACCTCCGGCCCAGCCATCGCCTCGCCCTGCGCGTGGTCGGCGGTGTAGACGACCAGCACAACCGGGTTGCCCCGGTCGCTGTACACGCCGAACAGCGCGTCGATGCGCACGGTAAGCCCCGTCTCCTCCTGCACCTCGCGCGCCGCCGCCTCTTCGAGCACCTCGCCGCGATTCACGTAGCCCGAGGGGAATGACCACTTGCCGAGCCCCGGCTGGATCGCGCGCCGGTTGAGCAGCAGCTTGCCGTCGCGCCCCACGAGCACGGCGACCGCGACCTTCGGGTCCTCGTAGTAGGTCCAGCCGCACGCCGGGCAGACGGGGCGCTGGTAGCCCTCCATCTCGCGCGTGCCGAGCGGCGTCGCGCAGTGCGGGCAGTATTTAACCATCGCGCGCTCCGACGATCCCGCGCCCGCCTATTGGGCGGCGGGCGCCCGCGGCGCCGCTGCCGCCTTGCGCGGACGCGACTGGCGGCGCAGACGCTCGAAATACGCGTCGCGCTGCTTGCCCTGCGCGATCTTCTGGTCCTTGGTCGCCTTCGCTCGGGTCGCCATGCTACGCTCCTCACCGCGGCCCTGTCGCCGGGCCGCCTGATGCTCGTTAGCCGAGAGATGTCGCGCGTTGCTCTACGTTATACGGCATCCGGGTGGGGCGGCTCGGCCCGGGCGCTCGTGCGCGCGCTGTGACCCGCCGGACCGCCGCGATCCGTTGACACCGCATTCCGCGCGCCCCTACAATGCCACTGTTTTCCAGCCCGTGGCGCCGCCCTCCCGGGCGCGTCGGCCGCGGCTGCGTTCGCGACGCGGGGCACGCCGTGACCAGTAATCGCTCGCTCTTCTGGATGCAGTTCCTGCGGACCAGTGCGGTCTGGCTGGTGCAGCAGGTCCTCGGCGTACTCGGCATCGTCGCCAGCGTCGCCCTCGACATCGCCGTCGCCCAGCTGGCCGCGAACATGGCGAGCCGCTGGGGCTGGGACGTCGTCGCCACGGCGGTGGGCGCGCTGGGCTGGCTGGTCGCCTCCCTGATCGCGCTGTACTCGCTCAGCCGCTTCCTGCGGCTCCGCCGCCAGCGCACGGTTAGCCTCTGGCTGCTCTTGTCGGGCGTCTACCTGGTGCTCGTGTGGGCGGTGGGCGGCCTGCCGCTCATCCCGCGGCTACTCGATCTCGGGGCGCCACCCGCCGCCGCGGCCGAGCGGCCGCTCATGCTCGGTGGCGGGCCGTCGGCCGCGCTGCCCGCCCCGACCGCGAGCCCCAGCCCCACCCGCGCGCCGTCCCCGACCGCCACACCGCTCGCCGCCGCGCCGTCGTCGGCCGCCGCGGCGCCGGCCCTGCCCCTGTGGGCGCAGAACGCGGACACGGTCACGCTCTACGCGGCGCCCGACCCCGACGCCGACTCGTATAACTCCGTCCCCGCCGGCTCGTACTTCCGCATCCTCGGCGCCACCGATAGCCGCTACAAGGTCTACTATGGCGGCGACCGTGCCCGCCGCCGGCCGGGCGAGGCGTGGGTGGACAAGACGGACCTGCTCGCCACCGATCCGCCGCAATTCGCCAAAGTGCGTCAGGCGACCATCCTCTACCCAGAGGCCAGCGCGCGCGGGAGATCGCTCGCCACCGTGCCGCGCGGCGCCTACGTGGAGATCATGCGCGCCGGCCCCGACGACTGGGCGCGGGTGCTCTACCTGGGCGACGGCCGCGACAACGGCCCGTTCGTCGGCTGGCTCACGGTTGCCGACCTCGGCCCGTCCGACGTGGACCCGCCGCGCATCGCCCGCTTCACGGCCACCGCGGCGGCGCTCGCCCGCCCGCCCGAGGTGTGGCTGAAGGTGCCCTATCGCTCCCAGCTCGACGGCACGCCCTGGGCGGCCGCCAACTGCGGGCCGACGAGCGTGTCCATGATCCTCGAGGCCCACGGCGTCCTGGCCGATCCCACCGACGTGCGCCGCGAGGTCATGGCGCTCCAGGGCACCCAGAACTGCACCGAGTGCGGCTCGTTCATCGAGTCGCTGGCCACCGCGGTCGAGGAGCACGGGCTGAAGGCGCTGGGGCTGACCGGCGACGACGGCAAGCTGCGACGCTGGAGCCTCGACGATGTCCGTGCCGCCCTGCGCGCCGGCCATCCCGTCCTCCCCCAGGTGATGTATCGCCAGCTGCCTGGCCGCGAGGACGTCCCGTACTGGGGCGACCACTACATTGTCGTCACAGGCATCGAGGGCGACTTCTTCCTCTACAACGACCCGATCGACGACGGCCCCGGCTATGGGCGCCTGATCTCCGCGGAGCAGCTCAGCCGCGCCATGGGCGCCAGCGACTTCCCGTTCGCCGCCTTCGCCGCCGCGGCCCCCTGAGCATCCGCCCCTGCGGTGAACCGCCCTCGCTGTAACTTTTGCGCCCGATACTCGTTTAACGTAGCGAGTGATGCCGTCCGCGCACGCGCCGCGCCCGGCGAGGCCGGGACCGCCCGACGCGCTCAGGCCGGCCGCGGGACGCCCAAAGAGGAGGAGGAGCGCGATGAGACCGCGCGCGTTGGCAATGTCTGTGGCGCTATTGCTGCTCGCCGGCACGACGGCTGGCGTAGCGGCAGCCGACCAGGGCGGCCGGCTGGCCGGTACCCCGAGCGCGCGGGTGGCGAGCGTGCCCGCGGGGCTCGACTCGCTCCTTCCCGGCGACCAGCTCGCACCGACGGGGCCGGCTCAGTGGTATATGCCCTGGCTCACGGGCGGCGCCGGCAGCAACTATCTCGGTCCGGGCGGCTGGCGCTCGACCCCGCTGAACTATGGCCTGTTCGGCCCCTACCCGCTGCCGCAGACGGCCGCCTTCTTCGGCGCGACGAGTTCGCCGCTCGATCCGTACACTACCTTCCTGCTGACGAACGCGCTCGCCTTCCAGAACAGCCTGAACCCGAGTGCGAGCAGCTTGAGCGGTTTCGGCCCGCTCGCCACCCTCAGCCAGAGCGGGCTCGCCCCCCTGGCCTCGGCGAACATCAACCAGTTGATCCAGCTCGGCCTCGGCACGGGCGGCGTCAACGCCCAGGGGCAGTTGACCTTTACCTTTGCCAACGGCGGGAACACGTTCGTGCTGCCGCAGGGCCAGACCTTCGGCAACGTGACGCTCGGCCAGATCGCCGGTACGGGCACCAGTCTGGTGAGCGGCTTCCCCGGGCTAGGCGGCTTTGGCGGCTTCGGCGGCTTCCCCTTCGGCTTCGGCACAGGGAGCATCACCGGCCAATAGCCCGCTGCTGACGTCCGCAGCGCGCAAGGCCCTGGTCGGCCAGGGCCTTGCGCGTTTTCGTGCCGGACCGGCCGGACCGCCGCGTTCGCCGGTGCTACGGCGGGCGGCCACCAAATCGGCGCTCTCCGCACCACGCTTGCTTGACATACGCCGCGCGGCCCCCTAGAATGATCGCAGAACACCCGTTCTAGCGAGCAGGGCCGCGGTAGCCGCGTAGCCGCCCAGCCGCGCCGAGCGCCCGGGCGCCGTCCCGGGGTCCACGGAGGGAGAACGTCGCCATGCGGTCGCTGAGCGTGCGCCAGCAACAAATGCTCCAGTTCATTCGGGAGTTTCTCCATCGCCACGGCTATCCGCCCAGTATCCGCGACATCGCCCAGGCGGTCGGCATCTCGTCCACCTCGGTGGTCGACTACAACCTGCGCGTCCTCGAGCGCAACGGCTACATTCGCCGCGCGCGCGACGTGTCGCGCGGGCTCGAGCTACTGGCCGACGTGGGCGAGCCGGTCCCGGCGCGCGTCGTCGAGGTGCCGGTCATTGGCCGCATCGCCGCGGGCGCCCCGATCGAGGCACTCGCCGAGCGCACCGAGACGCTGCCGCTCGGCGCCGACCTGGCGACCGAGGGCTGCTACGCTCTCCAGGTCCGCGGCAAGTCGATGATCGAGGATCTGATCGACGACGGCGACCTGGTTGTCATACGACCGCAGGAGACTGCCAACAACGGCGATATCGTCGTGGCGCTCCTGCTCGACAGCGAGGCCCCGGAAGGCGTCGCCACGCTCAAGCGCTTCTATCGCGAGCGCGACCGCGTGCGCCTCCAGCCGGCGAACTCGGAGATGCAGCCGATCTACGTCGACCCCGCCGCGCTGCGCGTGCAGGGCAAGGTTGTGGCGGTCGTCCGCCAGCTCCACTAGCTCGTCCTCCCCCCGTGCCCCGCGCCTAGGCTCACCCGCTCGCCCGCTGTAGGGGCGCTGCTGGCTCCGCCCAGTTCGGTTGCCCCCGGGCCGGCGTTCCGGCGCCGCCGGCCGCCCTCCCTCTGCGGCATCCCTCACCATGCCGTCCGGGCAGGGGGCGCCCGGCCCAGTGCCCTTTGTGACCGATGCACAAACGGCTGCGGAGAATCTTCGGTCACATGCCACAATGACCTGTCGCCCGGGCCGCTGCTACCATCCCTCGGACACCGACTGTCACCACTAGGAGGGTAGCGTGCTGACCGAGTCGCGGCCGGACGTGAGCGCCAAGGCGCAAGCCGTTATCGCGATGGCCCAGGAGAAGGGCATCCAGATCGTCGACCTAAAGTTCATCGACCTGCCGGGCCTCTGGCAGCACTTCTCGATCCCGGTGAAGGATCTGACCGTCGACCTGTTCCGCGAGGGCATCGGCTTCGACGGGTCGAGCATCCGCGGCTTCCAGAAGATCAACGAGAGCGACATGCTCTTGATGCCCGATCCCGCCACCGCCTTCGTCGACCCCATCACCAAGGCCCCGACGCTCAGCCTGATCTGCGACGTGGCCGAGCCCGGCACCATGGCGGCCTACTCCCGCGACCCTCGCAACGTCGCCAAGAAAGCCGAAGCCTACCTGGTGCAGACGGGGATCGCCACGACGAGCTACTGGGGCCCCGAGTGCGAGTTCTATATCTTCAACAGCATTAGCTTCGACCAGACCAGCCACAGCGGCTTCTACTTCATCGACTCCGACGAGGGCATCTGGAACAGCGGCCAGCCCACGAACGGGAAGCCCAACCTCGGCTACCGCCCGCGCTACAAGGAAGGCTACTTCCCGGTGCCGCCCACCGATAAGCTCCAGGACCTCCGCTCGGAGATGATGCTGGAGCTCATCGCCGCGGGCGTCGACATCGAGGTCCACCACCACGAGGTCGGCACGGCGGGCCAGGCCGAGATCGACATGCGCTTCGACACCTTGACGACGATGGCCGACAAGGTGATGAAGTACAAATACATCGTGCGTAACGTCGCCTACCGCAACGGCTACACCGCGACGTTCATGCCAAAGCCCCTGTTCGGCGACAACGGCTCGGGCATGCACACGCACCAGAGCCTCTGGGACGGCGACACCAACCTGTTCTACGACAAGAATGGCTACGCGCTGCTCTCCGAGATGTGCCGCCACTACATCGGCGGCCTGCTCAAGCACGCGCCGGCTATCCTGGCGTTCGCCGCGCCGACCACCAACTCCTACCGCCGCCTCGTGCCGGGCTACGAGGCGCCGATCAACCTGGTGTACTCCCAGCGCAACCGCTCGGCCTGCATCCGCATCCCCACCTACTCGCCCAGCCCCAAGGCCCGGCGTTTGGAGTTCCGCGCGCCCGATCCGTCCTGCAACCCGTACCTCAGCTTCGCCGCGCTGCTGATGGCGGGACTGGACGGCGTGCAGAACCGCATCGAGCCCCCCGCCCCGGTCGACGTCGACCTCTACGAGCTGGAGCCCGAGGAGGCCGCGAAGATCCAGTCCGCGCCCGGGTCGCTGGCCGAGGTGCTCGACGCGCTGGAAACCGACCACGACTTCCTCCTGAAGGGCGATGTCTTCACGCCCGACTTGATCGAGACGTGGATCGACTACAAGCGCGAGCGCGAGCTAGAGGCCATCAACCTGCGCCCCCATCCCTACGAGTTCCACCTCTACTACGACATCTAAGCGGCCGGCCCAGGTTGGTTGTCTGTTCGGCTTCGCCAAACAGACACACTATCCCTGGCCGAGGGCGTAGGTGTCGGCAGCCCGCTCAAGCCAGCCGCACACGGCTGCAGCCGCGGGCGCGCACCCACGGTAGTGGCGCGAAGGGACACGAACAGGACCGCCGAGTGTTCGGCGGTCCTGTTCGTGTCCCTTGCGAAGGAGTCTGGCTAGGCCACGCGCTCGCCGCCCCCCGAGCCAAACAGGCTCGCGGTCAGGTCGCTTTCGCTGGCCACGTAGCGCTTCGTACTCTCCGCCGGCAGCCGGCGCTTGGACACGACACGCTCGCGAACGGAGGCGCACCGCTGGCACGACCACCGCTCCACGATGCCCCGGTCGGTCGCTTCCTTGGCGATCAGCCAGTGGTGCGGGGGACAGGCGGCAGGCTGTGCCAGGACCACATCTTCCATGCTTCTCTCCTTGGCGAGCCCACCGTGGGGCCCGATGGTACTGTTTTGGCGAACGATCGCGGCCGGTACGCCGCGCCGGCCGGGCGCTCAGGCGGCCGGGCGGGCGTAGATCACCGGCGCCCCGTCGGCGCCGCGAATCGTGACGTCCTCGGCGCGCACGCGCGCCGGCTCCGCCACCAGCTCCCACACCGTCCCGGCCGACCGGTGGAACAGGCGGGCGATCTGCTCGGCAACCAGCAGGTCCGTTTGCATGACCGCACCTCCGTCGCGGATGTCTCTCTACTACGACTCTCGGCACTCGCCCGGCGTTCCGCCAATTGGGCAGTGCCGCGTCGGCTCGCTGAGCCAGCGGGCCGCCGTGCGGTCCCGCATCGCTCACGTTCAGCTTACGGAACCGGCGCGCGGTTGGCTGTAAGCTGAGAGACACCCCGCGTGTGATCCACGTCACAGGCGGTGGAGGGAGCACTCCAGTGTACCCGACTTTCGCCGGATGCGCGCGGCTCGCGTGGAATCCGCCGTCAGGCGGAGGGGAGCCGCGTGAGCACCTCGTGGCCCGTCGGCGTGACGGCAACCGTGTGCTCGAAGTGCGCCGACCAGCGGCCGTCGAGCGTCACGGCCGTCCAGCCGTCGTCGAGGATCCGCACCTCGGCGCAGCCCAGGTTGACCTGCGGCTCGATGGCGATCACCATACCTGGCTGCAGCGTGAGACCGCGCCCCGGCGGGCCGTAGTTGGGCACCTGCGGCGCCTCGTGCATCGCGCGGCCGATCCCGTGGCCCACGAACTCGCGCACCACGCACAAGCCGTGCTTCTCGACGTGGCGCTGGATCGCGTTGGACACGTCGCCAATTCGGTTGCCCGGGCGCACCTGCTCCACACCCAGCAGCGTCGCCTCCTCGGTCACGCGGATCAGCCGCTCGACCTCGGGCGCCACCTTCCCAACGGGGACCGTCACCGCCGCGTCGCCATAGTAGCCGTTCTTCACGGCCACCACGTCAAGCTTCACGATGTCGCCGGCCTCGATGCGCCGCCGGCCCGGGATGCCGTGGACGACTTCCTCGTTGACCGAGACGCAGAGCTGCCCGGGGAACCCGAAATAGTTGAGTGTGCCCGAGCGCGCGCCATGCCGTCGGAAGCACTGCTCCGCCAACCGCCCCAGGTCGCGGGTCAGCATGCCGGGGCGGATCGCCTCGCGCAGCTCGGCAATCGTGTGCGCGACGACCTGTGACGCGGCGCGCATCGCCTCCAGCTCGCGCGGCGACTTCAGCGACACGGTATTGTCGGCAGTCGGACGGAGCGCGCCCCTGCTACACACGGCAGTATACTTCCTCGGCGGCGGTTGGCTGCTTGGAAACTATACCACATGCCTTACATCATCGGGCTCACCGGCAACATCGGCGCGGGCAAGAGCGAGGTCGTGCGCGTCCTGCGCGAGCTAGGCGCCGAGAGCATCGATGCCGACCGGCTCGGCCACGAGGTCATGGCGCCCGGCACGCCGGAGTGGGAGCGGCTCGTCGCCCGCTTCGGCCGCGACATCTTGCAGGCCGACGACACGGTGGACCGCCGCAAGCTCGGCGCCATCGTCTTCGCCGACCCCGCCGCCCTCGCCGACCTGGAGCGCATCGTCCATCCGGGCGTGCGCGCCCGCATCCGCGCCCGCTTCGCGGCCACTGAGCGCCCGGTCATCGTCGTCGAGGCCATCAAGCTATTGGAGAGCGGCCTGTACCTGGAGGTCGACGCCGTCTGGGTGGTCGTCGCGGCCCGCGAGGTGCGCGTGCGCCGGCTGGTCGACACGCGAGGGCTAACCGTGGCCGAGGCCGAGATGCGGGTGGACGCCCAGACGCCCGAGGCCGACAAGGTGGCGCGGGCCGACGTGGTAATCGAGAACAGCGGCGACCGAGCCGCCCTGCGCGCGCAGGTGGTCGCTGCCTGGCAGGCCGTCGAGGCGGGCACCGCGCCTCGCCGCCGCGGCGAGCCGCGGTGAGTTGGCAGGAGGGTTGATGGCGGTCGAGCGGTACGACGGCTTCGTGGTCGCGCGCCTGCGGGGCGAGCCGTACGAGCTGGGGCTCCAGCACGGGGTAGCGCTGCGCGGGGAGATCTGGTCGCTATGGCGGGCCTGCGAGCGGCTGATCCTGAACGCCCGTGGCCGGCGCTACGGCTGGGGCCTGCGGCACGCGCTGATCGCCGTGGCGCGGCTGATGGAGCGCTACGTGCCGCCGCCACTGCGCCGCGAAATACGCGGCGTTGCCGACGGCTCGGGGCTGGCCTACGGCAACGTGCTGCTGCTCAACTGCTTCGACGACCTCATGAACAACCTGCGCATCTTCGACCGCCTGGCCGGGCGCTTCGCTTGCTCCGCCTTCGCGGTGGTCGGCTCCCGCGCCGCCGACGGCACGGTCGTCGCCGGGCGCAACCTGGACTACTGGTTTCGCAGCGACTTCGCCGCCGCCGGCTACGAGCCCACGGCCCAGTTGCAGCGCCACGTCGTCGTCCTCGTCTACGAGCCGGCGCAGGGCCAGCCGTTCGTGTCGGTCGGCTGGCCGGGCCTGGTGAACGTCGTCACGGCCCAGAACGCTGCTGGCCTCGCGCTCGCCTGCCTGACCTCGCCGGCCTGGTCCGAGCGGCCCTGGGGTACGCCGATGCCGTTCCTCTACCGCCACGTCGCCCAGCACCTGACCAGCCTCGATGCCGCCGAGGCCTACTTGCGTGCGGCGCGGCGCACCATCGGCAACAACCTGCTGGTCGCCGCGGGTGCCGAGCGCGACGCCCGTGTCTTCGAGCTAACCGCGCGCCAGATAGCCGTGCGCGCCTCCCGGGGCGGCGTCGTGGCGGCGACCAACCAGTTCCAGGTGCCCGCGCTCGCCGCCGAGCAGAAAGGGCTGGTGACGCACAGCTCGCCCCAGCGGCTCGGGCGGCTGGACGCGCTGCTGGCCGATGGTCGCCTCGACGTGGCCGAGGCGATGGCAGTGGTCGGCGACCAGGAGTGCCTGGACCCGGCTCACGCCGAGTGCCTCTGGTCGCGCGTGCTCAACGCCGGCACTATCTACAGCACCGTCTTCGAGCCGGGCGCCGGGCGCCTCTGGGTGCGCGCCGGCGACCGCGATAGCCGCCAGTGGCAGGCCATCGCCGTCCCCGGCGCGCGGCCCCTCGCGGCGGTCGGCGCCGCAGAGCGCGTCGAGGCGCTGGCCTGACGCCGAATCCGGCGCTGGAGTCCGCGTACTCCCTCTCCCTCTGGGAGAGGGTCGGGGTGAGGGCATGCCCCGGTGGCCCAACCGCCGCGCCGCATCGACTGTGATAAAGGGTTCGCCCGCGGGCCAGCCCGGCGGGTGGGCCCTTGATTGACAGCCGAGCGGCCGCCGGGTAGCATCCCATGAGACCTGGCGTAATCCGGCGACAAGGGGGCAGGATGGGCGCGCTGCAACTGGTATTCGCGGGCGGCGACTACGACCGCACGCGCGCGCTGCAAGACGGCACGATCCGACCCGAAGGCATCGACCTGACGTACGTGCCGCTGGTGCCCGAGGAGATCTTCTGGCGCATGCTCCAGTACCAGGACTTCGACGTCTCCGAGCTGTCGATGTCCGCCTACATCACCTGGACCGCGCGCGGCGACTGCCCGTTCGTCGCCATCCCGGCGTTCCTGTCGCGCACCTTCCGCCACGGCTGCATCTTCATCAACGCGAACGCCGGCATCCGCGAGCCGGCCGACCTGCGCGGCCGGCGGATCGGCGTGCCCGACTACCACATGACGGCCGCGCTGTGGATCCGCGGCATGCTGGAGCACGAGTACGGCGTGCGCGCGGCCGATGTGGAATGGTTCCAGGGAGGCTTGCAGGAGCCGGGTCGCAAGGAGCGTGTAGAGTACCACCTGCCGCCCGAGATTCGCCTGACCGTCATCCCCCAGGACCAGACGCTCGACGCCCTGCTCGTGGCCGGCGAGATCGACGCCGTGTTCACGGCGCGCATGCCGCCCAGCTTCCACCACGGCGACCCGCGCGTGACGCGGCTCTTCCCCGACTACAAGAGCGCCGAGCGCGCCTACTTCGCCAAGACGGGGCTGTTCCCGATCATGCACTGCGTGGCGATTCGTCGCCCCATCTACGAGGCGCACCCCTGGATCGCGCCGAACCTCATGAAAGCGCTGGACGAGAGCAAGCGCCGGGCGCAGGAGCTAGCCTACGACTTCAACGCCCTGCGCTACACGCTGCCGTGGCTGATCCCCGACCTGGAAGAGACGATGCGCGTGATGGGCGCCGACCCGTGGCCCTACGGCGTCACGCCGAACCGCCCGGCGCTCGAAGCGATGTGCGCCTACGCCCAGGAGCAGGGGCTCACGGCGCGGCGGGTCGCGGTCGAGGAGCTGTTCGCGCCGAACACCGCCGAGATGTTCCGCGTCTAGCCCGCCGGTCGCCCCGCCCTCACTGGCATGCCACGTGCGATCCTGCCACCTCAGGACCGTTCCTAAACTCGTTGGCCGGGCGGGTGTGGTCGTTTGACCGAGTCAGACCGCCACACCCGCCCGGCCACCTACTGAGGCCCCGGTCGGAGGGATGGCATGTCGCGGATGGCGCACTACCTGGATCAGCCGACGGCCGTGCTGCACGGCGCGGGCAAGGAGTTAGGCGGCTTCAAGAAGTTCATCCTGCGGGGCAACGTCGTCGATCTGGCGGTCGGCGTCGTGATCGGCGCGGCCTTCAACGGCGTCGTGCAGGCGTTGGTGAAGGATTTCATTACGCCGCTGATCGGCCTGTTCGGGGGCAACCCGGACGCCTCCAACCTGGTGCTGACCGTTGGCCGGGCCCGCTTCCCGCTCGGCGACTTCCTGAACGCGCTGATCTCGTTCTTGCTGATCGCGCTGGTCGTCTACTTCCTGATCGTGCTGCCGGTCAACAAGCTCATGGACCGCTACCGGCCCGCGCCCCAGCCCGCCCCCACGAAGGACTGCCCCGAGTGTACGACGAAGATTCCGAAGGCGGCGCGGCGCTGCCCCCAGTGTACGGCCCAGCTCGAGGCACCCTCGCCGGAAGTCGCCGAGGCGATGCGGCAGGCCGCCGCGCCCTCCGGCGCCGACCTCGCCGACGAGGCCGCCCGCGTGCTCTCGGACCGTCTTCAGGGCAAACCGAGCGCGAGTTAAGCGCTGGCCCAGCACGGTGGGCAGTCTGGCTGCGCCAAACTACCCACCGTCCCACGAAACCCGCTAGACCGGCTCGATGAAGACCTGCATGATGCCGCCGCAGACGTCGCCGCTCTCGCCGGCCTCGTCGGCGGTGAGGTCCACGTTGAGGATGCGCGGCTGGCCGTCCTGGATCACTTTCACGGCCTCGTGGAAGACGTCCTGCTCGCCGCAGCCGCCGCCGATTGTGCCGAACGGCCGGCCGTCGGGCAGGACCAGCATCTTCGCGCCCACCTTGCGCGGCGTGGAGCCCTTGGTCATGATGATGGTCGCCAGCGCGCGCCGGCCCTCCGGCGACGGCTGCTGGATCATCTCGTAGATCTCCTTCATCTGGTCGGTGGCGATCATATCATGCTCCTCGCGAGCGCCCGCCTGGCGCGGGCTGCCCGGTGGCTCCGCACGGCGCGTGGCGACGCGCCAGGGCCGCGTGGGCAATGCCGCGACGCGCCTCAGCCGACGGGCCTGAACAAATTGTACAACTGAGACGGGCAGCGACGGCGGACGAGGTAGAAGACCGCTTCGAGCGCTCCGCCCCCCACCGCCAGGGACTTGTCGGAGACAGTGAAGCAGTGGGCACGCTCCGCCCGCGGGTCCACGTCGCCCACCTTCATGCCCGCGCTCACAGCGATGCCCTCCCGCAGCAGACCCCGCAGCGTGCCCTGGATCGTCGCCTGCACCGGCTGGTCGCCCACCCAGGCGACCGTGTCGCCCGGCCCGACCTGCGCGCCAATCGGCGCCGGCTCGACCAGCCGCCCATCGGCCGGCGCCCGCAGCACCCGCTCGCGCGTGTAGCCGCCGATGTTGCCCGGCACGCCGGTGTCCGCCTCCGCCGGACCGTCCAGAATCACGCGGCCCAGGTAATGGCCCCGCTGCGTCTCGATCACCGCGTGTACGTCCCGCCCCGCCACGAACCCCGGCCCGAGCGCGATCGTCACCGGCGCGTCGTCGATGCGCGTGCCCAGGTTCCGCTTCGCCATGATGCCGTCCACGACTACCGTCGGGCGCAGCGCGCCCACCACCGCGGCTTCGGGGTCGACCAGCACCGGGATGATCTCGGGATCGAGCGCCGCGGCCTCCGCCAGGTCCGCGCAGCGCCGCGCCCGCACGTCCTCGACGGTCGTCTCGCCGGCGAACACCGCCTCCGCGAACGCCACCGAGCGGCGCACCACCGTTGGCGCCGCGATCTCGGTCATCAGCAGCCGCAGGCCGGCGCGGTGCAGGCGCAGCGCCACGCCCGTCGCCATGTCGCCCGCGCCTTTGACGACGGTCAGGCCCTCGCCGGTCACCGGCTGAGCCTCAGCTCACGGTTCCGCGCGACCTCGGACATCGGCAGGCCGCGCCCGCCACGCCGCACCGCGATGATCTCGGCCATGATGCTGACCGCGATCTCCTCGGGCGTCTCGGCCCCGATCTCCAGGCCGATCGGCGCGTGGACGCGGTCCACCTTGGCCGGGTCGAAGCCCACCGCGGCCAGGTTGTCGCGCACCGCCTGGACGCGCCGCCGGCTGCCGATCATGCCGATGTACGCCGCCGGCGACTCGGCCACCTCCATCAGCGCTTCCTCGTCGTACTGGTGGCCGCGCGTGATGATGACGATGTAGGTAGCGCGCGTGATCTTCAGGCTGGCCAGGCTGGGGCCGAAATCGGCCGCCAGGACCTGGTCGGCGTCGGGGAAGCGCTCGCGGTTGGCGAACTTCTCGCGGTCGTCCAGCACGATGACCTCGAACGACAGCATCTTCCCCATCTGCGCCAGCGGCACGGCGATGTGGCCCGCCCCGACGAGGACCAGCGTCGGCTGCGGCTCCACCACCTCCAGGAAGACGTCGGCCGCGTGCGCGTTCGACGCGGCGCCGTTGCCCGGGCTGTAGCTGGCGACACGCGACTTGCGGTCGTCCATCGCGACCAGCGCGTCGGCCGTCACGCGGGCATCCAGGTCGGCATCGCCCAGCGAGCCGGTCACCTGGCGGTTCTCGTCCACCAGCAGCTTCTGGCCGACGCTCGTGGGCGCCCCCGCCTCGGCCCGCACGACGGTCGCCAGGACGAGCATGCGCTTGTCGTCGATCGCGGCCAGTAGCTCGCGGTTCACGACCTCGTTGTCGGTCACGGGCTCACCTCCCCCGGAATGTTGCGGCTGGCGCGTCGCCCGCCTCGCCGGCGACCAGCGCGCCGTAGGCCTCCCACGTGTCCACGTCCTGAAGCACGCCCGCGTTCGCCACGGGCAGCAGCTCAACCTCGGCCGCGTGCGCCCGCAGGACCGGCCGCCCCCCCTCATCCCCCTCCGCCCGCGCCAGCTCCGGCAGTAGCCGCGCCGCGAACAGCACTGGGTTGCCCGGCCGTCCCTCGTAGGTGGGTCGCACGATCGGCGCCCCGCGCGCCCGCCAGGCCGCAACCAGCGCGCGGATGAGCGGCGCATCGACGCGGGGCATGTCCACCAACAACGTTACCACCGCCGCGGCGTCCGCGGGCAGGGCCGCCAGCCCCGCCCGCAGCGACGTGCTCTGCCCCTCGGCGTAGCGCGGGTTCTCGACCACCACGACCGGCAGGCCCGCCAGCTCGCGCCGCATCGCGTCCGCCGCGGCGCCGATCACGACGACCAACGGCTCCAGCCCCGCCGCCAGCCCCGTCTCCGCCGCGTGCCGTAGCAGCGTGCGCCCCCGGTACGGCAGCAGCTGCTTTGGCTGCCCCAACCGGCTGGAGGTCCCCGCCGCCAGCAGCAGCCCTGCGACGGCGCTCATCGTCCTTCCTCGGCGCCCGTGGCAGCCGGCAGGGCCTCGACCACCGCCACGACCGGCGGCTCGCCAGCCAGCCGCGCCAGCACCACCCGGCGCGCGCCCCACTGGACCAGCGCCTCGGCCAACGCCCAGCCAGCCGCCTCGGCCTCAGGCGTGTCCACCTTGTTCACGAGCGGCACGATCTCCGCCGCGGGCGGCGCCCCCTTGACGTTGCCGCGCGGGTCCAGCATCACCCGCGCGATGGCCGCCGGCCCGAGCGCCGCGCCCGGCGCCAACCCCGTAAGCGCCGCAATCTCGGCCACCCGATGCGCGTGCTCGTCGTCCAGCGCGGCGCCCACCGCATCCACCCCCGCGACCGGCACGACGAGCGCGGCACTCGGCGGGATGACCGGCTCGTGGACGCGCGGCGCCGTGAGCGGCTTCCCCGCCGCCCCATCCGCCTCGACCAGCACCCGGTCCGCCGCGCGCCGCAGCCCCGCCACCCACTCGGGCGGCACGCCCTGCAGCTTCCCCTCGGGCGTCACCGCCGTGCCCAGCGCTCGCACGCCGCGCGCCCAACCGGCGCGCAGCCGCTCGCACGCGCCATCCGGGTCGTCGGCCAGCACCAGCGCGGCCTCGTCGGGACGGGGCACCCAGATCTTCGTCGTCGTCGTGACCAGGACGCGCTCGGCGGCCAGCTCGCGCGCCAGGCGGAACATGGCAGTGGTCTTGCCGCCGCCGCCCGTGAAGGCCACGACCCGGCGGTCGCGCACGCCGAGCGCCTCGCTTAGCGTCGCCGCACCCTCCAGGCGCATGGCCGATCAGCCTCTAGCTCGCCTTGAGGTGCTGCTCTAGCTCCAGCAGGCTGGACAGGTTGTGCGCCGAGGCGAACACGTCCACGTACGGCAGCGCCGTGCTCATGCCCTTGCACAGCGGCTGGTAGCCCGGGCTGGCCTTCAGCGGGTTCAGCCAGATCACCCGCGCCGCCCGCCGGCTCAGCTCGTCCATCTGCTCGCCCAGCAGCTGCGCCTCGCCGGTGTCCCAACCGTCGCTCAGGATCAGGATCACCGTGCGGCGGTCCACCATGCTGCGGGCGTACAGGTCGTTGAACGTCTTGAGGCTCTGGCCGATGCGCGTGCCGCCCGACCAGTCCAGCACCTCGTGGCTGATCGTCTCCAGCGCCTCGTAGATGTCCTCGCGCTCGAAGTAGTCGGTCACCCGCGTGAGCTGCGTGCTGAAGACGAACGACTCCACGTCGGCGAATGTGTGCTGCACGGCGTAGATGAACTGCAGCAGGAAGCGGCTGTAGATGTCCATCGAGCCGCTCACGTCGCAGAGCAGCACTAGCTTGGTCTTCGCGATCTTGCGCTTCTTGCGCGCCAATTCCAGCGGGTCGCCGCCGTACTTCACGTTGCGGCGCATCGAGCGGCGCAGGTCGATCAGGTGGCCGCGGTGCGTGGTCTTCTGGCGGCGACTCAGCCGCATCGCCATCTTCCGCGCCAGCTTCGCCGTCAGGCGAACGATCTGCTCCAGCTCCTCCGACTGGAAGCTGCTGAAGTCCTTGCCGCGCAGGATCTGCTCGGCGCTGTAGCCGGGCACCTCCTGCTCGTCCTCCGACGACTCGGCCTCGTTCCAGTCCTCCAGCGTCACGTCGGCCGGCCCGTCGCTCTCCATCTCGGGGCCTTCGGGACCATCCTCGGGCTCGGACTCGGCGCTCTCGTCGGCCTCGTCCTCCGGCGCCGTGGGCACGTAGCGCCAGAACTCGCCAAACACCTGGTCGAAGGTCGGAAGGTCCTCGGCCCGCGAGGTAAATACGGTGCGCAGGGCGAGGTAGAACTCGCGGCGGTCGCCCATGTCGATGTGTTCGAGCGCGCGCAGGCCGTCCACCGCCTCGTCGGGCGTCACTAGCATGCCCGCGCTCTGCAGGCGCCGCGCGAACTGCACGAGGTTCTGGAGCAGGTCGCCGTGGCTCGCCCGCACCGGCGCGGGCGCCGCCGGCTGCTCGGGCGCCGTGGTTACAACTCGGCGGGCGACAGCTCCTTCTGAAGCCGTTGAGCGATTGCTGTACTGCATGATGGGAGTTGGTCCTCCGTGGCGCGCGTGATCTCGGTGACGATCATGTTCGTGGCCTTGCCCCGGAGCTTCTGGATGTCGCGATTGTCCTTGAACACGCAGCCCAGGGTCTCCTCGACCGTCTCCGGGTCCAGCTCGTCGCGGTGCAGCGCCCCCAGCGCCATCGCCCAGTCCAGCGTCTCGGCAACCCCGGGGGTCTTCATCAGGCGCACCTGGCGGACCGTCTCCATGAACGCGCAGATTTGCTTGGCCAGCCGCTCGTTGATGCCCGGCACCCGCCCGATGGCAATGCGGACCTCCTTGTCGAAGCTCGGATAGTCGATCCACAGGTACAGGCAGCGGCGGCGCAGCGCGTCGCTCAGCTCCCGCGTGCGGTTCGACGTGAGCACGACGTAGGGGATGTGGCTGGCGCGAATCGTGCCCAGCTCCGGCACTGTCACCTGGAAGTCCGACAGCACCTCCAGCAAGAACGCCTCGAACTCCTCGTCGGCCCGATCGATCTCGTCGATCAGCAGCACCGGTGCCTTGTCCGGATAGGTGATGGCCTGAAGCAGCGGCCGCTTCAGCAGGAAGGCGTCGCTGAAGATTGCGTGCTCGGTCTCGGCCGCCGAGCGCGCGTGGCCCTCCTCCATCTTGATCCGCAGCATCTGCTTAGGATAGTTCCACTCGTAGAGCGCGGTGTTGGCGTCCAGGCCCTCGTAGCACTGGAGGCGAATCAGGTCCGTCTCCAGCATTGCGCTGAGCACCTTGGCGACCTCGGTCTTGCCCACACCCGCTTGGCCCTCGATCAGGACCGGCTTGTGCAGCGCCATCGCCAGATACACCGTCGTGGCGATCGCCTGGTCGGTAATGTAGCCCTGGCTCTCCATCTGCGATTGCAGATTGCGCACAGCTTCCAGCATGGCCGGTCCTTCCGCGTGAGAATGAGGAAACGCCGGGTAGGCACCGAGGCGCCACGTTTCGGTTGCAGTATACCTTATAACGATAACGCCGCGGCGGGTAGCGCGGCCTGCCCACGCGGCGCGGCGAGCCGGCTATAATGTCGGGCAGTGGGCGCTGCCAGCCTTCGCCCACAACCGGGCTGCGTCCGCTCGCGCGAGCGCCTTGGGCGCGCGCTGGAGGCCAATCGATTTGACGAGACACCGCCCCCGCCGGCCCAAGCTGCCGGCCGGTTGGCGCGGCGCGCTCGGGCTGCTGGCGCTCGCCGCCACCGCCTGCGGCGCCGCGCCAAGCACGCCGGCCGCGCCCGCCACCCTCAGCCTCCGCGAGCTGGACCGCCGCGTAAGCGACGCCTGGTCGGCAGTCCAGCGTTACCGTACCGTCGAGACGATCGAGCGCCAGGACCCCTCCGGCCAGTGGGAGCTGACCTCGCCCCCCGCCGAGACCGAGTTCGTGCTCCCCAGCCGCAAGTACCGCCGGCCCGTCGAGCAGGGCGACCCGCCCGGCGTCGAGTTCATGGTCGTCGACTCGACGATCTACCAGCGGCTCGACGGCGTCTGGTCGATCGTCGACATGTCCCAGGTCCCCCCCGACAGCGCCGTGGCGCGCAGCCTCGAGCAGCTCCGCACGGCCGGCCTCGACGGGCCGCCGTTCCGCCTGCCGAAGGACGTGAACGGCCAGCTCGCCAAGACCGGCGACGAGGTGCTAGACGGCCGCTCCTGCCGCTGGTACGCCGGCACCGCGCAGGGCCCCGCCGGGCCAGTGCAGCTCCGCGTCGCCCTGGAGCAAGACCGCGACCTGCCCTGCAAGACCGAGGCCGAGTACGCCGGCCCGGCCACCCGCGCCCGCAGCACCATCCGCTACTTCGACTACAACAGCGCCATCCGCATCGACCCCCCCGGCCCCGCCGCGTAGGCTCCTCGTCGGACCGCCCTCTTGCGATCCCAGGAGGGCCCACGACAAATAGCCTCTCCCTGCGGTATCAAGCGGGCCCACGACAGATGCCCCCGCCGTGCAGCGGACGCCACCACGCCCTAGTCCCAGCGGGCACCCCCAGTCGTAGGGCAGGGGCTCGTCCCCTGCCGCCCGGTCGGGGCGGACGCCTTGCGGTTCACATACGCCCGCCGAGGTAGGGCAGGGGCTCGTCCCCTGCCGCCCGGCCGGGCCAGCGAGGCGCCGGTTTCCCGGCCCCGGCAGACGCAGGGCAGGCGCTCGTCCCGCGCCGCCCGGCGCTCATGTGGGCGGGCGCAAACAGCCGCACTCGACGAGGAAGCCAGGCGCTACGGTTACGGCTCGTAGCGGACGGCCTCGGACTGCGGGGTCCAGCGGCCGCAGATGGGGCGTAGCGGGCAGAACAGGCAGATTGGGCGGCGCGCGGTGCAGACTTGCGCGCCGAAGTCCATCAGCGCCTGGTTAATGACGTAGCCCTGGCCCGGCGGGATCACCGCCTCCGCCAGTGCCCACAGCCGGCGCAGCAGCGCCGCGCCGCCGCCCTCGACCGGCGGCGCGAACACCCGCACCAGCAGCCGAAGCACGTTCGTGTCGAGGATCGGCGCGTCCTGGCGGAAGGCGAAGCTCCGCACGGCACCCGCCGTGTAGCGGCCGATGCCCGGCAGCGCCAGCAGCTCCGCCTCGCTCTCCGGCAGCGCGCCGCCGTAGCGTTCGACCGCCGTCTCGGCAATGCGCTTCAGCCGCTCGCCCCGCACCTTGTAGCCCAGCGGATCGGTGATCGCCTTCACCTCGTCGAGTGGCGCGGCGGCAAGCGCCTCAAGGTTGGGAAAGCGGTCCAGAAAGCGTTCGTAGTAGGGCAGCACCGTGCGCACCTGCGTCTGCTGCAGCATGATCTCCGAGACGAGGATGGCGTAGGGATCCTCGGTGCGGCGCCACGGCAGGTCGCGGCCCTCGGCCTCGTACCAGGCCAGCAGCTCGCGCTGGAAGAACGCCAGCACCTCCGCCTCGATCACCGCGCGCACCGCCACCTCCCCCGCACGAGCAGTGTACGGACGGCCGGCCCGCGCCTCCAAGCGCTCCACCGCGCACGAACGCGTCACAGCCGCACCAGCGTCCGCCCCACCGCACGGCCGTGCGCGGGGAAGTTCCCGGGGCGACAGCCCACCGGGCGCGCCGGCGCCGCTAAGCAGCGGGCCTCGGTCGTCCGAAACGTTGCCGCCGTGAACGGCGGGCCACGCGACCAGGCGCCGGCCCGCCGTTCACAGCGGCAAACGAAATCGCACTAGAACTAGGGCCTTCTGCTTAGCGACGCTCGCCCTGGCGGTATTGCTCCCACGCCGCGATGCCCGCCGCCACCGCCGGCTCGTCGCCGTTCGGCCCGAAGCCGGCGCTCGCCACGCCGCCGATCAGCCGGTTCCCATCGAATAGCGGCACGCCGCCGCGGATCAACAGCACTTCGCCCTGGAGCATGCTCAGCGCGCTGAGGAACCGCTGCGGGTTGGCGCCATAGGCGTCGGCCGTCTCGCCCGTCGGCTGCTGCAGCGCCACTGCGCCTTTCGCCTTGCCGACTGCAAAGCGCGCGAAGTAGTCGGTCGTACCGTGCATGCGGTCCATCGACACGACGTCGCCGTGGTCGTCGACCACCACGATCGTCGGGTGGCCGCCGGCGGCGCGCGCGTTGGCAACGGCCGCGTCCACGATGACCCGCGCCTCCGCGAGCGAGATCGACGTCGTCACGTCGATCGGCCCGGCCGGTCGGCCGCCGAGCGGCTCCTGATCGCCGGGCCGCGGCGCGGGCGCCGCGGCTCCGCGCGGCACGACCACTAACACTACCACCAGCGCCACCACCAGGGTCTGAACGATCGTTGCCAGGGCCCAGGCTCGTCTGCTCACGCCAGTCTCCTTTCCTCCGCGGGGGACCGCTTCTCGCGCCGCCAGCATGCGCCCCGTGGCGGCCCCTGTCAATACTGCGGCTGCGCGTCGGAGCGCCGCCCGCGGAGAAGGACCGCGGAGCCGCTCCGCGCGGTCGCCGGCCCCGCCCGGCGCCGTGGCAGCTACAATTCCAACAGCCCGCGCGGCCAGACGGTGGCGCGGCGGCAGTCTGGCGCAACGATGATGCGCGCAAGCGCGGAAAGGGCAGGGCCAACACATGACGCCGCCGGCTGAGGGGCCGCTCTCGGAAGCGACCGTCGCGGCGGTCGCGGCGGCGCTCGCCGCCCGCTGCGGGCCGGCGCCGTTTCGGCTGCATGGCGCGCCTGTCTACCGTGTGGCGTTCACGCCGCCGGGCAAGGAGCCGGTACTGCTGACGCTGTGGCCGTCGTTGGCGCGCGCCGACGTGCGGGCCGGCGATTGCGCCGTGGTGTTCAAGGGGATCGACCGCGTGCTGGTGTTCCCGGGGATCGAGGTGGTGTTCCAGCGAAGCGGCCAGCGGGGCTTCCTCACGGTGCACCGGAGCGGGCGGATAGCCACGGCCAGCTAGCGATGGCTACCCGCCCACACGAGCGCGACGAGCTAGGCGGCGCCCACGCGCGAGCCGCCCAGACGGTCGCCCTTGGAGCTGGACTTCTCGCGGCGCAGCGCCTGCTCCTCGCCGAGGGTGAGCATCCGGCCGCACTGCAGACAACTGATGAAGCTGCCCTGGACGTCCGACTCGTCCATGAGATCGCCGCCGCACTGCGGACAACGCTTGAGCCAGAACATGCTGTGACCTCCTGCGAGCCATTATATCGTGATTGTGACCAAACATAACTAGTTTACCTTCTCGCCACCGCGCCGTCGCGGCCGCGCGCGGCTCGCCCGCGAGCGCGCCCGCGCTGCCGGCCCGGCGCCCCGCCCATTGCGGCCGCCCCCGGGCGCCGTGTAGAGTTGCCGCGGACAGTGCTTGGGGCGCGCGTTGCCGGAGGAGGCCGCCCTGCTCACCCTTCACCAGCTCGAGGTGCTCGTGGCCGTCGTCGCCGAGGGCAGCTTCTCGGCTGCCGCGCGCCGTCTGGGGCTCACCCAGCCGGCCGTCAGCCTCCAGGTGCGCGGGCTGGAGGAGCACTTCGGCCGCACCCTGCTCGAACGCTCCGGGCGGGCGGTGCGGCTAACCGACGCCGGCCAGCAGGCCCACGCCTATGCCCTACGGCTGCTGTCGCTGCTGTCCGACATGGAGTCGGCAATCCGCTCCGAGGACCAGGCGCCGGCCGGCCGCCTCCACGTTGGCTCCAGCACCACGCCGGGCGAGTGCCTGCTGCCGCTGCTGCTCGCCGCCTTCCGCGCCCGCTATCCGCAAGTGCAGCTCACCGTCGAAGTCTCCGATACTCTCGCCGTCCTCGACCGGCTCGTCAAGCACCAATGCGACGTCGGGCTCGTCGGCGGCATCGGCCACGCCGAGCGGCTCGACTTCTTCCCCTTCGCCGCCGACGACCTGGTGCTGGTAGCGCCCCCCGGCCATCCAGTCACGCGAGCCCGCGACGTGCGCCCCGAGCAGCTCCACCGCTACCCGTTCGTCTTCCGCGAAGAGGGCTCCGGCACGCGTGCCGCCGCCGAGCGCGCGCTGGAGCAAGTGGGCCTGACCGGCCTGCCGGTCGCCACCGTGCTGGGCAGCGGCGAGGCCGTGAAGCGCGCGGTGGCAGCGGGCGTCGGGCTGGCGTTCATTTCCGCGTGCTCCCTCACCGACGCCGACGCCGCGCGGCTGGTGGTCGTTCCCGTGCGGGGCCTGGCCCTGCACCGCCAGCTCTATGTCGCGCTCGACCGCGAGCGCCCGCCCGGCCGGCTCGCCGCGGCCCTCCGCGACTGGCTGCTCGCCCCGGAGGCCCAGGCGCTCCTGGCCGCGCAGCCGCACGTCCGGCCGGCCGCCGCGCTCGCCACCAGTTAGCCTCCCTCACCGCCTTCCGCCCGCGAGTGGCCAGCCCCGGCATGGGTCGCCCGGCGCCGCGCTGGCTGGCCGCCGGCGCGGCCAATTCCTGGCACGGTTTGTGACAGTACCGTAACCTGGTGCCTGAGTTGCCGGTCTGGTATAGTGCCGCGAGCCCGGAGCGGGCGCAGCGCCGCCCCCGCCGCGCGGCAGCAGCCGCGGTCTTTTCAGCGCCAGAGCCTGGAAGGCCGCACATCGAGGAGGTCGTCCATGCGGAAGCTGGTACTTGGCGCGGCGTTGTTAGCCGCCACGGCGCTCATGGGGGTGGCGCCTGCCGCTCAAGCTCAAACATATCCGTACACCGGGTACGGGTATCCTTACGGCACCGGCACCGGCTACGGCTACCCCGGCTACAGCGGCTATTACGGCCCGGGCTATGGCTCGCCATACGGGTCGTACGGCTACGGCTACGGCACCACCACGCCTTACGGCTACCCCTACGGCTACGGGGGCTACGGCTACGGCGGCTACCCGGGCTACGGCGGCTACCCGGGCTACGGCTACGGCACCTACGGCAGCCCGTATTCCTATAGCCCCTACGGCGCGCCCTACGGCGGCTACTACGGCGGCTACATGGGCAGCTACGGCCTCGGCGCCCCGTATGGCTACCCCGGCTACCCCGGCTATCCGGGCTACCCCGGCTATCCGGGCGCGGTCGGCTATCCGGGCACCGGCACTCCGCAGTGGTGGTGTACGCCGATTGGCAGCACGACTGTCGTGGCAGTAGGCGCCACTCAGCCGACGAGCGGCTACACGAACTGCTCGTTCCATTCGTAGCTGCGCGCACCCTCACCGGTGCGCACGTGACTGGCACCGAGCCGCCTCAGCGAGAAGTGCGCGGCCCCGCCAGCGCCTCGACTGAAGTCTAGAGTCCCAGAGGAGCCGGGAGCTATCGTCGATGGCTCCCGGCTCGCTTGTCCTTGGCGCCGCTCGGGCCGGACCCGCGAGGCCGTCGTGCGCTAGCGTGCTGTCACGCCCCTTGTCGCGGCCGTCGCCCGGCGCCTATGGTACTCCCGGAGGCCAAGGCCGAGCCTGAGATTGGAGGGGGGGCATTGCCGGTACAGGGCGTTGACGTGCCGCCACGCGAGCGCGACTACTGGCTGGCCCTGACGCGCGTCGTCGGCATCGGCCCGGCCCACTTCCAGCGGCTGCTCGCGCACTTCGGCTCGGCCGAACGTGCCTGGCACGCCGACGGGCCTGCGCTCGTCGCCGCCGGCCTGGATGGTCGCGCCGCCCAGGCCCTCCTGGCCCTCCGCCGCGAGACGGACCCCGCGGCCGAGGAGGCCCGCCTCGCCGCCCGCGGGATCACCGCACTAACCCTGGACGACGCCGCCTACCCCGCCTGCCTGCGCACGATCGCCGACGTGCCGCCGGTGCTGTTCGTGCGCGGCAGCCTCACCCTCGCCGACGAGTGGGCCATCGCCATCGTCGGCACGCGGCGGGCGAGCGCCTACGGGCGCCAGGCCGCGGAGCACCTGGCGAGCGGGCTGGCTCAGGCGGGCGTCACGGTGGTGAGCGGCCTGGCGCGCGGCATCGACGCCTGCGCCCACCGCGCCGCGTTGGCCGCCGGCGGGCGCACCATCGCGGTGCTCGGCCACGGGCTCGACACGATCTACCCGCCCGAACACGCGCGGCTGGCAGCCGAGGTCGCGGCCAACGGCGCGCTGGTGAGCGAGTTCCCGCTCGGCACGCGCCCCGACGCGCCGAACTTCCCGCGCCGCAACCGCATCCTCGCCGGGCTGGCGCGGGCCACGGTGGTCGTGGAGGCAGCAGAGAAGAGCGGCGCGCTGATCACCGTGCGCTACGCGCTGGAGCAAGGCCGCGACGTGTTCGCCGTGCCAGGCAGCATCTTTAGCCCGGGCAGCAAAGGGACGAATGCGTTAATCAAAGAGGGCGCGGGCCTCGTCACCGACCCACGCGACTTGCTGGAAGAATTACACTTATCGTTGGCGGCAGAGAAGCAAGCCGTGCGCGCCAGCCTGCCGGTCGACCCGACCGAGGCGGCGCTGCTGGAGCGCCTGAGCAGCGAGCCGCTGCACGTCGACGAGGTGAGCCGGGCGACCGGCCTCCCCGCCGCGACGGTCAGCAGCACGCTCGTGCTCATGGAGCTGAAAGGACTCGTGCGCCAGACAGGCCCGCTCACCTACGTGCGAGCCCACCCGTAATTGACAGACTAAAGCGCGCTCGCTACGGCGAGCGCCGATCTCACGCGGAGGAACTGCCTCGTGGCAAAGAACCTGGTAATCGTCGAGTCGCCGACGAAGGCGCGCACTATCGAGCGCTTTCTGGGGCGCAATTATGCCGTGCGCGCCTGCCTGGGGCACGTGCGGGACCTCCCGAAGAGCAAGCTCGGGCTGGACGTCGAGCACGACTTCCGGCCGCAGTACGTCGTGCCCAAGGAGAAGCGCGAGGTTCTCAAGGGCCTGAAGGACCAGGCGCGCGGCGCCGGCACGATCTATCTCGCCACCGACCCCGACCGCGAGGGCGAGGCGATCGCCTGGCACCTGGTCGAGGCGATGGACCTCAGCGACCGCCAGGTGCGGCGCGTGGAGTTCCACGAGGTAACCTCCGCCGCAGTCCTCGCGGCCGTGAAAAACCCCCGCCAGATCGACCGCCAGCGCGTCGACGCCCAGCAGGCGCGGCGCGTGCTCGACCGCCTGGTCGGCTATGAGCTGAGCCCGCTCCTCTGGAAGAAGGTGCGGCGCGGCCTCTCGGCCGGGCGCGTCCAATCCGTCGCCGTGCGCCTGGTCGTCGAGCGCGAGCGCGAGATCGAGGCCTTCCAGTCGGTCGAGTACTGGACCATCGACGCCGACCTGGCGAAGCAGGGCAAGCGCGCGAAGCCGGAGCACTTCTTGGCCGGCCTGGTCGCGCGCCGCGGCGAGAAGGTCGAGCTGCACAACCAGGCCGAGGCCGACGCCGTGGTGCAGGCGCTCGAGGGCGCCACCTACCGCGTGACCAATATCCGCGAGCGCGAGCAGCAGCGCAACCCGGCCGCACCGTTCACCACCAGCACACTGCAGCAGGAGGCGAGCCGCAAGCTGAGCTTCACCGCCAAGCGCACGATGATGGTGGCCCAGCAGCTTTACGAGGGCATCGACCTGGGCGGCGAGTCGGTCGGCCTCATCACCTACATGCGCACCGACTCCACCCAGGTCGCCGAGTCCGCGCAGGCCGAGGCTCGCCAGTTCATCCGCGAGCGCTACGGCGACGAGTCGGTGCCGCCGCAGGCCCGCGTCTATCGCACGCGCAGCCGGCTGGCCCAGGAGGCTCACGAGGCGATCCGGCCGACGTCGGTCTACCGCGAGCCGACGGCCGTCAAGGCGCGCCTCACGCCCGAGCAGTTCCGCCTCTACGACCTGATCTGGAAGCGCTTCGTGGCCAGTCAGATGGCCTCGGCGCGCTTCGACGTGACGACGGTCGAGGTCGAGGCGACGCCGCCTCAGCACGCCGACGACAAGTTCCTGTTCCGCGCCACCGGCTCGCGGCCGAAGTTCGCGGGCTTCCTGGCGGTCTACGCCGAGGGCCGCGACGACGCGACCATCGTGGACGAGGAGCGCAAGCCGCTGCCGGCGCTCGCCCAGGGCGAGGAGCTGGACCTGCTGGAGCTGCTCCCCGAGCAGCACTTCACCGAGCCGCCGCCGCGCTACTCCGAGGCCACGCTGGTGAAGGCGCTGGAGGACCGCGGCATCGGCCGGCCCTCGACCTACGCCCCCACCCTGGCGACGATCCAGGAGCGCGGTTACGTCGAGCGCGTGGAGAAGCGCCTGCGCCCCACCGAGCTGGGCGTGCTGGTCAACGACCTGCTGGTCCAGCACTTCGGCGACGTGGTGGACGTCGACTTCACGGCGAACATGGAGGAGGAGCTGGACGAGGTCGCCCAGGGCCGCCGGCCGTGGGTACCCATCGTCCGCGAGTTCTACGAGCCCTTCCACCGCAAGCTGGAGGTGGCCGAGCAGACGGTCGGCCGCGTGAAGCCGCCCGACGAGCCAACCGAAGAGGTCTGCGAGAAGTGCGGCCGCAACATGGTCATCAAGCTCGGGCGCTTCGGCCGCTTCCTGGCCTGCCCCGGCTTCCCCGAGTGCCGCAACGCCAAGTCGCTCCAGGTCAAGATCGGCGTGCCCTGCCCGGACTGCGGCGCCGACCTCGTGGAGAAGCGCACGAAATCGAAGCGCACGTTCTACGGCTGCGCGGCCTATCCGGCCTGCGAGTGGACCTCCTGGCAGAAGCCGGTGGCCGAGCGCTGCCCGACCTGCGGCGGCGTGCAGGTTGAGGCCGCCCGCGACCGCTTGCGCTGCCTGACCTGTAACCCGCTGCCCGAGCGGCCGGCTGCCGCGGCGCGCGGCCGGCAGAACGGCACGGCGACGAGCAGCCGCAACGGCGCCGCGGCGAGTCGCAATGGTACGGCGGCCAAGCCGGGAGCCGCCAAGACGGCCGGCGCGCGGCGGCCGGCGGCGAAGACCGCCAGCCGCAACGGCCGCGCGACCGGCACGGCGAGCGCGACGCGCCCGAAGGCCGGCGCGGCTCGCGCGACGACACGCGGCCGCGCGGCCGCCGGCAAGGCGAAGCCCCGCGGTCGCGCCACCACGCGCGCCGCGACGGCGAGCGGAGGGAAGCGATGAGCCTGCACATCGACCAGGCCGACATCCGGCGGCGCGTGGACGCCCTGCGCGAGCTGCTGGCCCAGCGCGACCTGGACGCGCTGCTCGTCTCGCAGCCCGAGTCGCGCTACTACCTGAGCGGCTACGCCGGCACCGACCTCCCCCCCCGTGACTCGGCCGGCTACCTGCTGCTCACGCCCGACAAGATGCAGCTCCTGACCGACATGCGCACCACGCAGCAGGCCGAGCAGGAGGCGCCGAGCTACGAGGTCGTCCAGTACCCGACCGGCACGCGGCCGATGGAGCAGGTGGCCAAGCTCGCGCACCAGCACGGCCTGAAGCGGCTCGCCTTCGAGGCGATCCACCTGCCGTACCAGTTCTATACCGACCTCCGGACCGCGCTCGATCCAGCGATCGAGCTGGTGCCGCGCTCAGATCTGGTGGACGAGCTGCGGATCATCAAGGACCCCACGGAGCTGCGGGCGCTCCAGGCCGCGATCGACGTGCTGGACGACGCCTTCGCGCACCTCGCGCGCTTCATCGAGCCCGGCCTCACCGAGGAGCGCCTGGCCTGGGAGCTGGAAGCGTACCTCCGCACGCACGGCGCCCAGGGCGTGTCGTTCGACCCGATCACCGTGGGCGGCCCGCAGGCCGCCATCCCGCACGCCGTCCCGTCGCCGCGGCCGCTGCGCGAGGGCGAGTCGATCGTCATCGACATCGGTGCGCTCCAGGACCACTACTGCTCCGACATGACGCGCACGGTCTGCATCGGCCCCGTCCCCGAGAAGCTGCAAGAGATCTACGGCATCGTGCTGGAGGCCCAGCTCGCCGCCGAGCGCGCCATCCGTCCTGGCATGACGGGCAAGGAGGCCGACGCCATCGCCCGCGACCTGATCACCCAGGCCGGCTACGGCGAGCAGTTCGGCCACGGCCTGGGCCACGGGATCGGCCTGGAGGTCCACGAGCCGCCGTGGGTGTCGCGCGGCAAGGGCGAGATCGTCCTGCGGCCCGGCATGGTGTTCAGCGTCGAGCCGGGCATCTACCTGCCCGGCTGGGGCGGCGTGCGCATCGAGGACCTGGTGCTGCTGCGCGAGGACGGCTGCGAGGTGCTCTGCCGCTCGCCCAAGGCCTGTGGGCTGGACGAGACGCGGCGCGCGCTCGACGCCGAGGCGGCGTAGCATCGTGCGCATCTTCGAGGTCGGCGAGGTCATGCGCCACGCGCGCGGCCTGCTGGAGAACGACCCGCTGCTGGCCGACGTGTGGGTCCACGGCGAGATCTCCAGCCTCTCACCGCCATCGGCGAACGGCCACGTCTATTTCTGCTTGCGCGAGGCCAACAGCCAGCTCAACTGCGTCCTCTTCCGCAAGGACGCCCGCCGCCTGCGCATCCCCCTGGAGCACGGCCAGTCGGTGATCGCCCACGGCTGCGGCACCCTCTACGAGGCCCGCAGCACTTTCCAGCTCATCGCCGATCTAGTCGAGCCCGAGGGCGTTGGCCTGGCGCAGCTCCAGTTCGAGCTGCTGCGCCAGCGACTGGAGGAGGAGGGGCTGTTCGCCCTCGAGCGTAAGCGGCCGCTGCCCGCGTTCCCGCGCCGCATCGGCGTCGCCACGTCCGCGAGCGGTGCCGTCATTCACGATATCGTGCGCGTGCTCAGCCGCCGCTACCCGCTGGCCGAGGTCGTCATCGCCCATTGCGCCGTGCAGGGCGACAGCGCGCCGCGCGAGATCGTCGCCGCCATCGCCCGCCTGAACGAGTACGCGGCGCCGCGCCTGCCTGAGTGCGAGCAAGCGAGCGCGATCGACGTGCTGATCCTGGCGCGCGGCGGCGGGGCGCCCGAAGAGCTAGCCGTGTTCAACGACGAGGCGGTGGCGCGCGCCATCTTCGCCTCCGCCATCCCGGTAATCAGCGCGATCGGCCGCGAGACCGACTACACGATCGCCGACTTCGTGGCCGACGTGCGGGCCGCCACGCCGTCGGTGGCGGCCGAGCTGGTGGCGCCGGACATGGCGGCGCTACAAGACGACGTGCTGGATGCCCGCCGCCGGCTCGCCGCCCGCATCATGGACCAGGTGCAGGACGAGCGCCAGCGCGTGGCCGCGGCGCAGCAGCGGCTGCTGTGGCACTCGCCGCAGGCGACGGTGGCCCGGCGCCGCCAGGAGACCGACGATCTCGTGCAGCGGCTGCGCGCGGCCGTCGAGCAGGCGATCGCCGCCCGCCGCCACCGCCTGGAGGCCCGCACGCTGCAGCTGCACGCCCTCAGCCCAAGCACGACGCTCGCGCGCGGCTACGCTCTGTGCTACGATGCGAGCGGCGCCGTGGTGACGGCCGCCGAGCAGGTGGCCTCGGGCAGTCTGATCGACGTGCGGCTGCACAGGGGGGTGCTGCGCGGCGAGGTCCAGGCGACGGCGGACCTAGCCAGCGCCAACGGTGCAGCGCGGCTGGCTCCCGCGGTCGACAGCCCGAGTGGCTAATGTGTCACACCAGATCCCGCGCCGCCGGCCCCATACCCCCTCTCCCCCTGGGAGAGGGCCGGGGTGAGGGCACGCCCCGCGACCTCCCTCTCTCCCGCGGGAGAGGGGGGCAAGGGGGAGATAGCGTCCTACTCCCTCTCCCCCTGGGAGAGGGCAGGGGTGAGGGCACGCTCCAGTAGCCCAACCGCCGGGCCACATCGACTATCAACCCGACGCGGCAGCGGACGCGAACAGACAGCGCGTGAGGGGCACGGCCCCGGGAGAACAGGCGATGACGAACGACGCGGCGGAGTTCGAGGCGGCATTCGGGCAGCTCGAAGAGTGCGTGGCGGTGCTGGAGCAGGGCGGCCTGACGCTCGAGGCCGCGCTCGCACGCTTCGAGCAGGGCATGCGGCTCAGCGGTCGCTGCGCGGCCATCCTGGACGAGGCGGAGTTGCGGATCACGCGCCTGCTCGCCGACGACGAGGACGAGGAGGAGGCGCCCGCCTTCTGAGCGGGCGCGCGGCCGACGCGCTACGGTGGTGTTCCACGGGAGTCGAGTCAAGGAGCCATCATCCCACAAACCGCTTGGCGCGCCGATCGGCACTTTCCGCGGCCCGTCGCCCGTGGGCGGTTGCCGAGTAGCGCGCATCCGGCAGGCTGAGCAAGCGGAGCGAGCGTCGCCGTGGCCGACCTCCTGGCCAATCGCGTGCTGGTGATCTCGGTGCTGGCCTGGGCGCTGGCCCAGACGCTGAAGGTGCTGATCTACGTCACCCACGAGCGTCGCCTGAACCTGCGCTATCTCGCCAGCTCGGGCGGCATGCCCAGCTCCCACTCGGCGCTCGTCACGGCCCTCGCCACCGGCGTGGCGCTCACCACGGGCATCCGCGGCCCGCTGTTCGCCATCGCGGTCCTGTTCGCGGCCGTGGTCATGTACGATGCCGCTGGCGTCCGTCAATCGGTAAGCATCCAGGCGCGCATCCTGAACCGCATGCTAGACGAGATCTTCACGGAGCACGCCTTCAACGAGAAGCGCCTGCGCGAGCTGATCGGCCACACGCCCGTCGAGGTCTTCGCGGGCGCCGTGCTGGGCTTCGTGGTCGCCGTGGTGTTCATCTGAGCCGCCGCGCAGTAATCCGGTGGGCTAGGCGGGCCCAGAGTAGCTTGCCCGCAAGGTGAGCAGCCAGCGCGACGTAGGGGCGGGTTTCATGCCCGCCCGCGGCCCGCAGGCCGCAGCCCCGCGTCCGCAGACCGCTCGGCCCGGCTGCAATCCGCTGTAACGTCTGACTACGTCAAACGGTGGGGCCGGCCAGTAGGCTCGGCTTAGCGGCGCTGCGGCGCCACCAGGCTCGCTTGCTGCACGCTGTCCAGCGGGTACATGCGCACCGTACGGGTCTGGCGGCACTGGCCGATCAGGTACCAGCCGCCCTGATAAGGGACTACCAGCTCGGGGTCGAGCACCGGGTCCACCGCGAACGTCGCGCTCGCCTCGGCGCCGTAGCGCAGTCGCACCCCCGCGCCCCGCTGCATGGCCTGCGCCAGCACGCCGAGCACCGCGTCGGGCACCGGCTCGGCGCCGCTCGCCAGCGCGCCCGCCAGCGTCAGGCGCAGCAGCGGCCGCAGGTGGATCGGCAGCAGCGCCGGCAGCTTCGCGGCCAGCGCGCGCACCGCGACAGCCCCAGCCGGCCCGGTCGCGGCCTGCTCCAGCGCGCGAGCCAGCAGGTACGCCTCCGGCAGGCCAAACGACCGCGCGCCCGGCCCGTCGTCGGACACGAACCGGTAGCCGCCGCGCCGCGTCAGCGGTAGGCCCATCTCGTAGCGGATCGTGTTAAGGTCGGCTTGCAGCGTCCGCTCCGCCACCGCGAAGTGGTCGGCCAGCGCCCGACGCGTGCAGCCAGGATGCGTCGCGATGTACTCGACGATGGCCCAGACCCGGCGGAAACGGTCCGCCACTAACCGCTTGCGAGGCGGGGCTGTACGCATCGCGTGCCCTCGGTGGCGCCGCCGGGCTCGGCGCCCGTCGCGCGGATCGGACGGCGGAGACGAAGACGCCCCCGACACCGGCCGGGGGCGCATGGAGCTGTTATCAGCGCTGGTACGCGAGGAGGGACTCGAACCCTCGGCCTCTACCTCCGCAGGGTAGCGCTCTATCCGCTGAGCTACTCGCGCTCGGACAAGCAGGAGTATACCAGGCCCATGC
>JAJPHF010000153.1 GCA_021325365.1 Pseudomonadota bacterium
AGAGGAGCAGTAACCGTGCGACACCGATGGGGCGGGCGCAAGCTCGGCCGGCCCACCAGCCACCGCCGGGCGCTACTGCGCAACCAGTCCACGGACCTGCTGCGCTACGAGAAGATCAAGACGACCGAGGCGAAGGCCAAGGAGCTGCGCGGCGAGGTCGAGCACCTGATCACGCTGGCGAAGGCCGGCACGCTGCACGCGCGGCGGCAGGCGTACGCCTACGTGTACGACAAGCGGGTGGTCGACAAGCTCTTTCACGAGCTGGCGCCGCGCTTTCAGGAGCGGCCGGGCGGCTACACGCGCATCATTCGGCTCGGGCTGCGGCGCGGCGACGCCGCGCCGATCGTGCAGATCGAGCTGGTGTAGCGCCGGGCCGCAGCGGGACGGGCGCCCACGTTCGGCCCCGATTCGCCGCTGATGCGCACGCTGCGCCTGGCGCTGGAATACGACGGCACCGCCTATCGGGGCTTTGGCGTCCAGCCCGATGCGCCGACGATTCAGGGCGTACTGGAGGCGGCGCTGGCGGCGACGCTAAGCCACCCGGTGCGCGTGGTGGCCGGTGGGCGCACGGACAGCGGCGTCCACGCGGTCGGCCAGGTCGTTTCGCTGCGGACGAGTTCGCGTCTGGACACGGACTCCGTGCGGCGGGCGACGAACGCGCGGCTGCCGGCCGACGTGCGGGTGCGGGCGGTAGCGGACGCGCCGGCGGGCTTCGATGCGCGGCGCAGCGCGCTGTGGCGGCACTATCGGTACACGCTCTGGCGGGACGCGGCGCCGAACATCTGGTGGCAGCGCTATAGCCACCATCTGGCCGAGCCACTCGACCTCGGGGCGATGCGGCGGGCAAGCCGACGGCTGGAGGGGCGCCACGACTTCGCGGGCTTCGCCACCCACCAGGCGCAGAACGCGCCCGTGAGCACGGTGCGACGGGTGATCGCGGCGCGCTGGCGCGTGGACGGCGGGTTCTGGCACTTCGACGTGGTGGCCGACGCGTTCTTGCGGCACATGGTCCGCAGCATGGTGGGCACGCTGCTGCTCGTCGGGCGCGGCGAGCTGGCGGCGCGCGATATCGACGGCGTGCTGCGCGCGCGGGACCGCCGCCGTGCCGGGCCGACGGTGCCCGCGGCGGGCCTGACGTTGATGGAAATTGCTTATCCAAGTGAGGAGTGAGGAGTGCGGAGCAACGAGAACGGCTGCCGTACAGCACTCAGCACTCAGCACTCAGCACTCAGCACTCGGAGGACACCGTGCCGGTAACGATGCGCTCGTCCGCGTCCCAGCGGACCTATTCGCCCAAGAAGACCGATCTCGTCCACCAGTGGCATGTGCTGGACGCCGAGGGCCAGACGCTCGGGCGGCTCGCCACGCAGGCAGCATCGCTGCTGCGCGGCAAGCACAATCCCCGCTACGTGCCGCACCTGGACTGCGGCGACTACGTGGTGATCGTCAACGCCGAGAAGATCGTCGTCAGCGGCCGCAAGGCCAGCCAGAAGACGTACTATCGGCACTCCGGCTATCCGGGCGGGCTGAAGGAAGAAACGCTCGAACGGCTCATGCATCGCAAGCCGGAGCGCGTGGTCGAGCTGGCCATCAAGGGCATGTTGCCGCATACGGCGCTCGGCCGCGCGATGTACAAGAAGCTGCGCGTGTACAAGGGCCCGAGGCATCCGCACCAGGGGCAGCTGGCAGCGCCCGCCGGCAGCCAGGCTGCTCCTAAGGTCGCCGCGCCGGCGGCCCCCGCGGGGGCCCCCACCGGGTCCGTCGCTCCCGTAACGGCCCCCGCCGCGCCCGCGGCGGCCGGCGCCCGGCCCGTGGCCCCGGCCGCCGCGCCCAGCCCGGCCCCGGCGCCTGAGGTGGTCCAGGGCGACGTGCCCGGCGCAGGCGCCGGGCCATCGGGAGTGGAGCTGCCCGCCCCGCCGCAGGCGACCGAGTCCGCGAGCGCTCCCGAATCGGCCGCGCCAACAACCGCGCCAACCGCGAACCCGGCCCCCGCCGAGTCCGAAGCCGCTGCCGCCCCGGAAGCGGGCACCACGGAAGAGAGTAAGTAAATGCGAGAGGCCACCCCCCGCGCCAGCCGCACCGCGCACTCCAGCGTCGGGCGCCGCAAGACCGCGATTGCGCGTGTGCGCTTGCAGCCCGGCAACGGCATCATCATCATCGACGGCAAGCAGTTGCCGGAGCGGTTCCCACGGCTCGTCTATCAGAAGGCCATCGCCGAGCCGCTGGAGCGCACGAACACGCTCCGTACCTACAACGTGATGGCCAAGGTGACGGGCGGCGGCCTCACCGGCCAGGCCGAGGCCATTCGCCACGGCATTGCCCGGGCACTCGTCCGCGAGAACGAGGAGTTCCGTCCCACGCTGCGCCAGGCTGGCTTCCTCACGCGCGACTCGCGTGTGAAGGAGCGCAAGAAGTACGGTCTGAAGCGCGCCCGCAAGGCGCCGCAGTACACCAAGCGCTAAGGCATAGGAAGTCGTAGGGCAGCGGCTCGTCCCCTAGCGCCCGGCTGTGGTGCGCAGGCTCGCCGGCTGCCGGTAACCAAAGGCGCGGAGGTCGCCGTTCGGGATGACCTCCGCGCCTTCCTGTCTAACGCTAACTGTGCAAGCAGCGCCCGACGCGTCAAGCTAGGTGCCGCGCATGCCGCCACCAGCACGCGTGCCGGCTCCTCAGGTCGTTATGACGAGCTATCCGCGCCGCCACTCTGTCACCGATGTGAATGCCCGGCTATACTGCCTCGAAGATCCTCGCGGAGGAGGAGCGCCCGATGGCCAAGCTGCGGCACATCGCCATTCGCACGGCCGATCCCGAGCAGACCGCTGCCTGGTACAAGCAGGCGTTTGATCTCGAGGAGGTCGGCCGCGCGCGCAATGGCGTCTACCTGTCGGACGGGGATATCAACATCGCTATCTTGCGGACGAGCACCGAAACGACGCGCGGCGAGGTACCGCCCGGCATCCACCACCTGGGCTTCCTGGTGGAGGACCTGGACGCCACGTGCCACCGGCTGGCCGAGATGGGCGCCGAGCGGCTGCCGAGCGCGCCGCTGGCGGGCAACTACTACGAGGTGAAGCACCTGGGCCCCGACGGCGTTGAGTTCGACGTCAGCGCCGCCGGCTGGGCGGGCGCCCGGCCGCTCGACGGGGAGGCTAGCGAGGCCGCCGCGTCGTCCTAATGCGTGCTGCTCCCCTCAGAGCACCCAGTCACGGCGGGCGGCAAAGGCGGCGAGCGCGCGCTCCTGGTCGGCGCTGCTGATCGCGCCAGGGCAGATCGCGCGCAGCTCGCGCAGCGCCGCGTCGGCGCTCAGGCCGCCGCGGATAAGGTGCGCCGCGAGCACCGTGGCCGTGCGTCCCTGGCCCATCAGGCAATGGACGACGGCTGGGATGCCGTGAGCTCGCTGCCAGTCGAGGAAGCTGAGCGCGTGCCGGAGTTGGAGCGGGGCCGGCGCCGTCAGATCGGCGACGGGTAGGTGCAGGCTGGCGAGCCCGTGCCGCGCGAGCGCCTGCGGCGCTAGCGGCGTCTCGGTTACCGACAGCACCGCGCCGATCCCCTGGCCGCGCAGCCAGGCCAGGTCGGCGTCCAGCCGGTCCTCGTCACCATCGCGGCCGCCCGGCCGCGAGCAGCCCGCAAGCGTCTCGGGTATTAACCAGTAGAACCGCTCCAGTGCCATCCTCGCCTGCCCGCCTCGCCGTGGTTCGTGTTGTGCCTGGCTGCCGCGCCGGCCCACAGCAGTAGGGTACGACACGAGGCCGCGTATGCCCCTGGGCGTTTTGGCGGGAAGGCACCTGCCAATTCGGGCAGGATCGCACGCGGCAGGGCGCGGCACCCAAACGGCGCCTCAGCGGGGACCGAGGTAGAGGATGGCGGCGCTGAGGGTGGCCCAGAGAGCGACGGTGATCAGCAGGGGGCGATCGCCGAGCAGCGCCTCCTCGGGGCTGCCGCCCAGGCCGCCGACGCGCACGAGGTAGAGGTAGCGGAAGATGCCGTAGATCACCAGCGGAATGGTCAGCATCAGGAGCGGCGGGCGGTCGGGCCGCTCGGAGAACGTGTACAGCGAGTACACTACGATGCTGCACGCGGCCGTGATCAACATCATCTCGTCGAGGAACGGCACCGACATCGCGCTCAGGCTCGCGCGGTGCGCCATGGCACCGTCCTCCAGCGTCGCTAGCTCATGGCGCCGTTTCGCGGTCACGATGAACAGCGCGCCCAGGAACGTACACAGCAGGAGCCACGGCGAGATCAGCACCTGGAGCACGACGGCGCCGGCGGCGGCGCGCAGCACGAAGCCGGTGGCGACGGTGAAGAGATCGACGATCGTGACGTGCTTCAGCCAGAGCGTGTAGACGGCTGTCAGCACGATGTAGCTGAGGCCGACGAGGAAGAAGCCCCAGCCGAGCGCCGCGGCCACCGCGAGCGCGCCGAGCAGCAGCGCGCCGGCCACGCGGACGGCCGTCGCCGGGGCGATGAGCCCAGCGGCGATAGGGCGGCGGGCCTTGAGGGGGTGCAGGCGGTCCCGGGGGGCGTCGGCGGCGTCGTTGATCAGGTAGGCGCTCGACGCCAGCGCGCACAGCACGGCGAAGGCGACGACCGCGCGCCAAACCGCGGGGGGATTCGTCAGGTTCAGCGAGAAGACCAGGCCCACGAAGACGAGCCCGTTCTTGATCCACTGGCGCGGGCGCAGCGCGGTGAGCCAGATCAGCAGCGTCTTGGACGACGATCCCATGTTCGTTCGCCGTGTATCAGGGCGAGTACATCCGCCCTTTCCAACTGACGCCTCGCCCGGAGACGACGCGGTAGGCCGAATAGCAGATCAGGGCGTTGAACATGGCGGCGCCGAGGGGAATGGTGAGCGAGTAGCGGCCGGGCACGTCGGCCTCGCGGTTGCAGCGCCAGGCCAGGTACAGGATGCAAGCGGTTTGGAGGCTCGCCACGCCGCTCACTAGCGCCGCCGACGCGTCGAGGCCGTTCGGCGCCACCACCCGGCCCAGTGCCACCAGGACGATCAGGGGAGGCACGAGGGTCACGGCGCTGACAGCGCCCACCAGCAGCAGCACCCGGTCGATCCGCCGGCCCAGGCTCTCGAAGCTGTTCTTCGCCCAGCCCTCCCAGATCTGGCCCAGGTCGCGGTACATGCGAATGTGTACCAGCGCGCGGCCGTCGGCCAGCTGGACCGGATAGCCCGCCATCTTCACGGCGCGCGCCAGGGCGCTGTCCTCGACGATGGCCTCCCGCTGGGCAGCGTGGCCCCCTGCCTTCTCGTAGGCGGCGCGGCGCACGAGCAGGAACTGGCCGTTGGCGTAGGCGACCTGTGGCCGGCGCGGATCGGCCATTGCCTGGAGCGGCAGCGCCAGGGCGATGACGAGCAACACAACCGGCTGGATCACCCGCTCCCAGAAGCTCGACAGCCGCTGGCGGGGCACCAGCGAGACCAGGCCCAGCCCGCGGTCCTCCGCGTGCGCCAGGGCCGCGCCCACCGCGCCCGGCTCCAGCCACGTATCGGCGTCGAGAAACAGCACCCATTCGCCTTCCAGGTGCGGCGCGGCCTGTGCCAGCGCGAAGTTCTTGCCCGTCCAGCCCCGGGGGAGCGGCTGGCCCGGGATCACGCACAGGCGCGGCTCGCGGGCGGCGAGCCGGGTCAGGATGGCCGGCGTCGCGTCGGTCGAGTTGTCGTCGACGACGACGATCTGCAGGGCGCGGTGGCGCTGCGCGAAGACGGAGCGCAGACAGCGCTCGACGTTCGCCGCCTCGTTGCGCACTGGGATGACGACCGAGACGAGGGGCTCCGGCAACGCCGTCGGGCTGCCCTCGTCGGCCACGCGCTCCAGAGCGGCGAAGAAGGCGCGAGCGCGCCAGGCGATCATGGCTAGCAGAATGCTCACGCCCGCGAGCAGACCCAGAGGGGCCATAGGCTTCTCTCCACGGGGACTCGCGCCGCCGGGCGCGGGAGCCCTATTGTAACACGGTGCGCCAGGCGGGCGCGGTCGCGGCCACCCGGGGCTCGGCTATACTACCGGCGAGCGACGAGCGCTGAGTGCCGAAGGATGAGGAAGAAGACACCGTCGCGACTCAGCACTCGGGGCGCGGCAAGCGGGGCTTCCACGGCACCGAACACTTCGGCCGCGGGCCGCGCCCGGCTCGACGTGGCGCTGGTGGAGCGCGGCCTGGCGGCTAGCCGCGAGCAGGCGCGGGCGTTGATCCTGGCCGGCGACGTGCTCGTGGATGGGCAAGTGGCCGCGAAGCCGGGCGCGCTCGTCCCGGACGCGGCGGCGCTCGCGGTGCGGGCCGCGCCGCCTTACGTGAGCCGCGGCGGCGAGAAGCTCGCGCATGCCCTGGCGCGCTTCGACGTCGACGTCGCGGACCGCGTGGCGCTTGACGCGGGTGCCTCGACGGGCGGCTTCACCGACTGCTTGTTGCAGCGCGGCGCACGGCGCGTGTACGCGGTCGACGTGGGTTACGGCCAGCTCGACTGGCGGCTGCGCCAGGACCCGCGCGTGGTGGTGATGGAGCGCACCAACCTGCGGCAGCTCCAGGCGCTGCCCGAGCCGCTGGACCTGGCGACGCTGGACCTGTCGTTCATCTCGCTGCGGCTCGTGCTGGAGCCGGTGCGCCAGCTGCTGCGTGCCGAGGGCGAGGTGATCGCGCTGGTGAAGCCACAGTTCGAGGCCGGGCGCGGCCAGGTGGGGCGTGGCGGCGTCGTGCGCGACCCAGCGATCCACCGCGCGGTGCTCGGCGAGGTGCTAAGCTGGGCAGCCGCGCACGGCTACGCTATCCGGGGGCTGACGGCGTCGCCGCTGCGAGGCCCGGCGGGCAACGTCGAGTTCCTGGCGTACCTCGTGCGGCAAGAGCCGGTCCCCGGCCGCGGGGCCGCGGCGGCGGGCGACTACGGCTCGCTGATCGACGCGGCCCTGGCCGAAGCCGCGGCAGTCGGCTAATGTCCGCTCCCCGCCCCCTATGGGGGGAGGGGCCGGGAGGGGGGGTCACGCGTGGAGCGAGTCGCGGTCGTCTACCAGCCCGGCATCGCGGACGCGCAGACGCTCGCCGAGCAGTGCGCCGAGTATGTCGTCGGCCGCGGCCACGCGGCCCAGCTGTACTCGTCGTGGGACCTCGGCACCTCGGTGACCACGGACGGGCTCACGCTCGCCATCACCTTCGGGGGCGACGGCTCCACGTTGCGCGTTGCGCGCTGGCTCGCGGCGACCGTCGTGCCCATCGTCGGCGTGAAGATGGGGCGGCTGGGCTTCCTCGCCGAGCTGCTGCCCGACGAGCTGCCCGCCAGCCTCGATCCCTACCTGGCCGGGGACTACTGGCTGGACGTGCGGACGATGGCGCGCGCCGGGCTGCTGCCGCCGCCGGTGACCGATGGGCCGCACCTGCCCGTCCCGCCATCGCCGCCGTGGGAGCAGCCGGCCGTGATGCCGAGCCCCACCGCGCTGGAGGCGATGGGGCCGCTCGTCGCGCTCAACGACGTGGTGGTTGGCCGGGCCGCGGCCGGCCGCGCCGTGCGCGCCGTGGTCGAGATCGACGGCACCGCGCTGGCGCAGTGGACCGCCGACGGCGTGATCGTGGCGACGGCTACGGGCTCCACCGCCTACTCGTTTGCCGCCGGCGGGCCGATCCTGATGCCCGAGCTGCCCAACCTGGTCGTCACGGCGATCGCGCCGCACGTCCACGGCACGAACGGGATCGTGCTGCCGCCCGACGTGGCGGTCACCATCCGCGTGTCCACGCCGCAGACGGCGAGCGTGAGCCTCGACGGCCACATCGACCTGCCGCTGCTCGACGGCCAGGCGTCACGGTGCGCGTGGCCGACGAGCACACGCGCTTCGCTCGGCGCGGCCGGCGCTCCGCCTTCTACCGCGGCCTGCTCGAGAAGCTGCGGTAGCGGTACGCCAGGCCGCAACCATGCTAGCCTACTGCATGGCTGCCAGCCGATGCTATCTGCGCTGGATCGAACGGATAGACGAACGACCGTGCTGCTAGAGCTTTCCGTCCGTAACTTCGCCATCCTCGACCAGGTAACGCTGCGCTGGGCGCCGGGCCTGAACGTGCTCACGGGCGAGACCGGCGCCGGCAAGTCGATCATCGTGGACGCCGTGAGCGCGCTCATGGGCAGCCGCATGGGCGCCGACTGGGTGCGCGCGGGCGCCGACCAGGCGGTGATCGAGGGCGTGTTCGAGCTGCCCGCGGAGGCGGGCGACGCCGCCGAGGGGCCGACGCTCGCCGCCCTGCTCGCGGAGTACGACCTCCTGCCCGAGGGCGAGACGACGCTGATCCTGAGCCGCGAGATCTCGCGCGCGGGCCGTACGTTCTGTCGCGTGAACGGCCGGCCGGTGCTGCTCAGCGTCCTCCAAGAGGTCGGTCGGCGCCTCGTGGACATCCACGGCCAGTCCGAGCACCTGTCGCTGCTCCGCACGCGCGAGCACCTGTACCTGCTCGACCGCTACGGCGGCACGGTCGGACTGCGCGACGAGGTGGCGGGTCTGGTGGCCGAGCTGGAGCGCGTGCGTGCGGCGCTGCGCGAGAGCGATGCGGAGGAGCGGCGGCTGGCGCGCGAGGCGGCGCTGTTGCGCCACGAGGTGGCGGAGATCGAGGGCGTGGCGCCGCAGCCGGGCGAGGACGCCGAGCTGGCGCAGCAGCGCGACCGCCTGCGCAACGCCGAGCGCCTCCGCGCCCTGGCGCTCGGCGCCTACACGGCGCTGGAGGGGGGCGACGCCGAGACGCCCGGCGCCCTCGACGCGCTGGGCACCGCCGCCGCCGCGGCCGGGGAGCTAGCCGCGATCGACCCCCAGGCGGCGCCCGCGCGGGACGCGCTCGACGCCGCCGCGGCCGCGGTGGACGACTGCGCCCGCGCGCTGCGCCGCTACGCCGAGGAGATCGAGAGCGACCCGCTGCTGCTCCAGTCCGTCGAGGAGCGCCTGCACGCGCTGCGCGAGCTGGCACGGAAGTACGGCGGCAGCCTGGAGGCCGCGCTGGCTTACGCCGACGAGGCGCGGGCCAAGCTGGACCGGCTGGAGCACCACGAGCAGCACGTGGCCGACCTGCAAGCGCGCGAGGGCGAGCTGCGGGCGGCGGTCGGCGCGCGGGCGGCCGAGCTGAGCGCCCGGCGCCGCGCGGCCGCCGGCACGCTGGCGGCGGCGGTCGAGCGCGAGCTGGCCGATCTCCGCATGGCCGGCGCCCGCTTCGAGGTGGCCTTCGCGGAGAATGAGAGTGCGGACGGCGTGCCGGTGGGCGGGCGCACGCTCGCCTTCGACCGCACGGGCGCGGACCGCGTCGAGTTCCTGCTGGCGGCCAACGCCGGCGAGGAGCCGCGGCCGCTGGCGCGCGTGGCGAGCGGCGGCGAGATGGCGCGCATCCTGCTCGCACTGAAAACCATTCTCGCCGGCGTGGACGTGCGGCCCACGCTGATCTTCGACGAGGTGGACGTGGGCGTGGGCGGGCGGCTGGGCCAGGTGCTCGGGGAGAAGCTGTGGCAGCTGGCCACGCGCCACCAGATCCTCTGCGTCACGCACCTGCCCCAGCTCGCCGCTTACGGCGACCACCACTTCCTCGTCTCCAAGACTGAGACGGCGGGACGCACGGAAACGGCTGTGCAGGCCGTCGCCGCCGACGCGCGCACGGACGAGATCGCCGCCATGCTCGGCGGCGCGGGCGAGGCCGCGCGCCTGAGCGCTAGCGAGTTATTGGAGCAGGCCGACCGCTGGAAGGAGCAGGCCACGAAGCCCAAGTCGCGCCAGGCCGCCCGCGCCCGCCAGGGGGTCGCGCGCAGCTCGGCGTAGCGATACTACGTTCGATCTAGGCAAGGAGGGAACCATGCCGCGCGTGCTGGGACTGAGCCACGTCGGGATCTTCGTGCGCGACCTGCAAGCGTCCAAGGACTTCTATACTCGCGTGCTCGGGCTCACGGTGACCGACGAGAACGACCGCTTCGTCTTTCTGTCCGCTCAGCCCGAGAGCGAGCACCACGAGCTAGCGCTGCTGGCCGGCCGCGAGGCGCCGCCCGGCACCGCCATCGTGCAGCAGATCAGCTTCCGCGTGCCGACGCTCGCCGACCTGCGCGAGTACTACCAGCGCGTCGTCGCCGAGGGCGTAAAGATTCAGCGCCAGACGACGCACGTCATCGCGCTCGGCCTGTACTTCTTCGATCCAGACGGCAACCCCGTCGAGGTGTTCTGGGACACTGGCCGGCGCTACCCACAGCCGTTCAACGCGCCGATGGACTTCTCGCTCTCGGAAGAGGAGATTCTCGCCCAGGCCGAGGCCGCCATCCCCGCGGGCGCGCGCTGAGCGACCCTGCCGCGCGGCTCAGCCAGCACCCAGCCGATCGCCTCATCCGCGCCCTGCTCGCCACCGGTCGGGCGGCCGCCGTGGACGAGGTCGTTGCGATCGTCGGACGGATCGCCGCGGCGCCGTTCGATCCGCGGCCGCGCGCCGTGCCCCCGGCGCTGCGCGGGGCCCTGCTGGGAGGCAGACCGCTCGGGCCGCGCGAACCCTCGATACTCGTGCATCTGGCTCAACGGGCGCTGGGCGACGCTCAGTGGACCGACGATACGACGGTGGAGCAATACCTGGACGATTTGCGACAGGCTGCGTCCGACGCGCGAGCACGCCTCGCTCTCTATCGCGCCCGTGGCGGGTGCGTAGCGGGGATATTCGCGCCCAATCAGGTGCCGACTGCTCGCCAGGGGGAGGGGGCGTTACCGTGGCTGTACGTCGTATACTCGGCGGACCGTGGTACGATCGTCTCGGGTTACCAGGTCAGCAGTGAACAGACGATTCGTCTGCCCGGAGACGAACGATGGCTCAAGTAGCGCCGCGAGTGCGGCGGCATATTGACTTGCTACTCGCTCTCGCTATTGATCGATGGGCCGGTCTGCCCGAGGACGAGCGTACCATCGACGAGTGGGATCCCGTGGACCAGAGTCTCTTCGGGGCCGAGTGGCCGTTGGAGGAGCAGCGACTGGACATGCTAAAGCGCTACGTCGCGGACGGCGCGCTTACGCCCGCGCAATTGGAGCGTTACCACGAGCTGGAGCGCCTCGTCGCGCAGAATCGGCCGATCGTCGATCGGTTGTTGCCCGGCTGGGTCTCGGCGGCGGAGAGCCGTCGGCGCCAGGGCCTGGCACCCTAGCGGGGCGAGGGCCCTCGGACCGCACATGAGGAGGGAGCCCATGGCAACCGCCAGCGAGCGGCGGCGCGCGCTCCGCGCCGCAACCCAGGGCCCGGGCATCGTCGTCGCGCCCAGCGCCTACGACCCACTGAGCGCCATGCTCATCGCCGAGGCGGGCTTCCCAGCGGTCCACGTGTCGGGCAGCGGCGTGGCGCGCTCGTGGGGCTTCGCCGATGTCGGGCTGACCACCGCCACGGAGATGATCGCCGTCCACGAGCGGATCGTGGGCGCCGCGGACGTGCCGGTGGTGGGCGATGCCGAGACGGGCTACGGCAACGCGCTGAACGTGCAGCGCACCGTGCGCGCCTACGAGCGCGCGGGCGTGAGCGCCATCCACCTGGAGGACGACTACACGCCCAAGCGCCCCGGCGGCAATCCGGACATCCCCCACGGCGCCATCCCGGTGACTGAGATGGTCGGCAAGCTGAAGGCCGCGCTCGACGCCCGCACCGATCTCGACTTCCTCATCATCGCCCGCAGCAACGCCCGTGACGCCGAGCCGTTCGAGCAGCTCATCGAGCGCCTCCTGGCCTACGAGGAGGCTGGCGCCGACCTCATCTGGCCGGGCGTGCGGGCCGTCGAAGAGCTGCAGCAGCTGCCGCGCCTCCTGCACCGAGGGCTGGTTGGCGTGCCGCCCCGCCCGCGCGTGACGGCCTACCAGTACGCCGACTACGGCTTCAAGATCGCCTGCCTGCCCGGCACGCTCGGCCAGGCGGCCACCGCGGCGATGCGCGCCGCGCTGCAAGCCATCAAGCAGACGGGCGTGGGCGACGAGGTGTTCGAGCAGCTGCCCGACGGCGCGGCCGCGCGCCGCTGGTACCAGGACATCGGCATGGCCGACGCCGACCGCGTCGAGCGGGAGTTCGGCGGCGGCCACTGACGCGCGCTAGCCCCCAGCGAGCTGGAGCCGGCCCTGATCGTCGCGGCTGAGGTCGCCGGCCTGGTCGAGGGCGCCGATCGCCGCGTTCAGCGCGCGGCACTCGACATGGCGCAGGCGGGCCAGTAGCTCCGCATAGTACAGCGGCCTGCCCGCCAGCGCCTCGCGCAGCGCGGCCGCCGCGCCCACCGTGTCGGCGATGCCGTCGGCCGCCGGGAAGGGCGGCGCGGGCGGCGCATCGGCGCCCAGCAGCTCGCGGAAAGGGTAGGTGATGCGCGTGTAGCGGGCGCGCGGCACCTCGTCGGGGATCGTGGCGTCGATACCCATTTTGGCCGTGAGGCCCGCGTTGCCGCCGGGCGGGATCGACGGGTCGAGCGGCTTGCCGCGGCTGCCGCTGATTATCAGCACGTCCTTGTCGGCCTGCACGCGCGTCGCCACCGCCCACTCCACCTCGACTGGATCGTAGATGTCGATGTCGTCGTCGGTCACGATCGCGTGCTTGAAGTCGGCAACCGACAGCAGGGCCGTGAGCGCGTTCTTGCCGTCGCCCGGCGTCTTGCGGATCGCGGCGACCACGTGCCAGTGGCAGCAGCCGCCCGGCGTGATGTTCACGGCAGTTGTCCGTACGCCCGCCTCGCGCAGCACGCGCCAGGCCGCCGCCTCGTAGACCGGCGCGCTGAGGTAGATGTTCTCCCAGGGCATCTGGAGCGCGTAGAACAGCGCGTCGCGCCGCATGGTCATTGCCCGCACCCGCACGATCGGGTTGCGATGGACGCCGCCCATCAGCCGCGTGAACTCGCCGTAGCCGCCCTCGGGATGCACGTAGCCATCCGGTAGCAGCTCGCCCTCCAGGATGATCTCGGCGTTCGCCAGCCCCGCCACGGGGATGCACTCGCCCGCCACCAGCTCCACCGGTTCGCCGCGCAGCCCCCCCGCGATACCCACCTCGTCCAGCTCCAGCGGCGCCTTGAACGTCGCCGCCAACAGCTCGACCGGCGCCGCGCCCACGGCGATCGAGATAGGCAGCGGCTCGCCCCGCGCCGCCGCCTCCTGGTACAGCGCGCGCAGGTTGTTCGGCGAGACGATGTCGATGCCCAGGGTGTTGCGGTTGCGCAGCATGAGCCGGTAGATGCCCGCGTTGCGACCATACCGCGGGTGCTCGGCGATCACCACGGCGGAGGCGATGAACGGCCCGCCGTCTAGCTCGGCCATCACCGGGATCGGCAGGGCGCTCAGGTCCACGTCGCCGCCGCGCAGGACAATCTCCTTCGCGGGGCTGTCGGGCACGAGCACGGGGGCGATCGGGCGGTCGAGCGCCTGGCGCAGCCGGTCTACCGTCTCCGCGCCCTCCATGCCCAGGCAGATGCCCAGGCGGCGACGGTCGGAGAGCAGGCCGCTCACCAGGCCGTGCTCGTAGCCGCGGACGCGGCGGAAGAGTATCGCGTGGGGCGAGCGCGCCACCAGCGGCGACACGTAGCGCAGGTCGATCTCTTCGGCCACCTCGTCGAGCTGCCCCGCGCGCCGCAGCGCATCGAGCGCTTCCCGCAAGCCCGCGTTCATCGCCTGCCTCCCCTCCCGCGCGCCGGCGGCTCGCCGCGCCGCCGCCTCCGTGCCCTTGTTGTAGCATGTCGCGCTCGCCGCGTGGTCCCGCTTGGCTAGAAGTGGGGGGAACGTGCTCTGCGAGAGCGCCGCTGGCATTCCGTGTTGATACCGGATATCATCTTGGGGCCGAGTGGACGGGCCAGGAGGCAACCGCGCGAGGGTTTCTCTCACGCGACGTGGCGCGCGGCCATTGTCGCCCCGCTCTGTCCACCGTGAATCTCACCGCCGAGGTGCCGTGTGCTCGCCGTCCTCTCTATCTTGCCGTTCTTCTCCACGCTGTTTGGCGGGATGATGGCCCTGCGCCTGCGCCATCGGCTGCACCCGATCATGGCGTTCGCCGGCGGCGTGCTCGTCGCCACGGCGCTGGGCGACCTGCTGCCCGAGGCGATCGAGCTGGTCGGCGGCGAGGGCGGCGCGACGGTCGCCGGGGTGGCGGCGGTCGGGGGCTTTCTCGCCTTCTCGGCGCTCGAGGCGCTGGTCCACCGGCAGAGCTGGGAGCACCAGCACCCCGCGCACGAGGACCCGGACGCGCCCCACCGGCACCCCGACGAGGCGCCCCTGGCGGACTCGCCGATCGGCGTCGTCGGCCCGCTGGGGCTGATCGTCCACAGCACCCTCGACGGCCTGGCGATTGGCCTGGGCTTCCACGCGAGCGCCGAGGTGGGGCTGATCGTGGCGCTGGCCGTACTGGCTCATGACTTCGCGGATGGCATGAACGTGGTGACGCTGGCGCTGGCGGGCGGCCGCGGCCGCCGCGCCGCCATCGTGGTGCTGGCGCTGGACGCGCTCGCGCCGCCGGTCGGCGTATTGCTGAGCAGCGTGGTCGTGCTCTCCGGCGCTGGGCTAGGGACGTTGCTGGGGGTGTTCGCGGGCGTGTTCATCGCGATTGGCGCGAGCCACCTGCTGCCCGAGGCGCAGCACCAGAAGCCCGGCGCGGCGCCCGCCCTGTGGGCGCTCGCCGTGGTCGGCGCCGCCGTCCCGATCACCGTTCGCAGCCTCGTGGGCGGCTAGCCGCCGGCGCCGGGCATGCGGGGCGGGCGCGGGGGCAGGGGCGCGGGCGCGCGGCCGGGCGGCGGCGTGGGGCGCGGCGCGTGCGGTGGCCGGGCGGCGAGCAGCGCCAGCGCCTCGGCGATCGCGCGCTCGAGCTGGGGATCGGCGCCGCGCGCGTAGTCTTGCGGCGCGTTCTCGACCTCGATATCGGGATCGGTGCCGTAGTTCTCCACGCCCCAGCCCACGTCGTCGAAGAAGAACGAGAACTCGGGCTGCGTCGTCACGGTGCCGTCGGCCAGCGGGTGACGCGGCCAGATGCCGATAACGCCGCCCCACGTGCGCTTGCCGACGAGCGGCCCCAGGCGCAGCAGCTTGAAGGCGTGGCTGAACATGTCCCCGTCCGAGCCGGCGTGCTCGTTGGTGAGCGCCACCAGCGGCCCGCGCGGCGACTCCTGCGGGTACGGCTCGGGGGAGCCCCAGCGCGGGAAGTCGTAGCCCAGCCGGCGCCGCGCCAGCTTCTCCAGCAGCAGCCCCGACACGTGGCCACCGCCGTTGTAGCGCACGTCCACGAGCAGCGCCTCGCGGTCGTACTCCGCCAGGTAGCCGCGGTGGAACTCGGCGTAGCCGTCCGGCCCCATGTCGGGCACGTGCACGTAGCCCACGCGGCCGTCGGTCGCCGCGTGGACGCGCTCGCGGTTCGCGTCCACCCACTCGCGGTAGCGGGCCGGCCGCTCGTCGGCGAGCGCCTTCACCGTGACCGTGTGGGGCGGGGCGTCGCCACGCTGGAGCGTGAGCGCCACTTGCTGCTCGGCCTGGTGGACGAGCAGCGCCCCGGGCGGCAGGTCGGCCCGGACAGCCTGGCCGTTGATCGCCAGCAGCGCGTCGCCCTCGGCGGCGTCCACGCCCGCCCGCGCGAGCGGGGCGCTAGCGGCAGGGTCCCAGGGGTCGCCCTGGGCCAGGTGCGCCAGGCGATAGCGGCCAGTGGCCCCGTCGCGCGTCCAGTCGGCGCCCAGGAAGCCCTGATGATACTCGGGACCCGGCCGGTACTCGCCGCCCATCTCGTAGGCGTGCGAGGTGCCTAGCTCGCCCTGCAGCTCCCAGAGCAGGTCCGAGAACTCCGAGCGGCTGACCACGCGCTCCACCAGCGGCTGGTAGCGCCGGTACACGCTCTCCCAATCGATCCCCGCCATGTCCGCCACCCAGAAGTTCTCGCGCTGGAGGCGCCAGGCCTCGCGGAACATCTGTCCCCACTCCGCGGCCGGCCGCACCGCCACGCGGACGCGCTCCAGGTCGATCCAGCCGCTCTCGCGGCCCGGCGCGTCGGGCGCGGCGCCGGGCTTCGGCTCCGGCGGCTTCTCGCCGGCTTTCAGCACGCGCAGCCGCTCGCCCGCCCGGTAGAGCAGCGTCTGGTCGTCGCGACCCACGGCGAAGTCGGTGATGCCGTCCACCAGGCGGTCGTGCTTCTGGGTGGCGAAGTCGTACACCTCTAGCGCGGCCTTCGCCGGCGGGGTGAGGTTGAACCAGTCGTGGTGGCGGCTGCCCTCGACGGGCGAGACGGAGAACAGCGCCTTGCCGGCAATGCCCTGGATGCGCTCGTAACGCCCCTCGGGCACGGGGAAGGCGAGCAGCCGCCCGGCCAGGCCGTCGCGGTCGATCGTCACGGTGGGCGGCAGCGCCTCGCCCGCCGCGGCGCCTTCGCTCTTGGCGGCAGACGGCGGCTCGCCGGGGGGACGCGGCGCCGGCTCGAACGGCGACGGCAGGTCGCGGCGCAGGGTGAGCAGGAAGGGCCGTGTGCCGCGCGGGAAACCGAGGTCGAAGTGCAGGGCGTCATAGACGGGGTCGAAGTCGCGCTGGCCGACGAAGTACAGGTACTTGCCCTCCGGGTCCCAGGCGGGCGCGCTGTCGCGCAGCAGCGGGCGCGTCGCGTCGAACGTCTCGCCCGTCGCAGTGTCGCAGAGGCGAATGGCGGTGGTCTGGGGGGTAGTCGGGTAGGCGTAAGCCAGCCAGCGGCCGTCGGGTGACCAGGCCGCGCCGCCGAGCGGCCCGAAGCTGCTGCGGTCGAGCGTCCGCGCCGTCGGCTCGGCCGCGGCCAGGCCGACCAGCAGCAGCTCGTTGCGGTGGTTCGTCAGCGCCACCTGGTCGGCGTGCGGTGCGACCGCCAGGCGCTCCACGCGGCCCACGTCGAGGGGTAGCCGCCGCTCGGGCGCGCTGCCGTCGGCGGTCAGCACGACGAGCTGCTCGTCGCTGGCGGCGTCGCTCGCCACGGCGACCAGGCGCTGGCCATCGCCGAGCCAGGTTAGCAGGCGGTAGCGCACGCCGTCGGCGGCGCCCTGCTGCAGCACGGGACCGTCCCAGTGGGCCAGCGTGTACGCCTTGCCGCGGGTGGTGATCGCCAGTCGGGCGCCGTCCGGGCTGAGCGTGGCGCTCTGCAGGTGCTTCGCGGCCGAGACGAAGCGGCGGTTCTGCTGCGTGCGCCCGCTGCCCAGCTCGACCGCGAGGCGCTGCGGCTCGTGGGCCGTTGGGTCGAGCAAGTAGAGGTCCGCGCCCGCCTGGTAGACCAGCCGCGCGCCGTCGGAGGCGAGGTGGCGGGCGTAGTAGTCGGCGTGGTCGGTGTGCCGCCGCAGGTCCGTGCCATCGGGCCGACAGGAGTAGACGTTGCCGACGCCCTCGTGGTCCGACAGGAAGTAGATGCGCTCGCCGACCCAGCATGGACTAGCAAGGTTGCCGGGCAGCGCGATGAGGCGGGTGAACGTGGCGGTGCCCGTCGCGTCGATCCAGAGATCGCCTGCCGTGCCGCCACGGTAGCGCTTCCAGCGCGCCAGGTCGCCCGTGTTGCGGCCGAGCACGACGGCGCCGCCGGGGCCGTGGGCGATGGCCGTGGCGGGGCCGAGCGGCAGGCGACGCGGCCACGGAGCGTCGGGCGCGACGGCGTGGAGCCACTGGTCGCGGCGGAAGGGGCGCTCGGCGCTGCTGGTGTACAGGATCTCGCGGCCGTCCGGCGTCCAGCCGACCACGGCGCAGAGCACGCTCGGCGCGCCCTGGTAGGTTAGGCGCCGCGCCGGGCCGCCGGCTGCCGGCATGACGTAGACCTCCGCTGCCTCCTCCTCGCGGCCGATGAACGCCAGGTGCCGGCCGTCGGGCGCGAGCCGGGGATGGCTGGCCTCGCCCACGCCGGCCGTCAGCCGCCAGGCGCGGCCACCCGTGTCCGCCACCAGCCACAGATCGTCCTCGCAGGCGAAAACCACCCGGTCGCCGTGCAGCGTGGGGTAGCGCAGATAGCCTTGATCGGTCGTTCCCATCGGGCGCTCGCTCTCCTGGCCGTAATGTCGAGGGGGAGGCGCGGCAGCGCTTGCCAGCCTCGCTTAATGTTAGCGCGCTGCCGCCGATGATATGGTTGTGGCTGGCGGCCGCGGCGTGCCAGGGCGCGGCCTGGGCAAGCAGAAGGGCGAACATGAGTGGCGATCATCCCGGCGAGCCCGAACGGGACGCGGATGCGGCTGTACCGTCCGCGCCTCATCCCTACAGCTACGTGACGATCCGGCTCACGGCGGCGGAGTTCGAGCAGGTCGCGCGGGCCGCCCGGGCCGCCGGCCAGACTCTGCCCGAATACGGCCGCGAGGCGATCCTTGCCCGGGCGGCGGGGGCCACGTAGCCGTGTGCGCGGCGGTTGAGCGTGTGGAGCGCGATCGGCCCCGCTGAGCGCGCCCGGCTGGCCCCGCCGCTAGGCCGCCTGCCCGAGCGCATTCAGGAGCAGCCGCAGCGCGCCGCTGGCGAACGCCTCCATGTTCGCGCGGCGGTCGGCGATCCCCGTCTCTAGCGTATCCGCCTCCTCGACCGGCCCGGCGACGGCGAAGCAGCCGTGCCCTGCCGCGTCGCCGTAGCGATTGCCGGTCGGCCCCGCGGCGCCGGTCTCGCCGAGGCCCCAGGTAGCGCCCAGCGCCGCGCGGACGCCGCGGGCGAGCACCTGCGCGTGGGCCTCCGTGGACGGTCGGGGGTCGGTCACGGCCCCCACGGCGAGGTGCAGCAGCGCCACCTTGGCGTCGCGCGTGTAGACGACCGCGCCGCCCTGAAAATAGGCCGAGGCGCCCGGCACCGCGAGGAGCGCCGCCGCGATCAGCCCGCCTGCGGCCGATTCGGCGACCGCCACCGTCTCCTGCCGCGCTTGCAGCCGGGCGCCCACCTGCTCGCCCAGCGCCAGCAGCTCCATCGATAGCGCCATGGTAGTGCCTCCCTCGTCGCGCTCCCTGACGCGCCTGGCGGCCCCCGCCGCGCGCGGTCATGCTGCCTCTACGGGGCGCTCCAGACGATCTTGCCGGTCGCGTCCCGGACCTGGATCGTGGGCGTCCCATCCGCCGGCACGCCGATGCCCGCGCGCACCTGCCCGGCGGCGTCCCATACGGAGATACCGGCGCTGTCGGCGGCGTCGATGCCGATGTCGGCGCGCGGCTGGCCGTTCGCGTCGAGGAGCGCGAGCGAGACGCTTCCCGACGGCGCCACGCCCATGCGCGCGCGCACCGTGCCGGCGTCGTCCACCAGCTCGAACGCCTGCGTCCGCACCACCGGGGCGGTAGCTTGCGGCAGCGGCGCTGCCTGCCCCTCGGCCGGCAGGCGCAGGCTCGCCACACTCCAGGTCAGCGCCGCGGTTGCGATGGCCGTCGCCAGCATGGGCGCGATCAAAGCGCGCTGCATCGATACTCTCCTCGTGGCCCGCGGTCATCACGGATGATCACACCGTCATCAGAATACCGCGCCGCGCCTTGGCCCCGATAGGCGGCGCGTGGGCGCAGAGACCGCCGGCACCCGCGTCGCGTCTTGACCCGCTCTCGGCGTCGGCCTATACTGCGGCCAGTCCACCACCCGCGGTCCGCCGCCGATCGGGCCGCGCGAGCCGCCCCCCGGCCGTCCGGCGCGTCGCGGCGTGGGATGGCCGGCGCCGGGCCCTGGGGCCGTCGGCAGCATCCCGGCGACCGTGGACCGGCGGTGCGGGCGAGGCGGGGAGCGGAGGGCGCCATGACGGAAGCAGCCCAGTCGGCCAGCCGCGAGCAGGTGCGCGGCCAGTGGCCTCGCTACGACGCCGCCGTGCTCGGCTTCCGCAACTACTGGTACCCTGTCCTGTTCGCGCGCCAGCTCGGGCGGCGGCCGCGGGCCGTGACGGTGTGCGGCGAGCGCCTGGTGCTGGTGCGCGACGGGGGCCGCGCCTACGCGCTCCACGACCGCTGCCCGCACCGCGGCGTGCCGCTGTCGGCCGGGCGCTGTGTCTTCCCCGGGCTGCTCACCTGCGCCTACCACGGCTGGACCTACGACCTCGCCAGCGGCGAGCTGGTCGCGGCGCTCACCGATGGTCCGGACTCGCCGATCTGCGGCAAGGCGAGCGTGCGGGTCGCGACCTATCCCGTCGCGGAGCGCGGCGGGCTGCTCTGGGTGTGGGTCGGCGACGCGCCGCCCGTCCCGGTCGAGGAGGACGTGCCCGAGGACCTGCTCGATCCCCGGGCGCTCGTGCAGGGCGTCATCTTCGCGCGCCCGGGCAACTGGCGCTACGCGGCCGAGAACGGCATCGACGAGGGCCACTCGCGCTACCTGCACCGCGACGCACTGTGGACCTTCTTCCGCCAGATGCCGGCCTGGACGAAGGGCGTGCGCCTGGTGCCGAGCGACGACGGCAAGTGGATGTGGCGCGTGCGCGACGGCGTCGTCTTCGAGGACGAGTATCCGCGCATCGGCCGCTGGCCGCCGCGCCAGTGGCGCCGCTTCCGCAGCGGCAAGGGCATCTACCACCGGCTCGGCATCCGCTTGCCCGCCACCCTGATGAGCGAGCAGCCCGACGGCACCGACTACCAGATCTGGGTGCCGGTGGACGCGGACCACCACCTGGCCGTGCTGCTCTCGGTGACCCGCGCCAGCGGCCTGGCCGCGCTGTGGGCGCGCGTGCGCTACCGGCTGTGGGTGCGCTGGCTGCACCACGGGCAGTTCTACGGGCAGGACGAGTGGATGGTCGGCCTGATGGACACGCCGCCCGAGCGGCTGTACCGGCCCGACGCCTCGATCACCGCCTGGCGCAAGTACTGCGAGGAGTCGGCCCGCGCCCAGGACGTGCCGTGCCCCGGCGCGGCGGCCGACACGCGTCCGCTCGCCACGGCGCTGCGGCCGGACGCTTAACCCAGCAGCCGCAAGGGACGTGGCCTTGTAGGGGCGGCTCTCGTGGCCGCCCGCGGCCCGCAGGCCGCAGCCCCGGCGCCCCGATGCGAACGGCCCCGGAGTCTCGTAGGGGCGGGTCGGGTGCCGGCCGCGGCCCGCAGGCCGCAGCCCGGGCGGCCACAGCGGATCGGTGGGAGATTGCGTGAGAGTGGTCGTGACGGGCGGGCTCGGCAAGCTGGGCCAGTACGTGGTGCGGGCGCTGACCGACGCCAGGGACGGGCGCGAGCCACACCAGGTCACCGTGTTCGACGCGGTGCGCGGCCCCGAGGACGGCCCGGTGCGCTACCTGCCTGGCGACGTGCTGGACCTGGGCCAGGTGTTCCAGGCGCTGGCCGGGGCCGACGCCGTCATCCACCTGGCCGCCGTCCGCAAGCACGGCATCGCGACGAACGACGTGGTACTGCGCACGAACGCGCTCGGCACCTTCAACGTTCACGAGGCCGCCTGGCGGCTGGGCATCCGCCGCGTGGTGCTGGCGAGCAGCGAGTCGATCATGGGCTGGGACTACGCCGAGCGACCGTTCCTGCCCGACTACCTGCCCGTGGACGAGGACCATCCCGTGCGCCCGCAGGACAGCTACGGGCTGTCGAAGCAGATCGGCGAGGCGATCGCGCGCTCGTACACCGCCAAGTGCGACATGGAGACGGTCGCCCTCCGCCCGCCGTGGATCGTGACGCCCGAGGCGCTGGCCGCGCTGCGGCGCCAGGGCGGCCGGCCCCCCGACCGCTTCGTGCTGTGCAACTACGTGGACGTCCGCGACCTGGCGGCGGCGTTCCGGCTGGCTGTCGAGCGCCCCATCCGGGGCCACCACGTGCTCCACGTCTGCGCCGACGACAGCCGCGTGGCCGAGCCGCTCTGCGAGCTGTTCCCGCGCCTGCTACCCGCCATCGGCGACCTGGCGCACGACCTCACCGGCAGCCGCCCGGCGACGAACACCGCGCGGGCGAAGGCGCTGCTAGGCTGGCAGCCCCAGTATTCGTGGCGGCGACCCGAGGAGTGAGTGCGCCGTCGGGGCGCGGCGGCTGCCCCGACGGCGCGGCCGTCGAGATGAGGGCTGAGCGATGAAATGGATAGCGTTGCTGGCCGCGCTCCTCACCGCGGCGTGCGCCGCCGGGTCCGGCACGCGGCCGACCGCCCCCGCGCCGCCGGCGCCCCCGGCGGCCGCCGGCGCGGCGCCCGCGCCGGCCACTGGCCAGCCGACGCTCGCGCCGCTGCCCGAGAAGGTGACAATCGCCTACTCGTCGATCAGCGGCGACTTTCTGCCCCTATGGGTGACGACCGAGGCGGGACTGTTCGCCAAGCACGGCGTTGACGTGGAGCTGACCTACGCCTCCAGCGGCACCACGACCATGCAGAGCCTGCTGGCGGGCGAGGTGCAGCTCGTGCTCTCGTCCGCGCCCGAGTCGGCCGCGGCGCTCGTCGGCGGTGCGCCCGTGCGCATCGCGCTCGCCTGGAACCAGGGCATCGCCGCGCTGTTCATGGTCGATCCCAGCATCACGAGCCCGGAGCAGCTTCGCGGCCAGGCGATCGGCATCTCGCGCTTTGGCGGCCAGCCGCACGTGGCCGCGCGGCTGGCGCTCAAGAAGTGGGGCCTCGACCCCGACAACAGCGTGCAGTACGTCCAGCTGGGCGGCGTCGCGGAGATCCTGGCCGCGATGCAGCAGGGCGCGGTGGTGGGCGGCGTGTTCTCGCCGCCGACCAACGTGCGCGCCCAGCGCCTCGGGTTCCGCGTGCTCGGCGATCTCGGCCAGATGGACGTCGGCTACCAGACCGACACGCTGAGCGCCCTGGAGCCGTACATCGACCAGCACCCCGAGGCGCTGCGCCGCGTCACGCGCGCGATCGTCGAGGGCATCAAGCTGACGATGGAAGACGATGCGCTGGCGCTCGCCGCGCTGGCGAAGTACACCAAGGTCGACGATCCGGACGTGCTGAGGGACACGCTCTCGTACCTGCGTACGGTCTTCAAGCGCGTGCCGTACCCGTCGATGACCGCGCTACAGACCCATCTGGACGAGATCGCGACGACCGACCCGCGCGCCCAGGGCATGACGGCCGACCAGCTGGCCGACACCCGGGCGCTCGCCGAGATCGAGCGCGAGGGTTTCATCGAGCAGCTCTACGGGAAATAGGCGAGGCTGGCCGGCCGCCGCGAACCGCCGTGTAGCGCCGGCGCCGCGGACGGCCGACGCCAGCCGACGAGGAGGAGCGGATGGCCGGCGCGCGCCGTGCCCGCAACCTGTTGCTCGGGGGCCTAGTCCTGGCGGCCGCCTGCGCGCCAGCGGCCGCGCCCGCGCCGCCGGCCGCGACAGCCGGCCCCGCGCCCACGGCCAGCGCGCCCGCCGCGGCGAGCCCGGCGCCGTCCGCGCCGACGGCGCCCCCGGCCGCCACCCACGTGCGCGTCGCCAGCCAGTTCGCCTCGACCGACGTCGGCCACTACATCGCCATCGAGCGCGGCTACTACCAGCAAGAGGGAGTCGACGCCGAGCTGGTGAACTTCGCCGACGCCTCCGAGATGATCCCGTCGCTCGCGACCGCCCAGGTCGAGGTGGGGGGCATCGGCCCGAACCCCGCGACCTGGAACGCGCTCGCCCGCGGCGTCAAGCTGAAGCTCGTCATGGACAAGGGGAGCGCGCGGCCCGGCGCCGGCTACACCGCGCTGGTGATCCGCAAGGACGTATACGACGGTGGCCGCGGCCACAGCCTGACCGACCTGCGGGGCTTGCACATGGCGTTCACGCCGCCCGGCAAGGCGACGACCAACGCGATGCCGATGGCGGTCGGGATGGAGCGCGCCGGCGCGTCCATCGACGACCTCGTGATCGAGCCGATCCCCTTCCCCGACATGGTGTCGGCGTTGGCGAACGGCTCCGTGGACGGCGCGATGATCGTCGAACCGTTCTTGAACCGGGTGCTCCGCCAGGGCAGCGCCGTGCGGGTGATGGGGCTGGACGAGATGTACCCCGACTTCCCAATCGCCCAGGTGGGCTTCGCCCCGGCGTTCTATGCGAACCGCGCCGTCGCCAAGGCGCTGGTGCGCGGCTACGTGCGGGCCGTGCGCCACTACGACAACGCGGTGGCGGGTCGCACCAGCGACGCCGACCGCGCGCAGATCGACGACATCCTGAGCCGCTACACGCATATCGACGCCGCCACGGTCCACGACATGGTGCCCGTCGGCCTCAACCCCAACGGGCGCTTCAACGTGGACGGTGTGCGCGACGCCTATCGCTGGTTCCGCGAGCAAGGGTTCATCCCGGAGCCGGTGTCCGAGGCGGCGATCGACGACCTGATCGGCCTGGAATTGGTGGACGAGGTGCTGGGCGAGATCGGCCGCGTGCCCGACTGACCCGGCGCGCGAGCCGGCAGCGCGGCGTCCGCGGGGACGCGCGCGTCTGCCGCAGGAGGGAGCGAGCATGCCAGACACGCTACGCGGAGCCGCCGCCATCGTGGGCATCGGCGAGCTGAAGCCGGAGCGCACCCGGCCCGGCCGCGACGCCATGAGCCTGCTGGCCGAGGCCGCCTACCTGGCGATCCAGGACGCCGGCCTGACCAAGCGCGACATCGACGGGATGGTCGTGGACGAGGGGATGGGCCCGGCTGGCTCGGGCTACTGCACCAAGATGGCCGAGCACATGGGCATCTTCCCCACCTGGGCGACCGGCTGCGACGCCCAGGGCGCCGCGGCCGTCGTCATGGCGCTCCAGGCTGCCGCTTACGTCAACGCCGGCCTGGCGACGTTCGTGCTCTGCGGCATGGGCACGGCGATCGACCCGGCCGCTCGCCGGGCGCGGGGCTCGCCGCAGACCGACACCGCCACGACCGAGTTCCAGGTGCCATTCGGCCCGACCCAGGGCGCCAACGGCTGGTACGCCATGATCGCCCAGCGCCACGAGGCGCTGTACGGCACGACCGTCGAGAAGCGCGCCAAGATCTCGGTGGACTTCCGCTACAACGCGAACCACAACCCCCTGGCCTACTTCCACGACACGCCGCTCACGGTCGAGGACGTGGTCAACTCGCGCATCGTCGCCGACCCGCTGCACCTGCTGGAGTGCGTCATGCCGTGCGCCGGCGGCGCCGCGTTCATCGTCACGCGCGCCGACATCGCGCGCGGCATGCGCCACCAGCCCGCCTACATCCTGGGCGGCGGCCTGGGCATCCCCCGCAGCAACCTGACGCACCTCGGCGAGATCACCATTGCCCCGGTCGGCCGCGCCGCGAAGAAGGCGTTTGCGATGGCGGGCTACGGGCCGAAGGACGTGCAGGTGATGGAGCTGTACGACTCGTTCACCATCACCGTCATCTGTGAGCTGGAGGACTCGGGCTTCTGCCAGAAGGGGGAGGGCGGCGACTGGATCCAGGCGCACGACCTGACGTTCAAGGGCGACCGTCCGACCAACACGCACGGCGGCCAGCTTTCCTGCGGCCAGGCCTCGACGGCCGGGGGCTGCGCGCAGGTCACCGAGGCCGTGCGCCAGATTCGCCGCGCCGCGGGCGAGCACCAGGTGCCCGGCCCCACCGACCTGATCTACGTGACCGGCTCCGGCGGCTCCTTCTCGCAGCAGTCCGCCATGCTGCTCGGCACCGACGCCACCCTCTAAGCATCCGACCGAGAGGAGGATGGACGCTGGGCCTCACCAAACGTCCGTACCAACCAGCGACTTAACTTACAAACGGCTTCCGGGAGGCCGAGCCGCGCCAGGTAGGGCGGGGGCTCGTCCCCCGCCGCCCGGCTGGAGTCGGTGCTGTCGTCTCTCGCGCTAAAGGTGAGGTAGGGCGGGGACTCGTCCCCCGCCGCCCGGCCCGCGCCGCCGGGATCATTAGTTCGGCAAACCGCTCGAGGAGCATGACTGATGACCGCCGCGAACGAGTACAAGAAGCCGCTCCCGACCCCCAGCGCGGTGAGCCGCCCCTTCTGGGACGCGGCGAAGGAGCACCGCCTGCTCTACCAGCGCTGCCGGATCTGCGGCACCCGCGTCTTCTATCCGCGCGACGTGTGCCCGGGGCCGGAGTGCTTCGGCATCGGCACCCTGGAGTGGGTCGAGTCCACCGGCAAGGGCTGGGTTTACGCGCACACCATCTCCTACCAGCCGGCCCACCCGGGCTTTGCCGACGACGTGCCCTACGTCCTCGCCATCGTCGAGCTAGACGAGGGCGTGCGCATGAACACCAACATCGTGAACGTCGATCCCAAAGCGGTCCGCATCGGCATGCGCGTCGAGGTGGTGTGGGACGACGTGACCGACGAGTTCACCCTGCCGAAGTTCCTGCCGGCCCAAGAGTAGACAGTACCCTTTGTCCTATGGCGCCGTTCAGAGCGTGGAAGCGACCCGGGTGACGATGGGTACCTCTGCTGCCCGCGCCAGCGGCCAGAGGCCTCGCAGATCGTATAGGCTAGGCAGGCCGACGTAGGGGCGGGTTTCATGCCCGCCCGCGGCCGTCGGGCCGCAACCCCGGCGGTAGCAGACCGCTAGCCCAAGCTGCAAACCGCCATGGGATGCGCGCAGGACACTCGCGGCGCGGCCAACCAGCCGCCTCGCGGGCAATCGTCGGCGGAAACGGAAGCCTACATGCGCGGTCAGCTGCTCGGCGGCGTACTCGGCGCGCTGCTCGTCGTGGCCGGGAGTCTGGCGTGCGGTGCGCCGTCGAGCCGGTCCAGCGGCGCCCAGGGCGCGGCCCAGCGCGGAGCGGCCGCCTCGCCCGCACCGTCCGAGGCGGCCGCGGCAGCGGCCAGCACCGCGACGCCGCCGGCGCCGCGCCAGTTCGACATGCCGCTCGTTTCGACCGCGGCGTCGATGGTGCCGTTCTGGATCGCCGACGAGCAGGGGATCTTCCAGCGCTACGGGCTGGCGCCTAGGCTCGTGCAGTTGCCGCCAGCCACCGCCGCCCAGGCGCTCAGCGCCGGCAGCGCCCCCATCGCGGCCGCGGGCGGCAGTGTGGTCAGCGCCTGGGTCGGCGGCGCGACCGACCTGGTGTTCGTGGCCGGCAACTCGAATAAGGCCCCCTACCGGGTCATTGTGCAGCCGGACATCCAGCGCGTGGACGACCTGCGCGGCAAGTCCGTGGGGCTGACCACGCCCGGCGCCAGCCCCTCCGTCGCCATGATCGAGGTGTTGCGCCGCTACGGCCTGGAGGCCGACCGCGACGTGACGTTCACCTACCTGCGCGACACGCCGGCGACCGTCACCGGGCTGCTGACCGGAGTGGTCCAGGCGATCGCCGTGAGCAGCCCCCAGGCCGAGTACACGCTGGCGGAGGGCGGCCGGCTCTTGCTCGACATGCGCGGCCTGAACGTGCCCATTCTCGGCCCCCAGATCGCCACGACGCGGGGCCTGGTCGAGCGCGACCCGGACTTCGTGCGCCGCGTCATAATGGCCTACGTCGAGGGACTTCAGTACGCCCGCGACCATCCCGACGCCGGCATCGGGTCGGTCATGCGCGGCGCGATGCTCGACGACCGCGACCTGGCCGAGCTAGCGTACCGCGAGTACGCGCCGATGTGGGACCCGTGGCTCTCGGAGGCGGCGATCCAGACGCTGCTCGACAACATGGACGTGCCGGCGGCGCACACGACGCGCCCGGCCGAGATGATCGACGACCGTTTCCTGCGCGAGCTAGACAGCAGCGGTTGGCTCGCCGCCCACCTCCGGCCCCAGTAGCGGGACCAGGTCAAATCGGCGCGTGATACGGCCGGAGGGGCCGGGGTAGCGTCGCGTGGCCGGTGAGCGGCGCGCTTTGGGCCGGATCAAGTCGGCGCCTTGTACGGCTGGAAGGCGAGGAAGGGCGCCTCCTGCCAGGTGGCGGCGGAGACGGTGAGCGGGCCGGCGGGGTCGAGGTCGAGGCGCAGGCGGTCGTCGGCCAGGGTGGCGCCGCGAATGATCGCGCCGACGATCCAGCCCCAGTCCACGGCGCACACCGCATCCCCGAGCGTCGGCAGCGCGTCGGCCGGCACGGCGGCGACGGCGACGGTCGGCCCCGCGCCGCCCGCCCGGGCTTCGGCGAGGAGCCCCAGGCCTCCTTCCAGCGTCACCGCGAAGTAGGTCAGGCTGCTCGTCGCCGCCAGCACGCGCCGCCCCAGGACCTGCGCCAGCGCCGCGTCGCCCTCCGTCGCTTGCATGCCTGCTCGCTCCGCTCCTGGTCGCGTGCTCCCCACGAGGGGAGGGTACCATACTCCTGACGCCGCGAGGCGAGCTAGGGGCGACGTGGCGAGGAGAGCCGGTGGCGAGCGCGACGGCGTATCTAGAGCAAGGGTCGGCGGCGTACTGGCGCGCGAACCTGGCGCTGTTCCTCGGCGGCTGGGTCACGTTCGCCTGTCTCTACTCGACACAACCCGTGCTGCCGGCGCTCACCGCCGAGTTCGGCGTGGCGCCCGCCCTCGCCAGCCTGTCGGTCTCGCTCACCACGGCGACGCTAGCGGTCACCATGCTGCTGGCCGCGTCGCTCTCCGACACCTGGGGCCGCAAGCCCGTCATGGCGGCCTCCCTCGTCGCCTCGGGCACGCTCGCGCTACTTACCGCGTTCAGTCCCGACTTTCACACACTGCTCGCGCTAAGGACGCTGCAAGGCGTGGCGCTGGCCGGCTTCTCGGCCATCGCCATGACCTACGTGGCCGAGGAGATCGCGCCGCACGGCCTCGGCCTGGCGATGGGCATCTTCATCAGCGGCAACGTGCTCGGCGGCATGAGCGGGCGCCTGACGGTGGGCCTCATCGCCGACGTGGCCGGCTGGCGCGGCGCGCTCGGCGTGCTGGGCGCGGCCGGGCTCCTCGGCGGCCTCGCCTTCTGGCGCCTGCTGCCGCCCTCGGCGCACTTCGCGGCGCGGCCGTTCGTCGGGCGGGGCCTGCTCGGCGCGCTCGCCGTGCCGCTGCGCGACCCGGGGCTGCGCTGCCTCTACGCCATCGGCTTCCTGCTGATGGGCGGCTTCGTCACGCTCTACAACTACCTCGGCTACCAGCTCATGGCGCCCCCATACTCCCTCAGCCAGGCCGCCATCGGCTGGGTGTTCCTGAGCTACCTGGCGGGCGCGTTCAGCTCGACGGTGATGGGCCGCTGGGCCGACCGTGTGGGGCGGCGCAAGGTCCTGTGGACGGGGGCCGCCATCATGCTCGCCGGCGCGGCGCTGACCCTCGCCGCGAGCCTGCCGCTGAAGATCGCCGGCGTGGTCGTGTTCACGTTCGGCTTCTTCGCCGCTCACTCCATCGCCAGTAGCTGGGTGGGGCGGCGCGCGCTCACGCATCGCGCGCAGGCCTCGGCGCTGTACCTGTTCTTCTACTACATGGGCTCCAGCGTGGCCGGCCCGGTCGGCGGCCTCTTCTGGAGCGGCCTCGGCTGGCCCGGCGTCGTCGGCCTCATCACCGGCGCCCTCCTCGGCGCTCTCGCCCTCGCCGCGCGCCTGGCCGCCATTCCGCCGGTCCTGCTCGCCACCGGGGCCGCCGCGCCCTCGCCCGAGCGCTAAACGCTCCCGCCGCACGAAGGGCCGCAGGCCCAACCCATTTGACTTGAGCAGCCAATCGCCCATCGGGCGGCTGCAAGCGCGGGGCTGCCCGTGCGCACCTGAGCGAGCTGGGTCGCGGCCTCGCCGCGGCGCGTCGGGTGGTCGGGCCGATCCAGTGCGCCGAGTGTGGCCAGGAAGTCATTGCCACCACGGCCGGGCGCTACAAGCGGCGCTATTGCTCGCCGCGCTGCCGGGCATGCGCCTACTGCCCCACCCACCGGGCCGGGCTGACCGACCGCCAGCGCGAGCGCCGTGCTCAGCGCCGTGGCGAGCTGGCCGTAGACCCCGTGCCGCTCTCCGCAAAGGAAGCGGCAATGATTGCCGCGTCGGCCGAGGCGATGGCCCGTGGCGACTACCTGACCGACGCCGAGCTAGACACCCTGCTCGCCCGCGAGGCCTAGGCTGGCGCGGCCCTGGCGGCCCTGTACCGTTGTCTGGCACGTCCCCGTGCCGCGGTCCTAGCGCCGCCAGAATGCCCACCACGGCCGCGGCACGGGGGCGGGTGTCTCGCACGTCGGCGCCGTGGCAGGCACCGCTATGCCGTAGGTCCACCGGCCACCCGGATGCACAGTGCATGCCCTGCCTGGCGCTGGCCCTGAGGTGCCCAATGGGCCGCCGGGGGCGTATACCCCGGCCCGCGCTTGTCGCGCCTGGCGGGGGCAGTGTATGATGGTGGTGACTCGGTCCGGGTCGGCGTCGTTAGTCTCTGACCCTACAGCGTGCCCTGTCGTTTCAGCGCGTGGGCGTCACACCCTACACACTGTCGCCGCAGGCGCCCACTGTCGTCTCCGATTCTCGCGTGGTGACCCGGGCCGAGTCACCCACTGCTCCCGGAGCAGCCCTGCCTGATTCGCGGCCGGCCCGCGTTCCACTCGGCCGCGCTCCCTCTACTCCGCCGCTTCTGGCCGCCTAAGCACCGCCGCAGCCCACGTCGTGCGTAGCCGCGCAGCGTGAACAGCGCCTTCTTGGCCGCCGTCGTCGCGGGCCTGGCGAGTGTCGGAGGCTTTCGGCATGCCCCCGAAGACGCCTGTCCGGCCTGTGCTCCCTTCTGGCAGCATGTCGCGGCCGTGCTCGGCGCCCTAGAAACCGAGGCCGATAACCTTGCGTTCGCGAGGACAACGCGCATGCATCGCGGCAGTATGGCGGCTCTAGCTGTTGCGGCGGCCTTTGCCGCTGTCGGGCTCTATTGCCTGGTACTGGGCCGCCGGGCGCAAGCAGAGGCGATTAAGAGCATGGAGCGCATGCGCCGAATCCCGGTCCTTGGCCCGATCTACTGCAACCCCCTGATGGAGTGGTGGGTGAGCAGCCGGCTGTGTTTGTGGACCGCCTGGCTGATCGGAATCTTCGCGCTCTGCGGCGCGTTGTGGCTAGCCTACCTCGCACTGACCATGGCGCGCTGAGGATACGAGCACGTCGCACGCAATCGTGCATTACGAAGGGACTGGTCCAGTCGCCACACAAGTGGGTACCGACGCCCGCCTACTCGACCTCTGGCTACACGACCACTCGCCGCAGACCCAGCGCGCCCACGAGGCCGGCGCCGACACCTTCCTGGCGCTCGTCGGTAAGCCACTGCGCGCCATGACGTTCGGCGATTTGTGAGCCGACACCGGCGTGACGACGAGCGCGCCGCCCCGCCTCGCCCCGCCGCGCCCTCGCCCGAACGCTAAGCCTTACAGCCGCGCTTCTGGCACCGCGCCCAAGCCGTGGGACTGGAGCGCCCGACGCCCCGGATCGGTTGGCGTCGAGTTCGCCGCCCGAAACCGTGGCCCATCTCAGGCGCGGCTATCCAGTGCGATGCCACACCGGACAACCGCCTCCCGCAAATGCATCTGTAGTAGAGAGGCTGCGAGGCGCGCCGGAGAGCGCCTGCTAGCTCGCGTGACGTGGTCGCCGTCCCTGCCCGTACACGCCTCCTCCCGCGCCCGCCGCCCGCGCCCGGCCCGGGGCACCCCGCCCCGCCGGCCCGGCCCACGGCGGAGCCCCGGGGGAGTATCGTACGGGGTAAACGATGCGACCTTCCGCGCCCGAGGAGCACGCTGAATCCCGCGCCCGGCCTAGCACTTAACCATCCGGTCAAGGAGCATCGTTTGACCGTTCCTCGGATAAACTTACGCACCCGCGGGCCCATCCCTGGATGCGGTCGGGGGCTATGTTGCCACGCGCCGCCACCATCGTGCCGCCTCCGGCGTGGCGGTTCGTCGCCTGGGCGGATGATGGGCCGCGGGTCTATACTCTTCGCCACACGCTGGCCGGTGGCCCGCGTCCCGCACGGTGCCGGCCGGGCGCGCGTCCCGCGCGATGCCCAGGAGGAGTGACGACGATGCTGAGCAAGGAGCAGAACGCCCTCTTGACGCGGATCGGGCCCGGCACGCCGGGGGGCGACCTGCTGCGGCGCTACTGGCAACCGGTCGCGCTGGCCGAGGAGCTGCCGCCCGGCGGGGCGCCGCTGCCGGTGCGGGTTCTCGGCGAGGACCTGGTGCTGTTCCGCGACGAGCAGGGCCGGCCGGGGCT